>JAFIEO010000061.1 GCA_020832445.1 Paracoccaceae bacterium
AAAAATCCCCCCCGCCCCGGGGTTCGCCCGGGGGCCCGGCCCCGGTTTTGGGTGGGGGGTTGGGGGCCCCCCCCCCCCCCAAGCCACCCCCAAGGACGACATCCCGGCGAAATCAGATCGCACGCAACCCCGCGCGGAACCGCGCCATATTCGCGCGGTACCCCGCCGCGGATTGCACCAACCGCGCGCGCGCGGCCTCATCCAGCTGCCGCACGACGCGCCCCGGTGCACCCATCACCAGCGACGCGTCCGGGATTTCCTTGCCTTCAGTCACCAGCGCCCCTGCCCCGATCAGGCAGCCTTTGCCAATCACCGCACCATTCAGGACCGTTGCGCCCATGCCAATCAAAGACCCGTCGCCAATCGTGCAGCCGTGCAGGATCGCCTTATGCCCGATCGTGCACTGCGCCCCGATGCTCAGCGGATAGCCCATATCGGTATGCAGGATGCAGTTTTCCTGAACATTCGTCCCCGCGCCCAGAACAATCGGTTCATTATCGCCGCGCAAGGTGCATCCGAACCAAATGGATACCCCCTGCCCCAAAACGACATTGCCAATGACATGCGCCCCCGGTGCCACCCAGAAATCCCCATCCTCGGGCACGTCTGGCCGCTGCCCGTCCAGTTCATACAGCATCATTTCCCCCCGTAGGATGGCGCGCGCAACCGCTCGATCAGGCTTGATGTGTCCCAGCGCCCGCCCCCCATGCGCTGGATATCCTTGTAGAACTGGTCAACCAGCGCGGTCACCGGCAGGGACGCGCCCACATCCTCTGCCGCGGCCAGACAGATGGCCAGATCCTTGCGCATCCAGTCCACCGCAAAGCCGTGGTTGAACTCACCATCCAGCATGGGCACATGCCGGTTGGCCATTTGCCACGATCCCGCCGCACCCTGGCTGATCACCTCGACCACGGCGCGGCCATCCATGCCCGCCTTCTCGCCAAAATGCAGCGCCTCGGCCAAACCCTGCACCAGCCCCGCGATGCAGATCTGGTTCATCATCTTGGCAATCTGTCCCGCGCCGCTGTCGCCCATGCGTTTGCACACGCGCGCATAGGCGGCCATGACCGGTTCTGCGCGCTCAAACGCCGCACCGTCGCCGCCGCACATGATCGACAACACGCCGTTTTCCGCGCCCGCCTGCCCGCCGGATACCGGCGCATCCACAAACCCCACACCTTCTGCGCCGGCAATGCCATGCAATTCGCGCGTCACCTGTGCCGACACTGTGGTGTGGTCTACAAAAACGGACCCTGTTGCCATACCGGCAAAGGCACCATCCTCGCCCAGACAAACGCTGCGCAGGTCATCATCATTGCCGACGCAGGCCATGACAAATTCCGCGCCATGGGCGGCGGCGCGCGGGGTTTTCGCCCAATCACCACCATGTGCGGCGCCCCAGGCTTTCGCCTTGGCGGTTGTGCGGTTATAGACTGTCACTTCATGGCCTGCACGGGCCAGATGCCCTGCCATTGGCCCGCCCATAACCCCCAGCCCAAGAAACGCGATTTTCGCCATAGCCCTGCCCTCTCCAATACTTGTGATTGCGCTTGATCTGCCCAGATAATAGGTATCATGGCCACAATGACCGTCAACCGAAAGCCGTTTTGCGCCCATGTTCACATTGTTTCGCTGGCTCGTATATATCCTGTCCGGTCTGTTGGCCCTGACAGCGCTGGCGGCACTGGCCTTCTATTTCTTCCTGTCACGGTCTTTGCCCGACTATAATGAAGATTTCATGCTGGACGGGCTGAACGCCCCGGTCGAGATCCTGCGCAATACCCATAACGTGCCGCATATCTTTGGCGAGCATGACGACGATGTGTTTTTCGGCCTTGGGTTTGCACATGCGCAGGACAGATTGTGGCAAATGCAGGTCTTGCGCCGCACCGCACAAGGGCGCTTGTCCGAAATGTTCGGCCGCCGCACCCTGCGCACGGATGAACTGATGCGCAGGCTGGATATTTACGGTCTGGCGCGCGCGTCCTTCGATGTGCAGGATGCCGCCACGCAAGACGCATTGCGCGCCTATGCCAACGGGGTGAATGCGTGGCTGCGGCTGACATCGGACCGCGCGCGCGGTCGCGGTGCACCGGAACTGTTCATGTTCAGGGCCGAGACGCCCCTGTGGCAACCGGCAGATTCACTGGCCATCCTGAAACTGCTGTCAGTGCAGCTTAATTCACAGATTTCAACAGAGGTGCTGCGCGCCCGGGCCTCTGCATTGCTGGACAATGACCGCCTGCGTGATCTGATGCCAGATGCGCCCGGCGCGGGCATGGCCGAAGTGCCGGAATATTCCAGCCTGTTTCCCGATCTGCCTGCATCGACGCAGGTTGCGGCCTTTGACGACCCGCTGTCGCCTGTGCGGCCCTATTCGCTGGCGGGCGCGTCCAACAGTTTCGCGGCTGCGCCCGCGCGGGCTGCGGGCGACGGGGCGCTGTTGGCAAATGATCCCCATCTGGAACTGACCGCACCGGCAATGATGTATCTGGCCCGTTTGGAATTGTCCTCTGGCGGGGTGATCGGGGCCACAATTCCGGGCATTCCGGCCATCCTGTCGGGCCGCTCAAACGCATTGGGCTGGGGCATTACATCGGCCTATGTGGATGATTCCGATGTCTTCATCGAAGAACTGAACCCTGAGAATTCGGGGCAATACCGCACCCCGGACGGCTGGGCCGAATTTGAAACCCGCGGCTCCATCATCCGCGTCAAGGACGAAGATCCCCTGACCCTGACCCTGCGCTGGTCCCAGAACGGGCCGGTGCTGTCGGGGGCGTTGTATGATCTGGGCACCGTCACACCACCGGGGCATGTTGCAACCATCGGCTGGACCGCCCTGACCAGTGACGACACCACCATGAGTGCCGCCATCCGCCTGATGCAATCGCAAACGATTGAACAGGCGATTGATGCAGGCGAATTATTCGTGGCCCCCGCACAAAACCTGATGCTGGCCACCCGTGACCGCATCGCCATGCAGACCGTGGGCCACCTGCCGCGCCGCGATGCCGACCACCAGACCCAGGGCCGCATGCCCGCACCGGGGTGGCGTGCTGAAAACCGCTGGCTGGGCACCTTGCCCTATTCGGCCAATCCGCGTTTTGTGGACCCCGAAAGCGGAATTCTGGGCAATACCAACAACAAGATCCTTGATCGCCCCTTTCCGCTGCATGTCAGTCATGACTGGGGCGACACGCAGCGCATCACGCGGTTTTTGCACCTGATGCGCGCGCGCAGCGTTCACACCCGCGACAGTTTCATCGAGGCGCAGCTGGACACGGTCAGCCCCGCCGCGCGCCTGCTGCTGCCGCTGGTGGCCGCCGATCTGTGGTTCTCGGGCGAGGCCGCACCAGAAGGCACCCGCGCCCATCTGCGCCAGCGCGCCCTCAGCCTGCTGGCCGACTGGAACGGCGAAATGAACGAGCATCTGCCCGAACCCCTGATCTATTCGGCATGGATGCGCGCCCTTCAGACCCGCCTGATCCGCGATGAGCTTGGCCCGCTGGAAGATGCCTTCATTCACGTCAATCCCGATTTCATTGAACGGGTGTTCCGCGACACGGACGGGGCGGCGGAATGGTGCAACGTGGTTCAGTCATCCGTACGCGAAAGCTGCACCGACATGGCCCTTCTGGCGCTGGACGAGGCGCTGCTGCGCCTGACCGAACGCTATGGCACATCGGTTGAAAGCTGGCGTTGGGGGGACGCACATACCGCCACCCACCGCCATGCCGCATTGGGCGATGCGCCCGGCCTGCGTGCCTTCGTCAACATCCGGCAATCCACATCTGGTGGCGACCACACCCTGATGCGCGCGCGCACATCAGGGCGCGACCCCGACCCGTTTGCCAATGTTCATGCGGCGGTTTACCGCGCGGTATATGATTTCGCCGATCCTGAAAGTTCGGTGTTTATCCTGTCCACCGGCCAGTCAGGGCACCCGCTGTCGCGCCATTATGACGATCTTGGCGAATTGTGGCGCCGGGGCGAATATATTCCCATGACACTGGACCCTGATCTGGCCCGCGGCGGCGCAGTGGGGCTAACGCGGCTGCGCCCGAATTAACCACACATTTACCTCGGCGTTGTATTGTGGCCACAATGTCGCAGATCACGCCCAACTTGACGCAAAGTCAGATGTGACAGGTTGGTGAATAGGGTGCTTACTAACTCTCAGCGGGTGAGAGGAGCCACCCTATCGGAATGAAGGAGGAGATTTCCGTGCGCAGTTACATCACAATTGGCCTTTTGGCCCTGGGTGCAAGCCCCGCATTTGCAGGCGGCATTGAACGCAACCCGCAATCCATGAACATCTTGTTTCAGGAAGGCAACTATCTGGAAGTTGGCGCAACCTATGGTGCTCCGCGTGTCAGCGGCAACGCACCGGGTGCGACAGGCAATATTGCGCGTAACTTTTTCACCGGATCAATTGCGTTCAAGGGCGATATCAACGACCAACTGTCCTATGCCCTTATCCTGGACCAGCCTTTTGGCGCAGATGTGCGCTATCCGACCGGCACAAACGCAACGCTGACAGGCGCAACGGGGAAGGTCAAAAACACCACTCTGACCGGCGTGTTGCGCTATAAGTTCGGCAACGGTTTCAGCGCACATGCGGGGCTTCGGTCGTCATGGACCAGCGGGGCTGTCGATCTGCCCGCGCTGCAATACACAATGTCCACCAATACGGATCAGGCATGGGGCTATCTGGTCGGCGTGGCGTATGAGCAGCCTGAAATCGCCTTGCGTGTGGCACTGACCTATCAGTCTTCTATCAAGCATACATTCAATGCGACGGAATCGGGGCCTGCTGCTATCCCGCCTCTTGATCCTGGCAGAAACCAGACGCGTTTCTCAACCAAGATCCCCGAATCCCTGAACCTGGAATTCCAGACCGGCATCGCCGAAGATACGCTTTTGTTCGGGTCTGTCCGCTGGGTCAAGTGGAAAGACTTTGAGATTGCACCAGAGCAATTCATGGCCTCCCCCCTGTCTGCAGCGCCATTGGTCGGATATCAAAAGAACTCTGTGGCGTATACATTGGGTGTGGGCCGGCGCTTCAACGAAAACTGGTCCGGTTCTGTTTCGCTGTCGCATGACACCGGAAATGGCAGCCCGACCAGCAACCTTGGGCCAACTGGCAAGCGCAATTCCATCGGGATTGGCGCGTCCTACACGATGGACAACATGACCATCAGTGGCGGCGTGCAATATACCAAACTGGGTAGTGCAACCACTGTGCCAACCATTAATGGCCAGTTCGGCAGCAATTCCGCCATTGGTGCAGGGATCCGCGTGGGCTTCAGCTTCTGATCAAGCGCCCCCCTTTATGACCACACCAAGGCCCTGCCCCCGCGGCGGGGCCTTTTCATGCGGCATTGACCCCGCGCGCGCCTGTGGCTAGGCAGTGTCACCACCTTGCGACCAAGGACCGCGCGCCCATGTTATACCCCAATGCCGATACCTGGCGAGATGCTACCGCAAAGCGTGTCATGCTGTTTGGCATGTCCGGCCTTGGCAAAACGCATCTGTCAAAACTGCTGCGCGATGCGGGCGACTGGTTCCACTATTCCGTCGATTACCGGATCGGCACGCGCTATATGGGCGAATTCATCGCCGATAATTTCAAGCGCGAAGCGATGAAAGTGCCGCTTCTGCGTGAATTGCTGTTGTCAGATTCGGTCTATATCAGCTCCAACATCACCTTTGACAATCTGGCGCCACTCTCCACCTATCTGGGCAAACCGGGCAACCCCGATCAAGGCGGGTTGCCGTTTCATGAATACATGACCCGTCAGGAACAACACCGCGCCGCTGAAATTGCAGCCCTGTCAGACACCGCCCATTTCATTGCCCGCGCGGGCGATCTGTATGGATACGCAAATTTCATCTGCGACACTGGCGGATCAATCTGCGAGGTGATCAACCCCAACGACCCGCAAGACCCGCTGATGACGCGTTTGACAAAACATGTGCTGCCGGTCTGGATAAAGGGGTCCGATGCGCATACATCCGAACTGATCCGCCGCTTTGACCGCGCCCCCAAGCCCATGTATTACCAGCCTGATTTCTTGCAAGATGCATGGGCCGCCTATCAGCATGAGACCGACCTGCCCGCCGCGCGTATCAACCCGGACGCCTTTGTGCGCTGGACCTATGCGCGCGCTTTGGCCCATCGCGCGCCCCGTTACGCTGCAATGGCCGAAAACTGGGGGCTTACCGTCACCGCAGAGGAGGTGGCAAATATACGCACCGCATCTGATTTCACGGATTTGATTGCCGGAAAACTGCCCGACTGACGATTGACTGACCAAGGAAACGCCGCCCATGCCAATCAAGCTGCCTGCCACGCTGCCCGCCTTTGACGTGTTGTCGCGCGAAGGGGTCATGGTCATGTCGGACACGGACGCCGCGCGGCAGGACATCCGGCCCCTGCGCATCGGGTTGTTGAACCTGATGCCCAAGAAAATCCAGACCGAAACCCAGTTCGCGCGGCTGATCGGGTCCACCCCCCTACAGATCGAACTGTCGCTGATCCGCATGTCGGAACATGAAACCAAGAACACCGCCGCCGAACATATGGCCGAATTCTACCGCCCCTTTCAGGACGTCAAGGATGAACGCTTTGACGGGCTGATCATCACTGGCGCCCCGATCGAGCATCTGCCTTATGAAGACGTGACCTATTGGGATGAACTGACGCAGATTATGGACTGGACGCAAACCCATGTGCACAACACATTCGGCGTGTGCTGGGGGGGCATGGCCATGCTGTGGCATTTCCACGCGATCAACAAGCACATGCTGGACGCCAAGGCGTTCGGCTGTTTCCGGCACCGCAATCTGGCGCCGGCCTCGCCCTATTTGCGGGGGTTTTCGGATGATCTGCTGATTCCCGTCAGCCGCTGGACCGAATTGCGCCAGTCCGATATTGACGCAGTGGACGGGTTGAACACGCTTATCGCGTCGGATCAGGCAGGCCCTTGTCTGGTCGAGGATCCGAAGCACCGCGCGCTGATGATCTTCAACCATTTCGAATATGACAGCACCACGCTGAAGGATGAATATGACCGCGACGTGGCCGCCGCAAAGCCCATAAATGTGCCCCAAAACTACTATCCTGATGACAATCCCGCGAAAATGCCACTCAATCGCTGGCGAAGCCACGCGCATCTTCTATATGGCAACTGGATAAACCAGATTTACCAGACAACACCCTATGACCTTGAAAATATCGGCCAGTAGATTTGCAGCACTTGCCCTTGGCGCGGGCATTGTGACCGCATGCGTGGGCGTGGTGGAGGACCGGATGGCCCATGCCCAGACCCAGCCTGAGGGCGCGTTTGTCACCCTGCCGGACGGGCGCATTCATGCGGTGATCCGTGGTCAAGGGCCGGATCTGGTGATGATCCATGGTGCAAACGGGAATGCGCGCGATTTCAGTTTTGACCTGATTGAGCGGATGGCCGCTGATTTTCGTGTCATTGCACTGGACCGGCCCGGTTTTGGGTTTTCCGATGATTTTGGCGGGCCGGACGGTCCGGTGGAACAGGCCGATATTCTGCGCGCTGCTGTCGCCGAACTGGATGTGACCCGCCCCGTTGTGCTGGGCCATTCCTACGGGGGCGCTGTTGCGCTGGCATGGGCGTTGCGCGGTGGCGATGATGTGGCGGGGCTGACATTGCTGGCGCCTGCATCCCATCCGTGGCCTGGTGATCTGGGGTTGTGGTATCGCATCAGCGCATCTGCCTTGGGCCGGAATGTCGTGCTGCCACTGGTGGCGCGGTTTGCACCTGCATCGGCGGTGGACTCGACACTGGACGGGGTATTTGCGCCCAATCCGGTGCCCGACGGGTATCTGGACCATCTGGGCCGCGATCTGACCCTGCGCGCCGAGCAATTGTCACTGAATGCACGGCAGGTGAACAGCCTGAAACACCATGTCGAGGCGATGGCGCCGGGCTATCCCGCGCTGAACATCCCGATTGAAGTGGTGCATGGCACCGCAGATGAAACTGTGGGCATGTCCATACATTCCGAACGGCTGGAACAAGATGTCAGTTCGGTGAACCTGACGCGGCTGGACGGGGTTGGCCATATGCCACACCACGCCCACCCCGATGCCGTTGCAGATGCCATATTGCGCACCGCACAGCGCGCCGGGCTTATCCGATAAGCAGCGCTGACACCCCGTCCCAGACAAGTTTCAGGCCCACCAGCGTGATCATCACATACATCAGCGGATAGAACACTTCGGCACGCAAGCGCTTGACAACCGCAGCGCCCATCAATGTCGCAATAGCGGCCAGCGGCAGCATTACAGCGGCCGAAACCAGCGTCACGCGGTCAAACTGGCCCAATGCTGCATAGGGAACCACCTTGATCGCATTGACCACGGCAAAGAAAATCACGCTTGTGCCGGTAAACACTTTCGGGTCCAGCCGCAGGGGCAGCACATAAACCTGAAATGGCGGGCCGCCTGCATGGGCCACGAAACTGGTAAACCCCGCAACCGTGCCCCAGAACCCGCCACGCACATGCCCTTGCCCTTGGGCCGCGCCACCGGATCGCGCCAGCGCCATGCGCGCCACAAAGCCCAATGCGACCACCCCCACGATCAGCCGCACCAGTGCTTCGGATGTGAAGGCCGCAGCCAACCCGCCAATGGCAATTCCCAGCAAGGCCCCCGGAAACAGATGCACCAGCGTGGCCCGGTCGAACCAGCCGCGCCACGCCCACAGGCTGATGCCGTCCATCATCAGCAGGATGGGCAACAACAGCGCTGCCGCCTGAACCGGCGACATGACAAGCGCCAGAATCGGCACCCCCAACAACGCAAATGCGCCCCCAAGCCCGCCTTTGGACAGCCCCACAAGAAAGACGGCGACAATCGCCGCCGCCAATGTAGGCCAGTCCCCGAACAGGGTGGTCTGTTCCAGAAGGGTCATGCGCGCTTAGCCAACCCTGTAATTCGGGCTTTCGCGGGTGATCTGCACGTCATGCACATGGCTTTCCTTCAGCCCTGCATTGGTGATGCGCACAAACTTGCATTTGCTGCGCATATCGGCAACCGTGCCATTGCCGGTATAGCCCATGGCCGCGCGCAAACCGCCCACCATCTGGTGCAACACCGCGCCCACAGACCCTTTATAAGGCACCTGACCTTCAATCCCTTCGGGCACCAGCTTGTCGCTGGCGGCATCCTTCTGGAAATACCGGTCGGCAGACCCGCGCGCCATCGCGCCAAGGCTTCCCATGCCGCGGTAGCTTTTGAAACTGCGGCCCTGATACAGGATCACTTCGCCCGGCGCTTCATCCGTGCCTGCAATCGCACTGCCCACCATCGCGCAGCTTGCACCTGCCGCAATCGCCTTGGCGAAATCACCCGACATCTTGATGCCGCCATCCGCAATAACCGGCACATCACCAGCCGCCGCCGCGCAATCCATGATCGCAGTCAGTTGCGGCACGCCTACGCCAGCCACGACCCGCGTGGTGCAAATGGACCCCGGACCAATGCCAACCTTCACAGCGTCGGCACCCGCATCAATCAGCGCGCGCGTGGCGTCACCGGTGGCCACATTGCCCGCCACAACCTGCGCGGCGGGCGCTTGCGCCTTGATGCGTTCCACCGCGCGCGCCACGCCTTCGGAATGGCCATGTGCGGTGTCAATCACCACCAGATCAACGCCTGCATCAATCAGCGCCATCGAACGTTCGAACCCTGCATCGCCTACCGTTGACGCAGCCGCCACCCGCAAGCGCCCCAAATCATCCTTGCAGGCGGTGGGGTTCAGCACTGCACGGTCAAGGTCGCGCAGCGTCAGCAGGCCAGTCAGGCGGCCCTTTTCATCCGTGACCAGAAGTTTCTCGATCCGGCGCGCCTGCATCAGGCTGCGCGCTTCTTCGCGGTCGGCAGGTTCGCGCAGCACGGCCAGATTGTCCGCAGTCATCATCACCCGCACCGGCGTCTTGTCATCACTGGCAAAGCGCATGTCACGGTTGGTCACAATGCCCAGCACGCGCCCTGATGCGTCCACCACCGGAAAGCCGGTGACATTGTAGCGCGCCTGCAATTCCTTGGCATCTGCCAGTGTCTGGTTCGGCGTCAGTGTCACAGGGCTATAGACAATACCGGATTCGAACCGTTTGACACGGCGCACAGCGTCGGCCTGCGTGTCGGTGTCCAGATTGCGGTGAATTACCCCCATGCCGCCAGCCTGTGCCATGGCAATCGCCATGCGCGCTTCGGTCACGGTATCCATTGCCGATGACAGCAACGGAATGTTCAACCTGATGGATCTGGTGACAAAAGTGGTTGTGTCCGCCTGATTTGGCAGAACGCTTGATGCCGCTGGCACCAGAAGCACATCGTCGAAGGTAAGCGCCTCGCGAATCTCCATGACCGGCCTCCTTATGGGTGGATCGCTTGGCAGTTTCCTTTTTCACGTCTTGGCGGAAATGAAAACCCCTGTATGGGGCTTCGTCTCAGGCTTCGGCGGCGTTGGTCTTGGCCGCCAGAGTGCCGCCCGGCCACATTTTCAGAACCTTGTAGACGATGACAGGCACAACACATGTGGCCAGCGCCAGAACCACGCCCGCCCCCAGCCCCAAAACGCCCGATCCGTCCGAAACCAGCATCAGCGCACTCGCGAAGGCCGCCAAAGGAAAGGTGAACGCCCCCCAAAGGGGTGAAAACCCGGATTCGGTCAACCACCGCAGCGACACAAGCAGCGCTATGAAAATCAGCCCTGCAAGCACGGCAAAACCCTGGGCCGCCGCCGGCATGCCGGCCCCATGGAACACAATCGTGAACAGGCTGGCAGGGGCAAGATGTATGGCCAGCAGCGGGCGCAGCGGTGCAGGCGGGACACGCGTGATGATCTGGCGCAGACTTATTCCCCAGATTGTCCCCGCGGGCACGAGCATGGCCCAGATGATCCAGCGTGCGATATCATGATGGCCCAGCGCATTGGCCGCGACCCCCCCGATGATAAAGCCCACGAAACTCAGATGAAAGACAGGGGTTACCACGCGCCCTTCAGGTGGGCTTGTGCGCAGCACATAGACCAGCAACGCAACCAGCCCCAGATGGGCGACAAATGCGCATAGCGCCAGCACAGTTGCAACACGCGGGGCCAGTGGCGCAAGGCTGGCCGCCAGCAACATCAGTGACAGGCTGGCAGCAGCAAGCCCCGCCCGCCCCGGCAACACGCGCATATCCTCAACCAGCACCGCGACACGCCGCACCGGTTTTGCCACATACGCCACCAGCGCAAAGACAAACACCACCGACACCGCCCCAAGGATCATATCGCCAATCGCGGGCGACATGCCAAATACCGCCGCCCCTTCGCGCCAGCCCAGCCCCAGCCCGAACAGCCCCATGATGGGTGCAAATACCGCAGGCGGGGTGCGCCGCCCGAAACCGGGCTTGGGCACATACAAGGGCGGCGGCATCGGGCGGCGGGGTTGGGTCATGTGCGGGCTTTCAGCTTGGCTGGAATAACTGACCGGACATCTGCCGGTAATCATCAAACCGGAAATGGTGGTACATCTGCTCAACCGGGGTCTTGCGATAGCCTTGCGTATAAAGGCCGAACCTTGCGCCCGCCCGTTCGGCGGTTTCCGCATCAGTTTCACTGTCACCGATATAGACAATATCGGGCAGCGTCAGCCCCAACCCTGTCACAACAGCCAGCAGCGGCGCGGGGTCAGGTTTGGCAACATCCAGACTGTCGCCCCCGATGACCACATCAAACACCCCGTCCCAGCCCAGATGCGCCAGAACAGCCAGCGTGGGCCGCATGGGTTTGTTGGTGCACAGGCCCAGCGCCAGCCCCTTGGCGCGCAATTCTGCCAGCATTTCAGGCACATGCGGATAGATTTTCGTGTGTTCATGCGCGCGTTCATAGAAATACAGAAACCGCGCATGCAAATGCGCAGTGCGCGCGGGTTCATTGCCCCCCATGACTGCATGTTCCATGCGTTCCACAAACACCCGCGCGCCGCGCCCGACAAAACCGCGCGCCTGATCGGGGCTGATGCGTGGCAACCCCTCGCCTTGCAGCACCATATTTGCTGCGGCATGAATATCAGGGGCGCTGTCAATCAGCGTGCCGTCCAGATCAAATATAACAGCGCGCCTCACACCGCGACCCCGATGGCATTTTCAGCAGCAGCGCGGATAGCACGGATATTGTCGCCGTAAGGCGCGGGGTTATCGACCGATCCGCCCTTGAACACCGCAGATCCCGCAACCAACACATCCGCGCCCGCACGCGCCATCACGGGTGCCGTGTCGGGTGTGATTCCGCCGTCAATTTCAATATGGATGGGCCGCGCCCCGAACATGGCGCGCAGCCGCTGCACCTTGTCGGTCATGTCGATGAATTTCTGCCCGCCAAAACCGGGGTTTACCGTCATCACACACACCAGATCAATCATGTCCAGCAGGTTTTCCACCCCGTCCAGCCCTGTGCCGGGGTTCAGGGCCAGCCCCGCTTTCGCGCCACTGGCACGGATGGCTTGCAAGGTGCGGTGAATATGCGGCCCGGCTTCCATATGGGCGGTGATGAAATCCGCGCCCGCCTTGGCGAAGCCGTCAATATACGGGTCCACCGGCGCGATCATCAAATGCACATCCATGACACCACGAATATGGGGGCGGATGGCCGCGCAGGTGGCAGGGCCAAAGGTGATATTAGGCACAAAATGCCCGTCCATCACATCAACATGCACCCAATCCGCGCCCTGATCTTCAACCGCGCGGCATTCGGCCCCGAAATTGGCGAAATCAGCGGCCAGAATGGATGGCGCAATCTTGATGGCGCGTGAAAATGTCATGATGCAGCACTCCTGAGTCGGCTTGTTGACCCGTTCATAGCGCCCGATCCGGACAAATGCACGCCTTCACATCAGGTCATAAAGCCGCGCCTATCGGGGTTTCATCTTGCCACAAATACTCTCTGCCGAAGGCATAGAACATAACGGTCCTGCGCCACCGCAGCTACGCGCCCGCCAGCTTTGCCAGCCGCGCATCGCGCAGACGCGCGAAATCATCACCTGCATGGTAGCTGGACCGCGTCAGCGGCGTGGCCGACACCATCAGGAACCCCTTGCCGAATGCGGCCTTTTCATAGGATTTGAATTCATCCGGTGTCACAAAGCGGTCGACACGGTGATGGCGCGGGGTGGGTTGCAGATATTGGCCAATGGTAATAAAATCGACATCTGCCGCGCGCATGTCATCCATGACCTGCAACACACCCTGCCGCTCTTCGCCCAGCCCCACCATGATGCCCGATTTGGTGAACATCGACGGGTCCAGTTCCTTGACCCGCTGCAACAGGCGCAGGCTGTGGAAATAGCGCGCGCCGGGGCGCACTTCGGGGTACAGGCCGGGCACGGTTTCCAGATTGTGGTTAAACACATCAGGGCGCGCTGCCACCACGGTTTCCAGCACCGATGGCGCGCATTTCAGGAAATCCGGCGTCAGAATTTCAATCGTGGTCGCGGGGCTGCGGTGGCGCACGGCGCGGATGGTCTGGGCGAAATGTTCCGCCCCGCCATCGTCCAGATCATCGCGGTCCACCGACGTGATGACCACATGTTTCAGACCCAGCTTTTCGACAGCATGGGCCACGCGCCCCGGTTCGAACGCATCCAGCGTATCGGGGCGGCCGGTGGCCACGTTGCAAAACGTGCACCCGCGCGTGCAGATTTCACCCATGATCATCATGGTGGCATGACCCTGCGACCAGCATTCGCCCACATTGGGACAACCGGCTTCTTCACACACGGTAGTCAGCTTGTGTTCGCGCATGATCTTATGCGTTTCGGCATAGCCCTTGCCGCCGGGGGCCTTCACGCGAATCCAGTCGGGCTTCTTGGGTTGGGCCTGCACCGCGCGGTGGGCTTTTTCCGGGTGGCGCTGGTCAGGCAATTTCAAGTCGCGCAAGGCTTCCCCTCCTCTGGACGCTGCCAGCTTTCATCTAGCCCTAATTCATGGGAAAAACAACGGCAACAGTTCAAGCCTGCCATGCGCTGGCTGCATGGCCGCTTCACACGGGCGCGCAACGGACACGGGCGGCGGCAATCAGATCCTGCCCTGCAACGCACAGATGCGCGCCCAGATCGTCAAACCATGTCCCCCCATCCGATGATGCACGGCGCAACAGCGCGATTTGGCGGAAGGGTTCGGGCTGGCCAAAGCGTTGCAGCACAATGCCCTGCCCGCCCGTCGCCTCGGCGCGCACCGCAAGCTCGGGCAGCAATGTCAGCCCGAACCCCTGCGCCACCAGCCCGCAAAGCGTGGACAGCGTGGATGCGCCCAGATCAAGCCGCGTCTGGCGCCGGTCAATGGCACAAAAGGCAAGCGCCTGATCGGCCAGACAATGGCCATCATCCAGCAGTAACAGATGATCGGGGTTCAGCGCGGTCGGGTCCAGCGCATGGTGTCCCTTATCCAGCGCCCCAAGGCGCCCTTCGGACCCCGCCAGCACGAACCGGTCCTGAAACAGGGGCGCTATGACCAGATCGGGCGCAGGCACAGGATCGGCCAGCACGACCGCATCCAGCCGCCCCGCGCGCAGCCCCGACAGCAGGTCGCTGGTCTGCGCCTCGCGCAGGCGCAGGTCGCGCGTAATGTCACCCGCACGCAGCCGCGCAAGGGTTCCGGGCAACAGATATGGCGCGATCGTGGGGATCATGCCCAGCGTCAGCGTAGCCTGCAACCCCTGCCGCCGCGCCGAGGTTTCCAGTTCCATCGTTTCGGACAGAATACGTTCTGCACGCGCCAGAACATCACGCCCCGCCCGCGTCAGGCGCACATCACGCGGCAACCGTTCCACCAGCGCCACGCCAAGAATGCCCTCCAGTTCCTTGATCTGCATCGACAGGGCCGGCTGCGTGACATTCACAAGCTCCGCCGCGCGCCCGAAATTATGCGCCTGCGCAAGGGCACGGAAATAGGCAAGCTGTTTCAAGGTAACTTTCATAAGGCAGTCTTATCAAAAATGCCCAAAGATTGCCAAGTGTTCTGATTGCCGCACCACACTTTTCCTTATGGTGGTGTCATGCCAGATGGGATCGTAGGGCGGGTTAATTCCGGCCTGCAGCAGTCGCCCAAGGCGCGGAGCAAAGGGCGCAGCCCGCCGCGCCATCGGCGGGCCGTCCCGCGGCCTGCCGATGACCTGATGTCAGTTCAAGCATTTGAACGCAGAAGTATGCAGCCTGCATAAAGTGCATCCCTTGAACGCCGGATCGGCAGACCCCGGCCCGCCGATAGCGCGGGCTTTATCCAAGCGCGCACATCCCCGACAGGCCCCCCCTGATGCGCCAAACAAATTCTAGCGCTTCGCATCCGCCTTCACCGCCAGATCACGCGCAATGGCAAAGGCACCGCGCACGCGCTCTTTTTCAGTGCTCCAGTCGCGGCGCACGACAATCTTGTTGTCGCGCACCTTTGCCAGTCCCTGCTGGTCGTTCACGAATTCCACCAACCCTGCCGGATTGGCGAATTTGTCGTTGTGGAACTGGATTGTCGCGCCCTTTGGCCCTGCGTCCAGTTTGGCGATGCCTGCGCGTTTGCATTCGGCCTTGATCCGCATGACCACCAGAAGCGTGTTCACTTCGCGCGGCAGCTTGCCAAAGCGGTCAATCAGTTCGGCAGCGAACCCTTCCAGATCGACCTTGTTGGTCAGCCCCGACAAGCGCCGATACAGCCCCAAGCGCACATCCAGATCGGGCACATAGTCATCGGGTATCAGCACCGGCACGCCCAGATTGATTTGCGGCGCCCATTGCCCGTCCAGATCGGATACATCCGCAATCTCGCCCGAGCGTATCTTGGCAATCGTGTCTTCCAGCATCTGCTGGTACAACTCATAGCCCACTTCGTTGATATGGCCGGATTGTTCTTCGCCCAGAATGTTGCCCGCGCCGCGCAAATCCATGTCATGGCTGGCAAGGTTGAACCCCGCCCCAAGGCTATCCAGACTTGCCAGCAGGCGCAAACGTTTCTGGGCCTGCGGGGTCAGCGGCGCGCGGGGTTTCGTGGTCAGGAAACAATAGGCCCGCGTTTTGGCCCGCCCGACGCGCCCGCGTATCTGATACAGCTGCGACAACCCGAACATATCGGCACGGTGCACAATCATCGTATTGGCGCGCGGAATATCAAGGCCGGATTCAACAATGCTGGTGGCGACCAGAACATCATATTTGCCATCATAAAACGCATTCATCCGCTCATCCAGATCGCCCGCCGCCATCTGGCCATTGGCGGTGACATAGGTGATTTCAGGCACCTGATTGCGCAGGAAATCCTCAACCTCGGGCAGGTCGGAAATCCGCGGCACCACAAAGAACGACTGCCCGCCGCGATAATGTTCGCGCAACAGCGCCTCGCGCAGGGTGACAGTGTCGAATTCGCTGACATAGGTGCGGATGGCCAGCCGGTCCACAGGTGGGGTCTGGATGATGGACAGATCGCGCACCCCTGTCAGTGACAGTTGCAAGGTGCGCGGGATGGGCGTTGCGGTCAGTGTCAGCACATGAATATCGCTGCGCAATTCCTTCAGGCGTTCCTTATGGCTGACACCGAAATGCTGTTCTTCGTCAATGACCAACAGGCCCAGATTGGCGAATTTCACACCCTTGGCCAGCAGCGCATGGGTGCCTATGCAAATATCGACTGTGCCCTTGGCCAGCCCGTCGCGGGTGGCGTTGGCATCCTTGACGGATACGAAACGCGACAGCGGCCTGACCACGACCGGCAGACCACGGAAGCGGTCCGAAAATGTCTTGAAATGCTGGCGCGCCAGCAGCGTGGTCGGTGCGATGACAGCCACCTGCACCCCTGACATGGCCGCGATAAAGGCCGCGCGCATGGCGACTTCGGTTTTGCCGAACCCCACATCGCCCACCACCAGCCGGTCCATGGGGCGGCCGCTTTCAAAATCATCCAGCACATCTTCGATGGCGCGCAACTGGTCATCGGTTTCGGCATAGGGGAAGCGGGCCAGAAATTCGTCCCACATGCCTTCGGGCGGGCTGAACTGTGGCGCGCTGCGCAACTGGCGTTCGGCCGCAATGCGGATCAGCTTGTCTGCAATCTCGCGGATGCGCTGTTTCAGTCGCGCTTTCTTGGCCTGCCATGCGCCACCGCCCAGCTTGTCCAGCAACCCTTCTTCATGGCCATAGCGCGACAGAAGTTCGATATTTTCCACCGGCAGGAACAACCGGTCCCCGCCTGCATACTCCAGCGCAATGCATTCATGCGGCGCGCCCATCGCCGTGATCGTCTCTAACCCCGTATAGCGGCCCACCCCATGATCGACATGCACGATCAGGTCACCGGGCGACAGGCTTTGCGCTTCGGTCAGAAAGTTTTCTGCCCGCTTGCGCCGCTTTGCGCGCCCGACCAGCCGTTCGCCCAACACATCCTGTTCGGAAATCACGGTCAGGTCCGGCGTCTGAAAGCCCTGATCCAACGGCCAGACAGTCAGGAACAAGCGCCCCTTCGGGCCTGTGCCCATGTCGCGCGCCGTGGTGATATTCTGCGCGCCCTTGGCACCGTGATCGTCCAGCAAGCCCGACAGCCGTTCGCGCGCGCCTTCTGAATGGCTGGCAATCACCACATCGCCATGCGCGCGCCGGTCATTGACATGCGCGGCCAGCGCATCGAACACATTGGCTTCGGCCTGCCGTTCGGGGGCAAAGCTGCGCCCCATGCGCCCGCCTGCATCCAGAACCCCCGGCCCCGGTGCGGTTTTTGTCGGCTGCAACTGGATCACCCGCCGGCCGGACAGCGCCTGCATCCATGCCGCTTCATTCAGATACAGCTGTTCAGGGGGGCAAGGCTTATAGATTGTGTCCAAACGCTTGCGGTCTGCCATTGCCTCGCGTCGGGCATCATATTGGTCGGCGATCCCGTCCCAGCGCGAAATGCGCGCGGCCACAATCTGGTCGTCCAGCATGATGGACGCGTCTGGCAGGTAGTCAAACAGCGTTTCCATGCGGGCATGGAAGAAGGGCAGCCAATGTTCCATCCCCTGATGTTTGCGCCCTGCGCTGACGGCTTCATACAGCGGGTCGTCACTGCCGGCTGCGCCAAATTCGATACGGTAATTCTGCCGGAACCGCGTGATCGCGGCGTCATCCAGAATGATCTCGGACACGGGCGCAAATTCCACCACATCCAGCTTTTCCAGACTGCGCTGGGTGGCCGGATCAAAACGGCGCGCGGCGTCCAGCACATCACCAAACATGTCCAGCCGCACTGGTCCCAGATCACCGGGCGGGTAAATGTCGATAATGCCGCCACGAATGGCGTAATCCCCCGGTTCGGTAACCGTGGGGGCCTGCGTGAAGCCCATGCGCACCAGCCAGCCGCGCAACGCCCCCTCGTCAATGCGCCGCCCGACCTGCGCGACAAAGGATGCGCCCGCCACAACATCGCGCGCGGGCACGGCCTGCATGGCCGCAGATAGCGTGGCCAACACCACAAACGGCCCCGGCACACCATGGGCCAGCGCCGCCAGCGTGGCCATACGCGCGCTGGACACATCAGCATTGGGGGACACACGGTCAAAGGGCAGACAATCCCATGCGGGGAATCGCAGAACCGTGATTTCAGGCGCAAAGAATGTCAGCGCGCGGGCCATCGCCTCGGCGCGTTTGTCGTCGCGTGCGACATGCAGCAGCGGCGCGCCGGATTTGTCCAGCTCGCGTGCCAGCAGTGCTGCATCAAAACCTTCGGGCGCACCGCCCAGAGTGATCCGGGAATGGGCCAGCGGAATTTGAGAATTAGACTGTGTCATCGCGCCTGACCTACCCCGCAATGATCCGGTGTCAATGCCTGAAATCCGTCCAATGCCGCTAGAACGACAGGACCGATGCCGTCATGACCCGCAACATACCCCAAACTGCTGTCAGAAATATAATGACGACCCCCAGAAGTTGCATCCACAGCCGGTGGCGCAACAATACCCGCAACAACCGGTCATCTGCCAACCCTTCGCGTTCGACACGAAAGGCAAGCCGCAATGCCATCACCCGTGTAATCGTCAGCGGCATCAGCAACAAAAACACGGCCTGCGCCAGTTCCAGCCCGTAGACAAACGCCAGCACGAAGATCAGCGACATCACCGCAGCAACAAACCCGAAAATCCAATGTCCGATATTGCGCATCATGGCCAGCATGCGCCGCACATGGATTTCCACCAGCGTCCGCACATCCGCCAGCGGCTGCCCGCCCTTTTTGCGCGCCTGCACAATCATGTCATAGGACACACCCAGCACATTATGTGTCACCGCAGACCAGAACAGGGCCACCACAATCCAGAACCAGACAGAGGAAAAGGACCGCATATCGATCAGGCTTAGGATATTGTCGAAAAGGGCCAAACCGGTCTGCTCCTGCATAGTCGGGAAATGTTTCACGGGCGCGCCCGCCCTACTTCTTGCAACGGCAGGGCACGCGGCGCAAGGGGCGCGCGAATGAACGCAGCGCCTATTTGCGCAGCAGCGTTAGCCCTACCATTCCAAGATTGCGCTAACGTATTCGATCTGAACAGGATTTGACCCTTTTTTCGCCCTGATCGGCTGTCTATACCCAGCGCAGGTAGCACAGCGCGGAGAATGGGACATGACAATCACCATCGGGATCAACGGATTCGGGCGCATCGGGCGCTGCACGCTGGCGCATATTGCCGAAAGTGCGCGCAACGATGTGGAAGTGGTCAAGATCAACGCCACCGGCCCCATTGAAACCAACGCCCATTTGCTGAAATACGATTCCGTCCATGGCCGTTTCCCCGGCACTGTCAGGATTGATGGCGACACGCTGGATCTGGGGCGCGGTCCGATCAAGGTGATGTCCACCTACAACCCCGAAGAACTGGACTGGGAAGGTGTCGATGTCGTGCTGGAATGCACCGGCAAATTCAACGAACGCGATAAGGCTGCGGTACATCTGGGGCGCGGCGCGTCGCGCGTGCTGGTATCGGCACCTGCCAAGAACGCGGATGCAACCATTGTTTACGGCGTCAACCATCGCAGCCTGCGCGCAGACCAGCTTGTGGTATCCAACGGGTCGTGCACGACGAATTGTCTGGCCCCACTGGCCAAGGTTCTGAATGACGCGATCGGCATTGAATCCGGTGTCATGACAACTGTGCACAGCTATACGGGCGACCAGCCCACACTGGACCGCCGCCACAAGGATCTGTATCGCGCGCGCGCCGCCGCCATGGCCATGATCCCCACATCAACAGGCGCGGCCAAGGCTTTGGGCGAAGTGCTGCCCGAACTGGCGGGCAAACTGGACGGCACCGCCCTGCGCGTGCCCACGCCGAATGTCAGCGCGGTCGATCTGACATTCTATGCCGCGCGGAACGTAACCGTAGACGAAGTAAACGACATCATGCGCGCTGCCGCAAATGGCCCCATGGGGGCCGTGCTGGCCTATGATCCCGAACCAAAAGTTTCCATCGATTTCAATCACACGCCGCATTCGTCCATCTTTGCACCGGACCAGACCAAGGTTGTGGGCGGCCGCATGGTGCGTGTGCTTGCGTGGTATGACAATGAATGGGGCTTTTCATGCCGCATGGCCGATGTTGCAGCCGCAATGGGCCGCCTGATAAACTGACCAATGCCTTTGTGAAATCACACCCACGGCCCGCCCCAGAAGGCGGGCCTTTTTCATGCGACGCTCTGTCCCCTTTTGGGCGTGACGCCCCCCTGATACATAATCGAAAACCATAAAGGTGTCCTTGAATGCGCTGTCTTGCCCCGATCCTGTTTGCCCTGACATGCCTTGCCGCGCCCGCAATTGCTGGTCAGGTCTTCACAGCCCAGCCATCCGCGCAGCAGTTGCAGGACGCGCCGGTTCTGCTGGTTGATATTCGCCAGCCGCATGAATGGGTTGAAACCGGGGTTCTGCCCAACGCGGTTTTGCTGCCATTTGACAGCCCCGACGCCTTTGTGGCCGCGTTGCGCCCGCATTTGCAACCCGGCCAGCCTGTTGCGCTGATATGCCGGACCGGCAACCGCACAAGCCGCGCTGCGCGCATTCTGGCACAACGGCTGGATGTCCCTGTCATCGATGTGCAGGGTGGCATGTTCGCGCTGATGGATGCAGGCTATGCGCCCGAACGCCCGACGCGCGCGCAGGGCTGCACCATCTGCTGAAAAACCAGCCCGGATAAAGCCCCCGACACCGCGCCATGTTTTCCCGCTTGCCGCTTGATTTTCGTGTGCTGATCATGTTAGCGCAATCACAGACTTTCAAACCACGCTTCAAACATGGGGAATAAGGCTGATGACCACACGTCTTGCCATTAACGGGTTTGGCCGTATCGGGCGGCTGGTGCTGCGCGCCCTGGTCGAGCAGAACCGCGATGATC
The DNA here is from genome assembly GCA_020832445.1 of Paracoccaceae bacterium. GTDB lineage: Bacteria > Pseudomonadota > Alphaproteobacteria > Rhodobacterales > Rhodobacteraceae > Roseinatronobacter. Next base: position 21,420 of record JAFIEO010000061.1, read on the forward strand.
TGGAAATCGTCGCCATCAACGACCTTGGCCCGGTTGAAAACAGCGCGCATCTGCTGCGTTTCGATTCCGTTCATGGCCGGTTCCCCGCGGAAGTGACAGTTGACGGCGACAGCATCAATGTCGGGCGCGGACCGATCAAGGTGACCGCCGAACGCGATCCCGCAAACCTGCCATGGGACGATATTGATATCGTGCTGGAATGCACCGGCATTTTCACCGATGCCGACAAGGCCAAGGTGCATCTGGGGCGCGCGGGCAAGGTTCTGGTGTCGGCCCCGTCAGGTGGTGCTGACAAGACGATTGTGTTTGGCGTGAACCATGAGCAACTGACCGCAGCGGACCGCATTGTGTCCAACGGGTCGTGCACCACCAACTGCCTTAGCCCTGTGGTCAAGGTATTGCATGACACAGTGGGCATTTCACGCGGGTTCATGACCACCATCCACAGCTACACGGGCGACCAGCCCACGCTGGATACGATGCACAAGGACATGTATCGCGCCCGCGCCGCCGCCATGAGCATGATCCCGACATCCACCGGCGCTGCGCGCGCTGTGGGTCTGGTGCTGCCCGAACTGAACGGCAAGCTGGACGGTGTGGCCATCCGCGTGCCCACGCCCAATGTATCAGTCGTGGACCTGACATTTGAAGCATTGCGCGATGTCACCGTCGATGAGATCAACGCCGCAATGATCGCCGCCGCCGGTGATGGCCCGCTGAAAGGCATTCTGGGCGTCACCGACCAGCCGAATGTCAGCATGGATTTCAACCATGACCCGCGTTCATCGATTTTCCATCTGGACCAGACCAAGGTTCTGGAAGGGCGCATGGTGCGCGTCCTTAGCTGGTATGACAACGAATGGGGCTTTTCAAACCGCATGCTCGACACGGCCGCCGCCATGGCGCGCGCGGGCTGAAGCCCGGGAACATACCGCATGTTGCGCAAAAGCGAGGGCCGCTTCATGCAACATGCGTTCCAGAAGGGTTCAAGTGCGGCACGAGAACGCGGGCACGCTTTGGAAGCTGTCGAAAGCCGCAGCCTAACAGGTGCGGCTTTTTTGTCCGGGCAGGCTATGCACCCTCATAGCCCACAGGGGTCGACGAAATGGGTACGGGCCAGGTGACGCTTTGGGTCAGGGGACTGTGATCACCGGCCAGTGCCCATGGCTTGTCTGCGGCTGCCCCCGTCCTGACGAGCACAGTTATCAGAAACCATGCCGCAAGCAGGGCTGCATTATTGTCGGGCTTTCTGCCCGCGCCGCGTGCCACCAGCCGCGTAATGTGCAGCCCAGCTTGCCGCGACATGTTCCCAGCTGAAAGCACCCCGCGCACGCGCCCTTGCTGCAACCCCGATGCGGGTTGCAAGGGCGGGATCACCAGCCAGACGGTTCATTGCATCCGCCAATCTGGCAACCACCGCATCCTCATCATCAGGCTCGATGAATACGGCGCTGTCGTCATCGGCCAGCATCGCAGGCCCGCCCCAGCGCAGTGTCACCACCGGCAAGCCCAGCATCATCGCCTCTTGCATGACGATACCATTCGCTTCTGCAAGGGTGGGGAACACGAAACCGCGGTAGCGTCGCAAATCGGGCAGGTCATCATGCGCAAGCCAACCGGGAAAACTCACACGGTCGGCCACCCCCAGCGCGTGGGCGAGTTCCTGCAAGGGCGCACGCATATAGCCATCACCAAAGATCGTAACGCTGATGTCGGTATCCGCCGCCGCAACGGCGCGGATCGTCAGATCATAGGCTTTATAGGCGTCAAAGCGGCCCATTGCGACGAAATGCGGGTTGCGCCCCTGATGCGCAGCGGGGTCCAGCCCGGCCAGCGCCATCGACACGCCTGCGTCCAGCACGTCAATCATACGCTCTTCTTTGACGCCAGCCAGCCGCAATGCCGCGCGCGTCCGCTCGCCGCCCGAAACCAGCACAGTCTCGGCCCGGCGTTTGTCGCCGAATACTGCGCCCCATACCCGCTGCGTGATGCCATACAGTGCCTCCTCCAGCCGTTGTTTGCGTCCGGCACGGTGCCGGAAGGCAGGCGGATAGCCCAGATTGCCATTCAGCGGCCCCATGACCACGCGGTAATTCCGGGGCGGAAAGCGCAGCGTGACAGGCGAAATCGGGCAGATGTAATGCACAAGGGTCGTGGCGGCGTCAAAACCGCGCACCAGCCGCGCTGCGGCACAATGGAAGTACACGCTTATCAACGGGCTAAGAACACGGCTGCGCCACAGCAAGGCCTGCAACGCTGTTTCCTTAATCCATAGCACCCGTTCAGCGGGCAGGCGCGGTTCCAGTTCCTGCCGGTTGCGTTCATGGGTGACAAGCACCGCATCGATCCCATGCTCCAGCAGCCACCGGAAGTACTGGTAGGCCTTGATCGCCTCGCCCCCCATATGGGTGCCGGCATTCGGCGCGATCAGTACGATCTTGACTGGATCGCACTGTGGTGCCGATTGTTGTGTCGCAGTTCCGGCTGTTGTCATAGTCGTCTTGTCCATGTCTACCACACTCTCTCCAAGCTGCGGTCAGAAGGCAAGCACATGACCGAACGCGGGCATTCCCCCCGCGCTGCTACATATGCACCATGCGCAAGCCGGGCTTGCAAGCATGACGGGTTGTTCTGCGCTGCAGCATGCCCCATCTTCGGATCAATAGATATTCATGACCCGCACAAAAGGAGCATATCATGAGCACGCTTCTAACCCGCATCCAGACCCGCCTGCGCCAGCGCGCAGCCTATGCCCGCACCGTGACCGAAATCCGCAATATGCCGCTGGATGTCGCCATCGATCTGGACATCCACAAACCCGACGCGCGCAAGATTGCCGCGCAAGCCGTTTACGGACAATAAGCGCCCCTTCCCGCACGCAAGCTCCAGCGTTTCGATCTGTCGTTCAGTCGGAAAAACGCTGTAGCTTATGGGTTTTCGCAATCTCAAACCCAAAAAGTAAGCAAGGCTTGTTAATTCTGGCCTGAAGCTGCCCCTCACACCTGGATGAAGCCCGCGCCAGCGGTGGGCCGGGGTCTGCCGATCCGACATTATAAGAATGCAGTTTATGCGGGCTGCATACCCCTTACTTCTATGGCTTGGCATGTCGCTGGCCAAATCGGCAGGCCGCGGGACGGCCAGACCTATGGCGCGGCGGGCTTCGCCCTTTGCTCCGCGCCTTGGTAATCTCCAACGTCCCCGTTGCCCCTCTCAACCGGACGTTTTCACCTGATCTGACCCATGCCCTAGCGCGGATATTTCGCACCCAGCGCTTCGGTAATGGCGGGGGATACGAAATTCGACACGTCGCCGCCCAGCCGCGCTATTTCCTTGACCAGTTTGGATGCAATCGCCTGATGGCGGGCCTCTGCCATAAGAAATACGGTTTCGATACTGGCATCCATGGCGCGGTTCATGCCGACCATCTGGAATTCATACTCAAAATCCGTCACCGCGCGCAATCCGCGTATGATGATCTGTGCGCCCACATCACGCGCGCAGTCAATCAGCAGGTTCTCGAACGGGTGGGCGATAATCTCGACCCCGGTGTGCACACTCAGCGTCTGCACCTCGGCCTCGATCATGGCGACACGTTCTTCCAGCGTGAATAGCGGGCCTTTGTCGCGGTTTATCGCAACACCTATCACCAAACGGTCCACAAGCTGCGTCGCGCGGGTGATAATATCGATATGACCCTTGGTCAAAGGGTCAAAAGTTCCTGGATAAAGACCGATCCGCATTGCGCGCCCCCTTCACATCTTCACGGGCACGCAACAATATTGCGCAGGGATATGCAACCCTTCAGGGCGCGAAAACACCCTAGTAGCCCATGATCATGCCAGTCAGGGCGTCTTTTTCCAGTTCCAGCTCTGACATACGCGCTGCGACCACGTCACCGATGGAAATCAGGCCAAGCATCTGGTCCCCCTCCATTACCGGAATATGGCGAAACCGCTTCATGGTCATCGTTTGCAACACCAGATCGGCGCTGTCATCGGGCTTGCAGCCATAAACATTGCGGGTCATCACATCATCAACCGTGTCGGACAAACAGCCTGCACCGCGCCTGCCAAGTTCACGCACGATATCGCGCTCTGACAGGATGCCCGCCACTTTTTTACCGTCGGATGAGACGACAAGCGCACCGATACGGTTCTCGCTCAGGACCTTCACGACTTCGGACAGGGGGGTGCCCGGCGCGACAGTCACGACCGACTGCGTTTCCTTGTTTCTCAGAATTTGGCTCACCAGCATGCGCACGCCCTCCTCTTGGCTGAAGCAGAGTTGCCGCATCACGCCCGGCCCTCTGGGGGAAGGGTCCGACATTGCAGGGCCATCTGTCAAGTCGCCAGATCAATGCAGTGCAGCAAAAGCGCGCGCGACCACATTTGCGAGCACAGCCCGCCTATGCGGCAGGGACCGGGCAACCGGCAGGTCTGCCCCGCCATGAGTGCCCCCTCGATGGGGGCCGAATGGCGCCCCCCCCTCAAAGATACCGCATCGGGCTGACGTCCTCGCCGCGCACCAGCCGCGCGTGTTCCTGAATTGCAAACCGGTCGGTCATGCCAGACACATAATCAGCCACAATCCGTGCAAGCTCGGTCTCTGAGTCTGCCGTATCCACATCGCGGCGCCACTCAGTAGGCAGGTGTCGGGGCTGCTCCATGAACAACGGAAACAGGTCACGTACAATTCCTGTGACCTGCGCGCGCATTTCCACCACCGACGGCGCGCGATACATCCGCGTGAACAGGAATTGCCGGATCACCTTCAGTTCCCGAAACAGCCGGTCCGAAAAGCGAATGATCGTCAGGTTCAGATCACGAATATCCTGCGCCGAATTCAAATCTGCCGGACCCAGCCGCGTGCCCGCCACCAGCAGCACATCTTCGACCATGATACCAAACACACGGCGCAGCGCCTCATGCCTGCGGCGCATCCCCTCCAGCCCGGGATACAGCCTGTCCACTTCGGCGAATGCAGGGCCGGTGATCGGCAGGTCCATCAGGTCGCTTTCCGAAAACAGCCCCGATCGCAACCCGTCATGCAAATCATGGTGGTTATAGGCAATGTCATCCGCAATCGCGGCCACCTGCGCCTCGGCACTGGCAAAGCCGTGCAATTCCAGATCAAACCCCGCATTGCATTCAACCAGCGCGTAGGGCAGCGCATCCCCCTTCAAGGGCGCGCCCTGCGCATCGGCCACAGGGCCGTTATGCTTGGCAATCCCTTCCAGCGTTTCCCATGTCAGGTTCAGCCCGTCAAAATCTGCGTAATGGCGCTCCAGCCGCGTGACAATGCGCAAGGCCTGGGCGTTGTGGTCAAACCCGCCATAGGGGGCCATCAGATCGCATAGCGCATCTTCGCCGGTGTGGCCAAAGGGCGGGTGGCCCAGATCATGGGCCAGCGCAATCGCTTCGGCCAGTTCGGTGTTCAGCCCCAAGGCCCCGGCCAACGTGCGCGCGACTTGCGCCACCTCGATGGAATGGGTCAGCCGGGTGCGGTAATAATCGCCCTCATGCTCGATGAACACCTGTGTCTTGTGCTTCAGCCGCCGGAATGCGCTGGAATGGATAATCCGGTCACGGTCGCGCTGAAAGGGCGATCGGAAGGTGCTCATCGCTTCTGTGAAGCGGCGCCCCCGCGACTGGTCCGGTTGTGTCGCATATGGTTTCAGCATCTGTTACTCCCATCACCTTGTCGGGCTTGCTGTCAGTGTCTATATCAAACTAAAGTCATCGGAAATATGACATCGCCCAAAGGAAGCCCATGACCCTGACCCTGCCCCCCCGCGTAAGCGACCGCGCCTTTGCCCGTCTGGCCGAAATCGCCGAAGACACAGGCGAGGTCAAGGCCCTGCGTGTTGCCGTTGACGGGGGCGGTTGCTCAGGGTTTCAGTATGACATCCGCTTTGATGACCCTGCAGAGGGTGACTTGGAACTAGAAAAAAACGGGCACAAAGTGCTGATCGACCCTGTGTCACTGCCATTTCTGGAAAACGCGGTCATTGATTTCTCCGAAGAGTTGATCGGGGCGCGGTTTGTTGTCAACAATCCGAATGCATCCTCCAGCTGCGGCTGCGGTATCAGCTTTTCGATGTAGTGGCACCCTGAAAAGGCGTTTCATATTTGCCCACCCCTGCGGCATAACACGAAGTTTAACACCACCAATGACGACCAACGGTTGACCATACGCCCCCACTGCCCCAAAGCTTCGTCAAACAAGTTATGCGTGGGAGGCATTTTTGAAACCTGAAGCCATTACTGCCAGCTACCGCCGCTGGGCACCGATTTACGACATGACTTTCGGGCGCATCACCAATACAGGCCGCAGACATGCCACCAAGGTTGCCAACAGCACGGGCGGCAAGGTGTTGGAAGTCGGGGTCGGCACCGGGCTTGCCCTGCCGTTCTACGACCCCTCGCTGGATGTCACGGGTATTGATTTCTCCGAAGATATGCTGACCCGCGCCCGCACCAAGGTTGCGGATGAAAAGCTGGTGCATGTGCGCGAGCTGCGTCAGATGGACGCACGAAAGCTGGATTTCCCGGACGCCAGCTTCGACACGATCGTCGCCATGCACCTGATTTCCGTGGTCCCTGACCCCGAACAGGTCATGGCCGAAATGGCGCGTGTGTGCAAACCGGGCGGGCAAATCCTGCTGGTCAACCATTTCGCCCGCGAAGAAGGCTGGCTGGCATGGCTGGAACGCAAATTTGCCCCGTTCGCCGATTATATGGGCTGGCATTCCAATTTCCCGAAGGATCGGGTGCTGGGCGAACAAGCCCTTCGGCTGGTCGAAGAAACCCCCCTGACAAAGCTGGGCGTCTTCACCTTTCTGCGCATGGAAAAAACCGCCTGAATGCGGACATATGGGCCGATTCCAGCTTTCGCCGGCCATCTGCGGGTGCCGCGCGGTCCGCATGAGGGGTGCGCCAATGGTCGCGCGGGCCGCTTGCGGGCTTGCCCCACCCCCCTGTTCTGACCTAAACCCATGCCCAACACAAAGGGCCGGAACAGCATGAGCGACATTACACAATCCAGCGACACACGCGCCAAGTCCAGGAATCTGGGGGCGTTGCATGGGTTGTGGCCGTTCATGCGCCCCTATCGCGGGTTGCTTGCAGCCGCAATTCTGGCGCTGGTGGCGACCGCGACCATCATGCTGATGCTGCCGCTGGCCGTGCGACGGGTCGTGGACGGCTTTGAAGCCCGCGAAATGGAATTGCTGAACCAGTATTTCGGTGGCGCATTGGGGCTGGCAGTGCTTCTGGCCATAGGAACAGGGCTGCGATACTATCTGGTCACACGACTGGGCGAACGCATTGTCGTGGACATCCGCAAAGCGCTGTTCGCCCGCGTGATCGACCGCAGCCCGGCATTTTACGAACGCATCATGACCGGAGAGGTGCTGTCGCGCCTGACCACAGATACCACACTTATTCAATCGGTCATCGGGTCTTCGGTGTCCATTGCCCTGCGCAATGCGCTGATGCTTGTGGGCGGGCTGGTGCTGCTGGGGCTGACATCGGCCAAACTGACGGGATTCGTGCTGTTGATGGTGCCCGCCATCATCATCCCCATCGTCATCATGGGCCGCAAGCTGCGCAAACTCAGCCGCGAGAATCAGGACTGGATTGCCGCCAGTTCGGGCAATGCGTCCGAAGCGCTTTTGTCAGTGCAGACCGTTCAGGCCAACACCCATGAAGCCGCCAGCCGCGCCGCCTTCGACCGGGTCAGTGAAATCAGTTTCGACGTGGCGCGCAAACGCATCCTGACCCGCGCAGTGCTGACTGTCATTGTTATATTTCTGGTCTTTGCCGGCATTCTGGGCACGCTTTGGGTCGGCGCGCGCGATGTGTCTGCCGGCGTCATGACACCGGGCGAGCTGGCGCAATTCGTGATCTACGCAGTGATTGTCGCAGGGTCCGTCGGGGCCTTGTCGGAAATCTGGTCCGAATTGCAGCGCGCAGCTGGTGCGACCGAACGCCTTGTCGAATTGATGACCGCGATTGACAGCATCCAGGACCCTGCCGCCCCCGTGCCCCTGCCCCGCCCGACCCGTGGCGAGGTGCGTTTTGAAAACGTGCGCTTCCACTACCCCACACGCCCCGGCCAACAGGCGCTTGATGATGTCTCGCTGACAATTGCAGCCGGTGAAACCGTGGCACTTGTCGGCCCCTCGGGCGCAGGCAAAACCACGATCCTGCAACTGTTGATGCGGTTTTACGACCCCCTTGGCGGGCATATCCGCATTGACGGTCAGGACTTGCGCGATATGGCGCGAACGGACTTCCGGCGCGCCCTCGCACTGGTACCACAAGATCCGGTCATCTTTGCAACCTCGGCCATGGACAATATCCGCTTCGGGCGTCCCGGCGCCTCCGACAGCGAAGTGATCGCCGCGGCCAAAGCTGCCAATGCCGATATGTTTCTGAACCGCCTGCCCGACGGATACATGACCGAACTGGGCGAACGCGGTGTCATGCTGTCGGGCGGCCAGAAACAGCGCGTCGCCATCGCGCGGGCCATCCTGCGCGACGCCCCCATCCTGCTGCTCGATGAAGCCACCAGCGCGCTTGACGCCGAATCTGAAGCCGCCGTGCAGCGCGCTGTGGATCACCTCTCACGCGACCGCACCACAATTGTCATCGCCCACCGGCTGGCCACTGTCAAACAGGCCGACCGCATCATCGTCTTTGACGAAGGGCGCATCACTGCCACCGGCACACATGACGAACTGGTGGCACAAGGCGGGCTTTATGCGCGCTTGGCACGCTTGCAGTTCACGTCCGAACGCGCCGCCTGAACATTCTGAGGCTTAGGGGCTAAGACAGCCCCTTTCCCCTTTCATTCTGGTCCAAATATCCAAAAATCACCCGCTCACGCTGGCGCGCGCGGCTTACTCAAACTTCCGCCTGATCCCGCGCACCATGGCCCAAACCCCCAGAACCACCACAGGCACCAGAACTGCCATTGTCACAGGCTTTGACAGGCCCAAAGGCTCTGTCACCGGCAGCACCAGATAGGCCACCAGATTGATCGCGTAATAGCTGATCGCCACCACTGACAACCCTTCAACTGTGTGTTGCAGCCGCAATTGCATATCCGCCCGCCGGTCCATGCTTTCCAGCAGCCGCTGGTTCTGGGCGGACCGTTCCACATCCACGCGCGAGCGCAGCAACTGCCCTGCGCGCATGGCCCGTTCGGCCAGCCGTGTCAGCCGCGCCTCAGTCGATTTGACCGTGCGCATCGCAGGGTCATAGCGGCGGGTCATGAATTCGCGCAAGGACTGACGCCCCTCAAAGCGGTCTTCGCGCAAAACTTCGATCCGCTGGTGCACCAAAGCCTCGTAAGCCCCTGTTGCGGCGAAGCGAAACGCGCTTTCCACCATCATGTTTTCCAACTCGCTGGAGATGCGCAACAACGCCTCCAGCGTTTCATCGGACCCTGTGCCGGGCGTGTTCATCGCGCGTGACAGCTGCGTCAACTGGTCATCCAGCACCCCCATTTGTGACGACAGCGCCCGCGCCCGCAGCAAGCCCAGCATTGATATGGTCTTATAGGTCTCAATCTCGCACAGGCGTTGCAGAATGCGCCCCACACGCCGCCCGCCCGTGCCGGGTTTGACAAACACCGCCATGCGGATATGGCCTGCACGGTCAATGCGGAAATCACTGGCAATCACGGCCGTTCCATCCAGAACACAGGCCGCAGCAAGGCTTTCGGGAACGAACCAGTCTTGCAGTTTTGCGGTAATCTCGGCGGGGTCTTCGGGCATGGTTTCTATCTGGAACAGGATTGATGTCAGGCGCGCCCCGGGCGCCTGTTCCAGCCAGTCGTCGGCGAACACATCAAAACTGTCGGGGTCGAAGGGGCGTTTGGGCACCCCTTGTTCAAAGGCCGTGTAGGTCACGAATTCCGTGTGGCTTTCCCATTTCAGATGATGGCGGCCAATATCGGCGGAATGATGCGTGGCCTCCGGTGCGGGATGGCCCGCACCGTGGCGGTCCAGCAGCGCCAGCAAATGCGCGCGATCCTTGTCGCGGTCGCGCTTGGCCGCGCCGGAGTCGGGCTTGACCGCCAGAAACACCGCCACACCGGGCGGCACAACCTTGGTTGCAGGGCGCGCATGCAGTTCATTGACAAGCGCATAGCGGTGCAGATGGTCGGCAATGGGGGGCATGGGGGCCTCGGGCGCGCATTGGATTGGTTCGAGGGGTAAGGATAAGCCATTGGCACAAAATGAAAACGCCCCAATTCAGCACACCATTGCACACTTGTATTTTCGCCACAAACGCACGCACGGGGATTTTGCTGCTACGCTGGGTAAATGGCGCTGTGGGGCTGAGGGTTCGGTCTGAGGAAGGGAAGGCCGATTCGCGCGGCATTTCTGCCGTTCTCTGCACCTGCGCTGACATCGGTAGCTGTTGCGGCATCACCGAACATGAAGGTAGCTTAGGTCAAACAAGCGATCGGCCGCTCAAATTGCGGTCACCGGCCCTGAGGCGCGCGCCGCAATCAACACAAAATGCTTGATCGGCGCGGAGGATCAGGTGACAGTTGATAACTGGCGGCGCGCCATTTTTAACATTTCGCTTTATTTTTAATATTCCGCTTTAAAGGAATTAAATATGAATAGTGTAAATTTCAAAATCATCATAATTACGGCAGGTACCATGATGCTTGCGACATCGGTACAGGCGGCCTGCACAGGAAGCAATGGGCGGGGTTGGGCCAGCGGATCTGGTGATGGAAAATTCGAAATGCTGGCATCTGACAGGGCGTGCAGCATCCCTTTTCCAAACTTCATCGTGGGTGAAAGACGCACCCCGGCAACCGAAGTCGCGTTGACCACCGCACCCAGAAACGGCACGGTTGGGATCGCTGCGGGGCAGGGGCTGGTCTACACCCCAAACGCCGGCTTCAAGGGGAACGACAGGTTCTGCACGCGTAACACAACACCAGCTTTTGCAGGTCAGTCGCTGTCTGGTTGCATCACCGTTACGGTAAAATAGCCGGTCTGTTTTTGTGCCGTTGTGATGATGCGTTTGCTTTGCCCTGATCTCGGGAAAACCACGGGTCAACCGCGCGGACCTTGCGTCGCGATATGAGCAAGCGGCTGTTTGATCCAAGCGGCATCGCAGCATGCAAACGACGCAGACCAACGGTTAATGGACCGGTATATCCTGCGTATGAGCGCATATGTTCGTCGCTACACGACGTATGAATGACCGCTGCGGACTCTCTTGCTCCCCCATCCATGAAAAAACCCCGGCCTTGCAGCCGGGGTTTTCCATGCCGCAGCACGCCATAGATCAGTCGATCATCGGCAGCAAGCTGTCGACAGATGCTTTCGCATCGCCATAGAACATGCGTGTGTTGTCCTTGTAGAATAACGGGTTTTCGATCCCCGAATACCCTGTGCCCTGCCCGCGCTTGGACACGAAGACCTGTTTGGCCTTCCACACTTCCAGAACCGGCATACCGGCAATGGGGCTGTTGGGGTCGTCCTGTGCGGCGGGGTTCACGATGTCATTGGATCCGATGACAATCACCACATCCGTGGACGGGAAGTCGTCATTGATCTCATCCATCTCGAGCACGATGTCATAGGGCACCTTGGCCTCGGCCAGCAGCACATTCATATGCCCTGGCAGACGCCCCGCGACCGGGTGGATCGCGAAGCGCACGCTCTTGCCCCTGGCGCGCAGCTTGCGGGTCAGCTCGCTGACCGACTGCTGCGCCTGTGCCACCGCCATCCCGTAACCCGGTACGATCACCACGCTGTCAGCATCGTTCAGCGCCGTGGCCACGCCAGAGGCGTCGATGGCGATCTGCTCACCCTCGATCTCTGCCGCGGGGCCAGTGCTGCCACCAAAGCCCCCAAGGATCACGCTGATAAAGCTGCGGTTCATCGCCTTGCACATGATATAGGACAGGATCGCCCCCGATGCGCCCACCAGCGCACCGACCACGATCAGCAACTCATTGCCAAGGCTGAAGCCGATGGCCGCCGCCGCCCAGCCCGAATAGCTGTTCAGCATCGACACGACGACAGGCATGTCCGCGCCGCCGATCCCCATGATCAGGTGATAGCCGATGAACAGCGCAAGCGCCGTCAGCACCAGGAGCGACAGGATCGCAAGCGCACCGCTATCGGCCGCGCCCAGGTAGATGCCCGCAAAGACCACCGACAGGATCGCCGCGCCCGCGTTCAGCATATGCCCGCCCGGCAGTTTCTTGGCCGCCGAATCCACCCGGCCAGCCAGCTTGCCATAGGCGACGATCGAGCCGGTAAAGGTGACCGCCCCGATCCAGATGCCGATCATCAGCTCGACCCGCAGGATCGTGATCTCGACCGCAGTTTTCTGGCCGATGATCATGGCGAAATTGGTCAGGCCCTGCCACAGGTCATAGGCCGCGACCGACATCAGCCCTTCCGGCTGCGGGAAGGGCAACCCTTCGGCGGCAAAGGCATCGGCCACGCGCCCGATTTCCAGATGCGCGTTGAAGCCCACCAGCACCGCTGCCAGCCCCACGAGGCTGTGCATGAAGGCCACCAGTTCGGGCATCTGCGTCATCTGCACGCGGGTGGCCAGTTGCCAGCCCACGACCCCGCCAATGGCGATCAGCACCAACGTCAGCGCCCAGAGCCCAGAGCCCGGCCCCACCAGCATTGCCAGCACGGCGACGGTCATGCCCGCAATGCCATACCAGATCGCGCGCTTGGCGCTTTCCTGCCCCGAAAGCCCGCCCAGCGAGAGGACGAAGAGAACTGTTGCGACTGCATAAGCCGCGACTGTGAAACCGAAATCCATCTCTCGTTACCTCCCTCGGTCAGGATTTCTGGAACATGGCGAGCATCCGCCGTGTCACCAGGAAACCACCGAAAATATTCACTGCCGCCATCAACAGCGCGAGTGCGGCCAGAAGCGTGATCAGCACCGAGCTTGATCCGATCTGCAACAGCGCGCCCACGATGATGATCGAGGAAATCGCATTGGTGACTGCCATCAGGGGGGTGTGCAGCGAATGGCTGACCTTCCAGATGACCTGAAAGCCCACAAAGACCGCCAGCACGAAGATGATGAAGTTACGCATGAAGCTTTCGGGCGCAACCAGACCCACCGCCAGCACAAAGGCCGCGCCCGCGCCCAGAAGCGCCACTTGCGTTTTCGTCTGCGCCTTGAAGGCCGCGATTTCCGCCGCGCGCTTTTCTTCTGCCGTGGGTTCCTTGACCTTTTCCCTGGGCTTGGCGGCAATCGCCTTGACCTTGGGCGGCGGCGGCGGGAATGTGACAGCCCCTTCATGCGTGACCGTCGCGCCGCGGATCACGTCATCTTCCATGTTGTGGTTGATGACCCCATCCTTGTCGGGCGTCAGATCGGTCAGCATGTGGCGGATATTGGTGGCATAAAGGGTCGAGGACTGCGCCGCCATCCGGCTGGGGAAATCCGTGTAACCCACGATCACCACGCCGTTTTCCGTGACCAGACGCTCATCGGCCACAGTCAGGTCGCAATTGCCGCCCTTCTCGGCGGCAAGGTCCACGATCACCGAGCCGGGCTTCATCATCTGGACCATGTCCTCGGTCCAGAGCTTGGGCGCGGGGCGACCGGGGATCAGGGCCGTGGTTATGACGATATCGACATCCGGGGCCAGTTCGCGGAATTTCTCAAGCTGCTTTTCGCGGAATTCCGGGCTGGACGGGGCCGCATAGCCCCCCGTTTCGGCACCGTCAGCCGTGTCCTCCTCGAACTCGAGAAAGACGAACTCGGCCCCCATCGACTCGATCTGTTCGGAAACTTCGGGGCGCACATCGAAGGCCAGCGTGATCGCGCCCAGGCTGGTCGAGGTGCCGATCGCCGCCAGACCTGCCACGCCCGCGCCCACGACCAGCACGCGTGCCGGCGGGATCTTGCCCGCCGCCGTCACCTGCCCGGTAAAGAAGCGGCCGAAATTGTTGCCTGCCTCGATCACCGCGCGGTAGCCTGCGATATTGGCCATGGAAGACAGGGCATCCATCTTCTGCGCGCGGGAAATCCGGGGCACCATGTCCATCGCGATCACGGTCGCGCCACGGGTCTTGGCGGCCTCGAGCATCGCCTCGTTCTGCGCGGGCCAGAAGAAGGAAATCAGCGTCTGCCCCTCGCGCAGGCGTTCGATCTCGGGCAGTTCGGGCTCGCGCACCTTGATCACGACATCCGTGGCCGCGCACAGCGCATCGGCATCCGCAACGACCGTCACGCCTGCCGCCTCATACAGCGTATCGCTGAACCCGGCCGCCAGCCCGGCGCCGGACTCGACGAAACATTCATGTCCCAGCTTGGCGATCTGCGTGGCACTGTCCGGTGTCAGCGCGACCCGCGCCTCACCGGGCTTGATTTCCTTCAACGCCCCGATTTTCAAGTGCAGCCCCCTTCTTGTTCAGGTTGCGTTCGGCCCTGCGCAGGCGCACGGGCTTGTGAATGCCGGGCTTCATAACCCGCGCCCGCCCGATCCACAAGCGGCCAAAGGGACCATGGATGCGGCCAGGTGACCTTGTTTCATTAGCGCTGACGCATTTGGCAGGCGCGCGCAACCGTGTCGCAGCGGTCCGGGCTACAGCCAGCGGCGGGTGCGCGCGAAATAGGCATCCGCCTGCGGGCCGAATGCCGCGCGCAGCCGTGCCTCTTCCGGTTCGATGAAGCGCCGCGTCAGCACCCATGCCAGTACCGGCACCAGAACCAGCCCCGAAAACGACCCCCAGGACAGCGCCAGCCCCGCAAGGATCAGCACATCGCCCAGGTAGATCGGGTTGCGCGAAAACCGGTAAAGCCCCGTGGTGATCAGCGCGCTGGGGTTCTGATGCGGCACGATGGTCGAGCGTGCGCGCAGAAAGGACAGCGCGGACACGCCCAGAATCGCCAGTCCAAGCCAGAACAGCAGATCGCCTGACATGGTCAGCGCGGGAACGTCATGCACCCGGCCCAAGACCCATGTTTCCGTCCGCGCGATCCCCAGCGCGGCCAGCAGCCAGACAGGTGGATAATCAAGGTGTTTCAACATGCGCATATCTCCATCCCACGCCCCTGCCCGCTTGTGCCGCGCTGCGCAAGCCCTCTTGACCTTTGCGTGGCCGCGCGGCACCGATGCCCGACCCACAGCCAGAGGTTCCCATGACCGATTTCACCGCCACCCGCGCCATGTTCGATCTGCCCAGGGGCGTGATCTATCTGGACGGC
Organism: Paracoccaceae bacterium; assembly: GCA_020832445.1. Classification (GTDB taxonomy): domain Bacteria; phylum Pseudomonadota; class Alphaproteobacteria; order Rhodobacterales; family Rhodobacteraceae; genus Roseinatronobacter. The sequence goes on from JAFIEO010000061.1 coordinate 36,647, forward strand.
AATTCACTTGGGCCGCTGCCCCGCAATGTGGCCGCGCGCGTGGCACAGACAGTCACGGATGAATGGGGCCAGATGGTGATTACCGGCTGGAACCGCGCGGGCTGGATGGACCTGCCTGCGCGCGTGGGCGACCGGGTGGGCCGCCTGATCGGGGCCGCGCCCGGCACGGTGACCATGGGCGACACGCTCTCGATCAAGGTCTATCAGGCGCTGGCCTCGGCGCTGGAAATGGTGCCCGACCGCCGCGTTATCCTCTCTGACACCGGCAATTTCCCGTCCGATCTGTATATGGCCGAAGGGCTGTGCCGCACCCTGGGGCCGGAGTATCGTCTGGAAACCGTCGCGCCAGAGGCGGTCGGGGACGCCATTGATACGCGCGTCGCTGTCCTGATGCTGACCGAGGTCGATTACCGCACCGGCCGCAAGCATGACATGGCCCGCCTGATCGCCCGCGCGCATGAGGCCGGTGCACTTGTGGTCTGGGATCTGGCGCATTCGGCAGGGGCGATCCCGGTCGATGTGACGGGCGCGCAGGCCGATTTCGCCGTCGGGTGCAGCTACAAATACCTCAATTCCGGGCCCGGGGGTCCGGCCTTTATCTATGTTGCGCCCCATCTGGTGGACCGCGCACGCCCCGCGCTTTCGGGCTGGCTGGGGCATGAGGCGCCCTTTGCCTTTGACCTGGACTACCGTCCCGGACGCGGGGTGGAACGCATGCGCGTGGGCACGCCCCCCATCCTGCAGCTTGCCGCGCTCGATGCCGCGCTTGATGTCTGGGAAGGGGTGGATATGGACGACCTGCGCGCGCGTTCCATCGCGCTGCAAGACGCGTTCATCGCACAGGTCGAGGCCGGATGCCCCGAACTGACGCTCGCCTCGCCGCGCGAGGCGGCACATCGCGGCAGTCAGGTCAGCTTTCGCCACCCCCATGGCTATGCGATCATTCAGGCCCTGATCGCCGAGGGGGTCATCGGCGATTTCCGCGCCCCCGACATCCTGCGCTTCGGATTCACCCCGCTCTATCTGTCGCCCAAGGATGTCGCGCAGGCGGCGGACACGCTGTGCCGCATCATGCAAAGTGGCGCGTGGGACCGGCCTGAATACCATACCCGCGCCAGAGTGACCTGACCCCGCTGCCGGGTTACGGAATATCAACCAGAATCGGTCCAGTGTGGCGCAACACGCCGTATGCGAGGACCCGATGCCTGACCGCACCCGCGCGAGAACGCGCAAATTGCTGCCCTGGGGCTGTATCACCGCCGGGCTGGCACTGATCGCCACAATCCTGCTCTGGCCCGCACTGGCACGCGCATCCGGCCCCGCGCAACTCTGCGAGGCCGCCGCGCAACGCGCCGCACGCGCGCATGATGTGCCGCTTGACGTGATGCGCGCCATTGCATTGGTGGAAACCGGGCGCAACCGCGACGGGCAGATGACGCCCTGGCCCTGGGCGATCCATGCGCAAGGGCGGGGCCATTGGCTGCCCACGCGCGATGCTGCATTGGAACTGGTGCGCGAGACGTTGGCCACGGGTCGGCGCAATATCGATCTGGGGTGTTTTCAGGTCAACTGGCATTGGCACGGGCATGAGTTCACCACGCTGGAGGATATGATCGACCCTGCGCAGAATGCCGATTATGCCGCCCGCCTGCTGCGCGGCCACAAGGCGCGGTTGGGGCGCTGGGATCTGGCCGCAGGCGCCTATCACTCTGCCACGCCCGAGCATGCCAGCCGCTACATCGCGCGCTTCTCTCAGGCGCGCAAAACGCTTGGACCCACTGCGCCTGCTGTTCTCAGCGCGCCCGCTGAAAACCGTTTTGCGCTTTTGCAGCCCGGTGGCCAGGGGGCGCGCGGCTCACTGGTGCCGCACGCGATGATGACCGGCGGCGCACGCCTGATCGACATGGAGCGCGTGGCACGATGATGGCCCTGTCGCCCAAGGCGCTGTTCAGCCCCACGATCCTGCTCGCACTCGCACTGATGGCCGTGATCGTGATGATGATCCTGCCCATCCCCGCCTGGATGCTGGATCTGGGCCTCGCGGCCAGTTTCGCGCTGGCCATCCTGATGTTCACGGTCACGCTTTTCATTCAGCGTCCGCTGGATTTCTCCATCTTTCCAACGGTTTTGCTGGCGTCCTTGATGTTGCGTCTGTCGCTCAACGTGTCCTCCACCAAGCTCATCATCGGCGAGGGGCATACAGGCACCCATGCCGCAGGCGGGGTGATCCAGGGCTTTGCCAGCTTCGTGATGTCCGGGTCGGTATTTCTGGGCGTGGTGATCTTTCTGGTCCTGCTGATCGTCAATTTCATTGTCATCACCAAGGGCGCGGGCCGGATGGCCGAAGTGGGCGCGCGATTTGCGCTTGACGGGATGCCGGGCAAGCAACTGGCTATCGACAGCGACATGTCCGCCGGTGCCATCGACCATCAGGAAGCCAAGCGCCGCCGCGAAACCGAACAGGCGGAAACGAATTTCTACGGCTCGCTTGATGGCGCGTCGAAATTCGTCAAGGGCGATGCCGTGGCCGGGCTGCTGATCACGCTGCTGAATATCGTGATGGGGCTGATCAACGGCACCATGATGCATGGCATGACGCTGGCCGCCGCGTTTGAAACCTATGCCATCCTGACTGTGGGCGATGGTCTGGTCAGTCAGATCCCGGCGGTCATCATCTCGATCGCGGCCGCCCTTCTGCTGGCACGCGGCGGGGCCAATGGCGCGACCGACATGCAGCTTTTCGAACAGCTTGGCCGCTATCCGGCGGCACTGGCGACCGTGGGCCTGTTGCTCGCGCTCTTTGCCTTTGTGCCGGGCCTGCCCTTTGTCCCCTTCGTGATCGGTGCCGCTGTGCTGATCGGGCTGGCGGTGCTGGCCGTCACGGCGCAGAAACGCGCCACGGAGGCGGCGGCCGCCCCTGATACCCCCCTTGAGGATGCGCCGGGCGAGAGCATGGGCGACGTGCTGGATCTGGACGAGATTCATGTCCAGTTCGCCGCCGATCTGGTGCCGATGGTGCTGGATCCGGGGCTGGGACTGGACGGGCGCATCTCGAATATCCGCGCCCATGTCGCACGCGAATTCGGCCTGATCCTGCCCGAGATCCGGCTGACCGATGACAGCCGCCTGCCCGAGGGCTGCTATGCCATCCTGATCCACGGCGTCGAACAGGCCCGCGACCGGCTGCGCCCCGACCATGTGCTGGCCCTGGTGCAGGAGGACACGGACCTGAATTTCGAGGGTGAGGATGTGAAGGAACCCGTCTATCACGCCCCCGCCCGCTGGATCGCCCCGCGCCATCAGGAGGATGCCGCGCTCGCCGGCAGCACTGTCGTCAGCCCGATCGAGGTTCTGGCCACCCATCTGCTGGAAGTGCTCAAGGCCAATTTCGGGCGCCTGCTGACGCATAAATCCCTGCACCGCCTGCTTGATGAACTGACCGGCCTGTCCGACAGCACGCGCGCCGAGGCCAATCGCCGCCTGATCTCCGAGATGATCCCCGACAAGGTGCAGCCCGACCTGCTGCTTGCGGTGCTGCGCCTGCTGCTGGAGGAACGCGTCTCGATCCGCAACCTGCCCCTCATCCTCGAAGCGATGGCAGAGGTCCGCACCCTGCTGCAAGGACCCGAGGCCGTGTGCGAACATGTCCGCCAGCGGCTGGGCTTTCAGCTTGTCGCGCCGCTCAAACGCGAGGACGGGACCTTGCCGCTGGTCCAGCTTGCCCCCGACTGGGAAGAGGTGTTCGGCACCTATCAGATGACCGGCGATCATGGCAGCGATGTCGCCCTGCCGCCCGAGGATTTCGGCCGCCTGGGCACACATATCGCGCAGACCCTCGGCGATCTGGGCAAATCCGGCATCAGCCCGGCGCTGGTGACCTCGGCGCGCCGGCGGCGCTTTCTGCGCACGGTGCTGGCCGCGCGGGGTCTGGGCGCTGCCGTCCTGTCCTATGAGGAAATCGGGGTGGATGCGCGTCCCGCCCTGGTGGGCACTGTCGCGGCATGACCCTGATCGCGCTGATCGACATGCTCGAAGCGCTGGCGCTGGATCTGGCTGCGGGGGCGCAGGGCAGCATCGGCGTGTTCATCCGCGTGGGCGCGATGATGGCGCTGATGCCCGCGCTGGGCGAACAGGTCGTCCCGGTCCGCGTGCGGCTGGGGGTCGCGTTGGCCTTTACCGCCGTCACGGCCCCGGCCATCGCCCCGCAAATGCCCCCTTTCAGCCTGGCCCCCGGCCCGCTGATCCTGCTGATCGCGACGGAAACACTCGCCGGGCTCGTGCTGGGCGCGGCGCTGCGAATTCTGGTCATGGCGCTGCAGATCGCGGGCACCATGGCCGCGCAGGCCACCTCGCTGTCACAATTCTTCGGCGGCGCGGGCGCGGACCCGCAACCGGCCATGTCGCAGGTGCTGGTCATGGCGGGGCTGGCGCTGGCGCTGATGAACGGGCTGCATATCCGGTTGGCCGAACTGATCGTCATGTCCTACACGCTGTTCCCGCCCGGCGCGTTCCCCGATGGCGCGAGCCTTGCGCAATGGGGGCTGGCGCATTCGGCGCGCGCCTTCACGCTGGCCTTCACGCTGGCGATGCCCTTCTTGATCCTGTCGCTTCTGTATTACATCGCGCTTGGCGCGATCAACAAGGCGATGCCGCAACTGATGGTCGCCTTTGTCGGCGCGCCCGCCATCACCTTTGGCGGGCTTGCCGTGCTGATGCTGACTGCACCGCTCGCGCTGCCGCTATGGTATCAGGCATTTGATCTGCTGCTGGCCGATCCGGGGGCCATGCCACCATGAGCGCGGACGACCAGAGCGGCGAGAAGGAATTCGAGGCCAGCCAGAAAAAGCTCGATCAGCAGCGGCGCAAGGGCGAGGTCCCCCGCTCGACCGATCTGAACACGGCGGCGGCCTTTCTGGGCCTGCTGACCGGGGCGCTGACCACAGGCCAGGTCGCCCTGACCCGGATCGGAGAGACCGGAACCGTGCTTCTGGAGCACTCCGACCGGCTGTCGGTCCTGTTCAGCGAGCGGGGCACCCCGCTGGTAGGCGGGCTGATCGGTCAGGTCGGGCTGGCAATGCTACCGCTTTTCGCCTTTCCGTTCCTGGCGGTCTGGGCCAGTCTGTTCGCGCAGCGCGTGGTCATCTTCGCCCCGGAAAAGCTCAAGCCGAAACTCTCGCGCATATCGGTGATCGCGAATGCCAAGAACAAGTTCGGGCGCAAGGGCCTGTTCGAATTCGCAAAAAGCGCAGTCAAGCTGACAGTGATCTCGGTCGCGCTATGGGTATTCCTGATGCGGCAATTGCCGGTCATCCTGCACAGCATGCATCTGAGCCCGGCACTCGCGGCGCGGGCATTGCTGGATCTGGTGCTGCAATTCCTGCTGCTGGTCTTCATCGTCAAGCTGGCGGTCGGCGCGATCGATTTCTTCTGGCAGCGCGCCGAGCATCTGCGCCGCAACCGCATGACCCACAAGGAAATGCGCGATGAGCACAAACAATCCGAGGGCGATCCCCATGCCAAGGGTGAGCGCCGCCGCCGGGGCCGCGAGATCGCGTCAAACCGCATGCTCGATGCCGTGCCCGATGCCACGGTTGTTGTCGTGAACCCCACGCATTATGCAGTTGCGCTGAAATGGGCGCCCAGCGATCCGGGGGCGCCGGTCTGTGTGGCCAAGGGCGTCGGTGAGATTGCCGCGCGCATCCGCGAACGGGCCGAGGCTGCGGGCGTGCCCATCCATTCCGACCCGCCCACGGCCCGCGCGCTGCATGCCACGGTCGATCTGGATCAGGAAATCGACACGCAGCATTTTGCCGCTGTGGCCGCCGCGATCCGCTTTGCCGAAGCGATGCGCCGCAAGGCCGTACGGCAAGGACGGTCATGAGGACCCGCCGCCTGCAGGCGCTTGGCGATCTGGCGCAGCTTGTGCATGATCATGAACTCGCCCGCACGGCACGAATGGCCCGCGCGCGTGATGCGACCACCGACCAGATAGCGCGGCTGTCCGCGCCCCGTCCCGCGCCCGATGATCCGGCGATGTTCCAGGTCAGGCAGGCCCATCTGGCCTGGGCCAGCGGGCAGCGTATGCGGCTGAACCAGATACTTGCGCGTCAGACCGCCGATCTGATCGAACAGCGCCGCCGCACGGCGCGCAGTCTGGGCCGCGTCGAGGCGCTGTCACGCTTGCGCGAGACGCAGAGAAAACGCGGCTAGACCCATTCGCCACCGCGCATGAGCGGGTGTTCCTGACCATCCGCATCCAGCCCGTCCACATCCATCTGCCCCGATCCGATCATCCAGTCCACATGGATCAGGCTTTCATTGCCGCCGCGCGCCGCAATCTCGTCTTTGGTCAGCCGGTCCCCACCTTCCAGGCAGGACGCATAGCACTGCCCCATCGCAATATGCGAAGCGGCGTTTTCATCGAACAACGTATTGAAATACAACAACCCGCTTTGCGACACGGGCGAGGAATGCGGCACCAGCGCCACCTCGCCCAGCCGTGCGGCGCCGGTGTCCGTGGCCAGCATCTCGCGCAGGACATCCTGCCCGCGTGCCGCACGGGCCGCGACCGCGCGCCCGCCCTCGAACTGCATCTCGATCTCCTCGATCAGGCTGCCCTGATGCGAGAGCGGCTTGGTGGCGCGCACATGCCCGTCCACCCGCGCGGCGTCGGGGGTGGTAAAGACCTCTTCGGTGGGGATATTCGGGTTGCAGGTCACACCATTCTTCGCTTGTGCCGCGCCGCCCTGCCACAGATGCCCCTGTGCCAGCCCCACGCGCAGATCGGTGCCCGGCCCGCGAAAGCGCAGCGCGTCAAAGCGCGCGGCATTCAACATTGCGCAGCGCTCGGCCAGATTGCGGTTATGCGCCGCCCAGGCCGCGACGGGGTCGGCATGGTCCAACCGCGCGGTCATCCGGATCGCTGCGGCCAGCTTTGCCAGCGCGTCATCGGGCGCGAGATCGGGAAAAATGCGCGCAGCCCACGCGGCACTCGGGCAGGCGATGATCGACCAGTTGATCGCAAAGCCGGAAATCGCCGCCAGCGCCGGGCGATAGGCAGTCGCATTGGCCCGGTTGGCGCGCGCGACCAGCGCAGCATCCTGCCCGGCCAGCAGCATCGGATCATCGCCTACCAGCGCCAGCCGCGCGGCCCCGTCATCAAATGCCTGCGCGATCCCGTCATACAGCCATCCGGGCGCGCGGTCGAAGCTCTCGTTACGCGCATTCTCGTAGCGCGCAAGCGTCATCGCCGGGTCATTGATCAGCGGCGTGACCAGCCCGGCCCCCGCGCGATAGGCCGCTGCCGTGATGGCACGCGCCAGCGGCAGTGCGCCCAGCGGTGTGGTCATCACCAGGTCCTGCCCCGGCTGCAGGTTCAGCCCGACATGGACGCCCAGATCGGCCAGTCCGGTCATCAGATCATCGGGCAGTTCGGAGGTCGGGTCATGATGCATGCGTTGGGTCCTGCGCGCTGTTTGGGTCGCGCGCAGGCTGCGCCAGCCATGCCGGACAGTCAACACCCGCCGATCCGTCAGGCATTGGTGCGCAGGATATCCGTGATCAGCACATCCTGCACGACGCCCGCGCCCAGCCGGTGCTGCGCCGCCTCGCGCAGGGCACGGCGCAGGCGGGACAGATTGTCCTGCGTGGTAAAGGCGCCCTGAAACCCGCCGTTATTGGCATGATCGAACAGCACCTGCAGGAAACTGTCGCGCAGACGTGCCGCGCTTGCGTGAACGGCCTCGCGCGTTGCGTCATCGATTTCCAGCGCGAGCTTGATCACGACCAGTTGCGCGACCTGATCGTCAGTGACCAATGGCACCACGAACTGGCTGTCGAACTCATAGCTGCCCAGCGTGATTTCCGACTGTGGGGATTCTGGCGGTGGCTCTGCCGCATCCACCTCTGGCACGGGGCGCAGATACAGCCCCGCCCCCAGCCCTGCGCCAACGCCCAGCACGACCAGCACCAATGCAATCAGCTTGCCCATGCCCTCAAGCCCTCTCTAGAACGGTGCCAGAATATCGGTGATCTGCTGGCCGTAACGCGGCTGCTGCACATTCGAGATGATGCCCCGCCCGCCATAGGAAATCCGTGCGCCTGCGATCTTGTCATAGGTGATCTCGTTCTGGCGCGAGATATCTTCGGGCCGGACATGGCCAGTGACCAGCAACTGGCGCAATTCGTGATTGACGCGCACTTCCTGCTGCCCCTCGATGCGCAGCACGCCGTTGGGCAGGCGTTCAACCACGGTCGAGGCAACGCGCAGCGTCAGGCTCTCGTTCCGGCGCACCGATCCGCTGCCCGAGAAATCGCTCGATCCGCTGGTGTCGATCCCGTCCGCGATGCTCAGCCCGCCTGGCAGGCGCCGGTCGATGGCCTGCGGCACGCCCAGAAAGTTCGGAACACCCATGGTGCTGGACCCGGAGCGCCCGCGCGCGGTGTTGTTCGAAATTTCGGCGCGGTCATCGATCTCGATCACCACGGTCAGGATGTCACCGGGCCGCCCCGCGCGCCGGTCGCCCAGAAGCGAGCGCTGGCTGGCCGACCAGAGCGAGGCCTGATCGACATCGCGTGCCCGCGTCGTCGTCTCGGGCATGGGGATGCGATAGAGCGCGGCATGCTCCACGCTCTGTTCGGGCGGGCTGAATTCGGGGGCGCGGCCCACCTCGCTCAGCGGCTCGCAGGCGGGCAGCAGCAAACCCGCAGCACAGACAATGGCCAGGCGGTTCAACATGGTATCATTCCTTGCATGGCGCGCCCCTACTCCATCGCCCCGGAGGACCCCGTGACCTCAACCAGACCCGCGGTCGTGACCACGCCCTGAACCGACTGGCGCGAGCCCAGATTCATGACGGTGATCGTGTCGCCCAGACCCGCGCGCGCCCGCGCGCGGGCCGCGGGCAGGCTTACCCGCCCACCCCGCCGATAGGCCATGCGCACCGGGTCATTGAGCTGCACCACCGCGGCGGGGGCCCGATCGGCCAGCTGGTTCGGGCGGCCGGGTAACAGCGCG
>JAFIEO010000063.1 GCA_020832445.1 Paracoccaceae bacterium
ATTTGATTTCATTAGGTATAACTGCACTGGTTCCGCTTGAACGCTGTCTCAGAGTTATGGGCAACGAAATCGCAATTAAGGGCAAAATATCACATTTAAGGGCAAAGGAAGGTCGTTGATTTCATTTGATTCTATATCTCAGATTTAACGGCAACGCGACACTCATTGAAAACTGTAGAATCAGAAAACCGCAGATAGAGAATTGACCCAATTTGCTGTAGAACTTCGGATGTTCGGACATCCAAGCCGGACAGAGTCATGCCGGACACGATCCGCAGATGCGGAGACGAAACATCTGACGCTCTGGCATAAAGGCACCTGACGTTTCTATCGCTATGACTCTTATGGGCGCGCGCCGTTACGGCATTGATCCCAGCCCAAGCCGGATATTCAACGCTACAAAACTCTGCGCGCGCAGGAACCTTGCATTGATCTGCGTGCTCTCAAGATCCATCAGATCTCTCTCGATGGTTGCAAGCTCTGCAAGCGTTGCCCCGCCTTCGCGGACTGCTTCCTTCATCAGAGTGTAGGCTTGCGTTTGAAGCGCGACTGTCCGGGCGGAGGCCTGTTCCTGTTGCGTGCTTTTGCGGTAATCGATCAACCCGGTTTCGACTTCCAGCAGTGAATTCAGGACTGCCGCAGTCCAGCTGCTATATTCCGCTTCGACCCGCAACAGCGCCCCGTCGACTGCCGCGCGCGCGGCACGTTGTGGCAAGACCGGCAGGCGCAAAGTCGGTCCAAGGCTGTTGATAGAGCCGCGCCTGTCGGTCGATCCGAATCTGACCTCTCGGACATCAATGATCCCGGACAAAGACAAGCTTGGATATTGCGCCGCACGCGCCGAACCAAGGGCCGCGCGCGCTGCGTCATAGCGCGCTTCGGCCACGCGCAGATCGGGGCGATTGCGGACCAGATCAGCCGGAACAGCCGGATCCGGGGCCAGACGCGGACGCGGTTGCGACCGGACCTGTCGGAGCGCCGTTTCCAGTCGCGTGTCCAGCCCACCCGGTGCAACCCCTGTCAGCACAGCAAGGCGCAGGATATCTTTTTCGATGGCTGCAGCGATCTGAATGCGTTCGGCTTGCAGCGCGGACAGCCGCGCCTCGCTACGCAGGGTTTCAATCCTTGTTCCTTCTCCCTCGGCCAGCAGATCGCGCGCGATTGCGAGGGTCTGTCGCTGGCGCACAAGACCCCTGTCCACCAGCGCAAGGTGTTGCTGGCCCTGGCGCAATGTCAGATATGCATTTGCAACTTCGCCGATCAGCAGCAACCGTGCGGCAGAGGCTTCGGCATGTGCAATCCCGGTCTGTGCGATGGCACCAAGGCGCTGCGCTTCGCGGCCCCGTCCCAGATCGAAGACCAGTTCAAGGTTCAGCGCCGCGCCGATAACTGAATCCTCGCTGCGCAGGTTTCCAGAATTCGCAAGCGCGCTCGCGCCTGATTCAACTGTCCGCAGGCCCGGAACCGCGCCGATTTCCCGCCACGCGGCATGTGCGCGCAATTGCGCTGCGGCCAGATCCGGGCTGTCGACCAAAGCATGTTCGATCATAGCGTTGAGGACATTATCCTCAAGACCATGCCACCAGTTTTTCTCGTCCAACAGGCGGGTAGAGTTTTTCTGAGTGTTCTGAAAGGCCGCCGCGAAATTGAAGCCCGGTCTTGTGGTGTCTATCGCGGGGGCACAGGCTGCCAGAAAGCTGGTCAGCGTCATTGCGGCAAGGGCCATACGCATCCGCGCTGGTGCCACAGATGGCATCTGTCGCCACGCGATGTCGCGTTGACAAATATCTTGTATACTCTGCATGCCTGCCTTCCACCGCGCCCAGTCTGATGCCGGGCTTTTACAGCTTGGGATTTACGCAATCACCAAGCCAGCCAGAAATCAATCCTATTCTGAAGGTCGTCGGTATCCGGGATATCCTTGTGACGTTGTTGCACCACAAAATATGACGCGAAGTCACGGTGATGCGCCTTATTCTGCATAGATCAGATAGGTCAACACCCGATTATCCGTCACAGTGAAATCAATCGGTATTTCCAGACCTTTTGGCAAATCAGGGTGCAGGCTTTCTGTCAGGCGCATGATCAGACTGTCAGGCCTGTCAATCGAGACCATTTCGGCACTTTCGAATCCGAAAAAGCGTCTGACCCGCGGGTAGAATGCCTTGAAAACAGTTTCCTTGGCAGAGAATAGCAATGTGGCCGCAACAGGTGCAGGATACCATTTCTCGCGAAACGCAAATGCGTGCTCGGACTCCGAAAGGCATTTGCGATAAATCGCATCCAGACTGCCACCGGTGGCGACATGCTCTGTATCTATCCCGCAAGACAGGTCTGCATCACGACTGACAAGACTCGCGCAGATACCGCTTGTATGGCTGATTGACCCTGTCGTGCCCATTGGCCAGACCGGCACACGATCCGCGCCAATCCCCACAGCACAGCCGCCACGCCCCAAAGCATCCAGCCCCATGGCCGCCGCCAGACGTCCGGCCAGAAAATCGACCTGCCGCTTTGGGGCCATGTTCTGGAATTGCGGCGGGGTTGGTATGACGAGTTGTTCAAAGAGGGCCGCATTATAACGCTCTGGATCAACAGCGGCTGTGACCAATGCGGCATGTCGTTCTGGTATCTGCAATAACTCGGACTGCTTAATGAAGCCATTGGTGATCACGTTGAAGTCACTGGAAAGCAACGGCACCGCTCCTTTGCATACCGGTCAGGGTGATAGCGGTATACCCACCGCACTATGGGCGAAATGTCTGAAGACATGGCTGTTGCAGGAAACGCGCAGGACTGAAACCAAGCTTCAGTCACTGCAAAAACGCCTCAATTATGCCAAAGATATCGCTGAAACAGCCGCCATGCAAGCCGTACAGAACTAGGCGCAAACATGCGCAAAACTTTGGCTGGCTTGTCAGAAAAAGGGTGCCATGAGGCTGGAAGCGTGAAGAGTAGCAGGATGAATTTTCCGGTCGTGCCGGACACTACGCAGGGGTATGACCTTAGCGGGCTTCTCGTTCTTGCCGTGCCGCCGGATGCGGATCGTTACCTGTTGCTGGACGCCTTGATGACATTCGTCGAGAACGCGGTTGAAGCGCTGGACGAAGCGCCCGCCCTTGCCAGCGAGCGGGTTGCATGGATTGAAGTCAGGCCGGATGAATTCGAGCTGAACTGTGCAGTTTGCGTCGGTGCGGCGGGGCGGGGCATGCTGGTGCATGCTGTCCTGACGGAAGGCAAGCTTGCGGTTTTCGCGGATGCGCTGGCGCTTGACACAACGGATTGGGACCGGCTGATCACTTGCCTATGCGCCGCTCGTGCGGGGGGCGGCGGTGATCAGGATTGGCACGTTCTTCAACGGCCTGCGACAGGGCGTGTTTCAAAGCGGGTTCGGCCATTGGCCCGTCTGTGGGCGGATCGACTTTTGCCTATTCGTGCCAGCATCGAGCAACGCGCGCAGCTTGCTGTGTCGCGGGAAATGCCGGGAGGGCGGCATCCCGTCATTGCGATGCGCCCGATCCATTTGACAAAGCCAGATCAGGAAGCGTTGCGCGCGACCTTTGAAACGTTGCAGGAGCGGCATGAGATTCTGCATATGACGTTTCCTGTCGTGAACGGGCAGGATTATATCTGTCTGACAGACAGTATGAAAATACCATTTGAAATAGATGTTTGTCCGGATCCGCTTGATGATCTTGAAGGCATCGGCCTTGCACATTCCATGGCGTTGTCGCGGCAAGGGTTTGAAAACCTGCTCCCGTGGCGTGCCCGATTGGTAATGCATGGCGATAAAGGTGTATTATGTTGCGTATTTTCCGAAGCAATAACGGATTTGCAATCTGCAGAGATTTTGCGCACTGAAATCATTCAGTTCTACAAGAGGTTTCTGTCCGGCGCCAACCCAGAAGCGCGCTGGCCTGAACCGGCATTTCATTATACGGACTATGCTGCCGCGGAACATGAGCGACCTAAGCATCAGTTGACGCCGTTGGGCGCGGTTTCTCGCAGAGAAGCGGATGCTCTGACCTCTGATCTTGCATATGCGGCGCCGGTTATGCGCACCATACAAGATCTGAAACCAGATATGCAGAAAAGACTTGAGAGTTTCGCTTTGCGGCACGGGATCGCTTTGCGTACCGTGATTCTCGATGCTTTTCTTGCCACTCTCAATGACGTCACGAACACTTGGCCGTCGTGGATACAGATCGCGATACATGACCGCAGGCCGATTGGCGCGGGGCTGGTGCCCGGTCCGTTTTCGATGGATTGCCTGATGTGGCTGGGTTCTGACAGCGCGCATTGTGATCTGGTAAAGCTGCAAGCCCGCCTGTCGCGTGTTCTTGCTCAGGATGGCAGCACATTGGAAGACACCGACAGCCAGGCCCCAGCGCTGATGCGGAACACGCGCATTTACCGGTATGACGGAGCCGGATCGTTGCGCGTTCTGCCCCCAACCTTTGCGCGCGCTGCCGTGAGTCTGTCCTTGATCCGAACAGACACTGAATTATTGCTGGAATGGTTGATAAGAGAAGATGACCCTCTTTCAAGGAACCCAGATATCTTGATCAGGTCACTATCAAAACAAATTAATGCCATTTTGGAAACTGATTGTTCATAAAGATGATATGGAACTCAATGCCTTCAAGACTGGTTTAAGATTCATTAATCTAGTATGTGAAATGCCAGAGATGCGTACGATAATGCCAGATGGCCTTGGAAATTTGAAGCCAAAGTCTGTGATTTTTCAAGGGTGCCCGAACATGATCTCTTACATTTTGTATCCTTTGGGTTATCTCGGCGCTGGCTTGATTGTTTTGGTGGCTGCTATTGCCATAGTTCAGCCTTTTGGAAAGAATGGGGCTGAAATTGATTCTGCTGAAGCGAGTGGAATTCAAGTTTTGCAACCTGCTGGCGTAATTGTAAATCTGATTAATCTGGAGGTTGTGGGCAGCGCTGCGATAGAGCGGCATTTTCCAGGACGTCTTGAAGCGCATGACTCCGTCAACGTCGCGTTTGAATACGAGGGGCGGGTTGAATCGGTTTCCGTGCGCGAGGGGGAAACCGTGCGTGCGGGCGATATTCTTGCACGGTTGCGGATCGACAGATTGCAACTTGATCACGAGGCGATTGGTGCCACCGTCGCATCTGTTACGCAACAGCTTCGTCTGACCGAACAGGAAGAACAACGTATCTCGCGGCTTGTCAGCAGTGGTGCCGTCGCCGCCAACCAGTTGGACCGCCTGCGCGCGCAACGATTTGCTCTGGAGGCAGAGCTTTCCAATGCACGCAACGCGCTTGGTCAGATGGATCTGCGTCTGGAGGATGCAGTCCTTGTGTCACCGGTTGACGGTGTGGTCGGGTCAATCATGGCCTCTCAGCAAGAGGCCGTCGCCGCAGGCCAACCGGTCGTTTCCGTTTTCAAGGATGGTCTGCCACGGTTCCGCGTCGGATTGCCAGCCAATCTGGATATTGCAGACCTGCGCGACGTGACGCTGCTGATTGACGATGCGACATATCCCGTCACGCTGGTGAGCATGCGCCCTGATGTCGATCCACGATCCAACACCCGCACAGCAATCTTCAGCGTCGATATGGATGATGAGTTCAGTTTCGGTAAATCTGCGGTTCTGACCGGGAATATATTGCTGGACCTGCGTGGCGCATGGGTGCCTGTCGATGCTTTGCGCACCAGTTCCGAAGGATCCTGGATCGTGCTGGCCGTCGCCGAAGACATGGTCGCCCGCCGGCTTGATGTCGAGGTGCAGCATCTGCGCGGCAGCCATGCCTTCGTGACCGGCCCCTTCCAGAATGGTACGCGGATTGTCGGCGCGGGGTCGCACAAGGTTGTTGCGGGCCAAACGGTCCGGGAGAACTAGCCGTGCTGGCGCGCTTCTTCTTCCGCGAAACCCGGTTTCTCGCTATGATCGTGATGACAATCGTGATCGGTGGGCTTGCGGCGTTCTGGACGCTGGGGCGTCAGGAAGACCCCTTGATCACAAATCGTTATGCCGCGATCACGACATCGCTGCCGGGTGCAGACCCCGCCGTTGTCGAGGCGCTGATATCGACCGTCATCGAAGATCAGATCAAGACCATCGCGAATATCGACACCTATTCCAGCAGCTCTCTCAGAGGTGTGTCTGTTGTCAGGCTCAGTGCGCGGGACAGCCTGTCGAAGGGGGGCATAGAGAAGCTCTGGGCAGATGTGGCAGTCGCGGTTGACCGCGCGCGCCTGTCCTTTCCCGAAGATGCCGGCGCACCCCGGATCGATACGCAAGGAATAACATCCTACACGACCGTCATTGCGGTCGAAATGCACGATCCTGACATCTCGCCTCTGGTGGCGGCCCGGTTCGCCACGACAATCGAGCGACGGCTGCGCAACATCGACCAGACCCGCCACGTCCGTTTGTTCGGAACCCCGGAGGCAGAAGTCGCCGTCATTCTTGATCCTTTCGAGGCAAGCATGGCCAATATTTCGGTCGAACAGGTCGCGGGGGCGATCCGGTCCTCCTCTGATCTGGCGCTGGCAGGCCGCTTTGTCACCGACGGGCTCGACACGGATCTTGTCATGTCGCAGCCGCCCGCGAATGCCAGCGAAATCAGGGATGTCCAGATCACGATCGGCGCGGATGGTGCCTCTCTGCGTGTCGGGGATGTGGCCGAGGTCAGGCATCGGGTGCGCGCTCCGCCTGACATGGTCGCCCGCTCGAATGGCACGCCCGCGGTGCTGATCGCGGCTGTGATTGAAGACGGGGCGCAGGTTGATCGATGGATGCGCTTTGTCCGCGAAGATGTGGCGGAAATTGCCCGACAGGTTCCCGAGGGCCTGACGATCAATATCCTGTTCGACCAGAGCACTTACACTGTTGAACGTCTGCAGGATCTGGGTCAGAACCTGTTATTCGGTATGGTTCTTGTGCTGTTGGTGCTTTTCCTGACGCTGGGGGCACGGGCGGCGGCAATCGTCGGGTTGGTCCTGCCGCTGGTCTGCCTGGCTACGCTTGCGAGCTTCATGTATCTTGACCTGCCGCTGCATCAGATGTCGATCATTGGTCTGATTGTTGCGCTGGGGCTTGTTGTGGATGCGGCAATCGTCACCACAGACACCGTGCGCCGACGCCTGAACAGCGGTAATGCGCGGGACCAGGCGGCGGAATTTGCCGTGGGCCGTCTGTTTGTGCCGCTTGCGGCCTCCACGATCACGACCTTCCTGACCTTCCTGCCGATGATCCTGCTGCCGGGGAATGTTGGCGATTTCGTCAGAACGATCTCGATCGCCGTTTCAGTCATGCTGTTCTGGTCATTTTTCCTGGCCATGATCCTGACAGCAACCATGGCCGCGCGGCTGCTGCCAGCCAGCAAGGGCAAAACGCCCGAACCTCCCGTAGGTGACACGCGCATGTTCCGGGCGCTGCGGTTGATCCTCGATTGGCCGCGCACCAGCCTTCTGCTGTCGATGCTTTTGCCCGCTCTGGGCTTTCTCATGGCGTCCCAGATGCCGTCGCAATTCTTTCCGCTTGCGGAAAGAAACCAATTCTACATCTCGGTCGAGCTTCCGGCGCATTCAAATGTCGCCCGGACCGATATGCTTGTGCAGAGCCTTGACCGCTATCTGGCAGATATTGACGGGATCACTGACCGCTATTGGGTTGCTGGCGGATCGGCCCCGGCATTCTATTACAACATCGTTGGCGGTAGCACGACAGATCCCAGCTTCGCCCAAGGCATGATCACGACCGAGTCTGCCGCCCGTGCACGCCAGATTCTGACCACGCTGCAGGCGGATATGACCGCAAATTTCCCCGAAGCGCGCGCGACCGTCAGTGCCCTTGCGCAAGGGCCGCCGGTCGGCGCGCCTGTATCCTTCTACATCTACGGCTCAGACATCGCCGAGTTGCGGCGCATCGGGGCCGAGATGCAGCAGGCCATCGCCCCAATCCCAGAGGTTGCGCAGCTTAGCGGCGGGCTTGCGGACGGGCAACCGCAGCTGCGCTTCATCGTTGACAAGACTGCCGCGGGCCTTGTGGGCTTGGACGAGGGCGCAATCGCGGCTCAGTTGCGCAACGGTTTGTCGGGCACCGTTGCTGACTTCCTGATGGATGGCACCGAGCGCCTGCCGATCCGCGTGCAATTTCGGGAAACATTCCAAGGCAATGTAGAGGCTATCAGCGATTTCCCGATTCTGGTCGCAGGGACCGATGCCGCGTCAGGCCGCGGGCTGGTCATGCCGCTTTCGTCGCTGGCGCAACCAACACTCGCCATCACCGAGACGCTGATCTACCGCTACAATGGCGAGCGCATGAATTACGTGCAGGTCTATCCGCATCCAGAGGTCTTGCCCTCGACCGTATTCGCCAAAGCGCAGGCTGCCATCCATGCCGCAGGGATCGCCCTGCCCGATGGCTACCGAATTGAGGCGGCTGGCGAAGAGACAGAGCGCAATGCGACCGTAGACGGACTTATGGCGTCTGTAGCGCTCATTGCTTTGCTGGGCATTACGACCCTGATCGTGACCTTTG
This sequence comes from Paracoccaceae bacterium, assembly GCA_020832445.1. Lineage (GTDB taxonomy): Bacteria > Pseudomonadota > Alphaproteobacteria > Rhodobacterales > Rhodobacteraceae > Roseinatronobacter. The sequence goes on from JAFIEO010000063.1 coordinate 8,523, forward strand.
GCTCCTTCCGTCTGACCATGGGCACCATGATCGTGGCGGCACTTTCGGCGGGGCTGTCACTTCTCAGTGTTGCTGCGCTTGGCTACCCGCTCGGGATTAATGCGCTCATCGGGGTTATCGGTTCGGTCGGGGTGTCAGTGAATGCATCGATCATCATTTTTACCGCCCTTCAGAACAATGCAAACGCCGCGTCCGGGGATCTGGACGCCGCCACCCGTGAAGTGCTGGATGGCGCGCGCCACATCATTTCGACAACCTTGACCACCTTTGGCGGGTTTCTTCCCTTGCTGTTTCAAGGGGGCTTGTTCTGGCCCCCTTTTGCAGCCGCAATCGCCGGGGGGGTGCTGTTATCGGGCAGTCTGGCCTTCCTTTTTGCACCTGCCTATTTCCGGCTTGTCTACGCAAAATCCCACGCGGTTCCGGCGACACGGCCAGTTGCACAACCCCCAGAGTCATTTGCACCAGAGCGCCCGCCCTGTGCGGCCCAATATACGCTGGGAATTGACCGACGTTTCGAGGGTCGCAAGAAGCACCCTTTGCGTGCCAAAGCGCGCACAACCAGAGCGCAAAATCGCCGCGACGCTGACATATTCGCCACGTAACCAGAACAATGTCAGATCAAACCACCGATTGTTCATCGTAAAGAAAACACAGGATTAAGTATGACCATTCATCCCTCCAGCGATCAGCTTTCTGTCAGCGCATCGAACACCCGTGGAGCGATTGCGATCATTTCCGTAAGCGGACGATATCCCGGTGGTGCCAATTCCCCCGCGCTTTTGTGGGATCTGCTGACCGAAGGCCGCGATGGCATCACAGAGGCGGATTGGTCGCGCTGGGATCAAAGCTGGCACCATGAGGAGAAAGGGCGCAAGGGACGGGTCTACACACGCTCTGGCGGGTTTCTGGACGATATTCGTGGGTTTGACGCAGAATTCTTCGGCGTTTCCCCCCGTGAAGCGGCCCAGATCGACCCCCAACAGCGCCTGTTGCTCGAACTGACCTGGGAATTGCTGGAGAATGCGGGCGTAACGCCCGCGCAGATGTCCGGTCAGCCTGTCGGGGTGTATATCGGGATTTCTAACCACGATTACGCGCAGCTTGTGGGCGGCGGCTCTCCCAATGCGTATTCCAACACTGGCTCTGCTTTCAGCATTGCTGCCAACAGGATTTCCTACATCTTCAATCTTGCCGGTCCCAGCATGGCTGTGGACACGGCCTGTTCGTCCAGTCTGGTCGGCGTGCATCAGGCCTGTCAGGCCATTCTGGCTGGTGAATGCGATGCGGCGATTGCGGGCGGGGTCAATATTCTGGCCGATATCCGGCCATGGCAGGGGTTTGCTGCCGCGTCCATGTTGTCGCCCGAGGGGCGCTGCAAAAGCTTTGATGCCTCTGGCAGCGGGTATGTCCGCTCCGAGGGGGGTGGTCTGATCCTGCTCAAGCCGCTGGAAGCCGCAGAGCGTGATGGAGACCGCATTCTTGGCGTCATCCGTGCCACAGGTGTCAATTCCGACGGGCGCACCATGGGATTGTCCATGCCGTCGGTCGAGGCGCAGGCAGGTTTGCTGGAGCGTCTCTACTCCTCTGCAGAGATATCCGCCGAAGATCTTTTCTATGTCGAGGCGCATGGCACCGGCACATCCGTGGGCGATCCGATTGAATGCGAAGCCATCGGCCGGGTGCTTGGCAGCCCCCGTTCGGATGGTTCGGTTTGCCATATCGGGTCTGTCAAATCCAATATCGGCCATCTGGAACCCGCGTCGGGCGTTGCCGGGATTACCAAAATTTTGCTGAGTTTCCAGAACAGGCAGATCCCTGCGAACCTGCATTTCAGCGACCCCAATCCCGCGATTGATTTCGACAACTGGAACCTGCATGTCGTGGACCGCCCCGTGCCGCTGCCCGATAACGGCAAGCCGGTGTTTGTCGGCATCAACTCCTTCGGTTTCGGGGGCACCAACAGTCACGCTATCCTGCAGGATTACCAGCCCGCGCAGCGCATCGAGCAAAGCTTGCACAAACCGGAGCTGCTTATGCTGTCGGCGCAATCCGAGACCGCATTGCAGGCACTGGCCCGAAGCTATGTTGAATTGCTGCGCGCGCCGGGTGCGGACTGGGCGCAGATAGCGTCCGGCACCGCGCATTTCCGCGCGCCATTGTCACGCCGCCTTGTGGTCCGCGCAGCTGCTGCAGATCAGGCCGCCGACCGTCTGGCCGCGTGGCTTGCACAGGAAAAATGCGTCCATGTCGCGCAAGGGTCAGCCGCGCAAGCCACTGTTCCTGTTGCCTTCGTCTATTCCGGCAATGGTCCTCAATGGTGGGGTATGGGCCGTGAATTGCTTGCAGAAAGCACAAGTTTCAAAGCCAGCATTGCCGCCGTTGACAAGATTTTTGCCCCGCTTGCGGGCTGGTCTCTGCTGGATGAAATGGCGCGCCCCGAGTCCGAGAGCCGGATTGAACTGACCGAGGTCGCGCAGCCCATGCTGTTTGCGATTCAGGTCGGTGTCACGGAAGTGCTGCGGTCTTCGGGTGTCACGCCGAGTGTGGTTTTCGGCCATTCGGTTGGCGAGGTTGCCGCCGCCTGGGCCAGTGGCGCGCTTGGCCTTGATGCTGCGACGCGGGTTATTTTCCACCGCTCCCGCGAACAGGCCAAGACGGCAGGCACAGGCAAGATGGCCGCTCTGGGCATTGATGCGGACACGGCCGCGAAACTGATCGCAGAGATCGGCGGCTGGCTGGAAATCGCTGCACGAAATGCCCCCGAAGGGATCACTGTTGCCGGAGATGAGACGCAACTGACCCGGCTTGTGGACCGCGTTATTGCAGATGGTAAATTCGCGCGGCTTCTGACGCTGGACTATCCATTCCATACAAAAGCCATGGATGTCTGCCGGGCAGGGCTTTCCTGTGCATTAAGTGACCTGTCGACAGAACCGGCGCAGACCCCTTTCATCTCGACCGTGACGGGTGCGACACTTGAGGGCACGGCCCTCAACGCGGAATACTGGTTCCGCAACGTCCGTGAACCTGTCCTGTTCGAGGATGCGGTATATTGCGCGCTGAAAGATCACGATACGGGCCTTATCCTTGAGATCGGACCACACCCTGTCTTGCGCGATTACATCTTGCAACTGGCGCGGACGCATTCGCTACAGGCCACGGCCTTGGCAACGCTGCGCCGCCCCGGCCGCTCCGGGCCTGAAAGCGATGTCGAGAATATCTCGCAAGCCCTCGCGTCTGCAGTCGCGCATGCAGCATGCGCGCCGGCTGAACTTTGCGACCGACCCGCCATCATGCCAGATCTGCCGAACTATCCGTGGCAGCGCTCGGAGCATTGGCGCGGCGCGGTTGCGGTGCCCGATTTCATTGCGCCGGTTCAGCGCGATCATCCGCTTCTGGGGGGGCGTCTGTCCTCTGCAGGGGGGTATTGGGAAGGGGCTCTCAACATCTCGGCGCTGTCTTATCTGTGCGATCACTGCGTTCAGAACACCACAGTGTTCCCCGGTGCGGGTTATGTGGAACAAGCGCTTGCGGCGGGACGCCTTGTCTTTGGCGATGACGGCGCGATCAATCTGGAAGCTCTTTCAATCCATCGCCCGCTTACGCTGGACACCGAGACCGACCTGCAAACGCAGGTGCAACTGGACCCAAATGACGGGCGCATCGAGATACGCTCCTGCGCGGTGGGCGCTGCTGCAGACACGACGCTGCATTTTACCGGGCGCGTCAGCCATATTGCCAAGGCCGACCCGCAGACACACGACCTTGCCACCATCAAGGCACGCTTGCCGGTCGAAGTGGCGCCGGATGCTTTCTATACAGATGCCCAAAGCCGTGGGTTAAGTTACGGCCCTGCCTTTCAAGGGATTCAAAGGCTTTGCCTCAGTGCCCCTGATGCCCCCCTGCGCGAGGCATTGGCAGAGGTGCGGCTGGACCTGAAACCTTATGGCGGAACGAAGGGCTATATCTCTCACCCGGCATTGTTTGACAGTGGTCTGCAAGGCGCGGTCGGACTGATCGCGCAAGGCGACCCGCGCAAGATCAGCACCCTGCCGATCAGCATTGAATCGTTGCGCGTATTCCAGCCTCTCGGTGAGCATTTCTTTTGCCATATCGTCCTGAAACGCGAATCCCTGCGCAGCGTTCTTCTGGATATCTTCTTTCTCGATACTGATGGCATGGTGCTGCTGGAAATGCGCGGCGCGCGGTGCCAGAAAGCCAATCTTGTCGAGCAGGGGCCCGCACCGCTGATCACGGATGCGTGGCGCTACGATGACAGCCAGCCCGTTGCGGCGGAATTGCCAGCCATACCCTCTGTCGCTGATCTGTTTGGCGACCAGCTTTCGGCACAGGGCGCGGCGGTCGAGCAAGATCGGTTTGCGGCAATGGCACATCATCTGATGGGACTTTATGCCGCCGAGGCACTGGCGGCATTGCGCCCGCCGCGCGACAGCTTCGATCTGGCCGCACTCACACGGCACGCGCGCATCCGCCGCAACCAGTCGGACTATTTGAAACATATCGTTTCTCTGGCAGAAAGCAGTGGTGCGATTACGGCGACAGATCATGGCTGGCAATGGCAAGGCATTCCCGCAGAGCATGAAGCGCAAGCCGTCTGGGCAGAAATGTTCCAGTCCTTCCCTGACCGGCAACCGGAAATGCTGCTTCTGGCAGAGGCCGGGGATGCCGTGCTGCGCAGACTGACCGAAAAAGAGGAAATCCCGCTCAGCGCGACCGCGCTGGAGCAACTCTTTGACACGGCACAATATGCTTCGGGCCGCAATCAGATGTTGGCGCAAGCGTTCAGCCGTCTGGTTGCGTGCTGGCCAACATATAGACCGATGCGTGTGCTGGAAGTCGGCGCATGGGCTGGCGGGCTTACCGCCACATTGTTGCCGCTGATGCCTGAACGGTGTTCCTGGACGGCAACGGATCCGGCGGATGATGCTGTCGCCAGACTGACCCGCCGCTTCGAGCAGGAACCGATGGTCAAGACCCGTAGCCTGTCCGCGACGGAAGGGTTTGAGGCTCAGGGCCTGGGACGCGGGACATTCGACATTGTCTTGCTGTCTCGTCCTGATCGCCTTGGCAAAGAACCCGGCTTCGTGCTTGGTGAAATTCGCCGCGTTCTGGCTGATGGCGGCATTGTGCTGATCGCAGGCAGTGCCGATGTGGCGTTCGAGACATTCATCCTTGGTCAGGCAGCCGCGCTTTCGCCGCAGCACCTGACCGATGCGGGGCTGACCGGGGCAGGGGTTCTGTCCAGTTCAGGCATGCGGGCAGGGGTGATCACCGCCTGCGCGCGCAAGACTGTGCCCCTTGATGCAGGCGCTGTCGTAGCTCAACAGGGCTACATTGTTGTTGGCGATCCACAAGACAGCCTTGCTACAGAAGTTGTTGCCTGTCTGACGGCGGCGGGACATACTGTCACCCAGCTTGATCTGGATGCGCCGGGCCGGGTGCAAGACGCACTGGTCGCGCAACTGGCAAACCGGGTTATCCTTGTCAGCCCCGATGGCGGTGCCGATTGCGGCCCTGCCGGTCAGGACCGTCTTTGCCATGCCGCGCTTGACATGGTGCGCGCTCTCGAAGAGGCGACGGCGCAGCGGCCAGAATGTGACGCAGGTCTGACAATCGTGACGCGCGCGGCCTTTCCCAGTGGTTTCGGGGATGCCCCGGCAAACCCGGCAGCAGGTGCGCTATGGGGGTTTGGTCGTGTCATCGCGAATGAACATCCGGCTTGCGGGCTGAGACTGATCGACCTGCACCCGGCCAAGGACGCGGGCGCATCCGCCCGTTGGCTGGCACGCGAGATCCAGCTTGAGGATGATGAGACAGAAGTTCAGACCGTGCAGGGGCAGCGCTTCGTGAACCGTGCATATGTCACCAGCCCCCAGCGCCTTGCCCGCGCGGCACAGCAGCAGACAGATGCCTTCGTGCTAGATTTCCTGCCGCAAGGCGGCTTTGAAAGCCTGCACCTGCGGGAGCTGACCCGCAGACATCCCGGCCCGCAGGATGTCGAAATCGCGGTCAAAGCCGCGGGTCTGAACTTCCGCGATGTGCTGTGGTGCATGGGCATGTTGCCCGAAGAGGCGGTCGAGCACGGGTTTTCGGGCGCGACAATCGGGATGGAATGTGCTGGCGAAATCCTCCGCGTGGGCGAAGACGTGACGGATTTCTCGGTCGGGGACCGTGTCGTGGCCTTTGCATCCTCGTGTCTGGGCAGCCATGTCACGACGTCAGCGGGTTCTGTGGCAAAGATGCCGGAGGGTATGGATTTCGCCGCCGCCGCAACGATCCCCACAACATTCCTGACAGCGTGGTATGCTTTCGACTATCTTGCGCGGCTGGAACCGGGCGAAACTGTCCTGATCCATGGTGCGGCAGGCGGCGTTGGTCTGGCCGCGATCCAGATAGCCAAGATGAAAGGGGCCATTGTCATCGGCACGGCTGGCTCTCCTCTCAAACGGCGTGTGCTGGAGCTGTTGGGCGTGGATCACGTCCTGAATTCGCGGACTCTGGACTTCGCAGATGACGTGATGCGTCTGACCGACGGCAAGGGTGTCGATGTCATCCTCAACTCGCTGGCAGGCGAAGCGATCCTGCGCAATCTGAACTGCCTCAAGCCTTTCGGGCGTTTCCTGGAGATAGGCAAACGGGATTTCTATGCCAACAGCCGCGTTGGCTTGCGACCTTTCCGCAATAATCTGAGTTATTTCGGCATTGATGCCGACACGCTTCTGGTCGAGCGTCCTGATCTGGGAAAACGTATGTTTGCGCAGGTTCTGGAGCAGTTTCGCGCAGGCAATTTGCGCCCGCTGCCCCATCAGAGCATTCCGGTGGCCCGCGCTGCTGAAGCTTTCCGCCTGATGCAGCAGTCGCGCCATATCGGCAAGATCGTTGTGTCCATGCAGGCCGCTTTCGCCGGGGCACCGGTCGTTGTACCGGATCTCCAGACCATCCGCAGCGACGGGACATATCTGGTGACAGGCGGGCTTGCTGGCTTCGGACTTGAAACCGCGCGCTGGCTTGCCGCGAACGGAGCGCGGTCACTTGCGCTTGTATCGCGCAGCGGGGCGGACGCGGCTGGCGCGCAGGAAACGCTTGCAGCCTTCAACGCTGCGGGCGTGACAGCCTGCGCCTTTGCCGCCGATATTGCCGATGCGGACGCGGTCGCGGGCGTCTTGCACCGCATCCGCGCAACGATGCCCCCGCTGGTGGGTGTCGTTCATGCGGCGGCCGTTATCGAGGATGCGCCGCTCGTCAATGTCACCCCAGAGCAGATGCAGCGCGTCTTCCGGCCAAAGATGACCGGGGCATGGAACCTTCACCAGCAGACCTTGGGCGATCCTGTCGAAACCTTCATCATGTATTCATCGGCAAGCGCATTTGTCGGTAATCCGGGTCAGAGCGTTTATGTTGCGGCAAATCTCTATCTTGAAACTCTGGCGATGTATCGCAAATCGCTTGGCCTTCCGGCGCTTGCCGTCGGTTGGGGCGCGATCCTTGATGCGGGTTTTCTCACGCGCCACGAAAATGTCGTGAACTTGCTGCGGAATCGCTCCGGTATGGACGCTATGCCAGTCCAGCAGGCGCTTTCTGACCTTGGCCGCGTGGTTGCGACCGGGGCGGAAAGGGTCGGAATCGCGAGGTTTGACATGATCAAGCTACATCAGATGATCGCTTCGGCCCGCGCACCGCGCTTTGCGGGGATGATCCCTTCGGACATGATGGAAACCTTGTCTCAGGATGAAAATCTGACCGATATCGTCAAGGCGCTGCCACGCTCTGAGCGGATGCCGTTTGTCCTTGAACGCCTGCGCGAGAACATCGCGCGGATTCTTGGCACAACCGCCACGCAGATCAGCACTGACCAGCCGATTTCCGATCTTGGGCTGGACTCGCTGATGGCGGTCGAACTCGGGACCGCGATCGAGCGCGATATCGGCAGTAATGTCCCTGTCATGCAACTGCTCAGCGCGGGATCGCTCATGCAGGTCGCCGCCATGATCGGATCCCTGATCGGTCTTGACGAGGTAGAAACCTGATCCCCGCCCGCAGCCTCAACGACCCCTGCAAGCGTAAATAGTAACCGACAAAGATAATTGAGCGCATGAATATCAACCTGAATATGATCGCGGATACGGGGCATGATTTTCTACCCCTCACCTCTGTGCAGATGCCGATCTGGTTTGATGTGCAGACTGCGAGGTCTGCGGGCTATCGGCTGGGCTGTTGGGCAAGCTTTCAGGGGCGTATCCGCCATGCCGATCTGAAACAATCCCTCAAGATCCTCATCGCTCGGCATGACGGGCTCAGAGTGCGGGTTGACCCGCACAAGCCGCGTCAGTGGATTTCGTCTAAAAATGACGTCCATCTGACGATCACAGAGCATCACGATATCCCCGAGGAAGAGGTAAACGCGGCTCTGAGCAGATACATAGAGCATGTGTTTCAGCAGCCCATGCCCTATGGCGACAGACCCCTATTCGCCGTGCATCTGGTCGAATTTGAAAACACCTCTTACCTGCTGTGGGATTTCGACCATATAATCGCGGATTCAATCGGAGTCAGGATCGCCCTGTTGCATTGGTTCAATGCCTACCAGGCCGTAACCTCAACAGAACCTGTTCAACTGACCCCCGCCTCTTCCGTGCTTGATCTTGTCCAGCGCGATATCGCTTACTCCGAAACCCCGGACTATCAGCGGGATTTGCAATATTGGGTCGCACGTTTCGATCCTCTGCCCCCCGCACTGCTCTTGAAAGAGGGGCAGTCCCGTTCAGACGACGTGCTGGCACCCACCACAAGGCGCAGGATCGAACCGGATCTGGCGCGCCAACTCGCTAGCGCCTCGCACACAGCGGGAACCCAGCCCCAACGGTCCTTCTTTGCGCTGTTCTGCCTTGCTCTTGCACGGCGTTTTGACCAGATGTCGGTCACCTGCGGCATGGCTTTGCACCAGCGCGACCACAAGACATTTGGCACCATCGGGATGGCGGCCAGTCTGATGCCGGTGATCTCACGCTACGAGCCTTGGTGGGATCTCACAGAAGTCGTGCAAGCCTTCAGTGAAGATGTCGATGCTGATCTGAAACACCACCGCACCCCGCTCGATTCCATCCTGCGCGCGCTTGGCCCGCAGATGCGTGAACGCGGGGGTCTGTTCGATGTCTCTGTCTCCTGGGTGCCCTATGGGGGCAGCACGGATCCCGATCATGCGGCATATACAATCGGCACGGTCGACAACCGGGAAGCTGTCCCCATCGCCCTGCATGCCACGGAAAACCCTCAGACTGGCGCGATAGACTACATGATCCGTGTGCGCCCCGATCATGCCGCCGTGATCGATGGCGACCTGCTTGCCGAGCATCTGGAAGACCTGATCCGGCTGTTCGTCGAAGACGAATTCATAACCTGCGAAGAGATCCCCCGCCAGAGCGCGCGCGAGCAGGCTCTGATCAATGGCTTTGCCAGTGATCAGGCTGAACTGGCCACTGAGCCATGCGTTCTGGGTCGTGTGTTGGCGCATGTTGAGGGGTGCCCTGAGGCGGTGTTTGTCTCGGCGCCTGGGCTGTCTGGCGGGGCTTTGTCTGATGCGGGGCAGGGCGGTCTGAGCTACCGCTCGGTCTG
>JAFIEO010000064.1 GCA_020832445.1 Paracoccaceae bacterium
CCGCGCGGGGGGGGGGGGGGGGTGCCGGCGGGGGCCGGGGCGGGGGGGCGCGGGCCCCCCCCCCCCCCCCCTCCCCCCTTCCGGTCAGACGTGCCGCGCCATGGCGTGATATTCGGGGTTCGGCTCCATTCCCGTGGCCGATGCCACCCTGTTGGACATCGAAAAGAACCCCACCACAGCGATGATGTCGAATATATCGCGGTCCGAAAACCCGTGCGCGCGCAGGGCGTCGCGGTCGGCCTCGCACACTTTCGCGCTGGCCTCTGTGACAAGGGCTGCGAAATCCAGCATGGCGCGGGTGCGCGCATCCAGCGGCGCTGCGCGGTAATTCATCACCATCGCCTCGCCCAGCGCAGGATCGCCCGACAACTCCCGCACTGCCGCGCCGTGGGCGACCTGGCAATACCAGCACCGGTTGATGGATGACACCACCACGGCAATCATCTCGCGCTCCAGCTTGCTCAGCGCGCTATCACCCAGCATCAGGTCATTATACATACCCACGAAGGCGTCGAATTTCGCAACATCGAACAAATAGGCCTGCAAGACATTCGGCACCATGCCCAGTTTCTGCTCTGCAAGCTCCAGATATTTCTGCGTGCGTTCCGGCAGCGGATCAACCGCTGGCAGGTTCAGCTTTGTCACTTGCCCGGACATGTCAGTCCTCCTTCTGACGATAGGAATATCGCGCCATCACCTGCATGCCCAGCGCATCATAAAGCGCGCGTGCAGGCCCGTTTGCCTCGGTCACGGCCAGTGCCAGCCAGTGCGCGCCCTGCGCCTGCGCCCAGAATGCGGCCCCTTGCAAGATATTGCGCGCAACCCCCTTGCGGCGCAAGGCAGGGGCCACTTCGACCGCATGCACCATCGCAATATCGCCATGAAGGGCACAAAAGGCAGCCCCTGCGGCCCGGCCATGGCTGCGCGCGATCAATCCCGCCTTTGGCCCGCGCACACGCGCCATGACCTGCACCCGTGCAGGCCCGATGCCCCCGTCAGCCCAAATGCTGCGCATGATCGCCAAGGGCGGCCAGACCGGATACAGACTGATCGCGGGCGGCTCTTGCGCAATGGCCGCAACCGGGGCGGCATAGATCACACTGGGATCGACACAGCGGTAGCCGCACGCCTCCAGCCGGTCTTGCAGGCGTGTCTGCCCCTCTCGCAGCATGAAAAGCGGGGATTGCGCCAGCGCACGCATGGCTGTTTCCGCAACGGGAATGCTGCTGTCCTCATCCTCGGTGGTGGCGGCGCTGACGCGCTTGCCCCCGCCTGCGCCATCGCGGATGGTCCAGCCGCCAATGACCGATTTTGACCGCGCGGGCCATGTCCCTTCCAGCGCCGCGATCAGCGCACCCGGGCAGGGCAGTGTCATGCAACGGCCTCGGGGAACAGTTCCGACAGGCGCACCATGGCCGCATCAACCTGCGCACACGCTTGCCCGCGCACCACGACATTTGCGCCATACGCCCCGTCGCGCTGGAACGGATAGCACCCGATGGACAATTCGGGATAGGCGGCGGCCAGCGTGGACAGATCGGCGGCAATCTCGCCCTCGCCGCGATTGATGCACAGGCTTTGGCTGTAAAGCGCCTGTCCCGCTGTCAGCAATGGCAGCACAGACGCCACCATGGCCTGAAATACCGCGGGCACACCAGCCATCACATGCACATTGCCAATGCTAAACCCCGGCGCAGAAGAGACTGGGTTTTCAATCAGGCTTGCCCCGTCCGGAATGCGCGCCATACGCAACCGCGCGGCGTTCAGTTCCAGCCCTGTGCGCTGGTAATGTGCGGCCAGAATGGCGCGCGCATCATCGCGGATGTCAACATTAACCCCGAACGCCGCCGCCACCGCGTCGGCGGTGATGTCATCATGCGTCGGGCCAATGCCGCCCGATGTGAACACATGGTCATATTCCGCGCGCAGCGCATTCAGGCTTGATACGATCTTGTCATGCGTGTCGGACACAATGCGCACTTCGGCCAGATCAATGCCGCGCGTGCTTAACTGTCCTGCCAGATAATGCATATTCGCATCACGGGTGCGCCCCGACAGGATTTCATCACCGATGACCAGCATCGCGGCGGTGGGGTTCGACATTGGCAACTCCGATCACTACAGGCGTGCATCAGGTATAGAAGCGCCGCGCGCGGGATTCAAACCCTTGTCGCGCAAATACAAGGCGCGGGCGGTCAGTTACGCGCAATTTGCGCTTCCTTGCGCAGCGCGGCCATCAGGTCAGACAACAAATTGACATAGCTTTCGGTCATCAGGTGTCCGTCAGCGTCGAAATGGTCCTTGGGGCTGGCCACCAGCATTTCCGGACCCTGCAACAGGCGCGGGCGAAAGGGCACCATCATCAGGCGCAGCGCGAATTGTGTGCGCTCTCCACCTGCGCGGCCTGCTGCGGCCGACACAATCGCCACCGGCTTGTCGGCCCATGGCGCACCCCCGCGGCTTAACCAGTCCAGCGCGTTTTTCAGCACACCGGACGGGGCCTTGTTGTATTCGGGGCAGGCGATCACTACGGCATCTGCCGCGCGGATCTGGTCTTTCAGGCGGGTGACTTCGGGGGGAATGCCCTGCGCCTCCAGATCCTCGTCAAAAAGTGGCAGGCGCAGGTTACCTTCGTCAAAACCCGCACCATCAAAGATGCGCGCGGCTTCAAGCAACAATTTACGGTTATAGGACCCGGCGCGCAGCGAACCGCACAGACCAACAAGTTTCAAATCCGACATGGAACCTCCTTCAGGGTTATAGGTTCAAAGCTAGGAACGACGCGGCAAATGGCAATCATCGCGGTTGAACATACCTGCGGAATCTCACAGAGTGACCGCGAACACAACAAAGCGAGGCGCATTCATGACAACGCGACATGGCGGGCAGATTCTGGTCGATCAACTGAAAGCACAAGGCGTAAGGCGCGTATTTTCGGTGCCGGGCGAAAGCTTTCTGGCCGCATTGGACGGGTTGCACGGATCGGGCATCGAAAACATCGTCTGCCGCCATGAAGGGGCCGCCGCCATGATGGCAGAGGCCCATGCAAAACTGACCGGACAGCCCGGAATTGTTTTTGTGACGCGCGGGCCGGGGGCCACGAACGCGTCCAGCGGGATTCATGTGGCCATGCAGGATTCCACACCGCTGATCATGTTCGTAGGCCAGATCGACAACCGCCACCGCGACCGCGAGGCGTTTCAGGAAGTCAATTACCGCGAATTCTTCAAGCCTATCGCCAAATGGGCCGCCGAAATCGACCACACCGACCGCCTGCCCGAATATATCAGCCGCGCCTTTCATCAGGCCAGTTCCGGCCGCCCCGGCCCGGTGGTGCTGGCATTGCCCGAAAACATTCTGTCTGCGCATGCCGATGTCCCCGACCTGCCGGGCGTGGCGCCCACACCACCGTCGGTGTGTTCCGAACAGATTGATGCGGTGCTGGACATGCTGTGCACCGCCAAGCGCCCGCTGGTGATTGCGGGCGGGTCGGTCTGGTCCAGCGACACGGCGCGCAACCTTGCCCAGTTTGCAGACAATTTCGGGCTGCCGGTTTGCGCAACCTTCCGGCGGATGGACCGCATCGACAACCGCCACCCCAATTATGCGGGCGATCTGGCTGTGGGGATGAACCCGAAACTGGCGCAACGCCTGCGCGATGCCGATTGCCTGCTGGTGCTTGGGTCACGGCTGGGCGATATTGTGACCGGTGGATATGAACTGATCGACCCGGCCTGCCCGAACAAGACCATCATCCATATTCACCCTGATCCCAATGAATTGGGCCGCGTCTACCGCCCCGATCTGGCACTGGCTGCCCCTGCGGTGGATTTCATCGCCAAACTGGCCCGGCGCGATGCGCCCGCGCATCCCGATTGGGCAGAGTGGACGCGCGCGGCACATGCCGATTATCTGGACTGGGTCACGCCTGTTGAAACACCCGGCGATGTGAAGCTGGAACAGATCATCCACGAGTTATCCGACCACCTGCCGGAAGATGCGATTGTCACCAACGGGGCGGGCAATTACGCAGCCTTCTTGCACCGCTATTTGCGCGCACGCGCCTTTCCCGGCCATCTGGCCCCCACATCGGGGTCGATGGGCTACGGGTTTCCGGCCGCGATTGCCGCCAAGCTGGAACACCCCGATCGCGCGGTGGTGTGCTTTGCAGGGGATGGCTGTTTCCAGATGACACTGAACGAGATGTCCACCGCCCGCCAGCATGGCGCGAATATCATCGTGATCCTGTGCAATAACGGGCAGTATGGCACAATCCGCATGCATCAGGAAAAAACCTATCCCGGGCGCGTCAGTGGCACGTCACTGTTCAACCCCGATTACGCAGCGCTGGCGGCGGCCTATGGCGGGCATGGCGAGCGGGTTGAACGCACAGAAGATTTCCTGCCCGCATATGACCGTGCAGTCGCGGCGGGGCGGCCTGCGATTTTGGAGCTGGTGCTGGACCCTGACGCATTGTCACCGTCGCTGACTGTGGCGAAGGCGCAAGCACTGGCGGGGGAGTGAATTCAGGCAAGGGGGGGGGGGGGGGGGGGGGGGGGGGGGGG
>JAFIEO010000065.1 GCA_020832445.1 Paracoccaceae bacterium
CAGATCCTCGTCCCGCCCCTCCAGCGCGCGCGATGCGTTCAGGATCGCATCCTCCACCTGCCCGCCCATCGTCAGGACATTCAGACGGATCGCGTCAAGATCACGGTCAAAAGACGAAAGCGTATGCGGTTTCATGGCAAGGGTCCTTCTGCTTCAAACGCTCCATAAACCCACTATGTGACAGTTGCATGACAGTAGCGAAACAACACCCGCGCGCAAACCATTGCAACCGTCATGAAACACACAACGCCCCCCGCCCTTGTGGGCAGGGGGCGCAAGCCGGACCTTGCCGGAAATTCAGGGCGTTTGTGCCTGCCCCTTGGACATGGCGCGGGATTTAAGCTGTTTGAATTTCGCCGACATCCCGTCAAGTTTGGCATCCCATTCGGGGTTCGGGGTCTGCCCTTCGATGGTGCGGAAATAGGCTTGCAGCAGGCAGGCCACCGCCAGCGGTTCCAGCACGGCCTGCTTGACGGACCATGCCAGAATGAAGGCAATCACAACACCCATGGCCGACATGCCGCCGGGGTAAAGATTGCTGATCAACGCGGCAGGTGCCAGCATGATGAAGAACAGCACCGCCATCAGCCCGTAGACAAACAGCGTAATCCACGCCGCGTTTTTCAGCATGGGCTTGTAGTTTTGCGCATAAAGCACCAGCGCCGCCCGCGCCGAGGCATAGGGGTCGGTTGCGCGCGTGCGCATGCCATAGGCCAGAATCACCTCATCTATAAACCCAACGGCAACGCGCAGGAACGCACGCAAAATCATGACCAGTTGCCGCACGCCCGGAATGGGCAACAAGGTGAACACACCGCGTATCAGGCCGGTGATCGCGCGCAGCACACCCTTGATCAACTGGTCGATGACAAACAGCACGCTGGCCTCGCCAAAGCGTTCGCGCACCATGGCCTGCGCATGGCCGATCTGGCTGCGTCCTTCGGGCATGGGGCGGTTGTCGATCAACTCCACCATCACCGCGATATGGCCTGCCTTGACCATGTAAAGGATATATTCGCGCAGCCAATACATGACGATCAACACGATCCCGAACCCCGACAGCCCGCCGAAAAACGTGGCCGAGGCACGAAACCCCTCATCGCCCAACGCACCAATGCCCCAGCCGATACCCGCGCCGGTTCCGGTGACAAGCACATAGGCCAGCGCGGCCCCGAAATAGACGGCCATGCGCAACAACACGAACGGGAAGGTCTGGACCATCAGACCGATCCCGCGACGAAACGAAAAATCCCACATTCTTTCGGTGCCTTTCTGCCGATCAGGCGTTGGGGGCGCGCAAGCCGAACCGCGCATGCATGCCCGCAACCGCACATTAGCGCCGATGGGCCCCTGCCGCCCCGTTCAAACAGGGGGGCCGCCTATTCCCTGTTGTGAACCGGCAGCGACAGCAGCAAGGCCACAAGGTCTGCCTGCCGGTGGGTGCCCGTCTTGCCAAAAGCGTTGCGCAGATGAAAGGCAACCGTGGTGGGCGCGACATCCATTTCGCGGGCAATTTCGTCGGGGCGGCACCCGAAGGCCAGATACCGCGCCACGCGCGCTTCGGTCGGTGTCAGGCTGAACAGGGATTCCAATGTGCCTGCCGACAGCGGCGCACGCGCGGCAGGATCGGTCAGGAAAACCACCACCATGGCGGGCGTGCCTATATCGGGTGCGGTGGGGCAGGCATGGACCTGCGCCATAAGCGACGGCGCATCATCCAGCAGCAGCGACACGCTGTCTTCGACGCCGGCACGCGCCCGCGCGCCCATGCGCCGCACGGTATCGGCAAGGGCGTTGATCACGGATTGGCCAGCGGGGCCTTTCATCAGGCACTTGGCGGCGGGGTTTTCGGCAATCAGGGTGGCATCAGGTGTGAACACCAGAACCCCGAAAGCCAGTGTGTTGAACAGATGCTGGCCAATTCCGGCTGTGCGCGCAATACCCGCGCGGGCCTGCGCACTTTGGCGCAATCGTGCCTCTATGGTGGAAAGCAGCAATTCATAATCTATTGGCTTGGTCAGGTAGTCATCCGCACCCGCGCGCTTGCCGCGGATCACGGCATCCGTCATGGACAGGGCTGACAAAAAGACCAAAGGCACATGCGCAAGGCGGGGAAAATCGCGGCGGAAGCGTGCCAGAACGCCGTAGCCGTCCACCTCTGGCATCATGATGTCACATAGCACAAGATCGGGCGCGCAATCATGCAGCCGCGCCAGCAATTCTGCCCCGTTGCGCGCCTCTACCACGCGGTACCCCGCGCCCTGCAACTCGTCCGATATGTCGCGCAGCAATTGCGGCTCGTCCTCGCAACACAGGATCAAAGGTGCCTCAGTCGCTGGCATGGTCCCCCCCTTTTTTCATGGCTGGCAGCCAGAAGGTGAACACCGACCCTTTGCCTGCCCATGTCTCGAAGCTGATGCGCCCGCCTTGCAGCTGCGCCAGTTCCTGCGCCAGCGCCAGACCAAGCCCTGTCCCCTGACCAGCGGCGCGCACCTCTTCGCAGGCCCCGCGAAAATACCGGTTGAACAGATACGGGCGGTCCTGCGCGGCAATGCCCTGGCCCTGATCCGTCACCGCGCAGGCCACGTCCTGCCCTTGGGTGAAAACACGCAATTCTATGGGGCTGTCGGGGGGGCTGTATTTCAGCGCATTGGACAGCAGGTTATCAATGATATGCCCGACAAGATGGCGATCACCACGCGCCACAAGCGACCCGCCCGAACACGACAGGCGCAGCGTCCGGTGCGGATGGCGCGATTGCGCTTCCTCCATGATGGACTGAACGACATGGTCCATCTCAAGGGGGGCAAAGCGCGCCTGCAACTGGTCATTATCCAGCTTGGCCAGCAACAGGACCGTGTCGACCAGCCGCGTCAAGCGACCCACGGCATCGCCGACAATCTTGCGGCGTTCCTCTACGTCGCGGGCGGCAACATCATCCCCCATACGGGCAAGGCGGTGCATGGAACTGTCGATCAAGCTAAGGGGCGTGCGCATCTGGTGCGATACGATGGCCGCGAAATCACGATACATCGCGGACACATCGCGTTCCTGTTCCAGCAGATTGGCGGCGCGCATATGCTCCAGCGCGGTCATATGCAGGCGGCGCTGGTTGCGCAGCAGCAACCACGAAATCGCCAGGGCCGCCAAAAACGCAAACGACACGGCAGCAATGATCAAGCGCTGTGTCGCACGATAGGCATCCAGCCGCGCGGCTGATTTGTCCCAGTCGCGCGTCATGACATCATTCGCAATGCGGTTGATCTGCGGATGCAAATCCTGCCCAAGGTCAAACAGCGCGGCATGCAAATCGGGGCTATGGCCCAGTTCCAGCGGATCAAGCGACAGCAGCGCCCCTGACATGTCCTGCACCGCTGCCAGATGCCCGATTTCTTCCAGATAGCGCGCTTGCGGCCCGTCCATCAGCAGGTTCAGCCGCGACAGCGCCAGATCGAAACGCTGCGAGATCTGCATATCATCGCGGTCGGGCTGGGCTACGGCCAGTGTCAGGGACAACACCTCCATCTGGGTCTGGGTGACAACCCAAAGCATGTTCTGGGTTGCCGCAATGCGCATATCGCGTTCCAACGCAGAGGATTTGGCCAGCACGAACACCAAAGACCCAAGGAAAACCAGCAACACCGGAAGGAACGGTGCATATAGCGCCCATGGGTTATGTGTGTTGACCGCGCCCTGATCCGTCATTGCACATGCAGCGACACGAGTTGCCACACCCAGCGCGTATCAAACCGGATATCTTGCAATTCACGGTGGTCGTCGCGGGGGTAGACAATCCACACCGGCCCCTTGTCGCGCGGGTTCAGCGGCATGCCGTCCATCGACAATGCGCCCATGACATCAAAATCCACGAAATCGGAAACCGGAATTTCCATGCGGTAGTCGTTCAACGCATAGGCCACAACCATGTCCCCCTGCGCCTGAACCTCGTCCAGTAAATCACGCATCAGGAACCCTTCGAAAACAGGGGTGCCATCTGTCACTGTGGTCGATGTCGTCAGTTGATGCTGTGGCAGGTCAAGCAGTTCATCCAGTGTCAACGCCACCGGCGCATTTTCAACGGCACCTGTTATCGTCAGCACCGGCATATCCGCATAGGCGGGCCAAGCCGTCAGCAGGGCCGCAGCACATGCCCAAATTCGCGGCGCCTGTTTCATTCGTCACCTCCTTGTATTGCACCTGAAACAAAACCCAAGTGGTGCAAGGCAAGCAGATTTATTCGCAAATGTATAGCATGACCGCCCCCTTCGTTCAGAGGGGGCGATGCATATCTGGCGTTGGTGCTGCAATACGGCACAGCGCGCCTATTCGATGATTTCAACCAGTTCCACACGCCGGTTCTGGGCACGACCGGATTCCGTGCGGTTGGTGGTAACAGGTGACATCGGGCCTGCACCGGCGGCCCGCAGGCGGCCTGCGTCAATACCGCCACGACCGCCAAGCCATGCCACCACCGCGCCCGCGCGTTCCACCGACAGCCGCAGGTTATAGTCGAAACTGCCCACACCGTCCGTGTGGCCCACAACAAGCAGCTTCAGTTCAGGGCGGGTGCGCATCAGATCCGCCACCGTGTCCAGCGCTTGCGCCGATTCCGGCAGGATTTCTGCACGGTCGAATTCAAACAAAATGGCATTCACAATGACCCGCCCATCCTGCAACAGACCGGTTTCCAGTTCGGCCGCATCTTGCTGAACAAGCTCCACCGGGGGGTCTTCCTCGGGTTGTGGTTCGGGTTCGGGGGCGGCTTCGGGTTCGGGGGCAAACAGGTCCAGCAGTTCCATTTCTTCCAGCTCGACCGCATTGATCATCATGCGGCGGGCGTCCTGGCGGCTGAAAAACGACACCGCAAGCACTGTGCGTTCATCGGGGCTGCGCACCAGAATATAGGCGTTGCTGTCGCTTGCCGTGCTGGGGGTGCGCGACAGGAACCCGCTTTCATGTGAAATGAAGCTGAACCCGTCACGGTTGCTTAGCTCTTCGCCAATGCCGGTGAAAATGATTTCGAAACCGTTGCTTTCAAAATGCTGAAGGTAGCTTCGGTACAGGCGCAGCAAAGACAGTTCCAGATCACCAAGCGCATATTCAATCTGCCGGTAAGCGCCTTCAACAGGCAGGGTTTCTTCAAACCCGCTGCGCCTGTCGCCCGCAGATGCGGGAAGTTCGATTTCCACGAAATCCGTGAATTCATCACGCGTGATATAGCCATCAGCGGGCAACGGAACCATTGGATGGGGCATGGCACCTTCAATCGCTGTGCGGGCCTGCGCGGCGTTTGACAGTCCCGGAAACGGGCCCTCAAACGGCATCATCGCCAGACCACACGCGATGGTTGCCGCTAGAATATTGTGTCGCATCCGGAATATCCTTCTTCTGATCCGCTGACCCGCGCCACAATAGAAAGCTGCGGCATGACACGCCCCCTTCAAATGGATAGGGTCGCCCCCGCCAGACGTCAGGGAAAAACGACGCCATAGCAGCCCGCCGCCCCCGTGAATGATGATAATTGCAGCAACTTGCCCTTGATCATGTGCACATGGACGCCATAACCAAACTGTGTTTTGTGTAAACCTGCCTTTCCTTGGCAAGCAATCAAGTTAACTTGTATACATGCGCATCAGCACAAACGGGGTGAATCAGTGAAGAAATGGGTCACTGGGGCAGCGATTTGCATTCTACTGACAGGTTTCGGCCTGGTGGGCTGGGCTGTTTTCCTTCCGTCGTCACATGGCATTCTGGACCGTATCGGCGTGCTGGAACCCATGCGCGCCACAGGTTTGCCCATCCCCGATGCGAATGGGGGCGCAAATGCAGGCGGCCCGCGGTTTCAGGGCGGCGGCGCCATACGGGTGATCGCGCAGGAAGTGACCACCGCAAATGCGGGGGGACGGCTGGTTGCAATCGGCACCGCGCAGGCGCTGCGAAGCGTTACACTGACATCAGAGGTGGCGGGAACGCTTGAAGATGTCATGGTGTCGTCGGGCGAATGGGTGGACGAAGGCACGCTGATTGCGCAACTCAATTCAGACGTTCAGCAACTTGCCCTTGCGCGCGCGGAACTGGGATTGCGCGACACCGAAGTGCGCGCCGCGCGCGTGGCCCAGTTGCGCGAAAGCGGGTCGGCCACGCAGGTGCAGATTGACGATGCCGAACTGGCCCTAAGCCGCGCCCAGCTTGATCTGCGCGATGCCCAACTGGAACTAAGCCGCCGCCAGATTACCGCGCCCGTGTCCGGCTGGATCGGGCTGATCACGCTGGAGCCGGGCAATCAGGTAACGCCCAACACGGAACTGGTCCGGCTGGATGACCGCAGCCAGCTTTTGGTTAATTTTGACGTGCCCGAACGCTTTGTCGGGCTGGTGAATGTGGGCGACACCCTTGACGCCAGCCCGCTGTCGCGCCCGAATGAAGTGCTGGCTGGCCGTGTGCGGGCCATTGATGCCCGCGTGGATCAGGGCAACCGGACATTGCGCATTCAGGGCGAAATTGACAACGATGGCGACCGCCTGCGCCCCGGTATGGCGTTCAGGATCACAATGCCCCTGCCCGGTGAATATCACCCTGTTGTCGACCCGCTTGCCATTCAGTGGGACAGGGGCGGTGCGTTTGTCTGGGCGCTGGACAGTGAAAACCGTGCAACCCGCACCGGAATTGAAATCATCCAGCGCCGTGACGATGCCGTTTTGGTGCGCGCCGACCTGAGTGCCGGCGACAGCGTGGTGTTGGAAGGCGTGCAAAACCTGCGCCCCGGCGCAGAAGTCGACATTGCCGAAATGCGCGCAGCACCCGCCACACCATCCGATGCAGACATCGCGCATCACCCGCTGCCAGACGCCGAACAGCCAGAGACTCCCCCCGATATCTAGCAAGAGTGATTGAATGGACCGCATCCAGCCAAAAAGTCAGATGCCCACCCCCAACGACGATGCCGAAATGCGCAAGGTTGCGCAATCGGGCATTGCGCTGTTTGTCAGGCGGCCCATTCTGGCCTTCGTGTTCAGCGCGCTGATTGTCATTGCAGGGCTGGCCGGCCTGTTCGCGGTGGAAGTGCGCGAATTGCCCAATGTGGACCGCCCCGTGGTGACGGTCACAACCCAGTTCAACGGGGCAGGGCCGGAAACCATTGACCGCGAAATCACCAGCCGCATCGAAGGGGGCGTCGGGCGTGTGGCGGGGGTGCAGAACATCTCCTCAACCTCGCGCTTCGGGCGGTCGCAGGTGGTGGCCGAATTCAGCGATTCCACCGATATTGACGTGGCCGCAACCGATATCCGCGATGCCATCGGGCGCATTCGCAACGCCCTGCCCGATGGGGTGGCCGAGCCGCGCATCATCAAGGCCGATTCCGATTCAGACGCCGTGATGCGCATCAGCGTCACATCGCGCACACGCTCGGTTCAGGACCTGACGCGACTGGTCGAAGATCTGGTCGAGGACCGCCTGATTTCCGCCCCCGGTGTCGCGGATTTGCAGGTGTTTGGGGCGCGTGATGCCATTTTCCGCGTCGATATCGACATGCTGGAACTGGCCGCGCGCGGCCTGAACCTGGCCGATATTCGCACGGCCCTGCGCAATGTGTCCTTTGACGTGCCTGCGGGGTCATTGTCGAATGAACGCCAGAGCATTCAGGTCCGCACCACCGCCAATGTACAAACCCCCGAAGCGTTTGAAGCGCTGGTGCTGCGCAATGATGTGCGGCTGGGGCAGGTTGCATCGGTCACGCTTGGCCCTGCGCCGGGCGAAACCATACTGCGGGCTAATGGCGAAACCGGCATTGGCATGGGTATTATCCGTCAGGCCCAAAGCAACACACTGGATATTTCGCGCAATGTCACCGCAATTGTCGAGGAATTACAGACCATCCTGCCCGATGATGTGCGTATTTTCGTCACTTCGGATGAAGCCACATTCGTGGGCGGGGCAATTACCGAAGTGGTCAAGACACTGACCATTGCCCTGTTGATTGTTGTGGCCACGATTTATGTGTTCCTGCGCGATGCGCGCGCGACACTTATACCGGCGGTCACCCTGCCGATTGCGTTGGTGGGCACTGTCGCGGCTGTCTATCTTGTCGGGTTTTCAGTGAATATCCTGACCCTTCTGGCGCTGGTTCTGGCCACCGGAATGGTGGTGGATGATGCCATTGTGGTGCTGGAAAACATTGTGCGCAGACGGGCGCAGGGCATGGGCGCGCGTGCCGCCGCCGTGCTGGGCACACGGCAGGTATTCTTTGCCGTGGTGACCACAACAGCCACCCTTGCGGCCGTGTTTATCCCGCTGTCGTTCCTGCCCGGTCAGGCGGGCGGGTTGTTTCGGGAATTCGGCTTCACGCTGGCAATGGCGGTTTTGCTGTCATCTGTTGTTGCGCTGACATTATGTCCGGTGCTGGCCAGCCGTTTGCTGCGCTCTGCCGACACGCCCACAGCCCCCGGCCCCGTTGGCCGCTTTGGCGACTGGCTGGCGCGCCGCTATCACGCCTTGCTGGAACGCGCGCTGGCCATGCCTGCGGTTGTGATATGTGCAGCGCTTGTGTTCGCCGCATCGGGTTGGTTTGCCGCGCAGTCCATTCCGCAAGAACTGACCCCGCCCGAAGACCGCGGCGCCGCCCTGCTAAGCGTGACGGCCCCGCAAGGCGTGTCGATCGAATACACTGACAGCAAAGTCCGCGAGATTGAGGCCACGATTGCGCCCCTGCGCGAATCGGGCGAAGTGACGAACCTGTTTTCCATCGTGGGCCTTGGCGGCGGCGACAACCGCGCCTTCATGGTCATGACACTGGCCGACTGGGACCAGCGCGAGCGTAGCCAACAGGAAATAGTGGCCCAGATCAATGCGGGCCTGCGCGACATTATCGGGGTGCGGGCCTTCGCAATCCAGCCCAATTCGCTGCGCATACGCGGCGCGGGGCAGGGCTTGCGCTTTGCCATACTTGGCAGCAATTACGACGATCTGGCCGACAATGCCCAAACACTTGTCGACCGCATGAATGAAGACCCGCGCTTTGGTCAGGTCCGGCTGGATTTTGAAACCACACAGCCGCAACTGTCCATTGAAGTAGACCGCGAACGCGCATCGGATCTGGGCATCAATCTGGATGGTCTGGCCGAAGCGCTGCAAGCGATGCTGGACGGCAGCACCCTGGGCAGTGTGTTCATTGACGACCGCAGTTTTGACATCCAAATGCTGTCCACCCGCACCCCTGTGCGCGACCCCGGCGATCTGGAACAAAGCTTCGTGCGTTCTGATTCCGGCCAGATCCTGCCAATTTCAACCTTCATCACCCTGCAAGAACGCGCCACCGCCCCGCAACTGACCCGCGAAAGCCAGCAACGCGCCGTGCAGGTCACAGCCAGCCTTGCGCCGGGGTTTCCGCTGGGCGCGGCACTGGCCGAAGCAGAAAGCCTTGCCGCCGAAATTCTGCCGCCCAATGAACGGCTTTTGCCCCTGTCCGAAGCGGCAACACTGGATGAAACATCATCAGGGCTGTTTCTGGTGTTCGGCTTTGCAATCCTGATCGTATTTCTGGTTCTGGCCGCACAATTCGAAAGTTTCGTGTCTGCCGTGGTGGTCATGGTGACAGTGCCGCTGGGGCTGGCTTGCGCGGCTTTTGCGTTGTTGTTTACCGGTGTCAGTCTGAATATCTATTCGCAGATCGGGCTGGTATTGCTGGTGGGCATCATGGCCAAGAACGGCATTCTGATTGTCGAATTCGCCAACCAGTTGCGCGATGAAGGGGCAGATGTGCATGACGCGATTTTGCGCGCCTCCACCATCCGGCTAAGGCCCGTGATGATGACCATGACATCCACAGTGCTGGGGGGCGTGCCGCTGGTGCTGTCCACCGGACCGGGGGCCGAGGCGCGCGAAGCCCTTGGCTGGGTCGTGGTGGGCGGGTTGGGGCTGGCCACGCTGGCCACGCTGTTTCTGACGCCGGTGGCGTATCTGTTGCTGGCCCGCTTCAGCAGCCCGCGCGCCGAAGGCCAGATGCATCTGGAACGCGAACTGGCCAAAGCATCGCGTTCCAAGGCGGTCTGAGCGCCCCTTGTCTATGGCACGGGGGTTAAGGATGCTGAATGAAGTTAGGGGGGCGTTTGGGCTTGGACAAAGCCCGCGCCGGCGGTGGGTCGGGGTCTGCCGGTCCGACATTATAAGAATGCAGTTTATGCAGGCTGCATACTCCGGCGATCAAAGGCTTGGCATGCCATAAGGTAATCGGCAGGCCGCGGGACGGCCAGACCTATGGCGCGGCGGCCTGCGGCCTTGATTCCGCGCCTTGGGAATCTCCTCAATGATCGCGACAGGCCCAACGCGCCACGCATTGCGCCGACACCCCGCACAAGAATTTACAGCGCGCGCCAGCCGATATCGCGGCGGCAAAACCCGTCCGGCCAGTCGATCATGTCTACCATGTCATAGGCGCGCTGCTGCGCCTGTGCCAGCGTCGCGCCACGCGCTGTCACGTTCAGAACCCTGCCCCCATTGGCCAGAAGCTTACCATCCGCCCGCACAGTTCCTGCATGAAACACCATGTGAAAGCTGTCCTCAGGGCAGGTATCCACGCCTTTGATCTCGGTATGTTTGGCATAATTGCCCGGATAGCCTTTTGCTGCCATCACAACTGTCATCGCATGATCATCGGCCCAGTTCACCTGCATCTGCTCCAACCGCCCGTCAGTGCAGGCCAGCATCAGGTCCAGTGCCTGCCCGCCAAGGCGCATCATCAGAACCTGACATTCCGGATCGCCAAAGCGCACGTTATATTCCACCAGTCGCGGCTGCCCGTCCTTGATCATAAGCCCGACATATAACACACCCTGATAGGGCATGCCGCGCCGCACCATTTCGGCCATTGTCGGGCGCACGATCTGCTCAAGTGCCGCCTGCGCAATCGCATCACTCAACACCGGCGCGGGGGAATAGGCCCCCATGCCGCCCGTGTTGGGGCCGGTGTCCCCGTCGCCCACGCGCTTGTGGTCTTGCGCGGTGCCTATGGGCAGGCAGGTCTCGCCATCGACCAGCACGAAGAAGCTGGCCTCTTCGCCTTCCATGAATTCCTCGATCACCACCTCGGCGCCGGCTGCGCCGAATTCACCGCCAAACATGGTGTCAACGGCCTCCAGCGCCTCGGCTCCGGTCATGGCGACAACGACGCCCTTGCCTGCGGCCAGCCCGTCGGCCTTGATCACAATCGGCGCGCCGTGTTCGCGCACATAGGCCCGCGCGGCATCTGCATCTGTGAAATGCGCATAGCCTGCGGTGGGTGCGTTCACCGCCGCGCAGATTTCCTTGGTAAATGCCTTGGACGCTTCCAGCCGTGCCGCTGCCGCCGACGGGCCGAAACAGGCAATCCCCGCCGCGCGCAAGCGGTCGCCCACCCCTGCGGCCAGGGGCGCTTCGGGACCGATGACCACAAAGTCAATCGCCGTTTCTTCGCAAAATGCCACGACTGCGCTGCCATCATTGATGTCCAGCGCCGCGCATTCGGCAATCGCATCCATGCCCGCATTTCCCGGCGCACAGATCAGCCGGTCGCATTTGGGGTTTTGCATGATTGCCCAAGCCAGCGCATGTTCACGCCCGCCACTGCCCAACACCAGAATATTCATTGCCGCCCTCTCTTGGCCTTTGCGCTGTTGCGTTCTAGGGTGCCTTTGCCCCCATGACAAGCAATGGCACTGCAATGGACCTGATAGACGAACCGCCCAGCAACACCCCCGAATTTTCCGTGTCCGAGATTTCGGGCGCGGTCAAACGTGTGCTGGAAGGGGAATTCGGGCGCGTGCGCGTGCGTGGCGAAGTCGGGCGCGTGATGGTGGCGCGCACAGGGCATATGTATTTCGACCTGAAAGACGACCGCGCCGTGATTGCCAGTGTCAGCTGGAAGGGGCAGGTCGCGCGCATGGCCGTCAAACCCGAAGAAGGGATGGAGGTGATCGCCACAGGCCGCCTGACCACCTTCGCGCCGCAATCGAAATACCAGCTACAGGTCGAAAGCATTGAACCCGCAGGCGCGGGCGCGCTGATGGCCATGCTGGAAAAACGCAAGGCCGCACTGGCCGCCGAAGGGTTGTTTGGCGCGGACCGCAAACAGCGCCTGCCCTATCTGCCGCGCGTCATCGGGGTTATCACATCCCCGCAAGGGGCTGTGATTCGTGACATCCTGCACCGGCTGCGTGACCGGTTTGGCGTGCATGTGCTGGTCTGGCCGGTCGCGGTGCAGGGGCAGGCCTGCGCACCCGAAGTGGCACGCGCCATCAAGGGGTTCAACGCCCTGCCCCATGACGGCCCTGTGCCACGCCCTGACGTGCTGATCGTGGCGCGCGGTGGGGGATCTATCGAAGATTTATGGGGGTTCAACGAAGAAATTGTGGTACGCACTGCCGCCGACAGTCAGATCCCGCTGATTTCCGCCGTGGGCCATGAAACCGACACCACGCTGATTGATTATGCCGCCGACCAACGCGCGCCAACGCCCACGGCTGCTGCCGAAATCGCGGTCCCTGTGCATGCCGACCTGATGGCCCATCTGGCCAATCTGGACGCAAGGCTGATCCGTTCTGGCGGGCAGGCCATTTCCCAACGCCAGCAACGCCTGCGCGATGTCGCGCGCGCCCTGCCGCGTGCCGACACATTGCTGGCCCCTGCGGTGCAACGGTTTGACCAATGGGCAGAACGCTTCCCCGGCTCATTGCGCGCCGCCCTTCACAGCAAAACGCAGGAATTGCGCGGCATTGCAGCCGGGCTGCGTGCCGGTTCCATCACCCACCAGATCGACAAGGGCCGCGACCAGCTGGCAGAACGCACGGGCCGCGCAACCCGCGCCGTCACCAACACGCTTGAACGACAGTCCGCGCAACTGGCCGCGCTGGAACGGCTGCGCCAGTCACTTGGCTATCCCGCAACAGTGCAGCGCGGCTATGCTGTGGTGCGCGATGATGCAGGCGCGGTGCTGACCTCTGCGCAAGCTGCGGGCCGCAAACCGGCGTTGCAGATCGAGTTTTCGGATGGCACCCTCGACGTGCTGCCCCGCAAACCCGACAAAACAACAAAACCAAAACCCCCGCCCCCGCCGCAACAGGGGGATCTGTTCTGATACCTGCGGCCCCTGTCTGAACGACACAGATCAGGCTCTCATCTTGCCAAAAATACTCGGGGAGCAATGGCTATTAAAAGATCAGGTCAGGCGGAATGACAAGGCTGGCCGAATCCGGCCTGAAGCTGTCGTTGTCCGCTTGGATAAAGCCCGCGCCATCGGTGGGCCGGGGTCTGCCGGTCCGACGCCAGTGAAGTTCACTTTATGCGGGCTGCATACTCCGGCGATCATAGGCTTGGCCTGCCATCAGCCAAATCGGCAGGCCGCGGGACGGCCCGCCGATGGCGCGGCGGCCTTCGGCCTTTGCTCCGCGCCTTTATCCATAACCCAACCACCCGCAAACCAGCCATGCAACCTGATCGGATCACACGTTCAGACACCCACTTCCGGGCCGGGGCAGATCAACGGGCGGGGGCTGTTTTCGACCTCGTAAAGTTCGGTATCGGAACTGTCGCCCATGAAACGGGCATTCAGCCCACGATCACTGCGCCAGAAAATCCAGCAATGCTCGGACTCTGGCGCGTCGTCATAAACAAAGCAAATCTGTTCATCACGCGGGAACCAATGCCCATCGCGGCACTGCTCTCCGATAAAGGCCCAGATCGTGCGGCGTCCGGGGCGGAATTCCTCGATACCATAGGGCGCGCCGCCGGACCCGAACGTCAGCGTGCGCCCCGTGACATAGGCTTCAAATTCCTCGGCGCTCATCGGGGTTTGCGCGACTGCGGGCAGGGCCGGAAGCATCAGCGCCAGCGCAACCAGCGCGCCGCGCATATGACCTGTGATCATGTTCATCTACGCCTCCGTTGCGGATTGCGCATGGGCCAG
This sequence comes from Paracoccaceae bacterium, assembly GCA_020832445.1. Lineage (GTDB taxonomy): Bacteria > Pseudomonadota > Alphaproteobacteria > Rhodobacterales > Rhodobacteraceae > Roseinatronobacter. Next base: position 13,937 of record JAFIEO010000065.1, read on the forward strand.
AACCCTGTCCACGCGCTTGTCCATCAGCTTGAACCACAAGGCGGGCACCAGCGCAACAATCCCCATCGCAGGTAACGAATATGGCAAGACCGGATGATCAGTGGGCAGGCGCAGCGCCGGATAAATGCGCGACGGGTTTGCGTGGTGGTCGGAATGGCGCGATGCATTCACCATCATATGCGACGAAAACCAATGCGGGCTGTTCCAGCTGTGGTGGCTGGCCTGCGGCTCATAACTGTCATCGGGCAATTTGCGCCGCGCAAGCCCGTAATGTTGCAGATAATCCACCATCGCCAGTTGCGATTGCGCATAAAAACAAAGGCCCAGATAGGCCAGCACGCCCCCCCAGCCAAACACCAGCGCAAAGACCAGCGCAATCGCAAGCCCCCCCCCCACATATTCCACATAAGGGTTCATGCGCCCTGCACGCGCGGCGCGGTCCGCCTCGACACGGTAGCCACGCGTGAAACTGCCCACCCATCCGCGCAGGAAATAGCGGTAAAAACTGCGCCCCTTGGGCGGGAAATTCGGGTCCAAGGGTGTGGACACATGCACATGATGCAACAGCCGGTGCGCCGTGGTGTGATGCCCGTAAAGCATTGAAATATAGACCCACTTGCCAAGCGAGAATAAAAACCTGTTGCCACGGTGAATCAGTTCATGCGCGTTGGAATTGCTGACCTGCCCGAAATACAGCCCGAAGCCGAAAAACGCCCCCACCCGCTCGCCCGTGCCCAACCCTGTCAGCCCCGCGACCGACATGACCGCAAGCGGCATCAACGCCAGATGGCTAAGGGCAAGTGCAACCGACAGGCCGTTGGCCGCGGGAAATTCCCCCGTGCCCGCGCCATCAGGGCCTGCTGTCGGCAATATTTCATCCATCACAAACGCAAAGAACGACGTATAGACCACCGCGACCCACAGCGCCGCACCGCCAGCGACCCCGCCATAGGCCAGCAATGGCACCGGCGCGAGACTGGCAAGGGCGAAGGGCAGAACCGGAAAACGCATGACATTCCATCACATTGAAAACCCTGCACGACAAATAGCATGAATTGCCATGGCGCGCAGCCGCGCAAATTGCCTCAGGACAGGAAATCCAGCAAATCGGCCAATGCAACCAGTTCGCTGTTGGATTTGCCCCGCATGCGGTCGCGGCGTATCAAGGGGGTGGCCAGAAATGCCACCGCCCTTATCCAACGTGCCATTCTGCGTGCCAGCGGGATAATCTGGCCGTGATCGGCACCGCCATAGGCGGCAAGCGCCCCGTCTGCGCATGCAGAAATATCGGGGTCATTTTGAAAGATGGAATGCAGGAAGACCAGCAGATCGCGCGCCTGCCGCAGGCGCGACGCGGTCAGCCGCGCCCCTGCTTCAAGGTCCACAAACCGGATTTCCGCCCTGTTCCAGCAAATATCGCGCAAGCGCGGGCGGCCATGCGACACGCCCATCGCATGCAGTTGCGCAAGCGCCACGGCGGCCAATGACAAAACGTGCTGAAATTCGTCAGCGCTGGCACGACGGGCCAGACGGGTCAGGGGCTTGCCCACATCTGTCAGCACGATCATGTCGGGGGTTTCGGCCAGAATGGGCGGCACCGGCACACCCTTGGCTGCAAAAGCCTTCAGGCGCGCCACCTCGCGGCGGAAGGCAACAGCCCCGTTGCCTTTTTGCAACCTGAACCGCAGCGGCGTCACTTCCGCGCGTTTGATCCAGTAACGCCTGCCATTATGCTTCAGCTTCGCCACGCGCGCATAGGGCTTCTGCTGTGCGAGGCGCAGAAGTTCGTCCGCGTCTGGCGCGCTGTGCGGGTCGGGGTTGGTCATGGCTGCCTATTGGACTGACGGGCCTTCGTGGTCAAGCGGGCCGGTGCAATCACTTTCCAATCCGGCACGCTTGGGTTAGCAGGTATATGGCGATGCGCGCACAGGCACCAAGGGGTTTGCGATGTCTTTTTTCAAAAAGCTGAAAGAGCGGATGTTCAAATCCTCGTCCAAACTGGACGAGGGGCTGGAATCCCTGATCGACGACACCGCAGAACAGCATCCCGACCCGTCTGATTCCCCTGATACCGCGCCGCCTGCGCAACAAGGCAGCAGCGACACCCCGCCCGCCCCCGCCAAGCCCGGATTGCTGGGCCGGTTTCTGGGCCGCAGCGATGCGCCGCGCCGCGAACTTGACGATGACATGCTGGAAGCGCTGGAAGATGTGCTGATTCAGGCCGATATGGGCGTGGACACTGCCATGCGCGTGACCGCCAATCTGGCCGAGGGGCATATGGGCCGCAAACTGTCCGTGGCCGAGATCAAGGGCCTTCTGGCCGATGAGATTACCCGCATCATGGACCCTGTCGCGCGCCCCCTGCCGCTTTATGCTGCGCGCCCGCAGGTAGTGCTGGTGGTGGGCGTGAATGGGGCGGGCAAGACCACCACCATCGGCAAACTGGCCAGCCAGCTGCGCGGCGCGGGCAAATCCGTGATGATTGCCGCAGGCGACACATTCCGGGCGGCGGCGGTTGAGCAGCTTCAGGTCTGGGGCGAACGCGCGGGCGTGCCTGTCCTGACAGCGCCCGAAGGGTCGGACCCTGCCAGCCTGGCTTATGACGCGCTGGCGCGCGCCAAGGCCGAGGGCATTGACCTGTTGATGATTGACACCGCAGGAAGGTTGCAAAACCGCGCGGATTTGATGGAAGAACTGGCCAAAATCTTGCGCGTGCTGCGCAAACTGGACCCCGATGCGCCGCATAACACCCTTTTGGTGCTGGACGCGACGACAGGGCAGAACGCCCTGAATCAGGTCGAGATATTCCAGAAACTGGCCAATGTATCAGGGCTGATCATGACAAAACTGGACGGCACAGCACGCGGCGGGGTGCTGGTGGCACTGGCCGACCGTTTCGGGCTGCCCATTCATGCCATCGGCGTGGGCGAGCAGATTGACGACCTGCAACCGTTTGATCCGGCAGAATTTGCGGCGGCACTGGTGGGAACACAGATCGACGATTAGACCGTGTTGGAACATGCGGTTGGACGGTAGGGGACGTTGGCGCTATGGATAAAGCCCGCGCCAGCGGTGGGCCGGGGTCTGCCGATCCGGCATTGGTGAAGTTCACTTTATGCAGGCTGCATACCCCTTACTTAAATCGCTTGGCCTACCATCAGCCAAATCGGCAGGCCGCGGGACGGCCCGCCGATGGCGCGGCGGCCTTCGGCCTTGATTCCGCGCCTTGGGAACTCTCAACGCTCCCTCAGCTCACCTCCCAACCCGGCCAATCGCAAAGCGTCATGATCCTGCCATGCCTTACGCGTGGCCTATGCGCCCTGACAGCATGCGCGGGTCAACGCCGATACTGCGCAACGTTTTGTCCCATTTTTCGCCGTCTGGCGTGGCAAACAGCAAATCGGGGTCAGGGTCGGCCAGCAACCAGCCGCCGGAATGCAGTTCCCGCTCCAGTTGGTCAGGCCCCCAACCGGCATATCCCAGTGCTGCGATTGCATGGGCCGGTCCCTGTCCCCGCGCCATGCCTGCCAGAACATCGCTGGATGTTGTCAGAACAACCCCGTCAATGACCTGAACACTGCCATCCGCGCTGAAATAACCCTGCGAATGCAACACAAACCCGCGACCGGTTTCGACCGGACCGCCAAAATGAACAGGCCCGTCGGCACCCTCGCCACCATCGGCAAGCCCCGCATTCCCGCCCGCGCCCGCAAGTTCCAGATGTTGCGCCAGTTTCAGGATCGTCAGGTCCGGCAGGGGCTTGTTGATGATCAGCCCCATAGTGCCGTCACCGGATTGCGCGCACAGAAAAACCACAGCATGCGCGAAACGCGGGTCAGGCATTGCGGGTGTCGCAATCAGCAGTTTTCCGGTCAGGCTGGCCATTGGTCACAATCTTAACATCCTGTATTTTACAATGCCCAGCTTCAACGGCATTGCCAAGGGAAAGAACCGGACAAGTATGACACGAAGATGTCACAGCCGCTTGTGGTCGCTGATTTGTGACTTTCGTTTCAGCGCCGAACAGGGAATCTAGGTCACATGAATATAAATTCCCCGCTCCGTGCTGCAGCACTTGCCGCCGCCTTGCTGTCGCCATTCGCGGCGCAATCGCAAAGCCCCGTTCCGTCAGATCTGGTTCAGGCCGGAATACGTTCGGGGTGGAAAACCGATTCGGGGACATATATCGCCGCGTTGCATCTGAAATTGTCGCCCGACTGGATCACCTATTGGCGTCATCCGGGCGAAAGCGGTATTGCGCCGCGGCTGGACTGGGCTGCATCATCCAATCTGGAACAGGTCCGCATTCATTGGCCCGAACCGCAACTGTTTCAGAAACTGGGCTATAACAGTATCGGCTATGCAGATGAACTTGTCCTGCCGGTTGAACTGACGCCCACCGATCCGGGCGCCCCCATCAGTTTTGATGCCACCCTAAGCATTGGCGTGTGCGACGACATTTGCGTGCCTGTCGATCTGCGGGTGCAAACCACACTGAATGGCGGCGGGCAGCATGACACCATTATCGCAAACGCGCTGACCCGCAGGCCCGGCACGGCCCGTGCTGCGGGCTTGCGCGGATTAAGCTGCGAATTTGACACCGACAAACGCGGCCTGCGGCTAAGTGTGAACATGGATATCCCCAACACCGGCAACCGCGAATTCCTGTTGGTGGAAGTGCCCGGACAGGGGTTTCGCGGGCACATCCTGCCATCGCGCCGCAACGGTGAAACCATAACCGGCCAGACCAGACTGCGCTCGAATTCAGGGCAGGTGGGCGCGGTCGACCGCTCGGCGGTCAGGGTCAGCCTTGTCAGCGAGAATGGAACGCTTAGTCATCAGGGCTGCTCGCTCGCGCCATGATCGGGCACAGGTACCGTCCGGTGTGACAGCCACACGGCCACAGCGCCAATAAGCCAGCCCAACGCCAGCGCCAGCACCGATCCGGCCAGAAACAACACCAATGCAGCCCCAAGCGGGTCGGACGCGACACCGGACACAAGGCGCGCCAGCCCGCCCGGCAACGCCCCGCCCCAGAACACGGCCCCCATGGTGGCCACAAACCACAGCGCCAGTGCCACCGCCGCCAGAACAGGCACCACCAGAACACCACGCCCCCGTACGGGATACGCAAACGCCCGCCGCAACGACACAAACTGGCGCTGCACATCATGCCCGATGGCCAGAACCGCAGGCACCAGCAGCAGCACAATCACCATTCCGAAACCAAGCCCGTAGGACAGTGTAATAACGGTGGGTTTCAGAAATTCGGCTTCTGTCGATGTTTCGAACAAAAGCGGGCTAAGGCCCAGAACCGTAGTCAGCGTGGTCAAAAGGACGGGGCGCAACCGGTCACAGGCCGCATCAATAATAGACGGTATCAGTCCCCTGTCGCGGGCGTATTGGTCCACAGTCGTCACCAACACGATGGAATCGTTGATGATGATCCCGACCATACCGATGACACCGACAATCGAAAACATCGACATGGCCATATTCCAGCTGACATGGCCGTAAATCACCCCGATCATGCCAAAGGGGATGACCGACATGACAACCAGCGGGCGTGTCCAGCTGGAAAACACCCATGCCAGCGTCAGATAAATCAGCATCAGGCACAGGCTTAACCCGATCACGGCATCGGACATGAACTCGCGTTCCTGCTCCGCCTGCCCTGACAGGCGGGTGGTTATGCCAAAATCGGCTTCCAGTTGCGGCAATATCTGCGTGGTCAGCGCAAGGGACACTTCGCGTGCGCGCGCGGGGTCGTCTTCGGACAGATCGCCGCTGACGGTCACGACGCGCACCCCGTTTTCACGCCGGACTGTCGAAAACCCCTGCCGTTCGCGCACAGACACAATATCGCCCAAGGGCACATATGAACCGGACTCGGCGCGCATCATCATGCTGTCCAGAAAATCGGCGGCGCGCTCTGCCTCTGGCAGTTCCACGCGCACGCGTCCGGTGCGTATACCATCGGGGAAGGTCGCGGCCTCGACGCCCGAAAGGCGGTTGCGCAGATCCCGCGACAACCCCTCGATGGTGAAGCCCAGCGCCTGCCCCTGCGGGGTCAGTTCCAGCAAAAGTTCGGATTTGTCATAGGGCAGGTTGTCTTCCAGTCCTGTGATCTCGGGAAAGGGCGCAAGCGCCACGCGCAGCGCGTCCGCCGCAGCCTTCAGCGTTTCGGAATCGCCACCCGCCAGATCAACCGATAACGAATCCCCGCCCGGCCCCGTGCCCCATGACCGGAAGGACAGTTCTTCCATACGGGGGTGGGGGCGCACTTCGTCCTGCAAGGCCGATGCAAACGCAAAGGATGTGATGGCGCGGGAATCGGCATCAACCAGTTCAATGCTGATGGACCCCAGCAGATGCGCGTCCTTGTTTTCGGCAGCCGCAGACGGGCGGCCCGATTGCCCGCCAACCTCGACCATGACAAAGGTGGTCGGGTCGCGCCCGTCTTCTTCAATGGCATTTGCGATGACCACATCGGTCGCGCGCTGCATTTCGCGCAGCATTTCAAGCGTATCTTCACGGCTCGCGCCATCATTCATGACGATGTTGCCGGTAATCGAGCCCTGCTCGGGCGGGTTAAAGAACCGAAAAGGCAGATCCCCGCGCACAAGAAATGCCGCCTGCATGGCCAATAGCGCAATCAGGGCCGCAACAACCGGATAGCGGGCAAACACGACTGCGCGCATAAGCGGGCGGAAACCACGCTCGCGCACCCAGCGAAAACCGCGGTTGACCTGCCGCGATGGCCAGTCATACCAACGCTGTTTCAACCCGCTGGCAATGGCGTGGTACATGTGATTGGGCAGGATCAGGAAGCATTCCACCAGTGATGCAATCAAAACCGCAATCACTGTCAGCGGAATATCGGCAATCAATGTGCCAAAACGCCCGCCCACCAAGATAAGCGCGCCAAAGGCCAGAATGGTGGTCACGGTGGCGGCAAAAACCGGCTGTGCCATGCGGGTCGCGGCGTTTTCAGCGGCCTGCGCGGGGTCCTCGCCCAGTTCGCGGGCGCGGTAATCTGCATGTTCGCCCACGACAATGGCATCATCCACCACAATCCCAAGCGTGATGATCAGCGCAAAAAGCGAGATCATGTTGAAACTTAGCCCCATCAGATACATGACCGCAATCGCGGCCAGCATCGCCGCCGGTATGCCCGCAGACACCCAGAATGCTGTGCGCGCGTTCAGGAACAAAAACAGCAGCACAACCACCAGCCCCAGCCCCAGTAACCCGTTCTTGACCAGCAGCATGATCCGGCCGGAAATGAATTCCGCCCTTGTCGAGACCAGTTCAATACGCGTGCCTTCGGGCAGATTGGCGTTCATCTGTTCGGCCAGTTGCTGAACGCGGGCCTGAATGGCGATGGCGTCGCCCTGCTCGGACCTGTCGACACGCATGGTAATTGCGGGGTTTTCCCCCACGAAAAAGCCACGGTCACGGTCGATCATGCCGTCGCTGACGCTGGCAATATCGCCGATGCGCAACACCGACCCGTCCGCGCGCGTGCGCAGGGCGATGCTTTCTATTTCTGTCGCACTGCGCCGTTCGGTGCCAGTGCGCACACGCGATGCGCCGGATGACACGTCGCCTGTGGGGTCCATGCTGATGGTGGCGCGGATGGCCTGCGCAATATCGGCCATGCCAATGTCATGCTCGATCAGGTGGCGCGACGGCAGTTCAACCATGACTTCGGCGCTGGCCACCCCTGACACGCTGACGCGGGTAATCCCGTCATCAAACAGGCGCGCGGCAAATTCATCGGCAAAGCGGGCCAGCTGTTCCACGGCAACCGGGCCGGTTACAACAATATTCGTCACACGGTCCGACCAGCCGGACCGGCGCGCAACAGGGTCATCGGCATCATCGGGCAGGTTGCTGACCGTATCGAGGGCATCTTGCACATCAGCACTGGCGCGCGCCATATCCCAGCCTGTCTCAAACTCCAGCGTGAAGCTCGCGCGCCCTTCGTTCGACTGGCTGGAAACCTGGGCCACGCCGTCCACGGCCTGCAATGTCGGGCTGACAAGCTGCACGATGGCGGCATCCACATCTTCCGCGCCCGCCCCTGACCAGCGAATATCGATGCGAATATTGTCGACCACCACATCGGGGAAAAACTGCGCGCGCATTTGCGGAATGGCTGCCAGCCCCGACACAAGCATGATCACCAGCAACAGGTTCGCAGCCGTTCTGTGGCGGGTGAAATAGCGGAATATGCCCAGCGCCCGAACCGCAAGCCGGTCCTTTGCCGCGCGCATTACAGTCTGGTCGGTCATGTTCAGCCCCCGCCCATCGGGCCACCGCGACCGCGACCGCCGCCTGTGTCACCGCCACCACCATTTTCAATGCGTTCAATCATCTGCGCGGGCACCTGATCTTCGGACAGTTGCGCAATCATGCGCGCGCGCACCTGTTCGGGCATGCCGGTGTTGCCTTCGACCTGCGCAATCAGTTGCGCACGGCGGCTGGCATCCAGTGTCACCATTTCAGCCGCCTGCGTGGCGGGCGTTCCATCGGCGTTTTCGCGCAATGGCCGAACCTGAATGCCGCTGCCCAGATTGGGCGTGACTTCGCGCACGATTTCAAATCCGGCAAGACCTTCGGCATTGATAATCACATCATCGCCTTGCCTGCGCAGCACACTGACGGGTGCTGCGCGCAAGCGGTTGTCATCGCTGATCACCAGCACATCACCGCGCGCGGTCACCGCCGTGGCAGGCACCACCGCCACATTCTGCAAGGCCGGTTCCTGAAGCCGCACAGTCACAAAATCGCCGGGTCTGAACCCGCGCGGGGCGTTCAGTTCCACAAACAGCCGCCGCCCGCTTTGGCCCTGCTCGACCGTGGCAGAGGCCCGCAACACCCGCCCCGGCGACGTGATTTCAAACCCTGCCACTTCCAGCACGATATCCGCACCCGTATCGCGAAGCGCGCCACCATCATCCAGCAGGCGCAAATATTGGGCCGTGGACAGGCGGACCGACACTTCCAGCGCGGCGGGGTCGATGATGCGCGCCAACTGCTCGCTGGTATTCACAATGCGGCCTTCGACGATGTTCACATCGGTCAGCGTTCCGGTGAAGCTGGCATAGACGCGTGTGTCATCCAGTCTGCGCTGCGCCTCTTCTACCGATATTTGCTGACGCTCCAGCGCGGTGCGTGCCTGATCGACACGCGCATCCGCTTGCGCCTGCGCCTGTCTGCGCCCGACAACGGCCTGACGCGCCGATGACAGGGCAAGTTCCGCTTCTTCCAGTGCAGCTTCGGTGGACACGCCCCGCTCTGCCAGCCCCTGCCTTCGCATCAGCGCGCGTTCACGCAGGTCAAACTGCGCCTGTGCGGCGTCCACATCTTCGGCGGCCAGTTCCAGCGCGCGTTCAGCGTCGCGCAATTCTGCGCCCGCGCGCGTCAGGTCCGATTGCGCCAGCGCCAGTGCCGATGTCGCATCTGCGGGGTCGATGCGGAACAAAAGCTGCCCTTGCGCGACTTCGGCGCCATCTTCAAACCCCTGCGCCACTTCTATCACGCGCCCGCCCACAGGGGCGCGCAATTCCAGCGCGCGCTGGGTGCGCACTTCGCCAAAGGCCGACAATATTGGGGAAATTTCCGCCGGTGTCACCGTGACTGCGCGCACTGTGAACACACGCTCGCGCCCTGCTGCGGGCCTGCCCGTGGCCTCATTGCGGTCTTGCATGGCAGTGACAAGTGTGTATCCGGCATAGCCCAATGCGCCCATGGACACTGACGCCAGCAACAGCGCGACAAGGCTTCGGGTCAGAAAACGCATGATCTCTCCGGTCAGGATTATGGCGCGCGCACAGATATTACGCCGCAAACGCAGCTTTGGTTCACCCCCCTATAACGTGGAATCATTTATTTCCGTCGCAGATGTTCATCCAGACGGGGAAAAATCTCGACAAAGTTACAAGGACGGTGCCGATAGTCGAACTGATAGGCCAGAATTTCATCCCACGCATCACGGCACGCACCCGGTGATCCGGGCAGTGCAAACAGATATGTGCCCTGCGCAACCCCCGCACAGGCACGCGACTGGATGGCCGATGTGCCGATCTTTTGCATGGAAACAATCGTGAAAATGGTCCCGAACGCGTCTATTTCCTTTTCATAGACATCGCGGTGCGCCTCGACCGTGACGTCGCGTCCGGTCAGGCCGGTGCCGCCGGTTGTCAGTATGGCATCAATTTCAGGGTTCGCGCACCAGTCGCGCAACCGTGCTGCAATATCGCTGCGTTCGTCGCGCAAAATGTCGCGCGCGGCCAGAATATGCCCTGCGCCCTCGATGCGGGCGGCCAGTGTATCGCCGGATTTGTCGGATGCCATATCGCGTGTGTCCGACACCGTCAGCACGGCAAAACGCACAGGAACAAAGGGTTTGTCGTCATCAAGGCGTGTCATGTCGTATCCCTTAATCTGGCTTGCAGCGACAACAGGTCCGCCCATGCATGGCGTTTCATCGGCGGGTTGCGCAACAGATAGGCCGGATGCAGCATCGGCAGGCAGAGGCGGCCCATGACATCGCACCATTGCCCGCGCAAACGGGTGATTCCTTCGGATGTTTCCAGCAATGTGCCCGCCGATACACGCCCCATCAGGATAAGGATGTCAGGATCAATCAGTTCAATATGACGCTGCACAAACGGGCGCATCATGGCGCGTTCGTCACTGGACGGGTCACGGTTTTGCGGGGGCCGCCATGGCAGGATATTGGTGATATACAGCGCCTTGGACGGGTCGGGGTTGTCGCGCCCCATGCTGATGGCGGCAAACATGCGGTCCAGAAGCTGGCCTGCCTCGCCCACGAAGGGCTTGCCCTGGCGGTCCTCCTCGCGGCCCGGGGCCTCGCCCACGATCATGACGCGGGCGTTTGGCTGGCCGTCGGCAAAGACCAGATTGCGCGCGCCCAGTTTCAGTTCGCAATGGTCATACGCGGCCAATGCGGCCTGAAGCGCTGCCAGATCCCCTGCTGATTCGGCGGCGTGACGTGCCAGTGCGACAGGGTCTGCCGCCGGTGCAACGCCTGTCCCCGCGGGGACAGCAACCGCCGCCTTTGCCGGTGCCTGCGCCGTTTCACGCTTGTCAGGCAGGTCATAACGGCTGACGGGCGCATCGCATATGGCTTCATCCACGCCCATATCAAGCTGCCACTCAAGGGCGGCGCGCGCGATATGCCAGTCTGTTTCCCAAGGTGCCATCATAGTCATACCCAAACATATGCCGGAGCGCGCCCTGCGCGTAAAGCGGCCTTGTCGTTATGGCGCACGGTTTCTATAACGGTGCAACTGTCGACTTCAGAAGGTGCGAAATGACATTCACGCAAAACCACCTGCTGGGGATAGAGCCGCTGCGGCCCGAAGAAATCACCGCAATTCTTGATCTGGCTGAAGACTATGTCGCGCTGAACCGCTCTGCCGAGAAGCACGCGACGGTGCTGGCGGGCATGACACAGATCAACATGTTTTTTGAGGCGTCCACCCGCACACAGGCCAGTTTCGAGTTGGCTGGCAAACGGCTGGGCGCGGATGTCATGAATATGGCCATGGCACAATCCAGCGTGAAAAAGGGCGAGACGCTGATTGACACGGCGCTGACCCTGAACGCCATGCACCCCGATTTGCTGGTGGTGCGCCATGGCAGTTCCGGCGCGGTCAACCTGCTGGCCGAAAAGGTGAATTGCGCAGTGCTGAATGCAGGCGACGGCAAGCACGAACACCCCACGCAGGCGCTGCTGGATGCCCTGACCATAAGGCGCGCCAAGGGACGGCTGCACCGGCTGACGGTGGCCATTTGCGGCGATATTGCCCATAGCCGCGTCGCGCGGTCAAACCTGCTGCTTCTGGGCAAGATGGAAAGCCGCGTGCGGCTGGTCGGCCCGCCGACCTTGATGCCCGCGCAAGTGGCCGAATTCGGGGTCGAGGTGTTTGACGACATGCGCGCGGGGCTGGAAGGGGCAGATGTCGTGATGATGCTGCGCCTGCAACGCGAACGCATGGACGGGGGGTTTGTGCCGTCCGAACGCGAATATTTCCACCGCTACGGGCTGGACGCCGAAAAGCTGGCCTATGCGAAAGAAGATGCCATTGTCATGCATCCCGGCCCGATGAACAGGGGCGTGGAAATTGACGGGGCGATTGCCGATGACATCAACCGGTCGGTCATTCAGGAACAAGTGGAAATGGGGGTCGCGGTGCGCATGGCAGCAATGGACCTGCTTGCGGGCAATCTGCGCCGCAAGCGCGAAAGCGAACGGCTAAGGACAGTTGATCATGGGTGAGCAGATCCGCGAAAGCACACTGGGCGAGACGGTTTTTGAGCCGGAGCCGGGCGAGAAGAAACTGCGCGACATCCGGTCCGACAAGGCCACCTATTGGCGCGATCATGGTGTGATGGCGGTGCTGGGCATGGGTGTGGTGGGCATGGTGCTGGCCTTCATCGGGTCCGATCATGTAGCCATCGGGTCCTTGGGGGCGGTTCTGGCGCTGGGTGTGCGGGGTATATGGCTTTATTCCGAGCAGATGAAATTCAACTGGGTTCTGACAAATATGCGCCTGATTGGCCCCGGCGGGCGGCAGGTTTACCTGCTGGAGCTGGAGAAGGTGCGCCGTCTGTTCGGCGACATCCAGATCATTACCAGAACCGGTGACAAGCACCTGATCAAACATGTGGCAGGTGCCGAGGCGATCATGGCCCAGATTGAAGCCGCGCGCGACACGCGTGCCAGGCGCAAGGGGGCATGATGGCCATCAGACCTTTTCTTTCGGGCAAGATGGGGGGGGCGGGGGGGGGGGGGGGGGGGGGGGGGGGGGGG
>JAFIEO010000074.1 GCA_020832445.1 Paracoccaceae bacterium
GATAACCTGATGGCAGGCCAAGCCTTTGAAGTCAGGATTGTGCAGCTTGCATAAACTGCATTCTTATAATGTCGGATCGGCAGACCCCGGCCCACCGATGGCGCGGGCTTGGTTCCAATGCGAAGGGCAGCTTCAGGCCAAGAACGGACAAGCGCTTGGGGCTGTTTCGGATATGATCAAAGTATATGGCGGTCCTGTTCGCGCAGTTTGCCTGCCGCTGCCACCGTCGCCGCGCAAAACAAAAGGGCCAGTGTTTCCACTGGCCCTGTGTCGCATGTGTTATGGTATCGCGTTATTCTTGCTGCCCCATGAACATCAGCAGGAACTGGAACATGTTCAGGAAGCTGATATACAGGCTCAGCGCGCCGTCAATCGCGGCCTTGTCCAGCCATTCCTGATCGCCAGCCATGGCATGCGCGACATAATCGCTTTTGATTTGCTGGGTGTAGAATGCGGTCAGGCCGGCAAAGATCAGAATGCCGATGGCTGAAATCGCGAACATCATTGCAGGGCTTGCAAGGAAGATGTTGATAACCATCGCCACGATCAGGCCGATCACACCCATAATCAGGAATGTGCCCATGCCCGACAGGTCTTTCTTGGTGGTGTATCCCCACAGGCTAAGCCCGCCGAAGGCAATTGCGGTCACAAGGAATGTCTGTGTGATCGAATAGCTGGTGAACATCAGAAAGATGGAGCTTAGCGACAGGCCGATCGCACTTGCGAATACGAAAAAGCCAAGCTGCACACCAGCGGCCGACGCACGGCGCATCAGCGCACCCCAGCCAAACAGGATAAAGGCCAGCGGTGCGAACATAATGACCCAGCGCAGCGGCGACAGGTAGATTGCACCACCAAGGCTGTTCAGCAGCGTGCCATTGGGCAGCTGGGCAACTGCGGCGCTGGGGTCAGTGGTGACCGCCAGCCCGGAAATGGCCCATGCAGCGGCAGCCGTTATCAGCATACCCACGGACATGGTGCCGTAAACCTTGTTCATGTGTGCGCGCAAACCCGCGTCAATCTGTTCAGCGCGAGCACCACTCACCTGAGCGCGCATCGTGTTGAAATTGGCCATTTTCACCTCCGGTCAAAAAAATGCGCGGAGTCCCCCGCGCGGTCATGCAAGGAATATCGTGCCGAAAGCCGCAGAATTCAAGCATTTCCGTAGTGAAATAGACAGGATTTGATCCGCTTGCCCCTGCTGCGCGACATTCCTGCGCATTCTACTGCATTGATATGACGATCTTGCCGGTTGATTTCCGATTTCGCAACAATTCGAACCCTTCAAAAACCTGATCAAAGGGCAGCACATGGCTGACATGCGGTTTCAGTCGCCCTTGCGCATACCAGTCAAACACCTCGCGCAAGCTGTCTGTCAGGGGCGTCGGGGCGAAGTTCAGATAGCCCCCCCAATACAGCCCGATGACTGTCAGGTTCTTGACCAGCAATATATTGGCGGGAAACTGCGGCACCTTGCCCCCTGCAAAGCCAATGGCCAGAAAGCGCCCCTCGGGACGCAGGGCGCGCAGGGCTTCGCTGGCCATCGGCTCTCCGACGGCATCATAAACAACATCTACCCCGCCCAGATCCTTCAGGGTGCGGCGCAAGTCCGTTGTGTCGCTGTCCAGACAAATCGCTGCGCCTGCCTGTTTTGCGACCTGTAACTTCTGTTCTCCGCGGGCCACGGCAAACACGCGCGCGCCCATCTGCACACCAATTTCAACCGCAGTCAGTCCGACACCGCCAGCAGCCCCCAGAACAACAAGTGTTTCATCGCGCTGCAACCTGGCGCGGTGTCCAAGTGCCAGATGCGATGTGCCATATGCCACCAGAAAACCCGCAGCATCCGTCATTGACATGTCGTCTGGCAGTACAATGCATCGTTCTGCCGGGCACAGGACAACGTCTGCCAGCCCCCCCATCCCGGTGAATGCCGCGACACGCTGCCCCACATGAAACCCGTCCACATCAGGGCCGATTTCGCGTACGACCCCTGAAATTTCCATGCCCAAGGTCATCGGCAATGGTGGCCGTTCCTGATATTGCCCCTTCATAGTAAGCAAATCCGCGAAATTCAGGCCGCATGCGGCCACATTCACTGTGATTTGCCCCCGTTCCGGGCGCGGCGTGGGAACCTGGCTTATGGCTGGCAGTGATTCGAGGTTTTCAAGGCGGAGTGCGCGCATTCGGGTGTTCCAAGGTTGCTGTTTCATGCAATCTGGCCGAATTACAGGGGGGGGACAAGGGGTGCCCCATCAGCGGTATTTGCAATGCGCTTCATTCAGCCTAGGGTTGTTTGCAAAACGCAATGCAATTTGCGAATATTTCAAAAATTTATGCCAAGGAAACGTTTGATCAATCTATTCGGGGCAAGTTGCTTTACACCAGTGGTTGAGCTTGCCGTGTCGGAGTTCTTGTCGTCCATCGAGGGCAGTAGTGTTGCGGCAAGCTTACTTGTTCTAAGTTCTCTAAGTAGTATCAGTGTGTTAATGCCCTCGATGACTTCTTGATGAGTGAAAAAATATAATTGTGGACTGGGGAAATTAATGTCGCATCCTGTTGATATCCATGTAGGGCAGCGTATCAGACAGCGTCGTTGGGCCATTGGCATGACCCAGCAGCAACTTGCAGAAGTTGTTGGAATAAAATTCCAGCAGATCCAGAAATACGAAACCGGTATGAACCGTGTCTCGGCCTCCAGGCTGTGGGATATTGCACAGGCGCTGAAGGTGTCGATCACATTTTTCTTTGAGGATGTGAACGCGGATCAGATGAGCCAAAATGACGATATGCTGTCGAACAAGGAAACCCTTGATCTTTTGCGGACATATTATGCGATCCCTGAAAACCAGCGCAAACGCCTGTTTGATCTGGCGCGCGCATTGGGTGAAGCGGCCTAGCGCGATCATACGCGCGCGCATCTGCGTGGTTGCGGTCCTGTGCCTGACAGGCCAATAAGGGGTTTCCCGAACGCGACACAAGGATTTCCAGAGTGAAGAACCGCACGAATATTTCCCGCGGGGAACAGGCGCAGATTCTGGAATTGATACATGAATTCGCCGATCTGGCGCGGACAGAAACCCTGCGCCACTTTCGGCACCCCAATTTGACCGCCGACAACAAGTCTGGTGACGGGTTTGACCCTGTCACCGTGGCGGACCGTGCTGTTGAACAGCTGATCAGGGACAGGCTTACGCAGTTGCGCCCCCGTGATGGCATCATCGGCGAAGAATTCGGGCCACTGGCCACATCTTCAGGGCTGACTTGGGTTATTGACCCAATTGATGGCACACGCTCGTTTCTAAGTGGAAGTCCCTGTTGGGGGGTTCTGATCGCGGTGTCCGACGATCAGGGGCCATTTCTGGGCGTGATCGACCAACCCTATATTGGTGAACGCTTTATCGGTGGTCTGGGCGTGGCCCATGGCACAGGGCCGCATGGCTCATCTGACTTGCGATGCCGGGCAACACCCGATCTGGACAAGGCGATCTTGTTTTCCACCTTTCCCGAAATCGGCACGAAGCAAGAAATGCACGCGTTTCAGCGCGTATCGGGGGCATGCCAGCTGACACGCTACGGGATGGATTGTTATGCCTATGCCCTTCTTGCATTGGGCCAGATTGATCTGGTGATCGAAGCGGGGCTGAATATCTATGACATCGCCGCCCCGCTGGCCGTGATCGAAGCGGCAGGGGGGGTGGTGACTGACTGGCAGGGCGGCGCGGTCGGTTCAGGCGGGCAGGTCATTGCGGCGGCGAACCCGCAGCTTCATGCACAGGCGCTTGCGTTGCTTGGTGCCTGAATAGCCGGCAGATCACGCAATGGCAGGGGCGCTGGCGGACACGTCATCAATTGCCGCGGCGATAAGTTGCAAGCAATGCGGTGTTGAAAACCGGTGATCCACATCCTTGAGCAGGCGTAATTCCATGTCGGGGCAATCTGCGTGCGCCATCAGGCGCAGCGGCACGGACACATCCACCGCCTCGTCATTTGTGCCCTGCAACAGGCGCACCCGAAAGGGCAGCGGTAGCGGGTCGCGCAGCACAAGTCTGGTTTTTCCATCCTCGAACAGGCGACGCGTCAGAATATAGGGCTGGTCATCATAGTCGTTGGGAAGCGTGGTCTGCCCTGTCTGCAAGACCTGCTGCTGTTGGGCCGGTGTCAGTTGTGGCCACATGCTGTCTTCGGTGAAATCAGGTGCGGCGGCGACGCCGACAATGCCATGCACGCGCGCAGGTCTGGCGCGGGCGACAAGCAACGCGATCCACCCGCCCATCGACGAGCCAACAAGAACCTGTGGCCCCGCGGTCAGTTCATCCAGCACCGCCATCGCGTCCTCAGCCCAGTCGCCAATGCAACCGTCCGTGAATGCGCCCGAACTTTTTCCGTGTCCCGAATAGTCGAAACGCAAGAAGGCGCGCCCGTTGGCTTTGGCCCAGTCTTGCAGAAAAAGAGCCTTGGTTCCTGACATATCCGATTTGAACCCGCCCAGAAAAACGATGCCCGGACCATCGCCATCGGTGCGGGCATAGGCCAATGATCGTCCAGCGGGGGATGTCAGAAATTCGTTCAAGGTGGCTCCATACTGATTGGGGCGGGGCGCCATCAAATCTCAGCAGGTGGCCCCGCCCTTGCGCCCCGGCATATTTTTGCAACTTCGCCAGCCAGTCTTGCTGTAATCAGGGCCGAACGCAAGGCCGCGCGATCAGGGGTCCGGCATATGCGCGCCAACTGCGTGCTCGGGTGCGTAATCATGAAATTCGAAGATCGCGCCGGAGACATCATCGCTGAACTCGTCCTTTCCCGACCATCTGCCAAGCTGCCATTTCAGCGAATCCAGAAAACCCAGCCCATATGTGTCAGCAAGGCTTTCCATCATCCGGCCCAGCCTGTCTTGCCCGAATTCGCGGTCGTTTCCATCGCTGCATTCCGTAATTCCGTCAGAATACAGAAACAGCCTGTCGCCCGGCGCAAGGGTCACGTCAAAACTGGAATAGCTGGCCTGCGGGATCAACCCGACAGGCAGCCCGCCTGCGCCCACGAATTCCACCTTGCCGCATTTTCGTTGCACTGCCGGATGCGGGTGCCCTGCCTGCACGATGGTGGCCTGACCCGTTGCAAGGTTCAGGTCCGCATAGGCAAGGGTCAGATAGGTTTCGGTTTCCATTTCGCTGAGCATAAGTTCGTTCATGCGCGCGGCGACATGTTCGGGCGCGCAAGCCGTAACCTCGCCATTATTGGGGTCATGGGTCAGGGCGATGTTCTGGCTTTGCGCCCCTTCGGCGAACAAGGCGCTGATGCGCGCACTTAGCATCGCGGCGGCCACGCCATGGCCTGACACATCGATGGAATAGACGGCAATTCTGTTTGCCGAGATGCGAAATGTGCCGACCAGATCCCCCCCCACATGCCCCGAGGATTGCAGCAGCAGTGACAGGTGGCTGGTCCCATAATCGCGAAAACGGTCGCGAATCAGGGCATGTTGCAGTTTTCGGGCCTGTTGCAGGTCGCGTTCAAGCGCGTCATGCACATTCTGCAACTGCTGTAACGTCTTGCGCACTTCGCGTTCCATGTTCAGCAAGCGTTCGCCTGCGCTGATTCTGGCGCGCAGTTCCATGGTCGACACGGGCTTGCTAAGAAAGTCATCTGCCCCGACATTCAGCCCTTCGGCCACGGCGTTCTTGTCGTTTTTCGACGTCAGAAGTATGAAATAGCTGTATTTTACATTCCGTAATGCGCGAAACGCACGACAAAACTGCAACCCGTTCATTCCCGGCATCATCCAGTCCGATAGCACAAGGTCGAAATGTGTGCCGCGACATAATGCCAGCGCGTCCACCCCAGAGGCCGCTTCGGTCGTTTCATAGCCCCAGCCCTGCAAATGCTGTGCGAAAATCTTGCGTTGCGCGCGGCTGTCATCCACGATCAGCGCATGTTTTCGGGCTGGCAATCCAGCCTCACAATCCATACGCTCACTTGTAGCTGTGTCCAAAGGGCACCCCGGGGTAGCAGTGAATGGCGAAAGTGAAATCCCCGTCAGAATTGCATCCCCGGTTTAACAACTTGTAAATCTCGCGCTGATTTTATCGTGATGCGGGGTTACTGCACGTTAAGAAAATGCTCTTATGCTTTGCCAAATCTGTGTGAAAGGTGGGCCTGTGATAGATTGGGATCGCGTGCGCGAGTTGCATGGTGAAATCGGCGAGGAAGCGTTTGAAGAAGTGTTGACCCTTTTTGTCGAAGAAGTGGATGATGCGCTGGCGCGGTTGCGCATGGCGGATGCCGCAGATACGCGCATGGCAGAGTTTCATTTTCTGAAAGGGGCTGCGCTGAATCTGGGGCTGCGGGAAATGGCCAATGTGTGTGGGCGTGCCGAAGGGATGGCCAGCGAAGATATCCCGACAGATGAAATTCGCGCAGGTGTTCTGACCGATTTTCCCGAAGCGATTGCCACATTGCGAGAGGTGTGGCGCGACAAGGTTTGACATGCCGCCCCCACGCATCGTAACGTATAACGCATTGAAACCAAATGCCGTTTTTCATGGTGTGCAGGGGCGCATAAATGCTTGTGAACGTAAGGTCCCGTTAGATTACAAAATTCGCGATCACTTCGTCATTCGTAATATCCGTGAATGTAAATCCATGCTGTTCCATTCGCGCAAAAAGGCTGGCGAAATTCTGTGGCTGCGTGGTTTCAATGCCCAACAGAACCGTGCCGAAGTTTCTGGCGGTTTTTTTCAGGTATTCAAAACGGGCAATGTCATCTTCGGGGCCAAGGATGCCCAGAAAATCCCTTAATGCCCCCGGCCGCTGGGGCAGGCGCAAAAGCAGATATTTTTTCGTGCCCGCAAACCGCATTGCGCGTTCCTTCACCTCTGGCAGGCGCTCGAAATCGAAATTCCCGCCAGATGCCACGCATATGACGGTTTTGCCGCGAATTTCAGCGCTGATATCTTGCAGCGCGTCGATGGACAGCGCGCCCGCCGGTTCCAGAACAATGCCTTCCTGATTCAGCATATCAAGGATTGTCACACACACCCTGTTTTCCGCAGCAAGCAAAACCTGACTGGGGTGGGTGTCGCGCAATCTGTCAAATGTGCGCAAGCCAAGCCGCGCCACGGATGCCCCATCCACGAATGTATCCAGACGGGGCAGGGTCACTGGCTGGCCTGCATCCAGCGCGGCGGTGAAGCTTGCGCCGCCGGTGGGTTCCACATAACGCAGGGCTATATCGCAGGCCGCGCTTTTCAGGTAGGCCGACATGCCCGCGCCCAGCCCGCCACCGCCCACTGGCAGGACCAGCATGTCAGGGGCGCGGCCCAGTTGCTCCAGCATTTCGACGGCAACGCTTGCCTGCCCTTCGATCACGTCATCATCGTCAAAGGGCGACAGGAAGTATGCGCCCAACTCGCTGCAAAAACGCTGCGCTGCATCCAGCGCCTGATCAAAAATATCGCCCGTCAGTTTTATGTCGATATGATCGCCGCCAAAGGTGCGGGTTTTCATGATTTTCTGCTGCGGGGTCGTGACCGGCATGAAAATGGTGCCTTGCACGCCGAAATGACGGCAGGCGAATGCCACGCCCTGTGCGTGGTTGCCCGCGCTGGCACAGACGAAATGGCGCTGGTCGGGAAATGCCGCCAGCCGTTTGCGCATGGCATTGAACGCGCCGCGCAGCTTGTAGCTGCGCACGGGCGACAAATCCTCGCGCTTCAGCCAGATGTCGGCATTGTAGCGCTGTGACAGGTAATCATTGCGCACCAGTGGCGTGGGGGGGAATAATTCCCGCAGCGCCTGTGTGGCTATGGTGGCATTTTGCCTGAATGTTGTCATGAGGGCACCAGCCAGTGTTGTAATTTGTCGCGAATATTTTGTGGCATCGGGGCGGATTTGCGGGACTTGGGGTCGAAAAACACCTCGACCAGATCATAAGTGGCATGCAATGTGCCAGTATCCGCATGCATCATGCGCAAGTGAAACGCGCAGCTTTTTGTGCCGATGCGTGACACGATACCATCAATCACAACAAGATCTCCTGCCTGCAATTCCTGAATGAACCGCGTTGTTGCCTGCGCCGAGACCGTGTGCACCCCGTGCTCGGTCAGCATCCGGCTATAGGGCAGGCCAAGCGCTGTCCACATGTGATAACAGGCATCATCAAAGAAAGGCGCGTAATGGCGCACATTCATATGGCCGAAATGGTCGTGGTGCCATGGATGAATGACCCCTCTCAGCAGGTCCAGACGGTTTTGCATGTGATCTCCGACAGCGGGTTTTGTGCAAGCCATATCACATCTGTGGCGCAGCAGAACCCCTGTGCCCTTGCAGCACTTCGCCAAAGCCAATAGACGAATGAAAACCCCGTCATCCAACCGGAGCCGCCATGATGTCCGCTAAACCTAATGCCCCGAAAAAAGTCGTGCTTGCCTATTCCGGCGGGCTGGATACGTCGATCATCCTGAAATGGTTGAAAACCGAATATGATTGCGAAGTGGTGACCTTCACCGCCGATCTTGGTCAGGGCGAGGAACTGGACCCCGCC
The DNA here is from genome assembly GCA_020832445.1 of Paracoccaceae bacterium. Taxonomy (GTDB): domain Bacteria; phylum Pseudomonadota; class Alphaproteobacteria; order Rhodobacterales; family Rhodobacteraceae; genus Roseinatronobacter. The sequence continues at coordinate 8,543 of JAFIEO010000074.1, forward strand.
CGCAAAAAGGCCGAATTGCTGGGGGTCGCGCCTGAAAATATCTTCATCGAGGATTTGCGCGAAGAATTTGTGCGTGATTTCGTGTTCCCGATGTTTCGCGCCAACGCGCTTTATGAAGGGCAATACCTGCTGGGCACGTCCATCGCGCGGCCGCTGATTTCCAAACGTCTGGTGGAAATTGCCGAAGCCACCGGCGCGGATGCCGTGGCCCACGGGGCGACGGGCAAGGGCAATGATCAGGTGCGCTTTGAACTGGCGGCCTACGCGCTGAACCCTGACATCAAGGTGATTGCACCGTGGCGCGAATGGGACCTGACATCGCGCACCAAGCTGCTGGAATTCGCCGAAGCCAACCAGATTCCCATCGCCAAGGACAAACGCGGCGAAGCGCCCTTCAGCGTCGATGCCAATCTGCTGCACACTTCATCCGAAGGCAAGGTTCTGGAAGACCCTGCCGAAGATGCGCCCGATTATGTCTATCAGCGCAGCGTAAACCCCGAAGATGCGCCCGACACGCCGGAATTTATCGAAATCACCTTCGAGAAAGGTGATGCAACGGCCATCAATGGCACCGCAATGTCCCCCGCCACCATTCTGACCGCGCTGAACGAATATGGCCGCAAACATGGTATCGGGCGGCTGGATTTCGTGGAAAACCGCTTTGTGGGTATGAAATCGCGCGGCATTTATGAAACACCGGGCGGCACCATCTTGCTGGAAGCGCATCGCGGGATCGAGCAGATCACGCTGGACAGCGGCGCGGGCCACCTGAAGGACAGCCTGATGCCGCGCTATGCGGAACTTATCTATAACGGTTTCTGGTTCTCGCCCGAACGTGAAATGCTGCAAGCCGCCATCGACAAAAGTCAGGAACATGTGACTGGCACGGTCCGGCTGAAACTGTACAAAGGGTCTGTGCGCACTGTCGGGCGCTGGTCCGATCACAGCCTGTATTCCGAAGCGCATGTCACGTTCGAAGATGATGCAGGCGCCTATGACCAAAAAGATGCAGCAGGCTTCATCCAGTTGAATGCGCTGCGTCTGAAACTGCTTGCGGCGCGCAACCGGCGACTGAAGGGCTGATCGCAGGCGTGTTTCATCTTGCTACAAATACTCCAAGGCCGAAGGCTGCATGTCTTCGGCCCGGTCTGCGAAAAAAGGAAACGTCATGACCAAACCTGTTGTCTTGTGTATCCTTGATGGCTGGGGCCTGAACCCCGACAGCACCGGCAATGCGGTGGCGCAGGCCAATACGCCGAATTTTGACCGTGTCATGCGGGAATGCCCGAATGCGACATTGATCACCCACGGGCCGGATGCGGGACTGCCCCGCGGGCAGATGGGCAATTCGGAAGTGGGCCATACCAATATTGGCGCGGGCCGTGTGGTGGCGATGGATCTGGGGCAGATTGATCTGGCGCTGGAAGATGGCAGTTTCGTGCGCAATGACGCGCTGCTGGCCTTCATTGACAAGATGCAGGCCAGCAAGGGAACGGCGCATGTGTTTGGCGTTGTGTCCGATGGCGGCGTGCACGGCCATATCACGCATCTGCAAGCCGCGATTTCGGCACTAGGCGCCGCCGGTGTGCCGGTGGTGGTGCATGCAATCACCGACGGGCGGGATGTGGCGCCCCAATCTGCCGGCCCGTTCCTTGACACGTTGCAGGCCAGCCTGCCCGACGGGGCCAGTATCGGCACTGTGATTGGCCGGTATTGGGCCATGGACCGCGACAATCGCTGGGACCGTGTGCAGCGCGCCCATGACGCGATCATGCGCGCCGAAGGGCTGGAGGCCGCAAGCGCAAGTTCGGCTGTGACCGAAGCCTATGCGCGCGGCGAGAATGATGAATTTATCGCACCCACGATTATTGCGGGCTATGCAGGCGCGCGGTCCGGCGACGGGTTGTTCTGTCTGAATTTCCGCGCGGACCGTGCGCGCGAAATTCTGGCGGCCCTTGCCGCCCCCAGTTTCAGCGGGTTTGAACGGGGCGCTACACCGCAATGGTGCGCGCTTCTGGGCATGGTCGAATATTCCGATGCACATAACGCGTTCATGTCCACGGTCTTTCCCAAACGCAAGATCGTGAACACGCTGGGGGCGTGGGTTGCGGCCAGGGGCCTGCGGCAGTTCCGTCTGGCCGAAACCGAAAAATACCCCCATGTCACGTTTTTCCTGAATGGTGGCAAGGAAGATGCGGAAGCGGGCGAAGACCGCTTCATGCCGTCCAGCCCCAAGGTTGCGACCTATGATCTGCAACCTGAAATGGCGGCGGGTGACGTGACCGGCAAGCTGGTTCAGGCGATTGGCGCGGGCTATGACCTGATTGTCGTGAATTTCGCCAACCCCGATATGGTGGGCCATACAGGCGATCTGGATGCCGCCATTCGCGCGGTCGAGGCCGTTGATGCTGGCCTTGGCGCGGCGCTGGATGCATTGGCGGCCGCAGGCGGGGCCATGGTGCTGACCGCAGATCACGGCAATTGCGAAATGATGATCGACCCGGAAACCGGCGGGCCACATACCGCGCATACCCTGAACCCTGTTCCCGTGGTGCTGATTGGCGGGCCTGCGGGGGCGTGCCTGCGCGCGGGTCGGCTGGCCGATGTTGCGCCCACATTGCTGGAATTGATGGGGCTGGACACCCCGCCAGAGATGACAGGCAAAAGCCTGATCGCGGTGGAATGATCCGCGCGGCCCTGATCGCGGCCCTGATCGCGGGAGGGCTTGCGCTGGCATCTGCGCCTGCGCTGGGTGATGCGGCGGATCGTGCGATGGCGGCGGCGCGCACGCTGCAAGATGCAGGCGCTGATCTTCAGCAAGCCAGTTCGGGCCGCGACAGGATTGCCGCACTCAGCACCACGATTCAGGCCTATGAGGATGGCATGGTCGCCCTGCGCGAAGGGTTGCGTGATGTGCAACTGCGCGAAACATCGCTGTCGCGTGTGTTTTCGGCGCGGGGCAGCGAGCTGTCGCGCCTGCTGGCGGTGCTGATGGCGACGGAACGGCTTGATGCCAATGCCGCGCTTGTGCACCCGTCCGGTGCGCTGGACGCGGCACGCGCGGCCCAGTTGCTGGGGGAGTTGGCACCAGGTCTGGGCGCGGAAGTTGCGGCATTGCGCGACGAGTTGCAGGAATTGCGCGCCCTGCGCCGTGCGCGGCAATACGGGCTTTTGGCGCTGGAGCAGGGCCTTGGCACCGCGCAAGATGCCCGTATCGCGCTTGCACAGGCGATTTCCGAACGCGGCCCGTTGCCAAAGCGGCTGTTTGATGATCCCGAACGCCTGCAAATGCTGGCACAGGATGCCGCGACGCTGGACGAATTTGCCGCCGAACTGGCACAGGGGGAATCCGCGCTGGGCACGACGCCCGTGGCGGGCATTGCCGCGGCGCATGGCACGCTGGAATTGCCGGTGCGCGCCACAATCCTGCGCCGTTTCAATCAGCCAGATGCTGCGGGCATTGCGCGCGCCGGTCTGGTGCTGGCCACGACGCCGGATGCTTTGGTCACAGCGCCGTGGTCGGGAACCGTGCGCTATGCCGGTTCGCTGGCGGGTCAGGGGAATGCAGTCATACTGGAACCGGCAGAAAACATGTTGATGGTTTTTGTGGGGCTGGGTGGTTTAATGGTGGAAACCGGCGAAATTTTACCCCGTAATGCCCCCCTTGGAACCATGCCCGCCGCAGATTCTGCGGGGGCGGGGACTGGAACACGCAATCAAACACTCTATTTTGAGCTAAGACAGGGCCCTAACCCCATTGACCCGGAGCCATGGTTCGCATTCACTGTGCGTCAGGAACCAGAATAGGATCAAAATCATGAAACGTTACGTTGTGGCAGGATTTGGCGGTGCGCTTGCGGGTGTGGTGCTGGCCACCCAGGTTGCAGCCCCGTTGCTGGCACAGGAACGTGGTCAGACCAGTTCGGTCTATGAGCAGCTTGACCTGTTCGGTGATGTGTTTGAACGTATCCGCAACCAGTATGTGGATGATGTGGAAACTGCCAAGCTGATCGAAGCTGCGATAAACGGCATGCTGACATCGCTGGACCCGCATTCAGGCTATCTGCCACCCGATGATTTTGATGATATGCGCACCCAGACACGCGGGTCATTTGGCGGGCTTGGCATAGAGGTGACGCAGGAAGACGGGTTCATCAAGGTCGTCACCCCCATGGACGGCACCCCCGCCGACCAAGCAGGCGTGGAACCGGGTGATCTGATTACTCATGTCGATGGCGAGGCGCTGATGGGCCTGAACCTGTCGCAAGCCGTTGATCTGATGCGCGGCCCTGTCGGGTCGGAAATTATCATCACCGTCATTCGCGAAGGTGTCAACGAACCGTTCGATCTGTCGATCATCCGCGACACCATCCGCCTTCAGGCCGTGCGTGTGCGCACCGAAGGCAATAACGTCATTCTGCGCGTGACAACATTTAACGAGCAAACTTTCCCCAACCTGCGCGACGGCTTGCAAGAGGCCATTGACGAACTGGGCGGGCTGGACGAACTGGGCGGGGTTGTGCTGGATTTGCGCAACAATCCGGGCGGTCTGCTGACACAGGCCATTCGCGTGTCTGATGCCTTTATGGACCGTGGCGAGATTGTCTCGACACGCGGGCGCAATGAAGGCGGCGGCGAGCGTTTTAATGCCCAGTCGGGTGATTTGATCGAAGGCAAGCCGATGGTCGTGCTGGTCAATGCAGGGTCTGCGTCTGCGTCCGAAATCGTGGCAGGCGCGTTGCAGGACCATCGCCGCGCCATTGTGGTGGGCACGCGCAGTTTCGGCAAAGGGTCGGTTCAGACCGTGGTGCCCTTGCGCGGTGATGGCGCGATCCGGTTGACGACGTCGCGCTATTATACGCCCTCGGGCCGGTCCATTCAGGCGCTGGGCGTGTCCCCCGACATCGTTGTTGAACAACCCCGCCGCCAACCGATCGAGGAAGATCAGGCCGAAGCGCCACGCACACGGTCTGAAAACGACCTGCGCGGTCGGTTGGACAACAGCGATATTACGGATGACGAGCGTCGCCAGCTGGAGGATGAACGCAGGCAGGCCGAAGATGTCGCACGCCTGCGTCAGGATGATTACCAGCTTGCCTATGCGCTGGATATCCTGCGCGGCCTGACTGCGCTGAACGGGCGGTAAACACCCGCCATGACGCCGGACCAGATTGCGCAACTGCCCTATCGTCCTTGTGTGGGGGTGATGCTGATAAATGCAGACGGGCTGATTTTTGCAGCCCAACGCATTGATAGCACCATCCCTGCATGGCAAATGCCGCAAGGGGGCATTGATGCAGGCGAAACCCCAAGCACAGCCGCGTTGCGCGAATTGAACGAAGAAATCAGTGTCACCGCCGATCTGGTGGTGCCGCTGGCCGAAACGCGGGACTGGCTGGCCTATGACTTGCCGCATGACATTGTGCCGCGCATCTGGAAAGGGCGCTATCGTGGCCAGAAACAGCGCTGGTTTCTGATGCGCTTCACCGGCCGCGACGACCAGATCAACATCCAGACGCAGCACCCCGAATTTTCACAATGGCGCTGGATTACTGCGCAGGACATGCTGGCCGCTATCGTGCCCTTCAAACGCGACATTTACGCCAGTGTTATCGATGAATTCAGCGAATGGCTCGCCTGACTGCGAATTCCTTGATCAGGTCGAGGGCTGAAACGGCACGTTTGCGGGTGGTTTCTGGTCTGAAGGGGACGCCCAAAGGCGCGGATTCAAAGGCGCAGCTGGCCCACGGCATAGGTCTGGCGGTCCCGCGACCTGCCGGTTTGGCTGATGGCAGGCCAAGCCTTTGAACGCAGGAATATGCAGCCTGCGTAAAGTGAACTTCACGAATGTCTGACGGGCTAATTCCGGCCCACCGATGGCGCGGGCTTGGTCCAGGGATCAACGTCTCCTTCAGGCCGAATTCTTCCAGCCTAGAGCATATCACGTTCATTCGCATTCACGAAATATGCTCTAACTTATTGATTCCGCGTGTTCGAGAAGCTCAAAACCGGTGCCCACTTTTGAGCAACATGCTCTAGCATTTCCACGCGCCTTGGTATCACTCTCCGGGGCGTTTCAGACTGAACACCTGTTCAACGACGGCGTAGTCGCGGTAGCCGCAGCGCGCCAGCGGCTTGAAGCTGGTAATGTCGAACATGCCGTCGCGCATGCAGTCATCACGCATATGCACGCCGACAACTTCGCCCAGAACCAGAAAATTGGCCTCTCCCGCCAGTCTGATAATCTGGGTCATACGGCATTCCAGTGCGGCAGGGGCATTTGCCACGCGTGTGGCATCAATCATCTGGCAGGGCTCGCGCGGGATTCCTGCTTTCTGGAATTCATCGACCTGACGCGGCCACGGGCCGGATGTGGTGTTCATGACATCACGCGCGGCATGTTCCACGATATTGACGCAAAATACCCCGGTTTCATGGATATTGGCCACGCTGTCTTTGGTGCCGTCGCGGTCGGCCTTGGCGCTGGTGGACGCAAACATCACCTGTGGTGGTTCATAGGCGACAGCGTTGAAAAACGAATACGGTGCCAGATTGTCATGACCATCGCGCCCGCGCGTGGAAATCCAACCAATAGGGCGGGGGGTTACGATGGCGTTGAACGGGTTATGCGGCAACCCGTGACCGTTGCGGGGTTCGTAAAACAAAGTGTGCCTCTTCTATGTTTGCGCCCAGTGTAGCCTCATGCTAGGGCCGCGGCCAGCGCTGATGGCGCAGGGAACAGATCATGCGGTTATTGCAGGAAACTAATTCGGACTGGTGGGAGGTCGAGGCCCTTTATGACCTGTGCTTCGCACCGGGGCGTGAAGCGCTGTCATCCTACCGTTTGCGCGAAGGTGTGGCGCCTGTGGCTGGCCTGTGCCTGTTGCTGCGCGATGACAGTGGCGTTGCGGCGGCGATCCGGTTCTGGCCTGTATGTGTCGCAGGCCATGATGTTTTGCTGCTGGGACCAATCGCGGTTCACCCGACCCATCAGGGTGAAGGGCTTGGCGGCTGGCTGATGCGCGAAAGCCTGACGCGCGCCGCACATCTGGGCTGGGCGCGGGTGCTTCTGGTGGGCGATGAACCCTATTACCAGCGCTTCGGCTTTCACCGTCTGGACGGGGTCCATATGCCGCCCCCCACAAACCCCGCGCGCATTCTGGGGCTGGAACTGGTGCAGGGGGCGTGGGGCGGTGTGCGTGGCACTGTCGTGCAGTATGACCCCGCCCAAGACGCAAGGACTGCGCAAGACAGTATCGATCAGGGCAGTGCGGCCACATAATCCAGCAAGGCAGGGCGCGCACTTTCCGCGCCCTTTACGCGACTACGCGCAATGATTTCAGAAACTTCATTCAGATTGGCACGCCGGATCAGCGACTTGACCGGCCCTATGGATGCAGGGCGCATAGACAGTGCCTGAATGCCGATTCCCGCGAAGGCCAGCGCATCAAGCGGACGCCCCGCATCCTCGCCACAAAAGGACAGGTCGGTTCCCGCAACATGGCACCGGTCCACAATATGCTGAAGGAAGGCCAGAAAGCTAAGGTTCAGTGTGTCATACCGGCGCCGCACCAGTTCATTTTCACGGTCAGCGGCAAAAAAGAACTGTTTCAGGTCATTCCCGCCGATCGAGATGAAATCCACGCTTTGGAAGAAACTGTCAGGCGCATAAGCCAGTGACGGGGTTTCCAGCATGGTGCCCACTTCGACCTTGGCGGGCAGGATATGGCCAAGCCGGCGTTCGCGGTCCAACTCGCGCATAAGCACATCGCGGGCACGGTCGAATTCGCTGGCCTGTGCCACCAGCGGGAACATGATACTTAGCGGGCGTCCGGCGGCGGCGCGGATCAGGGCCTGTAGCTGCATGCGCAGCACACCGGGCTTGTCCAGGCCCACACGCAGCGCCCGCCAGCCCATTGCGGGGTTCGGTTCATCCGGGCGTTTCATATAGGGCATGACCTTGTCAGACCCTATATCGAGGGTGCGGAAATACACCTTCTTGTCCTTGGCCGCGTCTAGAACGCGGGTGTAATTCGCAACCAGTTCGGACCGTTTGGGCATTTTGTCACGGATCAAGAACTGCAATTCGGTGCGAAACAGGCCGACGGCTTCTGCGCCGGAACTGGGCAGGGATGGCAAATCCGCCATCAGGCCCGCATTCATTTTCAACCTGATACGCGTTCCGCACAGGGCTGTTGCCGGTTTGTCGCGCAGGCTGGCATAGCGTTCCTGTGCCTTGGCCTGCATCGCCATCTTGTCACGAAACGCGGAACTTATGGTGTCATCGGGGCGCAGATGCACCACGCCTTCGGTGCCATCGACCAGAATATGATCGCCATTCAGTGCATCGGTGGTGATGCGCTGCACATTGATGACCAATGGAATGGCCAGCGCGCGCGCCACAATCGCAGCGTGGCTGCCGACAGATCCTTCTTCCAGTACCACACCGCGCAGTTTGCGGCCATATTCCAGCAATTCACCCGGCCCGATATTGCGCGCCACCAGAATAGGGCGTTCGGGCATTTCCGCGCCGGTTTCATTGCCCTGACCTGTCAGAATGCGCAGAAGCCGGTTCGACAGGTCATCCAGATCATGCAACCGGTCGCGCAGATAGGCGTCGGGCACTGTTTCCAGCCGCGCGCGCGCTTCGGATTGTTCCTTTTCCACGGCGGCTTCTGCCGACAGGCCAAGGCGGATATCTTCTTCCATCCGCTTCAGCCAGCCGCGGGAATGGGCAAACATCCGGTATGTTTGCAACACTTCCATATGTTCCTTGTCGCGTGAACGTGTCGCGGCCAGCATGTCATCTACGGACACGCGCAGCGCGTTGACCGCGTGTTGCAGGCGCTCCAGTTCGGCCTCGGAATCATCATTGACCAGATTGGTGATGACCACACGCGGCTGATGCAGCCAGACATTGCCCTCGGCCTCGCCCTCCTGGGCGGTGATCCCGTGCAAAACAGCCTGACTCATATGTGGGGACGGCATGTCGGCCGACATCCCCACAAACGCGCCCAGTTCGGTCATTTCCGCAAGCACCATCGCGACCACTTCAAGGCCGTAAATCTCGTCCTCGGAATACAGGCGCGATTCGCGTGACTGGACAACAAGAACGCCAAGGCGTTCGCCCAAACGCTGGATTGGCACCCCCAGAAATGATGTGAAAACATCCTCGCCGGTTTCGGGCATGTAGCGAAAGCCCGGCTCTGCGGGGGCGTTGGCGGTATTGATGGGTCGTGCCAGTCGCGCTGATTTGCCCACCAGCCCTTCGCCCAGCCGCAAACGGGTGTGATGCACTGATTCCGGCTTCAACCCTTCGGTCGCGCACAGTTCCAGCGTGTCTGGGTCGCGGAACAGATACACCGAACAGACATCCGTATGCATGGATTCGGCGATGATTGTCGTGATCCTGTCCAGCCGCTCCTGTCCGGGGCTGCCTTGTGCAAGCGTGTCGCGCAACCGGCGCAATAGAATGCGGCTGTCAGTTTGTGTTCTGTGGGGCATGGCCCCTCCAAATTTCTGCAGGCTGGTGGGTCAGCCCGCCTTGTCCAGTTCAAACGCATCATGAAGCGCCTGAACAGCCAGTTCCATATATTTCCTGTCAATCAGGACTGAAATCTTGATTTCTGATGTCGCAATAACCTTGATGTTGACACCTTCATCCGCCAATGCGCGGAACATACGCGCGGCAACGCCTGCATGGCTGCGCATGCCGATGCCCACAACCGAAACCTTGGCTGCATCTTCATCTATTTCCAGCGCATCATAGCTGATGGACCCGGCATCGCGCGCCGCTTCCAGCGCCTTGCGCGCGCGCGTCACCTGATCGACAGGGCAGGAAAATGTCATGTCAGTGACAGGCTTTTCGCGGCCCTTGTAGTTTTGTTCGGAAATATTCTGGACGATCATGTCCACATTGACGCCTGCTTCGGACAATGGCCCGAAAATGGCGGCGGCAATGCCGGGGCGGTCTTCGACAGTGACAAGGGTCAGCTTGGCTTCTTCGCGGCTATAGGCCACGCCAGACACGACTTTCGATTCCATGATTTCATCCTCATCACAGACCAGGGTTCCTGATGTTTCATCCGTATCATCGAAAGATGACAGTACGCGCAGCCGCACCTTGTAGCGCATCGCCAACTCGACTGACCGCGTTTGCAGCACTTTCGCGCCAAGGCTGGCCAGTTCAAGCATCTCTTCAAAACTGATTTTGTCCAGCTTGCGCGCCTTGGACGTTATGCGCGGGTCTGTTGTATAGATGCCGTCCACATCTGTGTAGATATCGCAGCGTTCCGCATCAAACGCGGCAGCAAAGGCCACCGCCGTGGTATCGGACCCGCCGCGCCCCAATGTGGTAATGCGCCCTTCAGGGCTGACACCTTGGAAACCCGCGATTACGGCAACCTTGAACCCTTCGGAGAATTTGGCGTCCAGATTGGCGCGCGGAATATCGACAAACCGGGCCGCGCCATGGGCGCTGGTGGTCTGAATGGGCACTTGCCAGCCTTGCCAGCTGCGCGCGGGCACATCCATTTCCTGCAACGTCAGCGCCATCAGGCCCGCGGTCACATTCTCGCCCGAACTGACAACGGCGTCATATTCACGCGCGTCATACAGGGGCGAGGTTTCATTGACCCAGCCCACCAGTTCATTGGTCTTGCCCGACATCGCCGAGACGATGACGATCACGTCATAGCCGCGCGCAACCTCTGCCTTGACCTTTTGCGCCGCGTTGCGAATCCGTTCCAGATCCGCAACCGAGGTGCCGCCGAATTTCATTACCAGAAGCGGCATTGGCCGACCCCTCCACACGGTTTTCGCGCCACTTCATAGGCGTGTGCAGGGGGCGGCGCAAGGTGGCCTATGGACTTGGGGCAGGGCTTTGGGCGGTTTTTTTCCAACCCTGTGGCCCATTGTACCGCGAATGTGGTGACGTGGCGTCAAACCGCGCACGCAGGCTGGCCACGCCGTCTATGATTTCAGGCCGCACCGGTCCTTCGCGCGCAGGGTCGTTCAGCGTGGTTTTCCAGTGATCAAGGGGCGTGCGCCCCGCGCCCCGCCGGTTCCAGGCCAGCGCGCGCAAAACATCTTGCGCGGCATCGGGCAGGGGGCCATCCGCGCTGTGGCCGTTCAGCGCGCCCCACACCCGCGTCCAGCAGCGCGCGACCGACCACGGGTTATAGCCCCCGCCCCCCAGCACGATCAGGCGCGGCGACAGATCGCGCAGCGCCAGCGCGGTTTCCACATGGGCGTTATTGGACAGCGCCAGCCGCGACAGCGGGTCTTCTTCAATGGCATCCGACCCGCATTGCAACACCACCGCCTGCGGGTCGAACCGTTCCAGCACGGGCATAACAAGCTGGTGCAGGATGTGGCGCATCTCGGTGTCATTGAAGCCGCGCGGCACCGGCAGGTTCAGCGCCCGCCCGCCTGCGTCATCGCCCAGCGCGCCGGTGAAGGGCCAGCGGCGGTCTTCATGGACCGATATCATCAGCATATCTGGCGCACCGGCAAGTGCTGCGTCCACCCCGTCGCAATGATGCGCGTCAATATCGACATAGGCAATGCGCGTAAGTCCCATATGCCGCAGTGCCAGCAGGCACAGCACAGGATCATTCAGATAACAAAACCCGTTCGCGCGGTCGGCCATGGCATGATGTGTGCCGCCACCGGGCACATGCGCCACACCGCCATCGCGCAGCAATTCGGCTGCCAGCATCACCCCGCCTGCGCCTGTGGCGGGTCGGCGGAACATTTCAGCAAATACCGGATTGGCCGTTGTGCCCAGCCCGTGGCGCGCGCGTGTTGCGTCTGTCACCGTTTGCAGCGCTTCGGCCCGCATCAGGGCGGTGATATAGTCTGGGGTGTGAAATGCTGTCAGCATCTTGGGCTTGGCGCGCGGGCTGGTGTGGTATTGCGACAGCGGCAGCCAGCCCAATGCACGCGCAAGGTCCATCACTGTGGACACGCGCGGAATATGCAGCGGGTGCCATGCGCCATAGCTGGACCCGCGATAAATGCCCGACCCTATGAAAACCGGCGTCACGGAAGCGCTGCGCGAATTTGCCGTGTGATTGCGCGCGCATTGGGACGCGTGCCTGACCCCCAGAACCCCATGAATTCACCGTCCGGGCCAATCAGGGCCTTGTTGAAATTCCATGTCGGCACCGCGCCATGCGTATCCTTCAGCCAGCGATAGAACGGGTGCGCATCCGGACCGCGCACATTGGTGATTTCGGTGATGGGGAATGTCAGGCCGGTCTGGACGCGGCAGAAATCCTCGACCTCTTCATTGCTGGACAACTCCTGTCGGAAATCATCGGAGGGGACCGCCAGCACCACCAGACCGCGCGGTCCATACTCGTCATATATCTGCTGCATGTCCCCGTATTGGCGTGTGAACCCGCACAGCGATGCAGTATTGACCACCAGCACAGGGTGCCCGCGCCAGTCGCCCAAATCCAGAACTTGCCCGTCCAAGCCCTTGAACTGAAATGCATAGACCGGAAAGCTTACGAATATCGCAATGATCATGGCGAAGATAGCGCGCATCAGCCCCTCCTGTAGGTGCTTAAATCTAGTGCCGGTCTTTGCCATGGCAAAGGTTTCAGCTTGAATTCATCGCATCAGCGTTTAACTACGCAGCCAAGGGTGCAAGGGGCCTGGATCATGATCAAATTCTCTCTCAGATGTTCACAAGGGCACGGGTTTGAAAGCTGGTTTCAGTCCGGCGCAGCATTTGACACTCTGCAAACCCGCAAACTTGTGGCCTGTCCGTCCTGTGGCGACACACAGGTCCAGAAGGCGTTGATGGCGCCCGCTGTGGCGCAAGCACAGTCCCCCGACAAGGCCGCACCACCCGACACTCCGCCTGCCCCGCAACACAGCCCCGAACTGGCCGCAAAACTTCGGGAATTGCGCGCCCATATCGAGGCGCATTCCGAATATGTCGGGGATAATTTCGCCTCTCAGGCGCGCGCGATGTATCTGGGCGACATACCCGACCGCCCCATCTATGGCGAGGCCCGCCCCGAGGACGCCAAAGCCCTGCTGGATGATGGTGTTCCTGTTGTGCCGCTGCCCTTCATGCCCACACGCAAGGCGAATTAAGGTGGAAATTAACTGGCGTCAGAAATGCTGTTCATGACACAAGTGGCCGAGGCTGTGTGAAAACTCCAAGATGTGGTATGCTTCCTGCGATACAGGAGTGCATTCATGTCGGGTTTCATTGAAGGGGTAGACCGGGATCAAGTGACCCTGTTTCCGGATCGGCTTGAGGACTGGATCGATGAGAAGCATCTGGTTCGTGTGGTGGATCTGTTTGTTGATCAGCTTGATCTGGCTGGCCTTGGGTTCACGCGCGCGGCGCATGCGCGGACCGGACGCCCCGGATACCATCCCGCCATTCTGCTGAAGCTGTTCATCTATGGCTACCTCAACCGGATCCCGTCCAGCCGCAGGCTGGAACGTGAAGCCGGGCGCAATGTCGAGGTGATGTGGCTGCTCGGGCGGCTGGTGCCGGATCACAAGACGATTGCCGATTTCAGGCGTGACAACGGTGGGGCCATTCGCAAGACTTGCGCGCAATTCGTGGAGCTGTGCCGCCGGATCGGCGCCTTGAAGGGCGACTGCGTGGCCATCGACGGGAGCAAATTCAAGGCGGTCAATAACCGCGACAAGAATTTCACCAAGGGCAAGATCGCCCGCCGCCTCGCGCATCTGGAGGCCGATGTCGAACGCTACATCACCGAGATGGTGCGCATAGACCGGCAAGAAACAGGCGAGGCGCGGGCCGAGAAGGTCGCCCATCTGGCGCATCGATACGGGCGGCTCAAGCAGGAAATCGAGAAGCTCAAGGCGATGGACAAGGCCCTAGCCGATGCGCCGGACGGCCAGATTTCCCTGACTGATCCCGATGCCCGCGCCATGGCCACGAGCGCGCGCAACAGCGGGTTGGTGGGCTACAATGCGCAATGCGCCGTGGACACCGAGACCCATATCATCGTCACGCATGACGTCACCAACAAGGGCTTCGACCGTGACCAACTCAGCCCGATGGCAATGGCGGCCAAGGATGCACTCGGGCGCGACACGCTGCATGCGCTGGCCGACAAGGGCTATTTCAGCGGTGTCGAGATTGCGGCCTGCGACAAGGCCGGCATCACTGTGACCATGCCGCGCCCCGAGACCTCGGGCAATCGCAAGAAGGGCATGTATGTGAAGGCTGACTTCAAATATGACCCCGACCGCGACGTCTATATCTGCCCGACCGGCGACGCGCTAACCTACCGCTACACGCGCGAGGAAGACGGGCTTCTGGTCAAGCGCTACTGGACCAGTAAATGCGGGAGCTGCCCTGTCAAATCACGCTGCACCACGGGCAATGAACGCCGGGTCACCCGGTGGGAATACGAGCATCTGGTGGACGAGATGCGCGACCGCCTGCGCAGCGCCGATGATCCGATGACCCTGCGCCGCTGCACGGTCGAGCATCCTTTCGGGACGATCAAAGCCTGGATGGGGACCACCCATTTCCTGATGCGCCACCTGAAGAATGTCCGCACCGAAATGGCGCTGAACGTGCTGGCCTACAATATCAAGCGCATGATTGCTTTGGTCGGGATCAAGGGGCTAATGGCGGCGATGCCCGCCTGAAAGAGAGGAAATCACTCCCCAAACCCGCTCAAACTGCGCTAATCGGCGCAACTGGTGGGTTGCATGAACGCAAGCAAGTCAAAAGCCCTGCTGTGAACCAATCACGTTGCAAGCTGTTGGTGGCGCGATAGTTTCCACACAGCCTAGGCCTTTTGCTGCCGTTGGACTTTCCCAAGGCGCGGAATCAAGGCCGCAGGCCGCCGCGCCATCGGTGGGCCGTCCCGCATCCTGCCGATTTCGCTGATGGTGATTCAATCCTTTGAAGTCAGGAGTATGCCGCCTGCATAAAGTGAACTTCACTGGCGTCGGACCGGCAGGCCCCGGCCCACCGCTGGCGCGGGCTTTGTCCAAGTGTGAAGGGCAGCAAAAGGCCAAATCCGCCATCGCTTGCAGCTTGCTTCTATAAGCGCGGGCGTTCGTCTTTGACCGGCTGTCCCATCACCGTGACAACCGGACCTGCGGCGGCACGGGCATCGTCATGATCATGGGTCACAAGGATCACCGGCAGGCCCCGCGCGCGGGCGCGGTCAAACACGAACCGGCGCATACTGGCGCGCATGTCACTATCCAGACTTGAAAACGGCTCGTCCAGCAAAAGCGCGCGGGGGGCCGACAGCAGGCTGCGCATCAACGCCACGCGCGCGCGCTGCCCGCCTGACAATGTAGCGGGATCGCGCGCGCCCATGCCGGGCAAACCCGCCTCAACCAACGCGGTGTCGATCAGGCCCGCGCGGTCGGGCAGGTGTTTGGGCAACCCGAATCCCAGATTGCCCGCAACCGACATATGCGGGAACAGGATGTCATTTTGAAACAGAATGCCCATGCGCCGCGCATGGGTGGGTGTCTGCGTTACATTCACGCCATCCAGCCAGATTTGCCCGCGCATGCGGAAGGCGCGCGGCAAGGCCCCGATCAGGGCTGCAAGGACAGTCGATTTGCCGCAACCCGACGGCCCCATAATGGTCAGAACCTCGCCGCCGGCCACGCTTAGGTCCAGCTTCGCCAGCACACGACCGGCCAGCGTGATGCTCAGGCTTTCAAGGCGCAGGGTCATGATATGCGCATGCCTTGGCGGCGGCGGAAAAGCAAGGCGGGCAGCACAAGTGCCAGCGCGAAAACAACCATCGGCAGCGCCATCTGGACCACCGCCCACACCCCGATCAGACGGCGGTTGCCCGAACTGGCAAGGGCCACGGCTTCGGTGGTCACGGTCGTCACGCGCCCCGCGCCGATCAGCAGTGTGGGCAGGTATTGCGCCACCGATGTGGCAAACCCCACGGCAAAGGCAATCAGCAAGGGGCGCGCCAGCATGGGCAGGCGCACGGCCCAAAGCACACGCCACGGACCAGCCCCAAGCGCTTGTGCCGACAGGCCCGCGCGCGCATCCCATGCGCGCCATGGATCAGCCAGCGACAGATAGACATAGGGCAGCACGAACACCAGATGCAGTGCTATGACCGCCCCCCGCGACCCGTCCAGCCCGAGAGTCAGCGCAAAACTGGCAAGCCCCGGCAAAAACGCGATTTGCGGTGCGATCAGCGGCAGGTAAATCAGTGCGATGGCATGGGTTTTGTGTCCGCGCGCTTCCGCTTCCAGCACCGACACGCTTAGCGCCATGGCGATGGCCGTGGCCCCCAGCGCAATCAGGCCCGTGTCGCGTGTGATGGGACCAAGACTGCCCATCTGGCTTGTCCAGTTGCGCAAGCCGAAGGCTTGCGGCAGCAGGTCCGGAAAGCGCCACATCGTGGTGAAGGACCACACCACCAGCCCCGCCAGCCCCAGCGCCACGGCCGCCCCGATCAGCAGCGCCCCCATGGCCGCAAGTGGCCGCAAGCTGTGGTCGGCCAGCACCCCGCGCCCGCCATTTGCCACCCAGACACGCCCCCAGCGCGCCACCCCATGTTCGCCCAACCGCCACAGGCCTAGCACCCCCAGCACCAGCGCCAGCTGCACCACTGCGCCCGCCGCCGCCTGAAAGCGCATGGACAGGTCGGGGCGTGTCATCCAGTCAAGGATCTGCACCGCCAGTGTCGGCGGGCGCGTTGGCCCAAGGATCAGCGCGACATCCACCACCGACATGGAATAGGCCAGCACCGCATAAACCGGCATGCGGATTTGCGGATAGATGCGCGGCAGCACGGTTTTCAGCCAGCCCGTGATGCGCCCATACCCCAAAGACCGCGCGACAAGCTGGCTGCGCAGGCTGTCGGACTGCCCCAGCGCCGCCAGCGTCATCAACAGCAAGAACGGCACTTCTTTAAGCACCAGCCCCGCGACCAGTGCCAGCCCCCACGGGTCATTGACGATCAGCAGGTCGGGCGGGCGGTCCCAGCCTGTCAGGGCGGGCGATACCGCCCGTGCCATCCAGCCCGAAGGCGCAATCAGAAAGGCCAGCCCGAACGCCGCCGCTGCATGCGGCAGCGCCAGCAACGGCGCAAGCGCGCGTGTCATCCAAGTGAAACTGCGCGTGCCTTGCCATGCCGCCACAATAAGAATGGTCAGGGCCAGCGACAGCGCGGTGGCAGTTACACCCGTGACAACCGACAGGCGCATCGCGGCGGGCAGGCCCGGCCAGCCAAGGGTCGCGCGCCACGCATCAAGCGTGACAGTATGTCCCCCCAAGGCTGGCATGTAGCCAAAGGCGGGGGCTATAACGCCCGCGAGGCCCGCCAGCACCGGCAGGGCCAGCACCGCAATGCTGACCCATGGCACCAGCGACCAGCCGCGCGGTGCGCGCATATTACTGCCCTGTTCCGAAGCGTGCCGCCCAATCCTCGGCAATGCGGGTCATCCATGTTGGGTGCGGCTCCAGCAGGCCCGCGCCCATCTGGTCGGGGGCAAGGGTGGCAATGCCCAGTTCCAGCGCATCGAACCGCGCGCGATCCTGTGGGTCCAGCAAGTGCAACCCCAGAACCGTCTGAAAGCCCAGCACATCAGGGTCTTGCGCGCGGGCCTGAATTTCGGGGTCAAGGATCATGTTTGCCAGCACCAGCGCGCCTGCCTTGTTGGCGGCATTATAGGGAATGGACAGATAGGACGAATTCGCAAGTGTCCCTTCGTCAAACACATAGGTGCGCACGCTGTCTTGCAATTCGCCATCTGCTATGGCCGCCGATGCCCGCCCCGGATTGAAGGCAAACGCGATGTCGGTTTCCCCATCGGCCAGCAACTGCCCAAGTGCGGGTTCATTGGCAGGATAGGCGCGCCCCTGACGCCACAGATTGGGCGTGATGTCATCCAGAAAGGCCCATAGGGGGGCTGTCACTGCGTCGTAATCCACATCATCTGTGGGGGACAGCAGGATGGCGGGATCATCCAGCACGCCATAGAGCGCCTGTTTCAGAAAACTGGTGCCCAGAAAATCGGGCGGTTGCGGATAGGTGAACCGCCCCGGATTTTCCGCAATCCATGCGCGCAAAGCGTCCAGATTGCGCGGTGGCTCCCGCAGGGTGGCGCTGTCATATTCAAACACCATCTGGAACATGGCCCATGGGCTGCCAAACCCTTCGACCGGCAGGGTGAAATCTACTTCAATACTGGGGTTTGCATCTGTATCCACCAGCGCCCAGTTTGGCAGATCCGTGGCAAAGGGGCCAAACAGCAGGCCCTGTTCCTTCATCGACGCGAAATTGGCCCCGTTTATCCAGATCGCATCGACTGCGCCGCCTTCATCGCGTCCGGCACTGCGTTCGGAAAGGACGCGGGTGACAGCATCCGCCGTGTCCGCCAGCCGCACATGTTCCAGCGTGACACCGTGCCGGGCCTGCAAATCATCCCCGACCGAGGAAATGAACGCATTGATCCGCGCATCCCCGCCCCATGCGTGCCAATAGACTGTCTGCCCGCGCGCCTGTTCCAGCACCATGTCCCAGTTTTTCGGGTCAACATCCTGTGCCTGTGCCTGTGCCAGTGCAGGGGCGTGCAGCAAACCGCCAAGGCCCAGCACCGTTCCCAGTATCAAGGTTTTCATATCATGTCCTTTTTGTCCGGTTCTTTTGTGCATATACGCGCGCCAACGCAAACTGTTTCACGCAAAAAGACTGTGATGCGGGATTTGGATGAATTTTTTTGAAACATTCCGTTTCGGCTGCGCGTATCAATAGCTAGATAAGGGACGGGCGCCGGATGACTTTCATTGTGATTGAACCACACACGCCATCGCGAATATGCAAAACTGCCTGTGGCAGGGGCAAGTCCTGCAAGACCCAGATGGCGAAAGGCCGCAGACATGCTTGATCGTCATATCCGCCCGCTGATCGACCCGCCACTGAACAGGATCGGCGGGCAGATCGCAAGATTGGGGTTCAGTGCGAACACGGTCACCCTTGTCGGGCTTGCGTTTGGAATTGCGGCAGCAGGTGCGATTGTGGCGCAGGCTTATATTCTGGCAGTGTTGCTGATTTTGGCGTCACGTCTGGCCGACGGGCTGGACGGGGCCGTGGCGCGCGCCCATGGGGTCAGTGATTTTGGCGGGTATCTGGACATCACCTGTGACTATGTTTTTTATGCGGCCATACCGCTGGCCTTTGTCATTGTGGACCCTGCCGCGCATGGTGTGGCAGGGGCGTTTTTGTTGCTAAGCTTTTATGTCAACGCTGGGTCGTTTCTGGGCTTTTCGGTGCTGGCAGAACGGCGCAAGATGAACAGTGACACGCATGGTGTGAAATCGCTGTATTTCACTGGCGGGTTGCTGGAAGGCACGGAAACGATACTGTTCTTTATTGCCTTATGCCTGCTGCCAAACTGGTTTGTGCCGCTGGCATTCGGGTTCGGGGTGTTGTGCCTTGTGACCGCTGTTTCGCGCATTTTGCTTGCGTGGAAACTGTTTCGCCCGCAATGACCGCATGCGCAGGGTGCGGCAGGGGCAGGGCGGTTAGTCCCGTAGCGGTATGCGTTGCGACAGGCCCACGGGGGCGGACATTTCGCGGGGCATGACGAGTTGGGTCACCTGTTCGGCGATTGGTGGCACTGACAGCGGGTGTGTTGCACTTGTGTAATCTGACGGGTCGCCCAGATCGCGCCACTGCCCTTCGTGATACACTTCCAATGCGTTGAAGCCCGCCTTGTAGTTCATTTTCGGGCTGCCGGGCACCCAATAGCCCAGATACACAAAAGGCAGTCCTGCGGCGCGCGCAAGTTCGATATGGTCCAGAATGATATATTGCCCAAGCGAGTGTTTATCCATCGCCGGATCGAAGAAGGAATAAACCAGACTCAGCCCGTCATCCAGCACATCGGTCAGGCAGACAGCGGATAATTCCCTTGTATCGTCCTCTGACGGGCTGCGGTATTCGATCACGCGCGTGCGCACCGGCGTTTCCTCGACCATGGCAGCAAATTCGAATACATCCATATCGGCCATGCCGCCATCTGCATGGCGCGTGTCCAGATAGCTGCGGAACAGGTCATATTGTTCTTCTGTTGCCCATGCGCTGTTCACTTCGCGCATCAGCGCGTTATTGCGTTTCCGCGTGCGCCGCTGGCTGCGTGATGGTGTGAAATCAGCCACTCGAATACGCGCGGACAAACAGGCGCGGCAATCCGAACAGGACGGACGATACAGCACATTCTGGGACCGCCGGAACCCCTGCTTGGACAGGGTGTCATTCATCGCCTCTGCCTGATCACCTTGCAATGCCGTAAACAGCTTCCGTTCCATGCGTCCCTTTAGGTAGGGGCATGGTTGCGGGGCCGTCACATAAAATTGCGGAATTGTTGGTAGACTATGGCGCATGAGTGTAAACTTGTTGGCAATGGGATGGGTGGCACATTAGCAAGGCTTTGCACGCACGCCAAGCCATCATTGGCCCCATGCGTTATTGTGGGGCGATACGGTGTAGCATTGTGGTATTCAGGACAAAATCGTGCAAGCCCTGCCGATAGGGCGTCAGCAGGATCATGACCATGGAGGCCGCCTGAAGCGGGAATACCATCCACATGCCCACATACATGGCGCTGTACCAGAATGCGGTTATCGCGTCAGGTGTGCGCCCGTCAATTCCGCGCCATTTCAGGGCCGTTGCCATCATGCCCAACGTCGCGCCGTAACGTGCCAGCATCACGGTGCGATACCCGATTGCGACAACGGCAAACAGGGCCGGCAGGAAAAACACGCTGACAAACAGGGTCAGGACCACCCCGATCAGCGTAAGCAGCAGCGTCACCACCAGATCAATCGCCCAGGCACCGACGCGCTTCAACGGCACATCGGCGTAAAATTCAGGCTGCATCTCCGGGTCGGGCAGGGTCATTCGACAAAATCCGCAAGTGTTGCATTCGACAATGACATAAGCACGCGGGGGGCAATTGAAAAGACATGGCGTGGTGTTCCTGCCGCGGCCCACACAGTTGCGAATTCAAGCAGGCGGGGATCAACCCATGTGGGTTGCGCCGTCAGATGGCCTATCGGGGCGACACCGCCAATGGCAAAACCGGTGGTTGCACGCACAAGGCCCACATCCGCGCGCCCCAACTCCTCGCCCGTCAGGCGGGACGCTTTTTGCGCACAGACGCGGTTGCCGCCTGCCGTCAGGAAAAGCCGCACCGCCCCCGATGAGATCCCGCAAAAGATGATTGATTTTACAATCTGGTCAATCTCGCAGCCGCATGCGGCTGCGGCCTGTTCGGCGGTGCGGGTTTCACCTGCCTCGATGATTGTGTCAGGCAGGCCCGCATCCGACAGGGCGCGGGCCACACGTTTCAGCGATTTGCTCATAAATCTTAGTCCAGATTGTCCAGAACGTCCGCAAGGGTGCCGATCAACTGGTCGATATGCGCTTTTTCAATTATCAGCGGGGGCGACATGGCAATGATATCGCCGGTTGTGCGAATCAGCACGCCCTTTTCATAAGCTTTCAGGAAGGCGTTAAAGGCGCGTTGCGTGGGCGCGCCTGCGATCGGTTCCAACTCCACCGCGCCGATAAGGCCCATATTGCGAATGTCGATGACATGGCGGCGGCCCTTCAGCGAATGCACTGCGTCTTCCCAATAGGGGGCCATTTCCGCCGTGCGTTCAAACAGCGCTTCTTCGCGGTACGTCTCCAGCGTGGCAAGCCCTGCTGCCGATGCAATCGGGCTGCCGGAATAGGTGTAGCCGTGGAACAACTCGATCAGGTTTTCGGGGCCGGTCATGAACGCATCATGGATTTCAGCCGTCGTCAGCACCGCCCCCATGGGAATCACACCATTGGTCAGCCCTTTGGCGCAGGTGATCATGTCGGGCATCACATCGAAATGCTGGGCTGCAAAGGGGCTGCCAAGGCGGCCAAAGCCGGTGATCACTTCGTCAAAAATCAGCAGAATGCCATGTTTGCGTGTGATCTCGCGCAGGCGCTGCAAATAGCCCTTGGGCGGGATCAGAACGCCCGTGGACCCTGCCACCGGTTCAACAATGACGGCGGCAATCGTATCCGCGCCGTGCAGGGCCACGATGCGTTCCAACTCGTCCGCAATATTTGCGCCATGTTCCGGCTGGCCCTTTGACCACTGGTTTTGCGGGATATGGGTGTGGGGCATATGGTCCACGCCCACCAGCATCGCGCCGAAATGGCGGCGGTTATTCACAATCCCGCCGACCGAAATGCCGCCGAAATTCACGCCGTGATAGCCCCGCTCGCGCCCGATCAGGCGGGTGCGGCTGGCGTCGCCCTTGGCACGGTGATAGGCCAGCGCGATTTTCAGCGCGGTTTCCACGCTTTCGGACCCCGAATTGGTGAAAAACGCATGGTCAATGCCTTCGGGCGCCATGTCCACCAGACGGTTTGCCAATTCAAACGCTTTGGGGTGGCCCATCTGGAATGCAGGCGCATAGTCCAGTTCTTCGACCTGTTTCTGGATGGCTTCGGTAATTTTCGGGCGCTTGTGGCCTGCGTTGCAACACCAAAGCCCTGCCGTGCCGTCCAGCACCTGCCGCCCGTCCGATGTGGTGTAGAACATGCCATCAGCTGCCACCAGCATGCGCGGGGCCTGCTTGAACTGGCGGTTGGCTGTGAACGGCATCCAGAAGGCACGCAGATCATTGGGTGTGGGGCGGTCAAGGGCCATTGCTGTTACTCCCGTGGATTTGATCAAAAGACGCTACCAGATTTGCGCGCCATGACAAGGGGGCCATTACGAAGCGTCAGACAAGGGATCAGATGAACACCATCAATGCCGACAGCGCAAGCAAGCCCGCCATGACGCGCATGAAAACACGCCAGTGGCGCGGGTTGCGCAAAAGCGTTGTCAGCAGCGCGCCCGCACTGGTCCAGAACAGACAGACCCCCAGATTGACAGAACTGAACGCCACACCAAGGCGCAGCCCTTCCAGCGCGGGCGTCATTCCTGCGCCATAGCCCGCCGATGCCGCGAACGCTATTGCCCACACTTTCGGGTTGATCCACTGAAACAGGGCCGCTTGCAGCAGTGTCATGGGCTGGCCGGTGTCCTGCGTGTCCGATGCCGGACGGCGGGTCGCGTTGAAATAGGACCATGCCATATACAAAATCCAGCTTGCGGCCAGCACGCGCAGCACCAACCCAAGCGCGGGATTGGCCAGAATCAACGCGCCCACCCCAAGGCCGGTAACACCCGCGGTGATGCCCACGCCAATGACGACGCCCAAAAGGTGCGGCATGGTCTGCCTGAACCCGAAACGCGCCCCCGATGCCGTCAACATCACGACATTCGGGCCGGGTGAAAACAGGCCAAGAAAGACAAAACTGTAAAGCAGCGGATCAAGCAGGGTCATGGGCGCATTCAGACAACCTTTGTGCGGCAAAGACAAGCGCCGCAAGTGGCGCGCAAAGGCGCCTGTTTTTGGCTTCATGCCGAACCCGTCCGCAAACGGGGGTAATTTATATGATGCGTCATGAAATAGCGTCTGTTTCGCCCTTGGCCGAATTGACCTTGCGCGCAACGAAAGGCACTGTTGCTGCATGAATTTCTGGCCAATCACCCGCTCCCCGATTCCCTATGACCGCGCCGCAGGCACGGAGGCGCGCGCACTTTTCCCCGCCCCGACCCCGCAGCAGGCAGACCTGATTGACGGCGCGGCCGGGTGCAGCCCCTATCTGAAAACGCTGATGACGCGTGAACGCGACTGGATAGAGGGCGCGTTTGTCACCGACCCCTGGGACTATCTGCAAACGGAACTGGATGCACTGGACGGTGTTGCGCTGCCGGACATGTCCGCGCGGCTGCGGCAGGCCAAACGCCGCACTGCCCTGCTGGCGGCGCTGGCCGATCTGGGCGGGGTCTGGTCGCTGGATCAGGTCACCGGCGCCCTTAGCGATCTGGCCGACCGCGCCACCCATGTCGCCCTGACAGCCCTTGTTGCTGATGAAATCCGGCGCAAGAAGCTGCCCGGCGCAGTGCCCGAGGATGCAGCGACTGGCGCGGGTATGGTGGTGCTGGCCATGGGCAAGATGGGCGCGAGAGAGTTGAACTATTCGTCCGACATTGATCTGATCTGCCTGTTTGATGAAACCCGTTTCAGCGCCGATGACTATCTGGATGCGCGCGCCAGTTTCATTCGTGTGACGCGCAAACTGTGCGGGTTACTGTCCGACTACACCGCCGAAGGGTATGTGTTCCGCACCGATCTGCGCCTGCGCCCCGACCCGTCGGTGACGCCTGTATGCCTGTCGATGGATGCGGCCGAGCGCTATTACGAAAGCGTTGGGCGGACATGGGAACGCGCGGCCTATATCAAGGCGCGGCCCTGTGCGGGGGATCTGGCCGCAGGGCGGCGGTTTCTGGATACGCTGCGCCCCTTCGTGTGGCGCAGGCATCTGGATTTCGCGGCCATTCAGGATGCCCATGACATGCGCTTGCGAATCAAGGCGCATAAGGGTCTGGGGGGCGCGCTGTGTCTGGAAGGGCATGACATTAAACTGGGGCAGGGCGGCATCCGCGAAATCGAATTTTTCACGCAAACCCGCCAGTTGATTGCGGGCGGGCGCGATCCTGATTTGCGCAGCTCGCGCACGGTTGACGGGCTGGCCGCACTGGCCGCCAAAGGCTGGATTCCCGCAGATGTGGCTGAAAAACTGACCGCGCATTATGCTGAGCACCGCGAGATCGAGCACCGCCTGCAAATGGTTCAGGACGCCCAGACCCAGAAACTGCCGACCAGTGCCGAAGGGCTGGACCGGATTGCGCATTTCGTCGGGCTGGACAACACCGGCACATTCCGCGACCGCCTTTTGCGCAGGTTGCGCGATGTGGCCGAACTGACCGAAGGGTTTTTCACACCGGATGCGGGCGACAGCGTGGAAGAACCCGACCTGTCCGACACCCAGCAAGATATTATCGAAGGCTGGCGCAGTTATGCAGCGCTGCGGTCTGATCGTGCCAAGGAATTGTTCAAGCGGGTGCGGCCCGCATTGTTGACACGGCTGCACGATGCGGCAGACCCCGAAGCGGCACTTGTGCAGTTCGACCGATTTCTGGGGGGGCTGCCTGCCGGTGTGCAGCTGTTCGCCCTGTTCGAGGCCAACCCGCAACTGATCGATCTTATCGTGGATATTTGCGCCACATCGCCGCGGCTGGCCAGCTATCTGTCGCGCAACGCGGCAGTGTTCGACGCTGTCATTGGCGGCGGGTTCTTTGCACCATGGCCGGGAACCGCATCCTTGCAAAACGACCTTGCCGACCGTCTGGCGCAGCTGGATGATTATGAACGCCAGCTGGACGCCGCGCGCGTCTGGGCGCGGGAATGGCATTTCAGGGTTGGCGTGCATCACCTGCGCGGGTTGATTGACGCGTTCGAGGCGGGCACAGAATACGCGTCGCTGGCAGAAGCGACACTGGGCGCGTTGTGGCCTGTTGTGGTGGCGGAATTTGCGCGCAAGCATGGCCCGCCGCCGGGACAGGGGGCTGTGGTTCTGGGCATGGGGTCGCTTGGGGCAGGGCGGCTGAACGCGGCGTCAGATGTGGATCTGATCGTGATTTATGATGCCGATCCGTCGGAAAACTCTGACGGGCCGCGCCCGCTGGACACACGCAGCTATTTTGCCCGCCTGACCAAGGCGTATCTTACGGCCATCAGCGCGCCCACTGCTGAAGGGCGTCTGTATGAGGTGGATATGCGGCTGCGCCCGTCGGGGCGGCAAGGCCCTGTTGCGACCAGCCTGACCGCGTTTCGCGACTATCAGTTCAACGAGGCATGGACATGGGAACATCTGGCGTTGACGCGTGCGCGGCGGGTTGCAGGCTCGGTGGGGCTGGGCGAGACGATCGAAGGGGTGCGCCGGTCCCTGTTGCAAGACAAATCCACCGGCGCAAGTATCCGCAAGGACGTGGCCGATATGCGCGCCAGACTGTCCGAGGCCAAGCCCGCGCATGGGCTGTGGGATGCCAAGGCAGGGCCGGGGCGGTTGATGGATATCGAACTGGCGGCGCAATTTTGCGCGCTTGCGGCGGGCCATCATGCGCGCCGTGTCGATCAACAATTGCGTGCCGGCGCTAAAGCAAGTGTGATCAGCGCGCAGGACGAGCAGTGCCTGCTGCGCGCCTACCGGCTGTGCTGGACGATGCAGGCCACGGGGCGGCAACTGGCCGACAAGATTTCGGATGTCGCAGATCTTGGTCATGGCGGGCAGAAGTTCATCCTGAATTCAGTCGGCTGCGAAAGTGTCAGTATTCTGGCCGACAGGCTGAAAGACATGTGCACAATGTCGGCAACGGTGATAGATTCAATTTTTGCCCCTGATGCGGCGATGCAGGATGACGCTGAGAATGACACACGCACATGACCCGAAGGGGCTGATCCGCGAAAGCTACCGGATGGATGGAATCAGCATGGATGAATGCCGGTCGATTCTGATTGACTGGGCGCTGAGTTTGCCTGTCGGGCAAGATCCGTTGCAGGCAATTCGTACCTTGCTGGACCAATACGCCCCCCATGCCCCAGACCACCCCATGACTGCGCTGTTGCAAGAAGGGCTGACACCGCGCCCGCCGCGCGCGCGCAAGGGGCGCAGCAAATGACAGGCCAGATTGTCGCCGATCACGAAGTTGATGCCATTGGCCTGCTATGCCCGCTGCCGGTTCTGAAGGCGCGAAAGCGGTTGCAGCAGATGGCACCCGGACAGGTCTTGCGCGTGCTGGCGTCTGATCCGGCGGCGGTGATTGATATTCCGCATTTTTGTCAGCAATCCGGCCACCACCTGTTGCATTCAGAAGCCGCCGGTTCGGCAACGGCCTATCTGATTCGCTGCGGCTGATTTGCATTTCGGGCCGAATCTGTGGTGAGAGCGGATCGACATGCTCCTGTTTCGCTTTTGGCCTTTTGTAGACCTTGGGGTTGCCCCAAGGCGCTGAGCAAAGGCCGAAGGCCGCCGCGCCATCGGCCGGGCGTCCCGCGGCCTGCCGATTTTTGTGATGGCAGGGCAAGCCTTT
>JAFIEO010000080.1 GCA_020832445.1 Paracoccaceae bacterium
GCGGCGCTAAGATGGCCATGAGCCTATGATCACTGCCCGCACCGGGCTTCTGGCCGACCCGTATTTCTCGGCGACCAAACTGAAATATATCCTCGACACCGTGGACGGCGCACGCGACCGCGCCAAACGCGGTGAGCTGGCTTTCGGCACGGTCGATACATGGCTGATCTGGAACCTGACCGGGGGTCAGGTGCATGCGACCGACGCCACCAATGCCGCGCGCACCATGCTCTATGACATCCACAAGGGCCGCTGGAGCCAGACCATCTGCGATCTGTTCGACATCCCGCACGAGATGCTGCCCGAAGTGCGCGATTGTGCGGCTGATTTCGGCCATACCCGCGCCGATCTCTTCGGCCATGAGATCCCCATCCTCGGCGTCGCGGGCGATCAGCAGGCCGCGACCATCGGGCAGGCCTGTTTCACCCCCGGCATGATGAAATCGACCTATGGCACGGGCTGTTTTGCCGTGCTGAACACGGGCGAGATGCCTGTTGCCTCAAGCAACAAGCTGCTCACGACCATCGCCTATCAGCTGGACGGCACACCGACCTATGCGCTGGAGGGGTCGATCTTTATCGCAGGCGCGGTGGTGCAATGGTTGCGCGACGGGCTGAAAGTGATCCGCGCGGCACCTGAAACGCAAGGCTTGGCCGATCAGGCCGATCCGGGCCAGGATCTGATCCTGGTGCCTGCGTTCGTCGGGCTCGGTGCGCCTTATTGGAACCCCGAGGCGCGCGGCGCGATTTTTGGCATGACGCGCAATTCCGGCCCTGCCGAATTCGCGCGCGCCGCGCTGGAATCGGTGGGCTATCAGACCCGCGACCTGTTGGAAGCGATGCAGGCCGACTGGGCGCGCGAAGGCGCGCAGCCGTCCTTGCGCGTCGATGGCGGCATGGCTGCGAATGACTACGCCATGCAGTTCCTGTCCGACATCATCGGTGCGCCGGTGGACCGCCCGCAAGTGCTGGAAACCACGGCACTGGGCGCGGCATGGCTGGCTGGCATGCGCGCAGGTGTGTGGCCCGGGATGGAGGATTTCGCCAAGGGCTGGGCCGTCGAGAAGCAATTCACCGCTGCGATGGGCAATGACCAGCGCGACGCCCGCTACGCCCGCTGGAAACGCGCGGTAAGTGCCGTTCTGGGCGTCTGACGCCTGCGCAGATTTCAACCTTGCCGGGTGCAGCCGCTGCTGTGCCTTTCCAAAACATGCGGAATGCCATGAAACGCCATATCAAGATCATCGGCACGCTTGGCCCAAGCTCGAACACGCGCGAGGTCATCCGTGATCTGGCGCTTGCGGGTGCGGATGTCTTTCGCCTGAACATGAGCCACGGCACACAGGCCGACAAGGCCGAGATCTACGCCCATATTCGCGACATCGAAGCGGAATTGCAGCGCCCGATCTGCATTCTGGCCGATCTGCAAGGCCCGAAACTGCGTTGCGGTGTATTTGCCAATCCCGAAGGCGAGATGTTGCAGGAAGGTCAGGCGTTCACGCTGGATCTGGATCCCAGGCCGGGGGATGCCAACCGTGTTTGCGTCCCGCATCCCGAGATCTTTGCAGCCCTGAAACCCGGCGCAGAACTGCTGATCAATGACGGCAATATTCGGCTGACAGTGCAGGACGCAACCCCGGATTTCGCGCGCAGCACAGTGCAGGTCGGCGGGCGGATTTCCAATC
This sequence comes from Paracoccaceae bacterium, assembly GCA_020832445.1. Lineage (GTDB taxonomy): Bacteria > Pseudomonadota > Alphaproteobacteria > Rhodobacterales > Rhodobacteraceae > Roseinatronobacter. The sequence goes on from JAFIEO010000080.1 coordinate 1,685, forward strand.
GCAAGGGCGTGAATGTGCCCAGCGTGACCTTGCCCCTTTCGGCGCTGACCGAGAAGGACCGCAGCGATCTGGAATTCGCCTGCACGCTGGGTGTGGACTGGATCGCATTGTCCTTTGTTCAGCGTCCCGAAGATATCGAGATGGCCCGTGCCCTGATCGGCAACCGCACCAAGATCATGGCCAAGATCGAGAAACCCGCGGCGCTGCAAAGCATCGACGCTATTCTGGAACGTGCCGACGGGATCATGGTCGCGCGCGGTGATCTGGGGGTGGAGCTGCCTGTGCAAAATGTTCCGCCGGTGCAGAAACGCGTGATCAAACTGGCGCGCGGGGCAGGCAAGCCTGTGGTTGTGGCCACCCAGATGATGGAAAGCATGATCACAGCCCCTGTACCGACCCGCGCCGAAGTCTCGGATGTGGCGACTGCGATCTATGAAGGGGCTGATGCGGTCATGTTGTCTGCGGAATCGGCGGCGGGTGACTATCCGGTCAAGGCCGTGCAGATCATGCATGATGTGGCCTGCGAGGTTGAAAGCGACCCAAGCTATCAGCACCTCATGAGCGCCACTCGACAGGATGGCGGCAAGAGTGATGCTGACTCGATCACCGCAGCTGCGCGCGAGATCGCGCTGAGCACCGATGTCGAAGCCATCGCCTGCTACACGCAATCGGGCACCACCGCCCTGCGCGCCGCGCGTGAACGCCCGCCAGTGCCCATCCTTGCCCTGACCCCGAACCAGACCACGGCCCGCCAGCTATCGCTTGTCTGGGGGCTGCGCTGCGAGGTTGTGCCCGCCGCCGACCGGTTCCGAACGGCTGTCAGACAGGCCCTGCAATGCGCCCTAGACGCTGGGCTGGACGATGCGGGTGCGCGGATCATCGTGACAGCAGGCACACCGCTGAACGCCTCTGGGACGACCAATATTCTGCGCATTGCCTCGGTTGACGAATTTCCAGAGCTTCAATCCTGAAAGGAGATCACAGTGACCCTCAAAGTCGCCATCAACGGTTTTGGCCGCATCGGCCGCAACATCCTGCGCGCCGCCATCGAATCCGGTCGCACCGATATCGAGATCGTCGCCATCAATGATCTCGGCCCGGTCGATGCCAATGCCCATCTGCTGCAGCATGACAGCGTGCATGGACGTTTCCCTGCCGAGGTCAGGGTATCTGGCAACACGATCGATGTCGGGCGCGGCCCCATTGAGGTCACGGCTATCCGCGAACCTGCCAGACTGCCCTGGTCAGATATTGATGTGGTTATGGAATGCACAGGCATTTTTACCAGCAAGGAAGCCTGTAAGGCTCATCTGGACAATGGTGCGTCACGCGTGTTGATTTCTGCCCCAAGCCCGGATGCCGACAGGACCATTGTGTATGGTGTTAACCATGACACACTGACATGCGATGATCTGATTGTCTCGAACGCATCCTGCACCACCAATTGTCTGGCCCCTGTTGCGAAGGTTTTGCACGGCGCCATCGGCATCAAGCGCGGTTTCATGACCGCTATCCACAGCTACACAGGTGTCGCGTTGCCCTTAACGATGAGACAGAATGCTTTGGCGGTCTTCTTGCTCCCAAATTCTTGCCCATAAATATGAGACAACTAATCTAACAATTTGATTTCATTAGGTATAACTGCACTGGTTCCGCTTGAACGCTGTCTCAGAGTTATGGGCAACGAAATCGCAATTAAGGGCAAAATATCACATTTAAGGGCAAAGGAAGGTCGTTGATTTCATTTGATTCTATATCTCA
>JAFIEO010000086.1 GCA_020832445.1 Paracoccaceae bacterium
CCCCCCCCCCCCCCCCCCCCCCACAACCCCCTTTTAAAAACAGCCCTGTCACCGCAGACGCGCGATCCTCACCGCCCGACGAATTCAAAACTGAATTGCCGCTGTGCCCCTGCGGGCGGCGCGGGGAACGGTCCGGCGCGGCGGATATGGTCCAGCGCCACCTGATCCAGTGCAGCACTACCCGATGTGCGTGCAACACTGGCCGACGCCAAGCTGCCATCCGCCGCAATGCCAAACGCAACGATGACGCGCCCGCGCGCAGGGCTTCGCGCCTGACGCACCCGCTGGATGCGGCGCATCACTTCACCGGGATAATTGGACGCCGCCGCATTGCCCGCCTGCGTGGTGGCCGGGCGCGCGTCGGTCGTGTGTGCCGCCTGCCCGTCCGTGCCTTGTTGCGATCCGCGTTGTGCATTTTGCTGTGCATTCCCGGGCGGACTGGCAGGTGCGGCGGCGGTCTGCTGCGGCGCGGGGCGCGGCGGCGGGGGCGGCGCGGCCAGTTCAGACGGGCGCGCGGGCGGGCGGGGGCTCGTGTCTGGGCTTGTCGTATCCGGGCTTATCGCCTCGGGTGGGGGCTCGGTGGGCGCGACAGGGTCGGGGCGGCTGGCCTCCATCGCATCGGCCTGCTGATGGGGCGTGGTTTCCGCCGGGGACGGGGCCATAGGCTGCTGCGGTGCAACTGGCTCGGCCATCTGCGGCAAAACCGCGTCTTCGGGCGCGGGCGCATCCATCACGGGCTGCATTGCCTGCTCGGGCGGGCGCACGGTATCAGGGATTGCCGCCGCAACAGGCGGGGCCAGTGCCGTTGGCTGTGCCACTTGCTGCGGGGCGGACGGCGGTTCCACAGCATCGGGGGGCTGGGCCTCGGTCATGGGCGCGGGTTGCGTGCTGCCCATGGCAAAATCCTCAAAACTTGTGCCAAGCGCTGCGGGGGCCGCGTCCCCCCCGCCTTCGGTCATGACGACTGCGCCTTGCGGCGCCAGTGCCGCCACAGCACCCAGATGCAGGGCCGTTGACACAACCAGCGCCAGCGCGATGGTGCGCGCCTTCGGGCGCAGGTCCAGCGCGTGCAAATGCCGCGTGGTCACAAAAGGACAGCCATTCACCCTTGGGCAGGCCCGGAACACGGCTGCTGCGGTCATTTCACCCCCTCTTGTGTGACGATCACCAGTTTCTGCGCCCCGCCTGCGCGCAATGCCTGCGCGGTTTCAATCAGTCTGGCCGCAGGCGCCGCACGATCAGGCAGCAGGCGCACATCTTGTTCATCGGCAAAATGGGCCACCGCATCTGCAAGCGCCACATCCGCCCCGTTCAGCCGCAAGCCGCCATCTGCCAGCAGCAACAGCGCATCGCGTGGCGGCTCGGTCTCAATTTCCGACAGGTTGATAAGCGTTATGTCGGGGTCCGGGCGCGGGGCCAGACTGCCCGCGATCAGGAAAAACACCAGCATCAGAAACACGATGTTGATCAGGGCTATATTCGGTTCCGGCCGCGCGCGCGGCACAAGGGTCATCGCGCGCCGTGTCATGATCCGCCCGCCCCGATCACCCCGATCCGCCAGCCGTTCCGCCGCTGGACCAGATGCAGGATATCCGCCAGACCCTGCGCATCCACGCCGTCGGCCATGGCAATCAGAACCAGCCCGCCTTCGGGGTCGTCAAGGGCGGCTTGCAGGTCTTCCACCGTGGCATCAACACTGTTCAGACGCAACGCATCGGGCAGCAGCTGCAAAAACAACGGCGGGGTTTCCGGCACGCTGTCAGCCCCCCCCATCGCCAGATCAAGCGGCAATTCCCCCTGACGCGCAAAAGTGGAGCTGAGCATGAAGAACAGCAGCAGCAGGAAGATCACGTCAATCAGCGATGTCATCGACAACCGCTTGCGACGGATCGCTATGGCGCGCCGTTCAGGCATGTTGTGCCACAGCCGCGCGGTTTGCAGGCACGCCAAGCGGGCATTCCTGTGCCAGACCCGAACACAGCGACACATCAATGATCTGCATGGCCAGCTGTGCTTCGCGCATGACGCGCGATTCAAACCATGTCAGCACCAGCGCGGTTGGCATGGCAACGCCCAGCCCGACCGCAGTTGTCAAAAGCGCTACCCAGATCCCGCCCGCAAGGGCCGAAGGGTCCACCGCCGCGCCCGCTTCCTGCAAGGACTGAAACGCGGTGATCATACCCAGAACCGTGCCGAACAACCCCAAAAGTGGCGCCACCTGCGCAATGCTGTCCAAAGCGCGAAACCCCGATTGCAGGCGCAATGTCGCGGCTTCGGCCAGCCCCGTCAGGCGGGCGCGCAGCGCGTCAGGGGCGGCATCCTGTGCATTTGCTGCGGTCAGCGCCAGCACTGTCAGCGGCGCAAGATGGTTGCGCCCTTGCGCCGCGCGCTGCATGGCGGGCTGCACCGCCCCCCGGTCCCACAGATCAAGCGCCGCGATGATGTCGCCATGATGGCCGACACCTGCGCGTCTGAACTGCCACAGCTTCAGCAATATCAGCGCCAGCGCAACCAGCGACATTGCCAGCAACACCGCGACCACCGGACCGCCCAGCGCCAGAAAATCCAGAATGCTGTCCATAATTTCGGCTGTGGGGAATGTCATCTCACCACCTCGATCGCGGTTTCGCTACCCACATGCAGCGCGGCGGTGCATTCGCCCGCGTCCAAAGGCGTGCAAGGTCCAACTGCGTTAAACAGCACCCGCCCGATCTGATCACATGCAAGGCCGGAAAACTGGAAACTGCGCACCCGCAACGCGTCTTCGGGCAGGGACTGGAAATCCAGCAGGCTTAGCCGCAGGACACGGTTTTCCGCACTCAGCAGCACGGTTTCCGCCTGCAAGGCATCAATGCCCGTGCCCATGTGGTTTTCCAGCACAAACACAAGCTGGCAATCCTGCTGCAACTGGGTGGCCTGATCCAGCCGGATATGCAGCGTGGGGTCCGCCGCCTGCACAGGCAGGGCCACCACCACAGAGACAACAAACGCACGGAAAATAGGCAGAACGCGCATATCGCGGCCTTTCATGACATAGGTGTTATCGGAAAGGGCTGGCACATTGGCTGGCGGCGCGGAATTTGCGCTTGAACTGCGCCTAACATTATCCTAGTGAAACTGTCAAGAATGAAGCGGCGCCGCCGTTTCGCGCCATCCAGCTTGCTGCCAGACACGCGCCAAACCCAAACAAACGCGCACTGACAGGAGCAATTCCATGACGCTTGACCTTGTGTCCCGCCCCACGCCCGCCGGTTTGCGGCAGGCCCGCCTGGACCACCCCCAAACCCGCGCGCGCGATCTGGCCGACAGCCTTGGTGTGACCGAAGCCGCACTTGTCGCAGCCCATGTCGATGGCACGAATGTGGTGCGCATTGACCCCGCGCTTGACCGCCTGATGCCCGAAATCCAGCGTCTGGGCGATGTTATGGCCCTGACGCGCAACCAGTCGGTCGTGCATGAACGCAAGGGCACCTATGAGGATTATCACGCAGGCGCGCATGCATCCATGGTGCTGGGCGCGGAAATTGATCTGCGCATGTTCCCGCGCCACTGGGTGCATGGATTTGCGCTTCTGGACGGGCCGCGCCCATCGGTGCAGGTGTTCGATGCAGCGGGCGATGCGGTTCATAAGGTCTTTCTGACCGACGGGTCAGACCGCGCAGCGTTTGACACGCTGGTGGCCGATCTGCGCCTGCCTGAACAGTCCGACAGCGTAGAGCTGACCCAGCGCACCCCGGTGGAGGGCGCGAAATCACGCCCCGACAAACTGGAAGAATTGCGCCGGGAATGGGCCGCAATGACCGACACGCACCAGTTTTTGCGCATCACCTCCAGACTGAAAATGAACCGCCTTGGCGCCTACCACATTGTAGGCGAAGAATGGGCGCAGCCGCTTGCACCTTCTGCGGTAACTGAATTGCTGCACATGGCGGCCACGAATGCCGTGCCCTTGATGATCTTTGTGGGCAATCAGGGCTGTATCCAGATCCATGGTGGCACCATTGAACAGGTCAAGCCGATGGGACCATGGATCAATGTTATGGACCCGCGCTTCAACCTGCATCTGCGCACCGATCATGTGGCCGAAGTCTGGCTTGTGTCCAAACCCACACGCCATGGCATGGCCCACTCGGTCGAGGCATTTGACGCAGACGGCGCGCTGATCACGCAGATATTCGGCAAACGCGACCCGGACACCATGGCGTTTCGGGCGCTTCTGGACAAGCTGCCGCTGGCGCAAGGGGACAAGGCATGATCCGTGCAGCCGTGCTAACCCTGATGCTGGCCACCCCGGCTGTCGCGCAAGACCGCGTGGTGGTCGTGGGCGGGGGCTTGGCCGAGATTGTCTATGCGTTGGGGCAGGAACACCGGCTTGTGGGCCGCGACACCACAGCCAGTTTTCCGCCCGCCGTCAATGACCTGCCCGATGTGGGCTATATGCGCGCCCTGTCCCCCGAAGGGCTGTTGCAGCTGGACCCCGACCTGATCCTTGCATCCGAAGGGTCGGGACCGCTGGAAACCATCCAGATCATGCAGGCCGCCGATGTGCCCTTTGTCCAGATCACCGAAACCCCCACCATGGACGCTGTGGTGGAACGTGTGGAACAGGTTGCACAGCATTTGCAGGCGCAGGACGCGGGCGCGCAACTTGTTGAAACCCTGCGCGCCGATTTCGCGGCACTGGCGGGACAAACCGCACAGGTCAGCACGCCACAGCGCGTCATGTTCGTTCTGTCGGCACAAGGGGGCCGCATCAACGCCGCAGGCCGCGACACCGGCGCAAGCGCGATGATCCAGATGGCAGGGGCCGTCAATGCCTTTGACGATTTCGCAGGCTACCGCCTGCTGACGGACGAAGCGATTGCCGCCGCCGCCCCCGATGTCATCCTGATGATGGACCGCGACGGCGACCACGCCCTGAATGATGAGCAGATCACCGGCCATCCCGCACTTGGCCTGACGCCTGCGGCGCAAAACGGGCAGGTCATCCGCATGAACGGAATTTACCTGCTGGGCTTTGGCCCGCGCACAGCGCAGGCCGCGCGCGATCTGCATAATGCGATCTATCCTGCGCTGAGGCATCAGGGGGGCTAGGGGCATGGTCGCGCTGCCGTTCAACAGCCGCCGCCCCCGCCGCCCTGCCCCCCCTGCAATGGCGGTCGCAGGCGACCGCGCTTTGCGCGCACGCGCCATAATGACCGCACTTGCGGTGTTTGTTGTGGCCGTGTCCATCCTGTCGCTGGGTGTGGGGGCTGCGGGTGTGTCCCTGCCGGATGTCTTGTGGCAACTGGCATCTGGCGAGGCGCTAGGTCTGCGCGACCGCGTGGTGCTGTTCGACATCCGCCTGCCACGGCTGTTGACGGGCCTTCTGGTCGGCGCATCGCTGGCCGTGTCGGGCGCTGTCATGCAAGGGCTGTTCCGCAACCCGCTGGCAGATCCCGGCATCGTGGGCGTGGGCGCAGGCGCGGGGCTTGGCGCTGTGCTGGCCATTGTGCTGGGCGCGCTTCTGCCCCCCGCGGTGCTGGCCGTTGCGGGTATGCATCTGGTGCCGCTGGCGGCATTTCTGGGCGGCTGGGCGTCAACGCTGATCCTGTACCGGGTGTCCACACGGCGCGGGCGCACATCGGTTGCAACCATGCTGCTTGCCGGCATCGCGCTGGGTGCGCTGGCAGGTGCGTTGACGGGCATTCTGGTTTATATCGCCGATGACCAGCAATTGCGCGACCTGACCTTCTGGGGGTTGGGGTCGCTGGCGGGCGCAAGCTGGGCCAAACTGGCCGCCGCCGCGCCGATCATGGTGCTGGCGCTGATTGCTGCGCCCGTTCTGGCGCGCGCATTGAACGGGCTTGCGCTGGGCGAAGCTGCGGCATCGCATATGGGCATTTCGGTGCAGCGCATGAAGAATCTGGCCATCCTGACCGTTGCGGGTGCCACAGGCGCTGCCGTGGCCGTATCCGGCGGAATCGGGTTTATCGGCATCGTTGTGCCGCATCTGCTGCGCTTGGCGATGGGACCGGACCATCGCTACCTGTTGCCCGCCGCGGCACTGCTGGGCGCGGGGCTGTTGTTGCTGGCCGATATGATTGCGCGGCTTGTCATTGCCCCTGCCGAACTGCCGATCGGCATTGTCACCGCCGTTCTGGGAGGGCCGGTGTTTTTGTGGATATTGCTGCGCCGTCGCGGCATTGTGGATATGTGACCGCCATGCTGGACGCGAAAAATATTGATGTCGCACTTGGTGGAAAGCCCGTTTTGCGCAATGCACGGCTGCACGCCAGGGCAGGCAGGCTGACCGTCATCGTAGGCCCCAACGGATCGGGGAAAACCACGCTTCTGCGCGCTGTCACCGGCGATCTGCCGCATTCCGGTTCGGTGCATCTGAACGGGCAGGACACGCGCAAGATACCGGCATGGGCGCTTGCGGAAATGCGCGCGGTGCTGCCACAGGCCAGCCAGCTTGCCTTTCCCTTCACTGTGCATGAAGTTGTCCGGCTGGGGCTGGTGGGAACCACCGCGCTGCGGCCCGACGCCGCCCAATTGCCGACCCGCGCGCTGGAACGGGTGGGGCTGGCAGGCTATGGCGGGCGGTATTTTCAGGAACTGTCGGGCGGGGAACAGGCGCGCGCGCAACTGGCCCGCGTGTTGCTGCAAGTCTGGCAACCGGTCGTTGACGGTGTGCCGCGCTGGCTGTTTCTGGACGAACCTGTTGCGGCACTGGATATTGGCCATCAGCTACAGGTCATGACATTGGCGCGCGAATTTGCACGCGCGGGCGGCGGCGTGGTTGCTGTCATGCACGACCTGAACCTGACGGCCATGTTTGCCGATGACATAACGCTGATGCTGGACGGGCAGGTTCTGGCGCAAGGCGGCGTGGCCGATGTGCTGACAGATGCCAATTTATCGCGCGCCTATGGCTGCGCTTTACGCGTTTGCGCCCTGCCCCGCGCGAATGAGGCATTTATTCTGCCACAAGCTGCGGAAATCGCCTGAGTAATCTTGACTCTTTTAATAAGCATTAGTAACGAGCCGGTCAGAACGCCAGCGGTATCGCCAGCCAGAAAACCACCAAGGGGATACCGATGGACAACACAAAAAGGCGCACCGCGCGCCTACTGACCGTTATTGCCATTCCGGCACTGATGGGCGCTTCACTTCCCGCGCATGCGCAAACCAGCCCGGATACGACTGCCGCGCCGGGGTCATTTCTGGGCCGCGTCATTCTGGGCTTTGGCCGCGCGCGCACAGCGATTGACACACCGCAAGCCGTCAGCACGCTGGAGCAGGAAGACATCGACCGCGAACAGGCCGCCACGCCGGGCGATCTGCTGCGCACAGTGCCAGGTGCCACCGTGCAGGGCGGCGACCGCATGACCGGCCAGCGCTACAATATTCGCGGCGTGGGCGGGGACGCATCGGACCAGAACCGCATTATCATCAGCGTGGACGGCGTCGAAAAATACGGAGAGTTGTATCAGGTGGGCCAGTTCTTTGGCGAACCCGAACTATATCGCCGCGTCGAGGTGCTGCGTGGTCCGGCGTCATCTGCGCTTTACGGGTCTGGCGCGTTGGGCGGTGTTGTCGCGTTCGAAACCAAGGACGCCGCCGATTTTCTGCAAATGGGCGAAACAACCGCGCTGCGTGTGAAAGCGGGTGCAAACAGCAATGGCGGCGGCACGCTTGGGTCTGTCATACTGGCCCAGCGCTTTGGCGAAAGCGTCGAAGTGCTGGCCGCCCTGACCCATCGCCGCGAAGGGGATTACAAGTCAGGCGATGGCACGCGGGTTATCGGATCGGGAATGGCGGGAACGTCGGGGCTGCTGAAGGGCACTTACCGCTTCGGGGACGGCAACGAACAAACCCTAAGCCTGTCGCTGTCGCGCTGGCGCAGTGACGAGGATGGCGCGAATTATTCATCCGTCGCCGATATTCCCGATTTCGGCACTGTCGACCGCAAGGCGCAGGATGATACAGCAACGCTTGTCTGGACCAACCCGGCCAGTGGCAACCCGTGGCTGGACAGCCGCGTGCAGCTGTCCTATTCGCGCACGCTGATCGATCAGGAAAATGCCATTCCCGGCAATCCGTTCCTTGCCGCGAACCCGCTGTTCGAAGATGCGTTCTACCAATACCGCACACTGGCCTTGCGCGCGGAAAACCGCTTTACCTTTTCCGGCGAAGGCTGGGAAAACTACCTGACTTTGGGGGTTACCGCATCGCGGCAAACACGCGCGGCGCAGCGCGAATCCGGTGCGATTTCCTTCCACCCCGAAGGGACGGACCGGCGCTATGGCATATTCCTGCAAAACGAATTCATCTGGGATGACCGACTGACCGCAGTGCTGGGCCTGCGCGCCGACAGGATCACGCTTACGCCATCGGGTGATGTGGTGGGAGGCAGGCAGCGCAGCCATACCGCACAGGTTGCCTCGCTCGCGCTGCATTACAGGTTCAACGAGGAATGGGCGGTGTTCGGGTCGCTGGCGCATACGGAACGCGCCCCCTCGATTGACGAGGTGTTTGACGTGGCAACAGGGGCGGGCAAGACCGTCTCGCTGGACCTGCGGCCAGAACGCGCGCGCACTGTGGATCTTGGCTTCTCCTATGCAGGGCGCGATGTTCTTGCAGACGGGGACAGTCTGGACCTGAAGCTGACAGTGTTTTCAAACCGCGTCCGCGACAAGATCGACCGCCTTTCCGGCCCCGGCCCGACCTATGCCAATATTGCGCGCGCCCATATTCGCGGGGTTGAACTGGAAGGGGGCTATGATGCCGGAAACTTGTTCGGCAAATTCGCCTATTCCCGCATTCTGGGCACCGACCAGACAACAGGGCTGCAACTTACGTCTACCCCTGCGGATGAACTTGTTCTGGAACTGGGTGGACGCGCGTTTGAACAGACGCTGGAATATGGCTGGCGCGGCACATTTGCGCGCGAATCAAAGCGCTGGAACGCCAGCCCTGCGCCCGGTGCCTATGACCATCTTCCGGGCTATGGCGTGAACGACCTGTACGCCACATGGCGCCCCGATCAGGGTGCACTTGCAGGGCTGGAAGTCCAGTTTGCTGTCAACAATGTGTTCAACAAAGAATACCGCAACATTCTTGACGGCGGGCTGGCCACGAATGAGCCGCGCCGCGGGCGTGACCTGCGCATGTCTGTAGGACGCAATTTCAGCTGGTAATCGGCTACCCCCCTGTTCACAAAACAAACGCCAGCGCATCCCCCCGCGCTGGCGTTTTTTCATTCCCCGGCGGGTGCCCGATATGCGGCCATTCACATCAGCGCATTTGCCGTGCGACCCCGTGCCATGGCGCTGAAACAATGTCCTGTGCCGATGCCAGACCGCAATCGAACAAGATATCAGACCCGATATTGAACACACGCGTATCAGGGCGCGTGGCGTCAGACAGCAGCGCCACCGGATTGGGGGTATGAAACCCCTGCGGCCCGCCCCCGATCAGCAAGGGCGCGACCGCCACATGCAAACGCGTCAGCAAACCCGCCTGAAAAAACCGCGACACGGTAATACCGCCGCCTTCGATCAGCACTGTGTTCAGCCCTGTGCCGTTCAGGGCACGCAGAATATGGCGCGGTGACATGCTGCCGTCGGCGCTCGTAGGCAGGCGAATAACCTCTACCCCTTTGGGGCGGGCCGTGTCACCATGCTGCAACACGATGCGCCGCGCGCCGTCATCTGCAAAAACCTGCGCATCGTTTGGCAGCCGCCCGCGCGGGTCGATCACAACACGCGCGGGATTGTGGCCATCGCACAGGCGCACAGTCAGGCGCGGGCTGTCATGCAACGCAGTGCGCACCCCGATGACAACCGCATCGCAAATGGCGCGCAGCCGGTGCAGGTGCTTCAACCCGTCCGGCCCCGATATGTCGCGCGCATCGCCTGCAACCGTGGCCACGCGCCCGTCCAGCGACTGGCCGATCTGGCCAATGGTGACTGGCCCCCTGTCGCGGCGCGCAAGCGGCGCATATATGGCAAGGGCCGCACGTTCTGCATCACTCCAGTCGCCGCAACAGGGGCAGCCGGTGCCGTTGCATATGCCCAGAATGCGGCGCCAGACGCGGGCGCTGACATCTGCCCTATCCATTGCGCCCCCCAACTGCATCAAACCCTTGCGCATCGGGCGGGGCCGGACGACCTGCAGGCATGGCCAGAAGGTCCAGATGGCCGATCGTGCATGTGCCTTGCGCAATCAGACCCTGACGCGCGCTGTTCCATTCAGGCGCGGCACTATGGCCCGCGCGCGCGGCGGCACCGGCAATTCCATCCAGCAACTGCACCTGAAGGGGTGCATCGCACGCGTGCAAAACCCAAGGACTTGGGGCAAGCAAAACATGATAGCCCGCCTGTTCGAACACCGCTTTGGCGACGGCGGCGGCGTCGGGGCCAAGGGCTGGCCCGAACCCCTTGTCTGTGCATTGGTCGCGGTTGAATGCCGCCGTGATGCCCGCATCATCGGGCAGTTCGGGTTGCCAGTGCATAACACCGTCATAAGACAGCACCGCATAAAACGGCAACTGGTGGCGGACCAGAATATCCACAAATGCGCGCAACCAGCGTTCGGATAAAAGATCCAGAAGCGCAGAGGCCGACACCAGTGTCGCCCCGTCAAGCGGCAGATCTGCAAGGTGGTTCAAGTCAAGCTGGCAGGCTTGCGCATTGGGGTGGTTCGCCACCGCCAGCGCCAGCAACGCTGCGTCATTGTCCACCAGACGCCAGCGCGCAACATCCGGCACATGCCCGCCCAGCGCACGCAGGCTGGCCCCCGTCCCCGCGCCCAGATCGACGATGACAGGCGCTGCCCCCGCAAGGCGTGCCGCGCCCGCCAGCAGCCCGTCATCGCGTGCTGCGCGATCTGCGGGTTCACGCAAGGCCAGCCATTGCGGCGCAAACCCCATGGATTACACCTCTGCCTCGAACCAGGCGCGGGCCATGTGGCTTTCATGCAGCGTAATCCGCAACCGCCGCACGCGGCCTGCATCCTTCAGCGTGCCCGCGGTGATATGGGCGCGCATCTGGTCAAAGATATGTTTGCACAGAAATTCGGTCGTCGTGAATTTCCCCGAAAATTCGGGAATTTCATCAAGGTTCTTGTAACGCAGCGGTTGCAGGGTTTCAGCCAGCGCATCAACGGCCAGCCCGATATCGACCACCAGACCATGCGCGTCCAGATCGTCGGTGAAAAACGCGGCATCCACGATGAATGTCGCGCCATGCATGCCTTGCGCTGGGCCAAACACGGCCGAGGGCAGCGAATGGGCAATCATGATATGATCTTTGACTTCGACGGCGAACATGGGCGTCCTTTCTGTTCAATCATAGCGAATGCGGTGACACAACGTGTCCGGCGCATTCAGAATACGGGGGTAATCATCCGGCAGGTCGTCAAAGGCACTTTCGCCTGAAATCAGCACATCCAGCCGGTCATCGCACAAAAGCGCCAGTGCCTTGTCCATACGGCGGCGAAAATTCCAGCGCGGCGCGCGCGCGGGCGGCAAGGCCCCCACCTGCGAACTGACCAACCGCAGGCGCTGGCTGTGAAATGCCGCCCCCAAGGGCAGCGCAACCATATCCTCACCGTGCCAGCTGGCCTCGACCACTGTGGCACCCATGCCTGCAATATCCAACGCCTGCACCAGCCCCTTCGCGGACGCACTGGTATTGATGACGACATCCTGCCCTTGCGGCAGATCCTGCGGCGCGGCAAAATCGCACCCCAGCGCATGCGCCAACGTGGCGCGGGCGGGGTCAATGTCGCATAAGGTCACTTCGCATCCCGGATGACGCGCGCACAGGTAGCCCACCAGCGCACCCAGCACCCCCGCTCCGATGACGCTGACCTTGTCACCCGCCGAAAGCCCGCTGTCCCAAATGATATTCAGCGCGGTTTCCATATTTGCCGCCAGCACCGCACGCGCGGGCGGCAGGGTATCAGGCAGGGGGGAATATCCGTCTTGCGGCAGGCAAAACCATGTCTGGTGCGGAAACAACGCAAAGACCGGCTGCCCCGCTTGCGCGCCATCCGCGATTTCCGCGACCACGCAATACCCGTATTTGACCGGATAGGGAAAATCCCCTTCCTGATGGGGGGCCCGCATGCGCGTGTGTTCGCCCACGGGCACAGCCCCGCGCAAGACCAGCCGTTCGGTCCCGCGGCTGATGCCCGAATACAGGCTGCGCAGCCGGACCCCCTGCCCTGCACTGGCGGGCCTCATTTCTGCACGGTTCGGGGCCACAACCCATAAGGCGCGCGGGTCGGTCATGACAGGATATGCCCGGATTTCAGCGCTTTGGTCGCCAGATAATGCGCGTTTTGCTGTGTCTGCCCGACCTGAAGCGGCACACGTTCCACAACATCAATCCCGTGGCTTGCCAGAATACGCATCTTGGCGGGGTTGTTTGTCAGCAAACGCACCCGCCTGATGCCCAATGCTGACAGAACCGTGGCCCCCACTCGAAAATCACGCTCGTCATCTTCAAAGCCAAGCTGGTGGTTGGCCTGTACGGTATCAAGGCCCGCATCCTGCAAGGCATAGGCGCGCATTTTGTTGGCCAGCCCGATGCCGCGCCCTTCCTGATTAAGATAGATCAGCACGCCGCCCCCCGCCTGCCCCATCGCGGCAAGTGCGGCCTGCAACTGCGGGCCGCAATCGCATTTCAGACTGCCCAGAACGTCGCCTGTGAAACACGCCGAATGCAAGCGCGCCAGAACCGGCTGTTCGGGTGCTATGGTGCCCACTGTAATGGCATAATGTTCAGCCCCGCCATTGTCGGGGCGAAACACATTCACACGCCCCGCAGCCGAGCACACCATCGGCAAGGCCGCCGAACTGACCGCGCCGAAACCGCGTTCGCTGGACAGTTCATCCAGCACATCACGCGCGGGCAGATACGCCAGCCCCTGACGCAACAACGTGTCGCGTGCAGCCGCTGGAATACGCCACAACAGCATCGCGGGCAAAAGCTGGGCGGCCTTGGCCAGTGCCATTGCAGCGTCAGGCAGCGGGTCGGGGCAGTCCACCTGCACTGTGCCCGCGGGCAGCAGGCTTGCCGCAACATCCGCACCGCCTGCAATCTGGCGCATCATATCCAAGGGTGTGGCGGCAGGCAGGGCCAGCGTGCACACCCGTCGCGTGGCCTGTTGCGCGTCAGGCAATAGCGCGGCGAACCGCCTGCCCGACAAAACCAGTTGTGGCACCCCGAACGCCGCAAGCTGTGCAAACCGGCCTTGCCGCAATGTCTCGGCCGGTGCGACAATAGCCATATCAGCGCCGCGACCGATCAGCACGGGCAGGCCAAGACGGGTATCGCAGACCAGCCGCGCGACACGTTCACCAAGGTCAACGCCAAGGCTTGGCGCCGTTATGGCCGTCGGGAGTGCAATAGGAAACGTCACGAAACCCACCGAAAGGAATAGTTGAACATGATGATGGTCAACTAGGGCGATGGCATGAAAAACAAGTGCAACGCGGCTTTTTCCACTGGCAGCACATCGCCCGTGCCGCATGTCACACAGGTTTTTTCCCGCCGCGCTTGGACACCCGCGCACAGGCGCTATCTTGACGTCTGGAGCTATTAAAACAGGTATAAATATGTCTTTGCGCGTTGCATTGGGACTGTGTCGGTCGGTGTTGATTTACTTCAACCCGATGATGATGCGGCGGACCAGACAGCTTTATGACGGAATCTTGAACAGCGGTGATCTGGTCTTTGATGTGGGCGCGCATGTCGGCACGCGCGCACGGGCCATGCGCCGCTGCGGCGCAAGGGTGGTTGCATTTGAACCGCAACCCGCATTTGCGCGCTTCTTGCGCCACACCCTGCCGCGCGATATCGTGCTTGTGGAAGCGGCCCTTGGCCCCTCAGAAATGCGCGCCGAAATGTCTGTGTCATTGCGTCACCCGACAGTGTCATCGCTGCGCGCCAGCCTGCCGGATGAAGCCCGCACCATGCCCGGTTTCGAGCATGTGAAATGGGATGCCCGCGCAGATGTGGCCATGACATCGCTGGACCGGATGATCGCGCAGCACGGCCTGCCGCGCTACATCAAGATCGATGTCGAAGGGTTCGAGACAGAGGTTCTGTCCGGCCTGTCCCACCCCGTTCCGTTGATTTCTGTAGAATATCTGCCGGGCCTGCCGGATGTCAGCAGCCGCGCGATCAGCATGATCGCAGATCTGGGGGTGTATGAATTCAACGTGGTGCGCGGTGAAAATGCCGCTTTCGAATGGGCGGCATGGCGCGATCTGGCGGGCATGCAGGCGTGGCTGGACGCGCTGGCACCTGATGCGGGGTCGGGCGATGTATACGCGCGGCTGCGCGGTTGACATGGCGGGCGCAGGCGGCACCCGGACCGGCCGCGTCTGCTGACAGAAAAACAAGCAGCGCTACTTGCCAGTATTGCGCAGAACTGCTGCAAACGGGTCAAATAACGGCGTGCAGGCGGTCAGTACTGTGCCAGTGTCTTCTGGGCGCTCGGACTTGTCCAACGCTTCAACCCGCAAACCCGCTTCGCGCAGCAACACAAGACCTGCTGCAATGTCCCATGGCTGCAACCGCCGTTCCCAGAACCCGTCCAGCCTCCCGCAGGCCACATAGGCCAGATCAAGCGCCGCAGCCCCCATCCGGCGCACGCCCGCACAATGCGGCATCAGGCGCGCTATGTCGGCTGCGTGGTCATCAATATGGGCCATCTGCCCGAAGGGTATGCCGGTTCCGAACAGGGCATCTTGCATGCGCTGTGTCTGTGCCGCGCGAATTGCATCGCCATTCAGGTAGGCACCGGCCCCGCGCAGCGCATAAAAGGTCTCATTGCGCACCGGATCATGCACCACCCCCAGAACGCGAACCCCGTCTACCTGCAAGGCAACCGAAATCGCCCAATGGCCGATCCCGCGCAGGAAATTCGTGGTCCCGTCCAGCGGATCGACAATCCATTGGCGCGACGCGGGCGCGCGGGTGTGCTCGGTGCTGCGCGTCTCCTCTCCCAACCAGTCATCGGTGGGCTTGCACAACGCGTCGCGCAACATGGCTTCGGTGCGCAGATCTGCCGCGCTGACAAAATCGCCCGCACGCTTTTCTTCGACGTTCAATGTGTCACGCGCCGACCAGAATTCCAGCAGACCCTTGCCAGCGCGGATAACTTCTGACACGACATCCGCAAGGGTGTCCCCGTGGGGACAGTCATGCAGATGCGGTGGCATAAATGCAGGTTTCTGTGTCATTTCCTGTCGCTTTCAGTCGCGTGGGCGGGCCGATGCCCCAGACCAAGCTGCACCGCCCAGGGCAGAATGGCAAGCAGCGCAGCCCCAAGGGCGGCCAGACCAAAGCTGATGCTGGCGGCCACGGCCTGCGGTCCGGCCACCCCCACAAGGGGCCAAAGCAGCAGCGCCGCCCCTTCGCGCAAACCCCACCCGTTGACAGAAACAGGCAGCAACATCGCAAGCAAAGTCAGCGGAATGACGAACAACGCCGCCCCAAGACCAAGCTGCACGCCCACCGCCTGCGCCGCCGCCCACACACCGCCAAGATTGCAGCAAAGGATCACCGCAGTATAGCCCAGTTGCCACAGCGCGAACTGCGGCGCAAACCACGCCGCCGCAACCGCACGGCGCACCGCATCCGGCAGAAAGCGCACCCCGCCCCATATCAGCGCGACTGTCACAGCCACACCCAATGAAATGACCGGCACCGCCGCAGCGCCCAGCTGTGTCAGCGCCCACCACCCCACGCCCAACATGGCGGCACATGCCAGCGCCACCTGCCCCGCAAGCCGTTCGATAACAACCGATCCGACGGCCAGCCGCCAGCCGCCATGGGCGCGCATCCGCGCCACGCGCCCCACATCACCCAGAACGCCGCCGGGCAAAACTGTGTTGCCCAACACCGACAAATGATATTCGCATATGGCCCAAAGGGTGGGCAGGCGCACGCCAAGGGCCTGCGCGGTCACCTGCCAGCGCAGCGCCGACACCACCACCTGCACACCCAGAACCGCCACGGCCAGCGCCATCCATCGCATGTCGGCGCCGCGCAGATGCGGGCCAAGGGTCGCGGGGTCCACAAGCCAGATTACCGCGCCCAATGCCGCCAGCGACGCCAGCAGCCGCAAAACCCATGTCATGGGGTGGCCCCGCTGCCAAGGCGCGAAAGCAGGGCATCGCGCATGCCGTCCATGCGTATGGACGGCGTCGCGGGCGAGGGGATCATGCCTTCGGTCCAGTCCAGATCGGCGAAGCGGTCCACCAGATCGGCGGGGCCGATCACATGGACAGGCACGTCAAACCCATCCACCCCTGACACGAAACGCGCGGGTTCGTGGTCCCCAAGCACAACCATCAGCGGCGGGTCACCCGCATGGCGTGCAGCCCATGCCCCCACCGATTGCAGGCTGTAATCCACCGCCTGCCGGAATTGGTCGCGCACACGGTTATGGTCGCGCCAGACCACTTCTGGCGGGTCGCCGGACAATGCCCATTGGTCAAATATCGTGCCGGTGCCAATGTCGTCCCAATCCACCAGTTCGGGAATGGGCACCCAGGGTGCGTGCGACGACACCAGCGCCACCTGCACCACAAGCGGCGTGCGGTCGGGATCATCGCGCTCCAGCCGGTCGAGTGCGTGCAGGGTGAACTGGTCGGGCATGGTCGCCCAGTTGAACGGTTGCCCCTCATAGCCCAGATCGGCGGCATTATAGATCGCGTCAAATCCGAAATAATCCCCTTCCGGCCATGGAAAGACATGCGCGGGCTTAATGGCGACCGTGCGACGGCCTGCATCCTGCGCATAGTGAAACAGTGTCCGGCGCGGGCTGGCAATCAGCGCACGGTAGCGCGCCTGCGTGTCCAGCCACATGCCCGATGCGACACTGCCATGCGCAAGCCAGCTTTGGCCACCAACCATAGGGGCACGCGCCCAGCCCGACCGCATGGCCAGACCACGCGCGGCCAGATCCCCCTCAATAGTTTGCAGGGTCGCGGTATGTGTCGGAATATAAAGCGGGTTTTCAAAACTGGACCGGCCATAGCTTTCGACATAGACCAGAACAAAATCACGCGTGCCCAACCTGTCGAACAAAGGCGCTACATCGCGCATACTGTCTTGTTGCGCGGCGGTCCTGAACCTTGCCAGATCCGCGCGCGTGGTGCGAATTTGTTCCACACGTTCCAGTCCGACGCGCGCGGTAAAGGCCGCCCCCGGAATTGCGTTTGACACAGCAGGCGGCAGGAACCATGCCCGCCGCGCCTGACCAATTTCCGCCACCGCGATTGCGGTTGCCGGAACCAACAGCAGCGCGGCTATCGCGCGCGGGCGCGCAGCAGACGTCAGGCTGGAAAACACCCCTGTTGCCCACCACAGCGCAAGCGCCAGCAGGGCCACCAGCACCACGGCCCCGCCCAGCGCGAGTGCAGCCATCGCCAGCCCGATACTGCCGCGCGCCAAGTCCCACGCCGCAGGCAAAAGGTTGTAATCAGCAACAAGGTTGAAGCCACGGTTAAACGCGATGAACGTGCCGAAATCCGCCAGTTTCAACAGCGCAATCACCACCATCGCCACGACCAGCACAACCCGCAACACAAGCCCGCCCCTGCCCGCGCCCATCGCAACAAGTGCCGCGACAATCACCGGCAATTCTAACGGAAACAGGCCAAGCGCGCCCCATGTCATGGCAGCGGGGTGGTTTGGCTGGATCAACACCAGATACAGAAGGCCAAGCGCCAGAGCTGTGCGCAGGTAATTCACGCTGTTTGTCCACGACGCGCCAGCAGCGCGCGAATATCTGTTGTGAAGGACCACAGCACCACCATCAACACAACACCGCCCAGCACCGCCGAGGCAGGGGGCACCAGCACCGGCGCCAGTAATGCGACCTGCGCACCCATCTGCGCGCCCGCGACAATGCGGCGCCGTTGTGCGGGGGGCAGCGGCGCGCGCAAAACAGGCCAGATAAAAGTCGCCGCCAGAAAGGCAGGGCGCAACAGCCCAAGCACCAGAAACCAGATGCCAACCTTGCCTGCGGCCACAGCAAGCGCCGCTGTCACGAGTGCGAACGCCACATCCGTTTCCACATCCAGCCGCGCGCCAAACCTTGACATCAGACCTGTGCGCCGCGCGGCCCACCCATCAACCGCATCCAGCGCAAGAACAACGCCCGCCACCGCGACCAGCGCCCAGCCCATGCCCTGCGCCAGTTCGTTGGGTGCCGCCAGCAGCCCCGCCATTGCCGCGATTCCGGCGGCTCGCAGTATTGTGATGACATTTGCCCCACCCAGCCGGTCATGCGGGAAATAATCCGCCGTTAGACCTGCCATGATGGCAATCGCGCCAGCGGCCCAGATAATACCGGTCAGCGCCGCGCAAAGCAACGCCACGCCCGTGCCGAACCCCGCATAAATCCCTAACAAATAAGCCCCTGCGACCGCAAATGCGCCCGCGCACATCAAAAGCGCAAGCGCATGCAGTCGCACGCGCGTTATCGGGCTGGCGGGTTTGGCATAGGATAATTCGACCATACCCGCCGATTTAGCGTTGGACACGCCAAGTCAAATCATTTCTGAATAACAGGATATTCCTTGACGATCCGATACTTGCCTTTTTCTGGATCGCACTAAGCTACATTCTAACACATTTCGCGCATTCGAAAGTCTAGTGATGATCGCCAGCCAGAAACACCTGCCCCGTTATGCGCCAATGACACGCTTTTTGCATTGGATCGTCGCGCTGATGGTGATTGCCACATTCCCCATAGGCGTCGTCATGCTGCAAGACGGGCTTACCCGTCCGACGCAGGATTTGCTGTTTATACTGCACAAGAATGGCGGCGTGATTATCCTGTTGCTGGTTGTCCTGCGGCTGGTCTGGCGCTTGCGCATGGCCGCACCGCCGATGCCTGAGCGTGTGTCTGCGCTGCAAGCCCGACTGGCGCGCGCCGCGCATTGGGCGCTTTATGTGTTGCTGCTGGTCATGACTGTCAGCGGCTATGTCCGCGTGCGTGCAGGCGGCTTTCCCATCGAGATGCTGGATGCGCTGGGCATCCCGACTCTGGTGCCCCGATCAGACAGTCTGGCGGAATATGCGCAGTTTGTGCATGGCAATGCGCGTTTTGCGCTGGCGTTGCTGATCGTGGGGCATGCGGGCGCGGGGCTGGTTCATCTGATACGCCGTGACGGGGTGTTCAAGCGCATCTGGCCGCCACTAGGCCAAGGGCCGCAATGATGCTGACACCTGCGCGGCGATTGCATGTGCTGGCCAGCCTTGGCCTTGCGGGTGCGCTTGTCGCAATGCTATGGCACGGGCTGGACATGGCTGCCACACATCCCGCACTGGCAGCGGTGGTTCTTGTGCTGTTTGCGGCCAATGCCCTGTGGCTGTCGGCTGCAGCGGTCGCGGCCCTTATTGGCCTGTGGACCATGCAGTCCCCCCCTGCGCGCCGCGAATTGCCCCGACCACCCGCACCCATGCAACGCTGCGCGATTTTGTGGCTGGTCTGTGGCGAGCCGCCCGAACCTATGGCCCAGCGGATCAAGGCCCTGCTGGACGGGTTGGACCGCAGCGGGCAATCACAGTCCTGCACGGTTTTTGTGCTGTCAGACACCCAGGGCGCGCAAGCGCTGGCGCGCGAAGCCGCCGCACTCGCCCCGCTGAAAAACCGCATCATCTGGCGCAACCGCACCGCCCCCGAAGGCCGCAAACCCGGAAACCTGCATGACTGGCTGATAGATCACGGCGATGCGTTCGACACGATGCTGGTTCTGGATGCAGACAGCAGCTTTGACGCCGCGCGACTGGCAGACATGCGGTCCATGATGGCGCAAGATGCGCAGTTGGGGCTTGTGCAGGCGGCAATCCGGCTGCGACCGGGCGACAGCCGGATTGCTGCCATGCAGCGGCTGTCCGCGCGCCTGTGCGGGCCGGTTTTTGTGCATGCTCTCGCCCGGCTAAGTGGCGATGCGGGCAATTACTGGGGCCATAACGCACTGTTGCGTGTTGCGGCCTTCGCGCAGGTGTCACAACTGGCACCCCTTAGCGGCCCTGCGCCCTTTGGTGGCCCCGTCCTAAGCCATGATTTCATCGAGGCTGCACTTATGCGTGCCGCCGGATGGCGGGTGCGCATTGCGCCCGATGCGCGCGGCTCGCTCGAGGATGCGCCCGAAACGGTGTCCGGCCATCTGCGTCGCGACCGGCGCTGGGCACAGGGCAATTTGCAACACCTGCGCCTGATTGGCAGGCGGGGCCTGCACCCTGCCAGCCGCCTGCATTTGCTGGCGGGTATTCATTCCTACCTGTCCGCGCCAATCTGGCTGGCACTGGTTTTGCTGATGGGGTCAGGGGCGGTGCATGCCAGCGCGCAGGCAATTTGGTCGCTGCTGGGCGCATTGGTGCTGTTGGTGGTGCCAAAATTCGCGGGGGTGGCCGCACATCGCAGAACCATGCGCCACGCCGCCAGCCGCAGGATTTTATGGCGTGCGCTGGTGGCAGAACTGTGGCTGACAACACTGTTTGCACCCATCGGGATGATACGGCGCAGCGGTTTCGTGCTGTCCGTGCTGGCAGGCAAGGATGCAGGCTGGAACCCGTCTGGGCAGGTGGTCCGGCGCGCGGGTTTCACGGGCCGCGGGGAACAGATTTCAGCGGTTGGCATCCTGATAGCCGTGATCACGCCGCAAATGTTGATCGGCACCAGCGCAACGGCACTGCTGTCGGCGGCCATGGTCATGCCGGTCGTGGCCCCGCTGCTGGCGGCACACTGGCTGATACGCTGGCTTGATGACAGCACGACCCACGACCCCGTCGCGCGCTATTACGACGCCAGCACAACGCGCTTTCTGGCCGTGGGCGGCAGTGGCGCGGCACTGGCCATTCACCGCCCGCTATGGGCAGACGGGATCACCAGCACCGAAGCCGCCGCCGCACATGCCAATGATCTAATTGCCAACGCCGCCCTGTCCGCGCTGGGGCGCACGCCCGAACGCGTCTGCGATCTGGGCTGCGGGGTGGGTGGCAGCCTGTTTCATCTGGCACGGCTCTGGCCGAACGCCCAGATGGCCGGCATCACCCTAAGCGCCACACAGGTGCAACTGGCGCGCATGCATGCCCGCGCGCGCGGGCTTTCGCAGCAATGCACCTTTGTGCAATCCGATTTCACGCTGCCCACAACCCTGCCGCGCGCCGATCTGGTGCTGGCAATTGAAAGCCATGTCCACACTGACAGTGCCAGCCGGTTTCTGGAAGCGGCGCGCGCGCATCTGGCCCCCGGCGGTATTCTGGTGGTGGTTGATGATATGCTGGCGCGCACCGATGATCACCTGTCGCCGCGTGAACGCGCCTTGGTGCGCACCTTCGCGCGGGGCTGGCGTTTGGGCCATGTAACGCCCCGCCGCACATTTGTTACGCGCGCGCAGGCGCTGGGGTATGATGCGCTGGCCGAGCATGACCTGAACCCCATGTTGCGGCTGGACCGCAAGCGCGACCATGCGCTGCGGCTGGCGGGGCCGGTTGCAGACTGGCTGGGCCTGACACGCTTTGCGGTTTTTGCCAATATGGTGGGCGGTAATGCCCTGACCCAGGCCTACCGCGCGGGCATCATGAGCTACAGCATGGTCGTCTTGCGCGCCCCTGATGCTGCACAAACCGGACCGGACCGCCAGACGCGGCGACAGGTGGCCGCATGAACAGACGCCACTTTCTGAACGGGGCTTGCGCGGCAGCACTGGCGCCGATGTGGCGGCCCCGCCGCGCGCAGGCAGACACCGCCCTGCACAGCCCGCAGGCCATGATTGATGCCGCCCGCCACCTTGCCGCGCGGCCCTATGCCCCGCGCCCGCAAGTGCTGAACGCACCGTTTGACGGGCTGAGTTATGACAGCTATCGCGGCATTCGCCCCCGCACGGGTTCCACGGCAGATCTGGGGCTTGGGCCGCATTTCATGGCAGACCTGCTGCCGCCGGGCTGGCTGTTTCGCGATCCCGTCAGCATTACCCTGGCAGCGCATGACACCGAATTTTCGGCGCAGCTTTTCGACTATGATCCGCGCTATTTCACCCCGCACCCTACGGCGGGCAAACTGCCGGATATGGGGTTTTCCGGCCTGCGCCTGCGCCATCAGCTAAACCGCAAGGGCAGTTGGGATGAAGTTATCGTCTTGCAAGGGGCCAGCTATTTCCGCGCATTGGCCAAGGGCACGGTTTATGGCCTGTCAGCGCGCGCGCTGTCCCTTGGCACCGGTGGCCCCACACCAGAGGAATTTCCCGTCACGCGCCATATCACAGTGTTTGACAGTGACGCGCGCCTGCACTTCGGCTGCCTTATTGACAGCCCGCGCTGTGCAGGCGCGCTGATCGCCACGCTGGACCCCGGCGAAACCACGACGATGGACTGCACATTGCATCTGTTTGCCCGCACCCCCATCGAGGATGCGGGCATCGCCCCGCTGACATCAATGTTCCAGCACAATGATCTTGGCCCCGCAGCGATTGATGATTTTCGTCCCGCGGTGCATGACAGCGACGTGCTGGTGATTGACAATGGCGCGGGCGAACGGCTGTGGCGGCCATTGGCAAACCCTGCACAGGTGCAGGTATCCGCTTTCACAGACAAATCGCCGCGCGGGTTCGGATTGGTGCAAATGCCAACAGCGTTCAGCGATTTCCGTGATCAGGAAGGGGCGTATCACCGCCGCCCTTCAGCATGGGTGACACCGCAGGGCGATTGGGGCGCGGGGGCCGTCATGCTGCTGGAAATCCCCACCCCGAACGAATTTGCCGACAATATCGTTGCGTTCTGGCGCCCTGCTGCGGCGCTGGGTGCGGGCGCGCATCGCTTTTCCTACAGGCTGGACTGGGGTGCCCCCGGCCCTGCATCCCTGCCCGTGCGGGAGTATCCGCTTTTGCCCTTGCGCAATGCATCGGGGATTGAACCCAATCTGGCCAAGGGGCGGTTGTTCGTGATTGATTTCACACCTGCCCGCGACGGGGCACAGCCGGTCGATGCCGCGCAGGTCCAGCTTGATTTCGGGGCAGATGATGCAGCAAACCATGTGACAGGGGCTGCATTTTACCGCTTGCGCGATGATGCGGGCGCTTGGCGGGCAAGTTTTGTCTTTACGCCCCCGCCCGATCTGGACGTGGCCGAATTGCGCCTGCGCCTGCGCCTGCCATCCGGCGCGCTGCTGGCCCCTGTCTGGCTATACCGCTGGACCCGCAGCCGCGAGGGGGGGGTATGACCGGCACAGGCATATATCCGGAAATCGCCTTTGCGGTGCCCGGCGACATCATGATGCGAAGTGGTGGCACATATTACGACCGCCGCGTGATTGAGGCCTTGCGCGCGCTTGGCCATCCGGTGCGTCATGTGGCCCTGCCTGCCGGTTGGCCTGCGCCAGATGCCGCGTGCAAAGGCGCGACACTTGCACAGCTGCATGACCTGCCAGACATGATGCCAGTGATCATTGACGGGCTGACATTTGGCGCAATGGCCACCCGCGACGCTGCCCGCCTGAACCGGCCCGTGATTGTGATGTTGCATCACCCGCTTGGGCTGGAAACCGGACTGACCGCAGATCGCGCCGCAGAATTGATCGCGCGCGAAGCCGCGAACCTGCGCCATGCCAATCATGTCATTGTGCCATCGTCGCATGTAGCCACGCTGTTGCAAGACCGGTTCAAGGTATCACGCACGCGCATCACTGTAGCGCCCCCCGGTTTCGACCGCACGGAACAGGCCCCACCCCTGCCGCGCATGGTCCCGCCACTTATCCTGAGTGTCGGTCTGATCTGCACGCGCAAAGGGCATGATGTGCTGCTGCGCGCACTTGGCCAGATCGCGGATATGGACTGGCAATCTGTCATCGTGGGCATGGCGCAGGACCCCGCGTATCTGCAACAGCTTGAAGGGATACGCCGCGATCTGAAACTACAAGACCGCGTTCTGCTGGCGGGAGAGTTGTCTTCAGCGGCGCTGTCACAATACTATCGGTCGGCCCATATCTTTGCACTGGCCACACGGTATGAAGGCTATGGCATGGTGCTGGGTGAAGCCCAGCTTCATGGCCTGCCCAGCGTAAGCTGCGCGACCGGCGCCGTTACAGAAACGATGCGCGGCGCGGGTCTGCTGGTCGCACCCGACAGTCATGATGATTTTGCGCAGGCGTTGCGCAAACTGTTGTCAGACAGCGCGCTTTATGACGCGCTGTCGCGCAAAAGCCAACTGGCGGGGGCATCCTTGCCAGGCTGGCAGGACACGGCACACATATTCCGGCAGGTCATTGCCAGATGCGTGACACACTGATCAGGCTATATGGTCCCGAACCCGCAGCCGCTACAGGCGCGGGTCATGCCATGCCTGCCTGCGCCCGTCGCGGCATTGCACAACACCCGCCAGCCCCGCCATCGGGCTTTGCGCCGCGATCATGCTGATTTCATGCCCGCGCGCACCAAGCGCTGCGCGGGTTGGCGCATCGACATCGGCTTCCAGCTTCAGGCTGTCGCGGCTGTCTGAAAACGTGCGTCCCAGCAGAAAGCGCGGGCCAGCCAGTGCATCGGGGGGGGATTGGCCGAAATCAATCATCCGCGTCAGGACCATGGCCAGCGTTTGCGGCTGCCCGTCGGCACCTTGCGTGCCATAGACGAATTTGGGCTTGCCCCCCTGAAGCGCGATGCCGGGATTAAGGGTGTAAAATGGCAGCTTGCCCGGTGCGAACGCGTTGACATGGGCAGGGTCCGCGCTGAACGCCGCCCCACGGTTTTGCCAGATAATCCCCGTGTCACCCGCGACAACACCGCTGCCCCAGTCGAAATATGTGCTTTGCAAGACGCTTGCCGCATTGCCCATCTCATCAATCGCGCCCAGAAACACAGTGTCGCCATGCGCCCAGACATGCGGCCATGGCAGGGCCGTGGACATGGAGATGTCCTGCGCCCACCCGTTTAGCCGCGATTGATCAAGCTGGTGTTGCATGTCCATGGGGTGAAATGCAGGGTCGGCGATCTGGCCGCGCTGCAAGAAGGCGCGTTTCACCGCCTCGACACATAGATGGATATGATCGGCGCTGCCTGCGTGCACATTGCTGAAATCCAGCGCCGCCAGTTGGCCCATGATTTGCAGGGTTGTCAGCCCCTGGGTGGGCGGGGGCGGGGCCAGAAGGGTCAGGCCCCGATAAGGCAGGGACAGGGGCTGCCCCTCCCGGCAGGTGGTGCGGGCCAGATCCGCGTGCGAGATGTGAACCCCTGCGGCGCGCAACCCGTCAACAATCCTGTGCGACAGCGCACCGCGATAGAAAGCCTGCGCGCCATCTTGTGCGATGCTGCGCAACGATTGGCCCAGTTCGCGCTGGTGCAGGATATGGCCTGCCTTTGGGGGTTGGCCGTCTTGCAGAAAAACCGGCGCAAAACCGGGCCATGCTGGCAGGTCAGCCGCCCGAAAATGCGTCCAGAATTCCTGTGACGCGGTAACCGGAAAGCCCGCTTCCGCGTGGCGTATCGCAGGTGCAAGCAAATCACCCCATCTGGACCGGCCACCCAGTTCGGCGCGCGCAAAGTCCAGCGCATGCGCCCAGCCCGCGACCACGGCCGCGCTGGTCATAATGGACCCCGCCCCGCGCAAAGGTATAGGACCGGTGGGAAAGGGGCGGTCCAGCCCCTGCCCGATTGCCATGAAGCTGCGCGGCCCACCTTTGGGCGTTGTCACCAGCCAGACCGCATCGCCTCCCAAGCCGCAAAAATGCGGCATGACCACCGTCAGCACCGCCCCTGCGGCGATCAATGCCTCTGGCGCTGTGCCGCCTGCGCGCAATACGTTCATGCCCGCCGCTGTCGCCAGCGGGTGCGGCGTGGTCAGTGCGCCTGTCATGCGCGGTCCTGCTGCAAAGATGCCAGAATAATGCCCACAATTTCTTCGCGGCGCGCAGTCAGGAATTCAGGACTGGCCAGATCACGGCCCATGACAACCTGCATTGTGTGTCGGTTGGCAATATGAATCGTGCATAGCCCCAGAATGGACAGATACAGCGCGCCCGCATCCGGCCGCTGGTTGAAATCGCCAGTGTGCACCCCCTGATCCAGCACCGTATTCATACGCCCGAACAAGCTGGATGCGCGGTCATTCACGTCGGATACCTCGCGCACATGCTGGCCATCGGCCATGTTTTCCACACGCATCATGCCCTGAAATTCAGGATGCTCCAGCATATAGTCGAAAGTAAAGCGCACCAGTTCGGCAATCGCGTCGCGCGGGGGGGCATTCCAGAATTCCGCCTGCGCCTCGGCGTCGCGCAAATGCTGATACACACGCGCAATACAGGCGCGATACAAACCCAGTTTATTGCCAAAGTAGTGATACACCATGCGCACATTACACCGCGCGGCACTTACGATTGTTGAAATGCTTGCCCCCTGAAACCCGTGGCGGACAAATTCCGCAGTGCCGGCCACCAACAGCCGTTCCTGAACGCCAAGGGCCGAATCGATTTCCCTGTCTATTGTCGTGCTTTCCACAATTCCTGTCCCAGTTTTGCGCAGAAGTAAGGCGCTTTGTCTAAATCATGATCACCCGTGCCGTGACCACACCCGTCTTCAAGATGAAACCAGTTTAATCGCTTCCCATTAGGTAAGTAAACGTTCACTTATTAATTGACCCCGCTAAAAGTAGCGAACGGTCACTGAATAAGCAAACGCCTTGTCTGAACGACTGGCCCCAAACGGGATGACCAAGATGAGAAAAGCAACTTTATCCAGCTTGAGCGTGGCTGCCCTTGCCGCGACGGCCATACCTCTGGCTGCGCAGGACTATACAGATGCGCGCGTCGCAGTCGCCACAACCGAGACCATTTCGGGCTACAACCCCTATGCCGACCCCGTCGTGTTGATGGGCAGTGTGTGGTGTCAGGTCTATGGCTGTGTCACGCGCTATGATTTTGATGCAGGGGAATTCGTCCCCTATCTGGCCGAGTCGGTCGAGGCGATTGACGAGCTGACATGGGAAATAACCCTGCCCGAAGGACTGACACGCCATAACGGCGAACCGGTGCTGGCAGCAGACATCGTGCATTCAATCGACTATATGGGCAATAACCCCGGATCGGGGAAATCCTTCCTTGTCAGTGACTGGGCCAGTGTCGAGGCGATTGATGATCTGACAGTTCACATTACCACGCATACCCCTGACGCCACCGTGCCCGACAATCTGGCCGGTGTGCAGGTCACATCCAAGGCGCTGTTTGATGAACTTGGCGATGATATGTTCCGTCAGGCACCCTACGGCGCTGGTCCCTATAAGATGGTCGAGGTCAGCATCGGCCAGCACATGATCATCGAACGCGATGACACCCACCCGATGACTACGCCAAATAACCCCGCGCAGATCATGTATCGCCTGATGCCCGAACCCGAACAGCGTGTGACGGCCCTTGCGAATGGCGAAGTGCAGATTGCCCAAGGCGTGCCCCCGCAACTGATGCAGCGCGTGCGCGACCTGCCGAATGCCGATATTGCCACGACCAATTCGGTCGAGATGATGTTTCTGGCCATGTCCCCCAACACTCACCCGTGGGATGTGCTGGAAGCGCGGCAGGCCGTTGTTCACGCCATCAACCGCGAAGCGATTGCCCGCGCCATTTTGCAAGATCAGGCAACCATTCTGCATGGCCCTGTAAGCGAAGGGCAGATCGGCTTTGACCCTGATTTCACCACGCCCTTGGACTATGACCCCGCGAAAGCACGCGCGCTGTTGCAGTCGGTGGATCTGGAAGGGGTTGAAGTGACCCTGTCAACACCTGTGGGGCGCTATACCGCCGACCGCCAGATTGCCGAAGCCATGGTTCCCATGCTGGAAGAAGCGGGCTTCACTGTTACGCTGGACACGCCTGAATGGGCGACCCTATGGGCCAATGTGCAGCAAGGCAATGTGCCCTTCTACTACATGGGCCGCGGGTCCATGATCGACCCGTCGCGCGCGCTGCACCAGTATTTTGCCACTGGCGGGTCACCCCGCATCGGCTTTTCGGACCCCGAGCTTGATGAATTGCTGGCGGCTGAACGGTCAGAATTCGACGGCGAGGAACGCGCGCTGAAGATGCAGGCCGCAATCCGCAGACTGGTAGATCAGGCGCCTGCCGCGTTCATGTGGCAGCACCAGATGGGCTGGGGCGTGTCCAAGGACATCTCTTTCCAGCCGCGCCCGGCTGACCGTGCGGATGGTTGGGAAATCTTCGTTAACTAAGCGACGGATCACAGGCCCGAACCTGTTTCGGGCCTGATTTCGAAAGGAAGGCGCGTATGCTGCTGTATTTCATCAAACGCCTTGCAGGCGCGGTGCCGGTTCTGATTGTCGTGTCCGGTATCATCTTCGCCCTGATGCAGCTGGCACCGGGGGATGCGGTGACAATGCTGATCTCGGACGAGGCATCAGAGGCCGACAAGGCGCGCATCCGCGAAGCATGGGGGCTGGACCGCCCGCCATTCATCCAGTTTCTGAACTTTCTGGGCAATGCCCTGACCGGCGATTTCGGCATGTCCTTTCGCTACAAAATGCCTGTGATCGAGATTGTCATGGAACGCCTGCCCGCCACCATAGAACTGGCCGTTGCCGCCACGCTGATTGCAGTGGGCGTGGGTGTGCCGCTTGGCGTTCTGGCCGCCGCCCGCCCCGGAACCGCATGGGACGCGATCGCATCTGCCTTCAGTTTTGCGGGCATATCCATGCCGAATTTCTGGCTGGGCATCCTGCTGATCTTGCTGTTCGCGGGCTATTTCAACATCCTGCCCTCTGGCGGGCGCGAACCCTGGGGGCTGGGGGTTGAGCATGTCACAGGGTTTTTGATCATCGATTCCATTCTGGCAGGGCGCTGGGATGCATTGGGCGCGGCCCTGAAATACCTAGCATTGCCCGCAATCGTGCTGGGCACGAATATGACGGGCATCATCACGCAAATGACCCGCGCACAGGTTCTGGACGCGCTGCGCGAAGATTTCGTCATGACCGCACGGTCCAAAGGTGTAAGCGAAGCCCGCGTTTTATGGCGCCACGCATTTCGCAACGCCATGGTAGGCGTTGTCACCATCATCGGGCTGGAATTCGGCATGCTTTTGTCGGGCGCAATGATTGTTGAAACCGTCTTTGCATGGCCGGGCATTGGCAGCTTGCTGATTACCGGCATTTCGTCGCGGGATTTCCCGCTGATTATCGGGCTGGTGCTGGTTTATACCGGCATGTTCATTGTGATGAACCTGCTGATTGACCTGATCTACACCCTTATTGACCCGCGCATACGGATGAATTGATATGGACAATGCTTCCCAAACAACGCTGTCCCTGCGCGACCGCTGGCACAAGCTGCGCGAGGATTACCGCCACCTGACAGGGTTCAAGGGCATATACGGGGTTCTGACGATTGTGTTGCTGGTGGTGTTTGGCCTGTTCGCCGAACTGATTGCCCCGCACGCCCCAAACCGTCAGGATCTGATGCTGGCGCTGACGCCGCCTGACTGGCGCGGCCCGCATGTTCTGGGCACCGACCATGTCGGGCGCGACATCCTTAGCCGGATTATCCACGGCGCGCGGGTGTCGCTGATCATTGCCACCGCCGTGGCATTGTTTGCCAGTGTGGCCGGGGTGTTTCTGGGCATTGTGTCGGGCTATTTTCGCGGGCGCATTGACAGTGCCATCCAGAAAGTTGCCGAAATCTTCTGGTCCTTTCCGCCCCTGATGCTGGCGATTGCCATCGTGGCGTTTATCGGACAGGGGCTGACCATTGTGATTGTCGCGCTGACCGCGCAACGCTGGATTCCCTATTGCCGCGTGACCCGCGCGGAAACCATGGCCCTGCGCGAACGTGAATTCATACTGGCGGCGCAGTCCCTTGGGGCCGGGCATTGGTTCATTCTGCGCCAGCATATCCTGCCCAATGTCATGCTGTCGGTCATTGTCATGACCAGTTTTGCCATGGCAAACGCCATCATCTCGGAATCATCCCTTAGTTTTCTGGGCCTTGGGGTGCCACCAAGTATTCCAACCTGGGGCGGCATGTTGTCAGATGCACGTTCCTACATCTCCAGTGCGTGGTGGATGGCGCTGTTTCCGGGACTGGCCATTTTCCTGACTGTGCTGGGGCTGAACCTGCTGGGGGACGCATTGCGCAACCAGTTCGACCCTAAACTGAAATCCCACTAACCAAAGGACATATCCATGATCACACGCAGCCACACCGAAACCATGGACGGCGCACATCGCGCGCTTTTGTGCCAAAGCGGCAACTGGGTCCATATGACAGGCATCCAGCCGCGCAATCTTGACGGTGACATCAAGGCGCAGGCGCAAGATGCGATAGACAAGCTGGACGAATTGCTGCGCGAGGCGGGCCTGACGCAGGCCGATCTGTTCACTGTCACCATCTGGCTGAAGGACATGCGCTACTTTTCCGGCCTGAATTCCGTCTGGAACCAGTGGGTGGACGCCGCCAACCCACCCGCGCGCACCTGTGTGTCCGGCGAATTGTATCGCCCCGACCTGCTGCTGGAAATCGTGGCCGTCGCCTACCGGAGTGAGGTATGAGCATGAGCATTCAGAAAACAGGACGCATCGACAGTTGGGGGCCTAAAATCTTCCTTGGGTCTGCGGCGGGTGACATTGCATCGGTCTGTCTGACCGCGCCGGACAAGGCTGCGGATTTCGCCGCGCAAAGCCGCGATATTCTGGGCGTCATCGATGATTTGCTGGACCAGATGGGCAGCGGGCGCGACCAGATTGTGCAGGTTCAGGTCTGGCTGGCCGATATGGGCGACTGGCCTGCATTCGTGCCGGTCTGGAACGAATGGGTTGATCCAAACGCCCCCCCCGGCCTGTCGGTTGTGCGTATGGACGCATCGCGCCGCGATTCCCTGCTGGAAATCCGCGCATGGGCCATGCGCACGCCCGTTCCGGCCTGAAACCACCGATGAAAGGAACCGTCATGCCCGCTGCAAACCCGCTGCTGACGCTTGAAAACCTGAATGTCCATTTCGGCAATGCAGCCGCACCCGCCGTCAAGGATGTGTCGCTGACCTTGTTCGAGGGCGAGGTTCTGGCACTGGTGGGCGAATCCGGTTCGGGCAAGTCGGTGACAGTCAAATCCATCACGCGGCTGATCGACCATCAGGGCGGGCATATCAGCGCGGGCCGTATCCTGTTGCATCAGCAAAACGGGGCGGCCCCGCTTGATCTGGCGCAACTGTCACAGTCACGCATGCGTGCCTTGCGCGGGGCGCGCATTGCGATGATCTTTCAAGACCCGATGACGTCGCTGAACCCGGTCATGACCATCGGCGCGCAACTGCTGGAAGCCATCCACCAGCACCAGCCGGACACGACCGACACGGCCCGTGCCACGGCTGTTGCAATGCTGGAAAAAGTGCGCCTGACCGACCCCGCAGGGCGCATGCGGCAATATCCGCATGAATTGTCGGGCGGCATGCGCCAGCGTGTCATGATCGCCATGGCACTGGTCTGCCGCCCGCGTATTCTGATCGCGGATGAACCGACCACCGCGCTGGATGTGACAGTTCAGGCCGAAATTCTGGGGCTGATCCGCAGCTTGCAGCAAGAAACCGGCATGTCGGTTCTGTTCATCACGCATGATATGGGGGTTGTCGCTGAAATTGCCGACCGCGTTGCGGTTATGCTGAACGGCCGCATTGTGGAGCAAGGGCGCGTGCTGGATGTGTTTGATGCGCCTGCGCATGATTATACGCGAAAATTGCTGGATTCAGCGCCCAAGTTCAGACAGGAACAGGCGCAGATCAAGGCAGCAGTGCCGAACGCGCAGGGAACCGCGCCCATCCTGTCGGTGCGTCACCTAAGCACACAGTTTCCCGTGCATTCGTCGTTCTTGCGCAGGCATATCGCCAACCTGCACGCGGTCGAAGATATTTCCTTCGATCTGCATCCGCGCGAAACCGTGGCCATTATCGGCGAAAGCGGGTGCGGCAAATCCACGCTTGCGAAATCGCTGCTGCGGCTGGTGCCCAGCAAGGAAGGGCGCGCATTTCTGGACGGGCAGGACCTGTTCACCCTGACGGGCGAAGAACTGCGCCATGCGCGGCGCAATATCCAGATGATCTTTCAAGACCCCTATGCTGCGCTGGACCCGCGCATGTCGGTGCGCCAGATCCTGACCGAACCCTTGCGCATTCGCGGGCTGGGCCGGACCGCACAGGGCAGTGATGCGGCGTTGCAGGAACTGGTCGCCAAGGTCGGCCTGCCCAAGGGCACGCTTGACCGCTATCCGCACCAGTTTTCCGGCGGGCAACGCCAACGCATATGTATTGCCCGCGCGCTGGTGCTAAGCCCGAAAGTGCTGATCGCGGATGAACCTGTGTCCGCACTGGATGTGGCCATTCAGGGCCAGATCCTTGACCTGCTGGAAGGGTTGAAACATTCCGAAGATATGGCGCTTTTGTTCATCTCGCATGATATGGCGGTGGTCGAACGGGTCGCGGACCATATTCTGGTGATGTATCGCGGCAGCGTGGTCGAGCAAGGCCCCGCGCGCAGCGTTCTGTCAAACCCTGCCCACCCCTATACCAAACGCCTGCTGGAAGCTGTGCCCGTGTCCCATCCGGGCCAGCGGTTCACACGCAATGCCGCAGCAGCCGTCACTGCCGCGCCGGTCTACCCGCTGGGGATGGAGCGCCCACTTGCGCAATGGCAGGATCTGGGCGCGGGTCACAAAATGCGGCTGGATGCCGGTCTGGTGTCGTGATCCGCAACGGTGGCGGGACGCTGGCCGCGCAAGGCGCGACCAGTCCGCAGTTTATGCACGCAATGTGCCGCCTGTGGCTTTTTGCACCTTCTCGACAATCTTGCGGCTGACCTGTTCAATCTCGTCCTCGGTCAGGGTCTTGTCGCTGGGCTGCATGCGCACCGTAATCGCCAGCGATTTCAGGCCCGCGCCCAGTTGCGCGTCGGCCTTTGGGCCGGTGAATTCGTCAAACACCTGCACGCCCGCAATCAGGGCCTTGTCCGCCCCGAGTGCGGCATTGACCACATTCAGCGCCTCGACATCTGCGGCCACGACAAAGGCAAAATCGCGGTCAACCGGCTGCAAGGTGCTGATATTCAGCGCCTGACGCGATGTTTTGCGCGCTTTGGCCTTGGGCAAAGGCGGGTTTTCGACCAGAACGGTGAACCCCACGACTGGCCCCTTGATGTCAAACGCCTTGATCACGCGGGGGTGCAATTCGCCAAACACCGCAAGCGGCAATTTCGGCCCAAGCGAGATGACACCCGCACGACCGGGGTGGAACCAGTCCGGCAGTTTGCGGTGTATCTGGAATTTCAACGGTGCACCAATGGCCGACAGCACCGCTTCGGCATCGGCCTTGGCGTCATACAGGTCCACCGCGCGGCGGGTGCCGAACGGATCACGCGGCGCGGTCGCACCGACCAGAATGCCCGCAGCCTGAATATGCTGCTCGCCCGGTTCGCCCCCCGAAAAGGCAGGCCCCACTTCAAACAAGGCCAGATCCTGCGCGCCGCGCGCCTGATTGCGGCTGGCGGCCAGCAACAGACCGGGCAGCAGGTCAGGGCGCATATGCGTCATTTCTGATGAAATCGGGTTTTCAAGGCGCACATCATCGCCCCCGCCGCCAAACAGGGCAGCGGCTGTACCATCGATGAAACTGTAGGTCACACATTCATTATACCCCAACCCCGCCAGCATGCGCCGTGCAGCGCGTTCGCGTGTCTGCAACGGCGTCAGAATGGGGCGCGGCACGCCCGACTGCATGCGCGGCAAGGGCTTGCCTTGCAGCTTGGTCAAGGACGCGATGCGGGCGATTTCTTCGACCAGATCGGCCTCGCCATGAATGTCGGGGCGCCAGCTTGGAACAAACGCCTGATCCCCCTCCAGCCGGAAGCCCAGCGCGGTCAGTGTTGCGCGCTGGACATCCTCGGGGATGTCCATGCCGACCAGTGACCCCACGCGCGCCGCATCAAAGCGGTAGGCACGGTTTGTGTCGGGCACATCGCCATCGACCGCCAGTTCGGACGGGGTGCCGCCGCACAGGTCCAGCACCATTTTCGTGGCCAGTTCCAGCCCGTCCAGCGTAAAGGCAGGATCAACCCCGCGTTCAAACCTGTAGCGCGCATCCGAATTGATTTTCAGCGCGCGGCCCGTTGCCGCAATGGTGATGGGCGTCCAATAGGCCGATTCCACAAACACATTAACTGTGTCTTCGGTGCAGCCGGAATGTTCCCCCCCCATGATGCCTGCAATGCTTTCAACGCCCTGATCATCCGATATCAGCATCTGGCCTGCCGCAAGTTTGTAGGTCTTCTCATCCAGCGCCAGCATTTCTTCATCCCCGGTGGCGGGATGAATGCGCAGGCCGCCTTGCACCTTGTCCGCATCGAACACATGCAAGGGACGGTTCAGGTCGAAAGTGAAGAA
Source organism: Paracoccaceae bacterium (assembly GCA_020832445.1). Classification (GTDB taxonomy): domain Bacteria; phylum Pseudomonadota; class Alphaproteobacteria; order Rhodobacterales; family Rhodobacteraceae; genus Roseinatronobacter. The sequence goes on from JAFIEO010000086.1 coordinate 34,438, forward strand.
ATTGGTAATATCCACCAGCGCAGAGATGGGGCGCAGGCCAATCGCGCGTAGCCGCTTTTGCAGCCAGGCGGGCGATGGGCCATTGCGGACCCCGCGGATGACGCGACCGGCAAACAGCGGGCAGCCTTTTTCCTTCAGCTCTGGTGCGATGGTCACGCTGACGGGGCTGGGAAACTGCCCTTTCACTGGCGCAATGGCCAGTGGTTTCAGCGTGCCCAGACCACGCGCCGCCAGATCACGCGCGATACCGCGCACGCCCAGCGCATCGGGGCGGTTGGGGGTGATTGCAATGTCGATCACGGGATCATTCAGACCCGCATAATCAATGTAGCGCTGACCAAGGGGCGCATCATCGGGCAAATCAATAATGCCGTCATGTTCGTCAGACAGCATCAGTTCGCGTTCGGAACACAGCATGCCATTGCTGGCCTGCCCCCGGATGACACCGGGCTTCAGGTCAACGCCTGTGCCGGGAACATGGGTGCCAACGGGCGCGAACACACCGCGCATGCCGGTGCGGGCATTGGGCGCGCCGCACACAACCTGCACTTCCTGCGATGGACCATCCGGCCCGTCGGGCCATGTTTCCACACGGCACAAACGCAGCCTGTCCGCATCGGGGTGCGGCGCCGCTTCGATCACACGCGCGATGCGAAATGCGCCAAGCGTTGCGGCGGGGTCGGATACGTCTTCGACTTCCAGCCCCAGATCCGTCAGCGCATCGGTGATCTGATCCAGCGTGGCATCAGTTTCCAGATGGTCCGCCAGCCATGACAACGTGAATTTCATGAGTGTTTCCCAATTTTGCGTCCCACGAGGGCAGAGTAGTGCCTTAAGCTATCAGCGATCCCGCGGATCGGTGCTGTCACCGTTTGCATCATCTTCATCATCTGCGTCATCTTCATCATCGGGCAGGTTAAAGAAACTTTCGGCATCGCTGTAATCAGCGGGGCGCGACGATTCTTCTTCTTCCGATTTCAGATCGCTCATGGTGAAATTTTCCAGACCGGCAATGCCTGCGGGCATTTTGGGTTCGGGGTCCATATCAAGCGACTGTTCGGTCGAGACCAGTTTGCGGCGCTCATCATCAGACATGATGCCACCTTCGGCGGCGCGTTTGGCCGCAGATTTCTGAACTTCCTTGTCCAGTTCGGATTGACGACACAGGCCCAGTGCAACCGGATCGATGGGTTGCAGGTTGCTTATGTTCCAATGCGTGCGTTCACGAATGGCCTGAATCGTGCTGTTGGTGGTCCCCACCAGTCGCCGGATCTGGGCATCTGCCAGTTCAGGGTGAAACTTGACCAGCCACAGGATCGATGCTGGACGATCCTGCCGTTTGGACAGCGGGGTATAACGCGGCCCGCGGCGTTTTTCTTCACCTTCGGCGGCAGGGTTGTATTTCAGCTTCAGTTTGTAGCGGGTGTCGTTTTCACCACGATCGATTTCAATCTGGTCAAGCTGGTTATTGGCAACAGGGTCAAAGCCCTTGACGCCACCTGCGACATCACCATCGGCAATGCCCTGCACTTCAAGTTCATGCAGACCACAGAAATCTGCGATCTGTTTGAAGCTTAGGGTCGTATGGTCCACCAGCCAGACGGCGGTTGCCTTGGGCATCAGCGGTTTCGACATGACATGCACTCCTGTCATTTGGCGCATCCGTCATGCGCACATAAATTCTTCCCGCCGGAGAATCGGCTGCAGGGCGAACCTGCTTATCCTCGATTTCGGGGAATGGCTGGGTTATAGCGACACTTGGCTGCAAGGGAAAGTGAAAATGCGGGCTGTGTTCGGGGTCGTAATGCTGGGGCTGGTGCTGGCGGTCTATGCCATGCTGTCCCGTCCGCCTGTGGCTGATGCGGATGACGGATATTTTATTCTGGCGGTCAGCTGGACACCCAGCTGGTGCGCGCGCGAAGGGGACGCGCGCGATGATGACAGATGCGCGCGCGGATCGGGCGCGGGGTGGCTTGTTCATGGTCTGTGGCCGCAAAACCCCGATGGCACATGGCCCGAATTCTGCGACACAGCGCACGCCGCGCCCAGCCGCGCGCAGACTGCGGGCATGGTCGACATTATGGGGTCATCGGGCCTTGCATGGCACCAATGGCGCAAACATGGCACATGCAGCGGGCTGAATGCTGATGCGTATTTCGACGCCACGCGACGCGCATTCAACAGGTTTCAGTTCCCCCGGCAGGCAGCACAGGCAGACCAGCGCGTCCAATCTGCCGATCTGATAGGCACGCTGCAACAGGCCAACCCATCCCTGCAAGATGACATGATGTTCGCGACCTGCCATTCGGGCAACTTGCAGGAGTTGCGTATCTGCCTGACCCGCGATCTGGGGCCAAGCCGCTGTGACGCGCGCACATTGCAACGGGCTTGCCGTACTGCAACACTGACCCTGCCCGCCATCCGCTAGGGGCGCGCACGCCAGAGGGGGTCAGTTGACAAGCCGTGACAGGGCCAAAACCAGATCTTCGCGTCTGAGCGGTTTTGTCAGGCAGTCATCAAAACCTGCGGCGCGGTAAGCCGCCACCTGATGGGACATTGCATTCGCGGTGAATGCCAGCGCGGGCGTGCGGGGCAGGCCCAGCAAGCTTTCTTCGGTGCGGATGGCATTCAATAGTGTGACACCATCCATACCCGGCATGGAAATATCCAGAACCAGAACATCAAACTTGCCCTGTTTGTAAATTTCCAGCGCCGACAGACCGTCATCTGCCATTGTGGCTTGCGCACCGATCTGGCCCAGCATGATGCCAAGGATCATCTGGTTTGTGCGGTTGTCATCTGCAACAAGAATTGACAGGGGCGGCAGGGTGATTTTTTCAATTCCTTCCCCGTCTTTGGGGGGCTGGGGTTTTCCGGTCGCATCTTCTGCGGCGTAAACGGGCAGTGGCAGTTTGATGGTAATTCTGGTGCCCTGCCCTTCTGTGCTGTCCAACTCGATTGTGCCATCCATCATCTCGACCAGACGTTTGACGATGGACATGCCCAGACCTGTGCCCCCGAACCGCCGCGAGATAGAACTGTCGGCCTGCGAAAACGGCGCGAAAACGCGCTCCAATTGCGCGGGTGTCATGCCGATGCCGCTGTCCTCGACGCAGATCTGTATCATCCCGCAATCAAGGGACGACAGCCATACATTGACATAGCCCTGCTGCGTGAACTTTACCGCATTGCTGATCAGGTTATGCAAAATCTGCGTCAGGCGCTGCGGGTCCCCAAGGCGTGGCGCATCAATCGGGTCTTCGATGCGAACACTGAAGGACAATCCCTTTTCCGCAGCACGCAGGGTGTGCACTTCTTCGGTACGACGCGCCAGATCCGACAACAGAAAAGGGACGGCCTCCAGCTCCAGTGCGTCGGCTTCGATCTTGCTCATATCCAGAAGGTCGTTGATGATGCCCATCAGCAATGTGCCGGAATTGCGCAGCACATTGATCATTTGCAGGCTGGTCTTGTCCTCAATGGTTTCTGCCAGAATATCGGAAATACCCAAGATGCCGTTCAGCGGGGTTCGTATTTCATGGCTCATCTTCGCCAGAAAGTTCGATTTCGCCACATTTGCGCGCCGCGCGTCATCCAGCGCCACAGCGCGCGCCTGTTCTGCGGTGACAAGGGCTGTCACATCCGTGACCGCATAGACAACGCGTGCATCTTGCCCGTCCGCAGCCGCAATGGGTGCTGCGTTGAACGATGAATACCGCAGCCCGCCATTGCAATGCAGCGCAACACGATGGTTCTGAACCATGCGCCCTGTTTTCTGGACAATTACAAAGGGTTCATCTTCTTCCTTGATGGGGTTGCCATCAATATCGGTCATTTCCCATTTCGAGCTGTTATACATCTCGCCCATCATGAAGTCGCGGGACACACCCAGAACGGATTCTGCGGCGTCATTGGCGTAAATGATGCGCCCTTCGCTGGACAGAACGACAAAACCCGTGGCGCTGGTGCTGACAATTCCCTGAAGGAAGGCGCGTTCGCGGGCCAGTTCTTCCTGGGCTGCGCGAACGGCCAGAACCGAATCACGGCGCAACAGAACGGATGTCACCACATCGGCAAATGACCGCAGCAGGTAAATCTCGCTTGGGGAAAAGAACCCGACACCCGACACACTGTCGAACCCGACCACACCGAACAATTCGCCATCGGGCACCATCGGCACCAACAGCATGGAACGGATTCCCTGCGCATCCAGAAACTGCCGCGTATCAGATGTTTCGGGGTAATCCCGCACATCCGAGATATTCGCCGCCTCCCCCTTGTCCAGCAGGTCGCGCACAGGGTGGAATTCCTGCATCGAAATGCCCTGCAGGGCTTCTTTCATGGGGTCGACCCCTGCGGCACACCATTCATGTGTATTGTCGGCAGTGTCTTCGTGGCGCACGAATACATAGGCACGGTCGCGCCCTGTAAAGGTGCCAATCTTGGCCAGCGCATCATCAATCGCGTGGTCAATTTCGTCGATATTGGTGCTAAGCAGGCGGTTTATCAATTCCACCACCAGGCCCTGAATGTCGGTCAGGCGCGCTTCATTATTGTTGGATTTGCTGTCGCCGGTCATTTCGTCCTGTTTCGCGCCGAGCCCAGGCCATCTTGCCTGTTCTACATTAACAAACTCTTTCATCTACGCACCAACACAATGCATTTAAGTATAATCGTCTTAAACATAATCTGGCCTTTTGCATACCACACTGATTTTTTGATTTAAATCCCACAGTACAAACCTGCGTTGGGAACAACGCTGATCAGGTGCGAACAGGGGTTGCGCCGCCGCATGCCTTGGATATAACGCGCGCAATTTACACGGTGCAATAATGCGCTGTGTTATTTGCTGCGCGCGCCATTCAGGGGTCCATCATGCCGAAAAGAACCGATATCAAATCCATCATGATCATTGGTGCGGGGCCTATCGTCATCGGACAGGCCTGTGAATTTGACTATTCAGGTGCACAAGCCTGCAAGGCCCTGCGCGAAGAAGGGTATCGGGTGATTCTGGTCAACTCCAACCCGGCGACGATCATGACCGACCCCGGCCTGGCCGATGCAACATATATCGAACCGATTACCCCCGAAATTGTTGCCAAGATCATCGAAAAGGAACGCCCCGACGCGCTGTTGCCCACAATGGGCGGGCAGACCGGCCTGAACACGTCGCTGGCGCTGGCAGATATGGGCGTTCTGGAAAAATTCGGCGTTGAAATGATCGGCGCCAAGCGTGAAGCCATTGAAATGGCCGAAGACCGCAAGCTGTTTCGCGAAGCCATGGACCGGCTGGGCATTGAAAACCCGCGCGCGACCATCGTTGCCGCACCCAAGCTGCCCAACGGGAAATATGACATCAATGCAGGCGTTGCCGAAGCCATGGCCGCCATTGAATATGTCGGCCTGCCCGCGATTATCCGCCCCGCCTTCACGCTTGGCGGCACTGGCGGCGGTGTGGCCTATAACCGCGATGATTACGAACGCATCTGCCGGTCCGGCCTTGATGCATCGCCCATGGCGCAGATTCTGGTCGATGAATCCCTTCTGGGCTGGAAAGAATTCGAAATGGAAGTCGTGCGCGACCGCGCGGACAACGCCATAATCGTATGTTCCATTGAAAATGTGGACCCGATGGGCGTGCATACGGGCGATTCAATCACCGTCGCCCCCGCGCTGACGCTGACTGACAAGGAATACCAGATCATGCGCAACGGCTCTATCGCGGTGCTGCGCGAAATCGGGGTCGAAACCGGCGGGTCGAACGTTCAATGGGCGATCAACCCCGAAGACGGGCGCATGGTGGTGATCGAAATGAACCCCCGCGTGTCGCGGTCATCCGCGCTGGCATCCAAGGCCACAGGCTTTCCCATCGCCAAGATCGCGGCCAAGCTGGCAGTGGGCTACACACTGGACGAGCTGGACAACGACATCACAAAAGTGACACCTGCATCGTTTGAACCGACCATAGATTATGTGGTCACCAAGATCCCAAGGTTCGCTTTTGAAAAGTTCCCCGGCTCCAAGGCAGAGTTGACCACCGCCATGAAATCAGTGGGCGAGGCGATGGCGATTGGCCGCACCTTCCACGAATCCATGCAAAAGGCGCTGGCCAGCATGGAAACCGGACTAAGCGGGTTTGACGAAATCGCCATTCCCGGCGCGCCCGACAAAGCATCCGTCATCAAGGCCATTTCCGCACAGACCCCCGACCGCATCCGGCTGATCGCACAGGCCATGCGCGAAGGGTTATCAGATGACGAAATTCAGGCAGCCACATCGTTTGATCCTTGGTTTCTGGCCCGTATCCGCGAAATCATGGATGCCGAAGCACAAATACGCGCCAGTGGCCTGCCCGTCACCGCCGAAGGCTTGCGCGATCTGAAGATGATGGGTTTCACCGATGCGCGCCTTGCAACGCTGACCGGCCGGGACGAGGCGCAAGTGCGCCGCGCGCGCCGCAATCTGGGCGTGACAGCAGTGTTCAAACGCATCGACACCTGCGCCGCCGAATTCGAGGCCCAGACCCCGTATATGTATTCGACCTATGAAACCCCTGTGATGGGTGACGTGGAATGCGAAGCGCGCCCGTCTGACCGTAAGAAGGTGGTTATTCTGGGGGGTGGTCCCAACCGGATCGGGCAAGGGATCGAATTCGATTACTGCTGCTGCCATGCCTGTTTCGCGCTAACGGATGTTGGCTATGAAACCATCATGATCAACTGCAACCCCGAAACAGTGTCGACCGATTATGACACATCGGACCGGCTGTATTTTGAACCGCTGACACTGGAGCATGTGCTGGAAATCCTGCGGGTAGAGCAGGAAAACGGCACGCTGCACGGTGTGATCGTCCAGTTTGGCGGGCAGACCCCGCTGAAGCTGGCCAATGCGCTGCAAGAAGAAGGGATTCCCATCCTTGGCACCAGCCCCGACGCCATTGATCTGGCCGAGGATCGCGAGCGTTTTCAGGCGCTTCTGAACAAGCTGGGGCTGAAACAGCCGGTCAACGGCATTGCATCCAGTCGCGATCAGGCATTTGAGATTGCGCAGAAGGTGGGCTACCCGCTGGTGATCCGCCCGTCCTATGTTCTGGGCGGGCGCGCCATGGAAATCGTGCGCGACGATGCGCATCTGGAACGCTACATCCGTGATGCGGTGCAGGTGTCGGGCAAGAACCCCGTTTTGCTGGACAGCTATCTTATTGGCGCGGTCGAGGTGGATGTGGACGCGCTGTGCGACGGTCAGGCCGTGCATGTTGCGGGCATCATGCAGCATATCGAGGAAGCGGGCGTGCATTCCGGCGACAGCGCCTGTTCGCTTCCCCCTTATTCCTTGTCGCAGGACATCATCGCTGAATTGCACAAACAGACCGAAGCGATGGCGCGCGGGCTGAATGTCGTGGGCCTGATGAATGTGCAATTCGCCATCAAGGACGATGTGATCTATGTGCTGGAAGTGAACCCGCGCGCCAGCCGCACAGTTCCCTTCGTCGCCAAATCCACCGACAGCGCAATCGCATCGATTGCCGCGCGCCTTATGGCGGGGGAACCGTTGTCGAACTTTCCGCTGCGCGCGCCGCTGGATGGCGATGTCAAACCCACAGAACCGCTGCCCATGGGGGACCCCCTGACACTGGCAGACCCGCAGACGCCATGGTTTTCGGTCAAGGAAGCGGTGCTGCCCTTCGCCCGTTTTCCGGGCGTCGATACCCTGCTTGGCCCTGAAATGCGTTCAACCGGCGAGGTGATGGGCTGGGCACGCAATTTTGCCCGCGCCTTCTACAAGGCGCAGCTGGGCGCTGGCGTGACATTGCCCGAAAGCGGCAAGGTCTTTGTGTCGATCAAGGATTACGACAAGGGGCCAATGATACTGGAAACCGCGCAATCGCTGATTGAACTGGGTTTCCAGATTGTTGCAACACGCGGCACCGCCGACTGGTTGCGCGAACACGGTGTTACCTGTGACATTGTCAACAAAGTCTATGAAGGGCGGCCCAATATCGTTGATCTGCTGAAAAGTGGCGAAATCGTCATGCTGCTGAACACCACCGAGGGCGCGCAAGCAGTCGAGGACAGCCGCGAAATCCGGTCTGTGGCGCTTTATAACAAGATCCCGTATTTCACGACAGCAGCCGGCAGCCATGCAGCCGTTCTGGCCATCAGGGCGCGTGAAGAAGGCGAAATTGGTGTGCGCGCGCTACAGCACTGACATCAGGCATTGGGGGGCGTGCTGTCTGCCCCCCCTAACGCCCTACACGGCCTTGCATTTCGTAAAATCGCGCATCTTTAATCAAAATATAGCCACAGTTCTGGTGTGAACTGCACGCTGGTCAACACTGGCGCAATATATCCTTTTGGGGCGTGCGTCGGGGCGGGGACGGATGCATTATCTGGATGGTCGGGCCTGCGCGCCGAACCCACAGAGACGGGAAACGCATGATATTTGCGATAGGTCAGGAAAAAATCCACGTCACAGGCGACACGCGCGCGGAATTTCTGGCGCGCTTTGGCCAGATGCTGCGCAACCGGTCCGGCGTGGCGGTGGCGACCATTAATCTGGACCACCTTGTGAAACTTCACGAAGACGCGCAATTCCGCGCGGCCTATGGCGCGCATGATATCATCGTGGCGGACGGCAACCCCATTGTGTGGCTGTCCCGCCTTGCCGGTCGCCCCGTGACGCTTATGCCGGGCTCAGACCTGATAGAGCCGGTTTGCGCGTTGGCTGCTGATCTTGGGGTTGCGGTTGCCTTTATCGGGTCCACGCAATCTGTGCTGGACAAGGCCACTGAAAATTTGAAATCACGCCACCCGAATTTGACGATTGCGGCCAGACTGGCCCCGCCCATGGGGTTTGACCCCGACAGTGCGCAGGCCATACAGGTGCTTCAGCAGGCGCAGGACAGTGGCGCGCAACTGTGCCTGTTGGCTTTGGGTGCGCCCAAACAGGAACGTCTTGCGCAGGTCGGGCGCAGGGTTTGCCCGCAAATGGGCTTTTTGTCGATCGGTGCGGGATTGGATTTTCTGGCAGGTGCGCAGATGCGCGCGCCATATATTGTGCGCCTGTTCGCCATGGAATGGCTGTGGCGCATGCTGGGCAACCCAAGGCGACTGGCAGGGCGATATCTGAAATGTGCAATCATTCTGCCCCGCCATGCCCTGAATGCGCTGCGTATACGGCGCGCGGGTGGCAAAACGTAAACCGTAACCCTGCGTGATCTTGCCAAGCCCCGCATGATACGTGCATCATGTGCTGGCATTTCACCAACCGATGAGAGAAGCAAAACAGTCCAATGATGCCAGCTTACAAATACGCCATCATCCTGGCTGTGGCACTTGTGGCCCTGCTGGGGCTGGCACTTTGGCATATGTTCAGTGGCCCGCGCCCGCTATCGGCGAACGATCGTGCAGCGCTTTACACAACACCCCTTTCCGCACCGCAGTCCGGCCAGACCGTTTATCACCTTGGCCATAGTCTGGTGGGCCATGATATTCCGGCATTCATCACGCAACTGGCGGAAAGCGCGGGGTTTGGGGGCCATGGTTTCAACAGCCAGCTTGGTTGGGGCACCAGCCTGCGCGAGCACTGGGACCCCGCCCATCCGGTCAACGGGTTTGACGACATGAACGCCACACAAGTCTGGCGCGACCCGCATGAGGCGCTGGACTCGGGCGAGTATGACATCTTCATCATGACCGAGATGGTAGAGTTGAACGACGCCATTCGCTGGCACGATTCCGCGCGCTATGCCCGCCTATGGGCGACCAAGGCCCGCGCGGGCAGGCCCGACATACGCATCTACATGTATGAATCATGGCCGCATCTGACCACGTTGGATGAGTGGTTGCACCGGCTGGACACCGACCCAGACGCATTATGGGAAGGCACCATTCTGGCGCAGGCCATGGCGCAACCTGATACTGGCGTCATCCATGTCATCCCCGTGGGCCGCGTCATGGCGGCACTGACGCGCGCTGTCGCAGCCCAAGGCGGGGTTGCGGGCATGGCTGACCACACAGATTTATTTGCCCGCACCCCGACTGGCGATCTGGATCCTATCCATCTGAATGATGTGGGGAATTATCTGGTCGCGCTTACACATTTTGCGGTGTTGTATCATCATGACCCGCGTGAAATGCCGCATGAGTTGCGGCGCGCAGATGGCAGCATGGCACAAGCCCCGCCCTCTGAGTTGGCAGAACTGATGCAGGAAACCGTGTGGTCGGTCACACGCGCCTTGCCAGTCACGGGGCTGGGCATATCGCCATCATATTCAGGCGCGCCCTTGCAATGACGCAGGTTGTTTCAGTGATCATTCCAGCCAGCAATGAAGGGCAGTATATCGGGGCCTGCCTGAAGGCTGTTCTGGCGTCCAGCCCGCTGCCGCGCCACACAATGGAAGTGCTGGTTGTGGCGAATGGCTGCAACGATGACACTGTTGCGGTGGCCCATCGGTTCACAGACGCGGCTGAACAACGCGGCTGGTCTTTGCATGTTCTGGACCTGCCTGCGGGAAACAAGATCAAGGCACTGAACGCGGGCGACCACTGCGCAACGGGGTATATCCGCGTCTATCTGGATGCCGATGTGATCGTCAGCCCGGATGTGCTGGCAGACCTGACTGATGCGCTCGCGTCCGGCAAGCCGCTATATGGTTCTGGCACACCGCGCATTCCAGCCCCTGCCAGTTGGGTGACCGCACAATATGCCCGCTTTTGGCAACGCCTGCCATTTGCCAGGTCCAACGCTGCGGGGTTTGGCCTTTTTGCAGTCAACGCGGCGGGGCGGCAGCGCTGGGACCAGTTTCCCGACATTATTTCAGACGACACCTTTGTGCGGTTGCAGTTTGCACCGCACGAACGTGTGCAAGTGGGCGCGACCTATGACTGGCCCATGGTAGAAGGACTGGCGCGGCTGGTCCGCGTGCGGCGCAGGCAGGATCAGGGACTTGCGCAGCTTGCCGCGCTGTTCCCTGATCTGATGCAGAACGACGACAAGCCGCGCCCGGACGTCCGGGCCTTGCTGAAGGCCGACCCTGTCGGGTTTGGCGTCTATGCCGTCATTTCAGCACTTGTGCGGCTGACCCGCAGGCGCAACCACACCGGTTGGGCGCGCGGGCGCTGAAGGTGGGTTGGGGCTGCATGGCAGGGCAAATAGTGGCCTTTTGCGGACATTCGCAGTTGGACTAAGCCCGCGCTATCGGTGGGCCGGGGTCTGTCGATCCGACATTATAAGAATGCAGTTTATGCGGGCTGCATATCCTTACTTCAAAGGCTTGGCCCGCCATCAGCCAAATCGGCAGGCCGCGGGACGCCCCACCGTTGGCGCGGCGGGCTGCGCCCTTGATTCCGCGCCTTGGGGTGTCAGCTTCAGGCCAAACACATCTGCACCCTATTTTTCACCCTGATCCGGTCGCGTTAGTCTTCGAATAACAGCCTCGAAGATGAAAAACAGCGTCAGGCTTAACCCTGCCAGCACCAGCAGGGACGCGAACATCAGGTCAGTCTGCCCGCGACCATTGGCCATCAGCATCAGGTAGCCCAATCCGCGCGAAGACCCCACCCATTCACCGATCACAACCGCGAAAGGCGCATAGACCACCGCAAGCCGCAATCCCGATGCAAGCGATGGCAGCGCGTGCGGCACCTGCAACCAGATCAGACGGCGCAAGGGGGTCGCGCGCATAAGCTGCGCCATATCTGTAAGGGGCGCAGGAAGGCGCATCAACCCGTCGAAAAAGGCCGATGTGACAGGGAAATAAATCACCAGCATGACCATCACGATTTTGGACGGGGCACCATAGCCCAGCCATAACGTGATAACGGGGGCCAGTGCGAAAACCGGAACCGCCTGCGCGAAAATCAGCAAGGGACGCAGCAGCAAGCGCGCACCGGGCGACAGGGCAAGGTTCAGGGCTGTTGCCACCCCAAGCGCCACACCTGCGGCAAGGCCCGTCAGCAAATTTACCACTGTAAAGCGCGCATTCTGCGCAAGCATGCCCGCATTGTTCCACAGGCTTTCGGCCACGCGCGCAGGACCGGGCAAAATGAACGCGGGCACACCACTGGCCCAGACCACGCCCTGCCACAATGCCAGTCCGAAGCCCAGCGCCAGCAGACCGCGCACAATCCCCCCCACACTACCATTCATGCCGCGTGCATCCCGTGTAGCCGTGCCAGCAAACGCCCCTGCATGGCCAGCGTTGCCTTATCGTTGTAACTGCGCGGGGGGGGCGTTTCGGGCAGATCCAGCGCGCAGGCCCCGTCGGGCGACAGCAGCCATGCTTTGTCTGCCAGCCGCACGGCTTCCAGCGGGTCATGCGTGATGAGCACCACTGTGCGCGTGGCAAGCATGCGCGCGGCCAGATCCTGCATGGCCAGTCGTGTCGCGGCATCCAGCGCGGAAAACGGTTCATCCAGCACCACGACAGGGCAATCCTCGATCAGGGTGCGGGCCAGTGCCACGCGCTGGCGTTGCCCCCCCGACAAGGTGGCAGGGCGGCGATGTATCAATCCGCCCAGCCCCAATTCTGCCAGCAGCGCCCGCGCGCGCGCCGTGTCAGGCGCCTGCCCGCGCAGGCGTGCGCCAATGGTGACATTATGCAGCACGCTCGCCCATGGCAAAAGCTGCCCGTCCTGCGCCATCATGGCCACCCGCCCGCTCAACGGAACCGCATCACTGGCGCGGCACTCCCCTTGCAAGTGAAACGGTCCTGCCAGCCCCGCGACCAGCCGCCCCAGCGTGGATTTGCCCACACCGGACGGCCCCAGCAGGCACGACCACTGACCGGCGGGGAAATCCAGCCCAAGGTTGCGGATCAGCGCAACCTGCCCCAGCCACAGGTCGCCACTGATATGCAGGGCGGGCGCATTCATGGCCCTGCAAGCCCCATGTCCCAAAAGCCTACTTCCAGCGCCGTGGCGGTGGCAAACCGTTGTGCCAGATGCGCAGCACAGGGCAGGCTGTGCCATTGCGCTCCCAGCCGGTAGACCAGCGCATCATCAATCAGCGCACCAACATCACGGCACAGGCCCTGATATTCCGCCCCGCCATAGGTTTCGATCCACTCCGAATACGGCCCGCCACTGCCCGCCAGCCGCGCGCCAATTTCGCCATATCCCAGCACACAGGGCGCAAGCGCGGCCATCAGGTCCAGAAAATCACCCGAGTAGCCCGCTTCCAGAACATAGCGGGTATAGGCCAGATTGGCGGGCGCTTCGACTGTCGCTTCCAATGCGGCGGCGTCAATCCCCTCGCGCGCGCAGATGTCCAGATGCAGCGGCATTTCATGATGCACCAGCGCGTGAACGGTGCCTGATGCTGCACGCATTTCCGACAAATTGCCCGCCTTGACAGCCGCCAACGCCCATGCGCGGGAAAAATGGATCAGGAACACATAATCCTGTCGCAGGTAGTGCAGGAAATTATCCTTCGGCAAGGTGCCCTGACGCAGCCCTTCGACAAAATCGTGATGGGTATAGGCCCGCCATTGCGGCGCGTGATCGCGCCACAGGGCGAAGGCATGGCCATAATCAGGCGCACTCATTGCCCGCCGCCTGCTGTGACATCAACGGCCAGATCACTGACAGACAACCCGCCCGCTGTTGCGCCGCGCTGCGCAAGGAACGCTTCAAAGCGCGCATAGCGGCCTGCATCAAGGGCGGCGGGGCGGGTGGCAAAACGCGGCCATGTGTCGCCCCATGCGCGGATGTTCAGTTCGGTCTGCAATTCGCTGGCTGTCGCCGCAAAAATATCCCACGCCTGTTCGGGGTGGTTCAGGATGAACCCTGTCGCGCGTTCGGTCGCATCCAGAAAACGTGCGATGACCTGCGCATCCATGCGGTCGGGATTGGCAACATAGATCAGTTCGTCATAGGCGGGCACACCTTCGGCTTCGGGGTAGAAGCAGCGCCCCTCGGTCCCTTCGATCTGAAGCTGGTTCAACTCGAAATTGCGGAATGCGCCGATCACGCCATCCACCTGCCCCGACATCAGCGCGGGCGAGATGGACCAGCCTATATTGATCTGCTCTACATCACCGGGTTCCATGCCGTGATGAGCCAGCATTGCGTCCAGCATCACTTCCTGCACGCCCGCCACGGCAAACCCCACCTTGCCGCCCTTCAGGTCGGCCATATCCTGCACCGGCCCGTCTGCCAGCACCACAAGACAGGTCAGCGGTGTGGAAATCAGCGTGCCCACGCGGCGCAGGGGCAGATCATTGTGACGGCTAAGGTGCAGTTGCGGCTGATAGGAAATCGCCAGATCTACACGGCCCGCTGCCACCATGCGCGGCGGGTCGTTGGGGTCGGACGGGGTGACAGTTTCCACCTCCAGCCCCGCATCGGCGAAATAGCCCAGTTCCTGCGCAAGGATAATCGGTGCGTGGTCGGGGTTCACAAACCAGTCCAGCATCACGCTAAGGCGGTCTTGGGCCGCAGCAGGCAGGGCAGTGGTGGCAACAAGGGCCAGCGCGGCCAAGGGGTATTTCATGAAATATCCTTTCATTCGTCGGTCAGGGCCAGCAGGGCAATTTGCCCCGACCAGCAGGTTTGCAGCGCCTGCCCCGCATTATGCGCGCGCAAGCCTGTGGCGCAGGCCAGCACCACGCGGCAGCCCGCAGGCGGGGCAAGGGTGGTAATGCTTTCGGGCAGGATATGGCGGGCATCAGGGCTGAAGGGCGCGGATTCCGCGCGCAGATCAATCAGCAGGTCATCCGCACGGGTCTGGCTGCGCGCGATGAAGGGCAAGGGCGCATCAGGTTCAGGCGCGCGGTCAAACCGGAAGCCCCCCATACGCCAGCGCGCCGCATCAAGGCTTATAAGCTGGCCCAAGGGGCTGGGCGTCAGGCCCAATAGCACAGACAGCGCCATTTGCGCCTGCATCGCGCCAATCGCGCCCACAACCGGCCCCATGACGCCCGCTGTGGCGCAGGTGGCACCGCGTTCGGGCAGGTCGGGAAAGATGGCGCGCAGGCTGGGCGCACCACCGCAACACCCCGCCACATAGCCCGACCGCGCCAGCGCGCTGGCCGTGATCAGCGGTTTGCCCATGTCGCGGCAGATGTCGGACAATGTCAGGCTGGCGGCGAATGTATCGGCGCAATCCAGCACCAGATCAGCGCCCGCCACCCATTCGGGCGCAGTCGCGGGGTCCAGCCATGCGACATGCGCACTCAGCGCCACATCGGGGTTCAGCATTGATATGGCAGCGGCTGCGGCCTGCGCTTTGGGCTGGCCCAACTGGTCCATGCGATACAGGGGCTGGCGGTGCAGATTGCCAATCTCGACATGGTCGCCATCAACCAGCGTGATGTGCCCCACGCCCGCACCCGCCAGATATTGCAGCACCGGCACGCCCAAGCCCCCTGCGCCCACGACCAGCACATGCGACCGCGCCAGTCGTTCCTGCCCATCCGCGCCAATTTCGGGCAGCACCATCTGGCGGGCATAGCGGGTCATGCGCACACCGCCAGCCAGTCGCGCATGCGCCCTTCGGGGTCTGGGTTCAGCGTGATGTCGGTGACAGCCGCGACAGTATCCGCGCCCGCCGCAAACGCCCCCGCCGCGCGTTCCACGGACATACCGCCAATGGCGCAAAGCGGTATGTCGCCCACCAGCCGCTTCCATTCAGTGACGCGCTCCAACCCTTGCTGGTGCCATTTCATCTGTTTCAATATCGTCGGATAGACCGGCCCAAGCGCGATATAATCGGGCGCAAGCGCCAATGCGCGGTCAAGTTCGGCATGGTCATGGGTGGAAATGCCCACACGCAGACCTGCGCGCCGGATCGCGGCCATGTCGGCGCTGTCCAGATCTTCCTGCCCCAGATGCAGCCAGTCCGCGCCTTCGTCTATCGCCAGTTGCCAGTAGTCATTCACCACCATCGCGGCACCATGCTGGCGCGCAAGGGCCAGCCCTGCGCGAATGTCCAGCCGCAGCGCATCGGGGTCGCGTTCCTTGATACGCAGCTGCACCAGTTTCACGCCCAGTGGCAGGGCGCGGGCCATCCAGTCCACAGTGTCGAATACAGGATAAAAACGCGGCAATGTCATAGCCATGCCTTTCCGATCAGCGGGGTTGACGGGGTGGCCATGTCGCGCGGTTCCATCGGGTCGGCGGTGCGGGCCAGGGCACCTGCGCTGGCCGCCATACCAAACGCGCGCGCCATGGCAACCGGATCACCGGCCTGCGCCACGGCGGTGTTCAGCAAGACCGCATCAAACCCTAATTCCATCGCGGCGGCTGCATGGCTGGGCAGGCCAAGGCCCGCGTCAATAACCATGGGAATGTCAGGAAAGGCCGCGCGCAGGGTTTTCAGCCCGTAGCGATTGTTCAGCCCCAGACCGGACCCGATGGGCGCACCCCATGGCATAAGCACCTTGCAGCCCGCATCAACCAGACGCTGCGCCAGAACCTGATCTTCGGTCATATAGGGAAACACGTTGAACCCGTCAGCGGCAAGGGTTTCGGCCGCATTCAGCAATCCGAACGGGTCGGGCTGTAACGTGTCAGCATTGCCGATGACTTCCAGTTTGATCCAGTTTGTCTCAAACACCTCGCGCGCCATTTGGGCGGTGGTGACGGCTTCGCGCGCGCTGTGGCAGCCTGCGGTATTGGGCAGCACATGCACCCCCAGCCCGCGGATGATGTCCCAAAACGCCTGCCCCTGCCCGCTTTCGCGGCGCAGCGACACAGTGGCGACCGATGCGCCGGACGCGCGGAACGCGGCTTCCATCACGGCGGGCGACGGGTATTGCGCCGTGCCCAGCATCAAGGGGCTGTTCAGTGTTACGCCATAGAAATCACCCATCATCGCAGTCCTTCAAACAGTGCATCTGTGTCTGCGCCATACGCCTAGCCGCCTTGCATGGGGGCCAGCACTTCCAGCCGGTCACCGTCAGACAGGTCTGTTGTGGCGCGGGCTGCTTTTGGCAGGAATTCCCCGTTCAGGGCGGTGGCCACGCGCGCGCCCTGCCAGCCCAGTTCGCGCAAGGCGTCCTCGACATTTCTGGCCAGCACATTCTGTGCGTCGCCGTTCACTTCAATCTTCATGGAACAAATCCCCCTTGATGCCGTGGGTCAGGAAATCCGCCGCCTGTTGCGCCAATGCAGGTGCCATCAGATAGCCGTGCCGGAACAAGCCGTTCAGGTGCAAAACCCGCCCCTGCCGGACCACGCGCGGCACATTATCGGCAAAGGCTGGGCGCAAGTCCGCGCCGGTTTCCAGCACCTCGGATTCAGCAAAACGCGGGTCCAGCGCATAGGCCGCAGACAGCAGTTCAAGCGTGGATCGCGCCGAAATTCCGCGCCGGTCCGTGCTTTCGATCTGGGTTGCGCCCAGCATATAGACGCCATTCGCGCGCGGCACGATATACAGCGGATGGCGCGGGTGCAGCAGGCGCACAGGGCGGGTCAGTGCAATATCGGGCGCGCGCAAAACCACCATTTCGCCCCGCACACCGCGCAACCCCGGCACAGGGCTTGCCATGCCGCGCGCATCGATGACAGCGCCGGTAATGTCATCAGGCGTGACATCCCCGTGTTCAATGCTGACGCCCCGCCCCTTCAGCGCGGCCACCAGATCAGCAAGCGCATCACGCGGGTCCAGATGGGCCTCAGCGCCAAAGAACAGCGCCTGCGCGGGGCCGGTCAGGTCAGGCTCCAGATCGGCCAGCCCCTCGCTGACCAAATCATGCCCGCTGGTGCGGCGGGCAAAGCGCGCCAGTTCGGCCCGATCGCGTTCCAGTGCCACGACAAGCGATCCTCGATAGATCACAGTCGTCACCTCTGCCCAGGCGGCGGCAGCCTGCTGGCCATGTGCAACAACGGGGGCTTCGGCGACCGCCCCTTCGCAAAACGGGGCCAGCATGCCCCCTGCCCACCATGAACACCCATGCGGGCCGGGCGCGCCGTTGCGGTCAATCAGGCGCACACCCGCACCGGCCTTGCACAATGCCCAAGCGGCCCAAAGCCCTGCTACACCGGCCCCGATGATGGTAACATCAGCCATTGGGCCAGACCCCGTGAAAATGATGCACCGGTCCATGCCCTGACCCCACGCCCAGCCCGTCTGCATGGGCAATCGCGCCTTGCAGGTAGGTATGCGCGCGCGTCACGGCCACTGTCAGATCCATGCCCTGCGCCAGCCCCGCCGCAATCGCGGCAGACAGCGTGCAGCCGGTGCCATGGGTGTTTTGCGTTGCGCGGCGCGGCGCGGTCAGGCGGGTCACACCTTGCGCGTCAATCAACAGGTCCACACAGTCCGGCCCGTCCCCATGCCCGCCTTTCATCAGCACCGCCTGCGCACCCAACGCGCGCAAGGCCTGCCCCTGTTCCAGCATTTCAGCCTCGCTGCGCGCAGGCACAGTGCCCAGCAAATCCGCAGCTTCCGGCAGGTTCGGCGTGAGCACTGTGGCGCGCGGCACCAAGTCACGGCGCAACGCCACCAGCGCATCGGATGGCAGCAACCTGTCCCCGGATTTTGCAACCATCACGGGGTCCAGCACCACCGGCATATCATGCCCGCGCAGCCCTGCCGCCACAGTCGCGATTGCCACCCCGTCACCCAACATACCCAGTTTGACCGCGCGCACGTCCAGATCGTCGAAAACCGCATGCATTTGTGCGGCAATCATCGCAGGGCTTGCGGGTTCGACCATGGTGACTGCGCGCGTGTTCTGCGCCGTCAATGCCGTGATGACCGATGCGCCATAGACACCCAGCGCGGAAAATGCCTTCAGATCGGCCTGAATACCGGCACCACCACCGGAATCCGATCCGGCTATGGTCAGGGCTATAGGGATCAAGCGCGCCTCCATTCGTTGTGGATACCAACGTCAGAGGACGGAATGCGGACCGGTCATGGCCCATATGCGCACCGTTCCCTACGCCGGTATAATCCGGATCAGGTTCGATGGGTTGGCAAGAAGCCTCTCAGCCCTCGGAACAGGGCACCCCAACGGTTGTTATGCGGAAAGCTAGTTCAAAACATCAAACGCGACAAGGTCTGAAAGGGTGAAAACACGCGCCGCCGGTTGTGTCAGCCGCAAGTGGCGCGGGTCAGACCGCATTTTGGCGCGCCAGAATGTCTTGTGCAATGGCTTGACCACTTTGCCAGGCATCCTGTGCTTGCGCGCCAAGGCACCAGTCGCCGCCCACATACAGCGCGCCATCCGCATCGCACAAAAACGGCTGGCCCAGCGGTTGCGACGTTTGCGCATAGCGCCAGCGATGCGCGCGCGCATAAAGCGCCCCTTCCCCCTTGGCCCCGATTACGTCGCACAGAAGCGGGCGCATTATGGTTTCGATCTCTTCAGCGGTCCTCTCCAGATGTGTGGCTGAAAATTCCGGTGCGGCCTGCGCAACCCATGTCACTGCCGCCGCGCTACGGCCCGGCTTACTGCTGTCCTGTGCAATCCATGCCAACGGATGATCGGGTGCCAAACGGTGTGAAAACGG
Source organism: Paracoccaceae bacterium (assembly GCA_020832445.1). Taxonomy (GTDB): domain Bacteria; phylum Pseudomonadota; class Alphaproteobacteria; order Rhodobacterales; family Rhodobacteraceae; genus Roseinatronobacter. The sequence goes on from JAFIEO010000086.1 coordinate 53,898, forward strand.
GCGCGGGCTGTCGGGCGGGAAGGCTGCCATCAGGGTCAGGCATGGCGCCATCCGGACATCTGCAAGCGCGGCTGCCAGTGGATGGGCACGGCCCAAAAGGGCCAAGGCCTGCGGCGCAGGAATGGTCAACACAACGCGGCGCGCCTGAAGTTGCCCCGCCGGACCGGCCAGATGCCATAACCCGCCGTCTTGCGTTATAGCGTTGATTTCCACCTGTTGCGAGATTGGCAGTTCACCTGCCAGGTTCCGCGCCAGGCGCGACATCCCGGGCATACCAACAAGCGCAGTGTCGCTTTCCCAGCCGCGCGCGCCCGCATGGTGCAGCACTTGCGCGAAATCATCCCGGGTCGGGCGCAGGTATTGCGCGCCATGGTCGAAGGTCAGATCACAGCCATCCAGCGTCACGCGGCGCGTGGCCATCCGCCCGCCTATACCGCGGCCCTTGTCCACGAGTTGCACCGATACGCCCGCCTGAACAAGCGTGCGCGCACAGCTTATACCGGCCATCCCCGCACCGATGATTGCAACACCCGGAATATTTGTCATGATGTTAGTGTCCTGTCATAATATGTTATAGCTATGTCGCGCCGCAGTATGGTCAATTGACTTTCGGCAGTGGAACAACAGATTGGCGCATATCGCAACTTTCTGGACCGCCATGCCAAAACACAAGCTACCCCCCGAAACGATCAGCGCCATAATTGAAATGGCCCTGAGCGATCATATAAGTTTCGGGGCGATCCGCACAGAGCACGGGCTAAGTCCCGATGATGTGAAGGCACTGATGCGGCGCGAATTGCGATACGGCAGCTATCAGGCATGGCGCAAACGGGTGCGCAAGTTCGCCGACCAACGCGAGGTGTATAAGTGACCGCGGACCAAAACGCAGGGGCGCGAACGCTGGTACGTGTGTGGATGCCCCCTGTTTGGAAAGCGTTGTCTTCGATTATCGGCGGGGTCTTCGATCGGATGTGTGTCAGGCCTCTGAGAGTGGCCTTCTATGACGCCACGGGTGTGTCATGCTGTTCGGCAGGCTCGGTTCACATCGGTTCACAGAGCGTGCCAGGCGCTCGTGCTCCGGCTCTGAATTTGAACCGCCCCGGGTTTACCGGAGGGCAAAGCTCTCGGAGAATTGCCCACTATGGAACAGAATCGAAAGAAGACCTCGAAGCCGTATTCACCTGACTAAGGAGGATCAGAAAACAGTCCGGGGGACTGTTTTCCCGACGAAGCGCGAGCGCGCGGTGCGGCTTGTTGCGGAGCACCGCGACGAATATCGAAGCGACGCAGCAGCGCATGCTGCGATTGCAAGCAAATTGGGCTGTTCGCCAGACAGTCTTCGCGAGTGGGTTCGTCAGGGCCAACGTGATGGTGGCGAGCGGCCAGGCCAAACCAGTGCCGAGAAGGCCCGGATCAAAGAGCTTGAACGCGAGAACCGTGAACTTCGTCAAGATGAGCTGCTGCCGGTTTCGTGGACAGCTGGTTAAGCTAGCATAGCGCGTGCCTCGAATTCCATAGGGCTTAGATAGCCCAGTTTCGAGTGCCGTCTGCGCGGGTTGTAGAAGCGCTCGATGTAGTCGAACACATCTGCGC
>JAFIEO010000089.1 GCA_020832445.1 Paracoccaceae bacterium
CGGCGCATGGGGGGGGGGGGGGTCGGCCGGGCCGTGCCCTGTTATTTAAATTTTTTGGGGGGTTAAAATTACATTTATAAATGGCTTGGACTGCATTCCGATAATGGGGCTGGGGGGGGGAGGCCCGGCCTTTGGCGCGGCGGCCTGCGGCCTTGATTCCGCGCCTTTGGGCATCTTCACGCCATACAAGACAGCCTTGCAGTGCCATCACATATACCCCATGCAGGCAGCCAATACCAAAAAGGGGCGCCCGAACGGGCACCCCTTTGGCATTGCACTGGCGCAGAGATCACATGCGTGATGCGACATTTTCCCAGTTGACCAGCTTTTCAAGAAAGTTGCTCAGATAAGCAGGGCGCTTGTTGCGGAAATCAATGTAGTAGCTGTGCTCCCACACATCGCAGCCCAGCAGTGCGGTTTGACCAAAGCATAGGGGGTTCACGCCGTTTTCGGTCTTGGTGACCTTCAGCGCCCCGTCCTTGTCCTTGACCAGCCAGCACCAGCCCGCCCCGAACTGACCGGCCCCTGCGGCGGAAAATTCTTCCTTGAACTTGTCCACGGACCCGAAGCTTTCGGTCAGCGCACTCTCCAGCTCGCCCGGCATGCCACCAGTGCCAGGACCCATCATTTCCCAGAACTGCACATGGTTCCAGTGCTGGCTGGCATTGTTGAAAATGCCGGTTTGGGCGACTGCACCGGACTGATAGGTGCCGGTGATGATGTCTTCCACCGATTTCCCTTCCCATTCGGTGCCGGCAATCAGCTTGTTGCCATTGTCGACATAGGCCTTGTGGTGAATGTCATGGTGGAATTCCAGCGTTTCGCGGCTCATGCCCAGATCGGCCAGCGCATCATGCGAATACGGAAGGTCAGGAAGTTCGAAAGCCATGGTTTACCTCTTTTCGGTTATTGGTTCGCGACTGCCCTGAATAAGAGCCTTGAGGGCATGAACGTCAAGGGGCACAGCGCGGATTCCTGCCGATCGCCCTGATTTGTCAGGTATAAAGCGCGGGTTCCGAACCGGGTGCCGCCGCCGCAGACAACAGATCAAACATATATTGTGCAACCGACCGGAAGCACACCACCGTCACCTGATCTGCGCCCGACATCCAGACCGCTGCCGCCACCTGAGCCGCGCGGGTGCGGCGTATCTCGCCTTGGTCAAATTCGCTGAAATCCACGGGGCAGATTTTGGCCAGCGCATCAAACACACCCGCCCCTTGCAGCGTGAATACTGCCCTTGCATCGGACACATTTGCCACCGTTGCAAATTCTCCCGCCAGCGCCTGTGCCAGTTTTTGCGCCATTGCCCCCGCCTGATCATAGGGCAGCATCAGCAACAGCTCATCCGGTGACATCCATGCCGCCGCCATGTCACCGGCACTGTTCACACAGCGCTGTGCGGGCATGTCCAGCCCTGTCACATCCGCCAGCGCGCCCGCAATGGCATCTGACGACAGGTCCCCGCGCAGGGTAATCATGCCGCGCAAGCCCGCCTCGGACACAGTGACGAAGCCTGCGAAATGCGCGCCCGGCAGCGCGCTGGTTTCCCTGTCAGACATTTTGCTTCGCGCCTTCCTTGTCGATCAGCACGGGGTCAATGATCCGTGCCTTGATGTCCTTGCCATCGTCGCCCGCGAAACTCAGCACATCGCCCATGCGGTCCGGCCCGTTCCTGACCAGCGCCATGGCAATGCCACGCCCCAGATTGGCGGAATAATAGGTCGATGTGACGCGCCCCTCGGTTTGCGCCTGTCCATTGGCGTTCTTGCCACCCGTCACGGCCAGCGCGGCATGGGGCAACACAGATCCGTCCAGCGTTTCAACGCCCACCAGTTTCCAGCGATCCGGGTTTACCATGGCTTCGCGTTCCATGCCGCGCTTGCCCAGAAAATCGGCCTTTTTCTTGCTGATGGCCCAATCAAGCCCCAGATCCTGCGGGATGACCGTGCCATCTGTTTCATCACCGATCATGATGAAGCCCTTTTCAGCGCGCAAGATATGCAGGGCTTCGGTCCCGTAAGGCATAAGGCCCAGATCAGCACCTTCGGTCACAAGGCGGTCCCAGAAGGCGCGACCCTGCCCTGCGGGCACGGCAATTTCAAAGGACAATTCGCCTGAAAAACTGATGCGGAACACGCGCGCGTCAAACCCGCCCAACATGCCGTCGCGCCATTCCATGAAGGGCAGCGCATCGCGGCTGACATCCATCCCGCCAAGGCGGTCCAGCAACACGCGCGCTTTGGGACCCACGACCGCGAATTGGGCGAATTGCTCGGTCAGGTTGACGGTGTGAACCTGCCAGTCCCACCATTCGCATTGCAGCCAGTCTTCCATCCATGCGTGGATATGGTCTGCCCCGCCGCTGGTGGTATGCACAAGGAAACTGTCCCCATCCAGCCGCGCGACAACGCCATCATCCATCAGGAACCCGTTTTCATTGCACATCAGCCCGTAGCGGCATTTGCCGGGCTTCAGCGTGCTGATCATGTTGGTATAAAGCATGTCCAGAAAACGGCCCGCGTCCGGCCCGCGCACAAGTATCTTGCCAAGGGTGGACGCATCCAGAAGGCCCACATTTTCGCGGGTATTTTTCACTTCGCGGTTGACGGCATCATGGCGGGACTCCCCCGTGCGCAGATAGGCGAATGGCCGCCGCCATTGGCCGACAGGTTCCCATTCCGCGCCGTGGTCCGCATGCCAGTCATGCACGGGACTGCGCCGCAGGGGCTGGAAAATCGCGCCGCGCGCTTCGCCTGCGATGGCGGCTATGGAAATGGGCGTATAGGGCGGGCGGAAGGTGGTTGTGCCGGTGGCCGGAATGGGCTGGCCCAGCGCATCTGACAGGATAGCCAGACCATTGATATTGCTAAGTTTTCCTTGATCTGTTGCCATGCCAAGGGTGGTGTAGCGCTTGGTATGTTCGACCGATTGATACCCTTCGCGCGCCGAAAGCTGCACGTCGGACACTTTCACATCATTCTGGTAATCGAGCCACATTTTCATGCGCAAATCATAGCTGGCCTGCGCGGGCATCATCCAGACAGGTTGCATCGGGGCCTCAGCCGGTGCGGTGGCCTGCGGGGCCGCATCGGGCTGGCCATTTGCCCCGACTGCATCGGCGGCCATGCGCGCGCAGCGATGGGCATCACTCAGGACATCAAGCAATTCGCCATTGGCCGCCCCGCAGGCGCGCACAAACCCCGCACCATCCGCGCCCAGTGGCGGGCGCGCAGGGTCGGGGCGAAAATAGCTGCCTGCCTCGTCCCACAGCAATTTTCCGCCGCAATGCGACCACAGATGCACCACAGGCGACCAGCCGCCCGACATGGCGACCGCGTCGCAATCGATGCTGCGTTCAACCGCGCCGCCGCTGCTGTCCTGACGGCAGATTTCCACGCCTGTTACGCGCTTGCCCCCCTTGACCTTGCGGATGGCGCGGCCTTCCAGAACCTCTATCCCCAAAGCGCGCGCACGCGCGGGCAAATCGCCCGACGCAACGGCGCGGGGGTCGATGATTGCGGCCACATCAAGCCCCGCGTCATGCGCGGCAATGGCACTGCGATAGGCATCATCATTATTGGTGACAACAACAATACGCGCACCCGGTGCGACAGCATAATTCACAATATAGTCGCGCAGCGCGCTGGCCAGCATCACACCCGGCACATCATTGCCCGCGAAGGAGAGCGGGCGTTCAATGGCCCCTGTGGCGGTGATGATCTGGCGCGCGCGCATGCGCCACAGACGGTGGCGGGGCGTATCAGCGCCCGGCATATGGTCGGCCACACGTTCATAACCCAGCACATAGCCATGATCATGCACGCCCGCCCCCATGCAACGGGTGCGCAGCTGCACATTGTCCATAGCGTGCAGCCGCGCAACAGTGGCATTGATCCAGTCCTGCGCGGGCTGGCCGTCGATCTGTGCGCCATCTACCGGCGCGCGCCCGCCCCAATGGGCCGTCTGTTCCCAAAGCGTGACCTTGGCCCCGCTTTGCCCCGCAGCCAGTGCGGCCTGTAGCCCCGCAATGCCACCGCCAAGAACCAGAATATCAGTGAATGCATAAATCTGTTCATAACGATCAGGATCGCGCGCATCAGGTGCAGGCGCCTTGCCCAGACCGGCAGAACGGCGGATGAGGGGTTCATAGACATGTTTCCAGAATGCCCGCGGGCGCAGGAATGTCTTGTAATAAAACCCCGCCGTCAGAAATTGCGGCACCAGATTATTGACCGAGAGCAGGTCAAATTCCAGAGAGGGCCAGTGGTTCTGGCTGACAGCTTCCAGCCCGTCGAACAATTCGGTGGTCGTGGCACTTTGGTTCGGTTCATACCGGTTGCTCTGCCCAAGGCCCAGCAGGGCGTTGGGTTCTTCCGCGCCCGCCGCCACTACCCCGCGCGGGCGGTGGTATTTGAACGACCGGCCCAGCAACATCTGGTCATTGGCCAGCAGGCTGGCCGCGACCGTGTCGCCCTGAAACCCGGCCATAGATTTGCCGTTGAAGGTGAAGTTCTGCGACTTGCTGCGGTCAATCAACCGGCCGCCCTTGGGCAAACGATGGCTCATGCAAAACCCTCCCATTCGGGGCGTCTGGCCTTGATCGCGGCAATGATATCGGCAGGGGGTTCGGTGGTCTGCGCGCGGTATGTGCCGAACACTTCCAGTGTTATCGTGCAGCGCGCCGCCAGAAACCACTTGCCGCAGCCATAGGTATGACGCCAGCGTTCAAAATGCACCCCGCGCGGGTTCTTGCGGTTGAACATGTAGGATTCGTAGTCGCGATCCGGCGATCCGGGACCATAGCGCTTCAGATGCGCCTCTCCGCCGGGGCTGAATTCGGTTTCCTCGGCGGTTACACCGCAGCAGGGGCAGGTCAGGATGAGCATTGTTCCTCCTTCCGAGAAAGCCGGGGGCGCTGCCCCCGGACCCCGGGGATATTTTCACCAGAATGAATGGGGCTTGAGGGGTGCTCCGGCATCAATGCGCCACCCCCGCTGCCACGCTTTCGTCAATGAAGCGACCCTCGCGGAAGCGGGTCATGGAGAATTCGGCGGCCAGTGGTCCAGGCTCTCCCTTGGCGATCAGTTCGGCCATGGCCCAGCCCGACCCCGGCGTGGCCTTGAAGCCCCCTGTGCCCCAGCCGCAATTAATGAAGCAGTTCCCAAGCGGCGTTTTGGAAATGATGGGCGAGCGGTCGCCTGTCATATCCACAATGCCGCCCCATTGGCGCAGCATTTTCAGGCGTGATATCATGGGGAAGGTTTCCACCAGCGCGCGCACGGTTTCTTCAATATGGTGCCATGATCCGCGTTGTGTGTAGTTGTTGAACCCGTCCGCACCGCCGCCAATGACCATTTCGCCCTTGTCAGATTGAGACATGTAGCCATGCACCGTGTTGGCCATGACCACCACATCCATGCAGGGCTTGACCGGTTCGGACACCAGCGCCTGAAGCGCCACGGATTCGACTGGCAGGCGAAAGCCCGCCATATCTGCCAGCGCGCCCGAATGACCGGCCACGACAATGCCCAGCTTCTTGCAACTGATCGTGCCCTTGGTGGTGTTGACGGCGGTGACCTGCCCGCCCGCGGCCTCGACACCGGTGACCGCACATTGCTCGATGACATGCATGCCCATGTCGGAACACGCCCGCGCAAACCCCCATGCCACAGCATCATGACGCGCCGTGCCGCCGCGCGCCTGCCACAGCGCACCCAGCACGGGATAGCGCGGCCCGTCCAGATTGATGATCGGCACCAGTTTCTTGACCTCGGCAGGCTGGATGAAGCGCGTTTGCACCCGTTGCAGGGCATTCGCGCGTTCGGTGCGCAGATAGCCGCGTTTTTCATGTTCGGTCTGGGCCAGCATCATCACCCCGCGCGGGCTGAACATGACGTTATAGTTCAGATCCTGCGACAAGGTTTCAAACAGCGCGCGTGATTTCTCATAAAGTGCCGCTGACGGGTCTTGCAGGTAATTCGAGCGGATGATGGTGGTGTTGCGTCCGGTATTGCCGCCGCCAAGCCAGCCTTTGTCAATAACCGCCACATTGGTAATGCCGAAATTGCGGCCCAGATAATAGGCCGTGGCCAGCCCATGCCCGCCTGCACCCACAATGACCACATCATAGGAACTGCCCGGTTCGGGACTGGCCCAGGCGTGGGACCAGCCCTTGTGCTGGCGAAGCGCCTCTCTGGCGATGGCGAAGGCGGAGTAGCGTTTCATGCGCGGATGCTCCTGAAGGTGGTGGGGTGCGCTGATCTGCCTTGTGACCTAACGCAGTTTGCCCTGGTGATCCAGAAGCGTCATTATTGTGGCAAAAACCGAAATCAAGCTGCGACTGTTTGTCATTTCTTACTGTCCACGCTTGCGGGGACAGGTGACCTGCCACGGGATTTTTCCTCCATGAGCTGCTGCCGGTTTCGTGGACAGCTGGTTAAGCTAGCATAGCGCGTGCCTCGAATTCCATAGGGCTTAGATAGCCCAGTTTCGAGTGCCGTCTGCGCGGGTTGTAGAAGCGCTCGATGTAGTCGAACACATCTGCGC
>JAFIEO010000098.1 GCA_020832445.1 Paracoccaceae bacterium
CCTGATCCGCGACCATATCGCCACGAGTATCAGGATCGAGGCCGAGGATCTGGACTTTGCCCCCTTTGACGCCCAAGGGGGGCTGGGGCGCATGTATGCCCTGTTCGGCGAAGGATATGGGGCCGTGATGGATGAGATGAATGAGGCGCTGTCGGCATGACGGAATTCGACACTTTGCCTCAAGGCTGGCTACGCCTGCCGCTCGGCGATGCTGTGCGCCCCCGTGGAGAAAAGGCATCCCCTACAGAGTTTCCTGATTATCCCTTTCTGGGTATGGATCACGTGGAGGCGCAAACAGGCCGTCTCATCGGACAAGTCCCCGCCGGTTCGATGAAAAGCGCAGCAGCACGGTTCAAGGCGGGTGATGTGCTTTATGGCAGGCTGCGACCGTATCTGAATAAGGTTGCCCGCCCCACTTTTGATGGATTGGCGTCGGCTGAGTTCATGGTCTTCCCTGAAAACGGGTTCGTCCTGAATTCATATTTGATGCACCGTTTGCGCTCTCGGGATTTCGTGAGCTTTTCCAGTCACCTCAACGAAGGCGACAGGCCGAGGGTGGATTTCAACCAGATCGGGACTTTCCCGATAGAGGTTCCCCCTATCCCAGAACAACACCGGATCGTGGCAAAAATCGAGGCCCTGTTTTCCGAACTGGATGCAGGCCAGGACAGCCTGACGCGGGCGCAGGCGCAGTTGAAGCTTTACCGCCAATCCCTGCTGAAAGCCGCCTTTCAGGGCCGCCTGACCGCCGATTGGCGCAAGGCGAACGCGGGCAAACTGGAACCCCCCGAAACCCTGCTGTCGCGCGTCCGCACAGAACGAGAGGCCCGCTACAAACAAGCCCTCGACGATTGGCAAACCGCGCTCGCCGAATGGCGGGCAGGCGGCGAGGTGGGACGGAAACCGGCAAAGCCGAAGCGGCCTATCGACGTACACGAGCCGGACACAGACGCGCTTGATTTGTTGCCTGATCTCCCTGAAGGCTGGGCGTATATCCATCTTGCGCATTTGGGCGATCTGGCTCGTGGAAAGTCTCGCCATAGACCCCGGAATGACCCAAAACTCTTTGGGGGGCCTTACCCGTTCGTTCAGACTGGTGAGGTAAAAGCGGCTGGTCGAAAAATCAGAACATATTCAGCTACATACTCCGAATTTGGACTGTCACAAAGCCGTCTCTGGCCTGCTGGTACACTCTGCATCACAATAGCGGCAAACATAGCTGAAACCGCTTTTCTGGATTTTGACGGATGTTTCCCTGATAGTGTGGTTGGCTTCACCGCATATAAGAACGTGGTTCAACCCGAGTTCATTGAATGCTTTATCAAGGCTGCAAAAGTAGAAATAGCTGCCTATGCGCCTGCGACCGCGCAGAAGAACATCAACCTAACAACCCTTGAAGAACTCATCGTTCCTTATTGTGGGCAGGCGGAACAACAGGAAATTTCGAGCCGCCTTGATGCTGCATTTTCCTCGATCGATGCCATCGAAACCGAAATCACCACCGCCCTTGCAAAGCTCTCGGCGCTTCGGCAATCCATCCTGAAAAAGGCCTTCTCGGGCCAGCTTGTCCCGCAAGACCCCTCGGACGAACCCGCCAGCGCCCTTCTCACCCGCCTGCGCCACACCACCCCCACACCCCGCCGAAAGACCAAAGCATGACCAGCGCCCCCATCGTCCAGAAGGTTTGGAATTTCTGCAACACCCTGCGAGATGACGGGGTGGGCTATGGCGATTATCTGGAACAACTGACCTTCCTGATCTTTTTGAAAATGGCGGATGAGGTCTCTCGCCCGCCCCGCAACCGCGATGTGGGCATTCCGGCAGGCTATGGCTGGGATGCGTTGCGGATGCGCAAAGGCGCCGATCTGGAGGTGCATTATATCGACACCCTGCGGGAACTGGGCACCCGCCCCGGCATCCTGGGTCAGATTTTCACCAAGGCGCAGAACAAGATCCAGGACCCCGCGAAACTGTCCCGCCTGATCGCGCTGGTGGACGAGGAAAGCTGGACGCTGCTCGACGCCGATGTGAAGGGCGACATTTATGAGGGTCTGCTGGAGCGCAACGCCGAGGATACGAAATCCGGCGCCGGTCAGTATTTCACCCCCCGCGCCCTGATCCGGGCCATGGTGGAATGCATGGCCCCACAGCCCGGCCGCACCATCGCTGACCCTGCCTGCGGGACGGGCGGGTTTTTCCTGTCGGCCTATGATTACCTTGTCGCCCGCCCGATGGACCGGGAACAAAAGGTTTTCCTGAAGGAAGCGACGTTCTTCGGGAATGAGATTGTGGCCGGCACCCGCCGTCTGGCCCTGATGAACATGTTTTTGCACAATATCGGGGATCTGGTCGGCGACAGCCCAATTTCCCCCGCCGATGCCCTGATCGCCCCCCCGTCCCAGACCTTCGATTACGTTCTGGCAAACCCGCCTTTCGGCAAGAAATCCTCGATGACCTTCACCACGGATGAGGGCGAGGCCGAGGGCGAGTTGACCTACAACCGGCAGGACTTTTGGGCGACCACGTCGAACAAGCAGTTGAATTTCGTCCAGCACATCCGGGCGATGCTGAAAACCACGGGACGGGCGGCGGTGGTCGTGCCCGATAACGTGCTGTTTGAGGGCGGCGCGGGCGAGGTGATCCGGCGCAAATTGTTGCAGACCTGCGACCTGCACACGATCCTACGCCTGCCCACCGGGATTTTCTATGCGCAAGGGGTCAAGGCGAATGTGATCTTCTTCGACAACCGCCCTGCGTCGAAAGATCCTCAGACGCGGGAGGTGTGGTATTACGATTACCGCACGAATGTGCATCACACATTGAAGAAGAAGCCCCTGCGGCAAGAGGATCTGGCCGAATTTGTGCGGCTGTATAATCCGGATAACCGGTTTGAGCGGGTGGCCACTTGGGGCGAGGATAGCCCTGAGGGGCGTTGGCGATCCTTCACGCGGGAGGAACTTCTGGCCCGGGACAAGGCGAGCCTTGATTTGTTCTGGTTGAAGGACAAAAGCCTGACAGACTTGGACAACCTGCCCGAGCCGGATGACCTGGCAGAAGAGATCATCGAGGGGCTGGAGGCTGGGCTGGCAAGCTTGCGGTCGGTGTTGGGCGAGTTGCGGGGGTGAGGTTCCGGCATTTGCCGCAGGTTAAGTCATTGCCACACATACCTTAATAGGGTTTGTGCTTCCATAGTTCACCTGGCCTTGCAAATGATGAGAGCGAAGATCAGCACTGACCGGCGGGCTGGATCAGTACTGAGTGATTTGGGTGGTCAGCCGTTCAGATTGATGTCCGATGGCAACGGATTTAAAATCACCTAACGGGTATAACATCGACTTCCTCTAAGTGCCTGCAACACGATTGCAGCGACCGCTCGGACGTAGTCGAGCTTGCACCCTACGGCAAGTCACACTGCCGCCGCCCGCGCGCCGTTCTGGCCAACCGCACGCCAGTCAGCGCCTAACTTTACACAGACCCGCATTGCGTGGTCTCATTGGGAAGAAAAACTAATTGATCACAGGGATGTAGCGAATGAGTGAGGCACTTCAGAAACTCTTCGAGCATGGCGCGAAGTGGGTAAGGGCAGATTTCCACCTGCACACTCGAGCGGATAAGGAATTTCGTTATGACGGCGACGCCGACCGTTTCGTCGCCAGCTATGTCGAGGCGCTTGAAGCTAACGGAACACGCCTTGCAGTCATCACCAACCACAACAAATTTGACTTGGAAGAATTCAAGGCTCTGCGCAAGAGGGCGCGCAAATCCGGTATCGGTGTGCTCCCCGGCGTGGAACTATCCGTCAAGGACGGCGCGAACGGCGTTCACACAATCGTGGTATTTTCCGAAGCCTGGTTGGCCGATGGTCAGGATTACATCAACCAATTTCTTGGCGTGGCGTTTGCTGGGAAGGTTCCCGCTCAATACGAGCAGGAAAACGGACGTAGCAATGATGACCTGATCGAGACGCTCAGAAAACTGGAATCCTACAACCGCGACTTCTTCATTATCTTCGCGCACGTCGAAGCCAATAGTGGCCTGTGGAAGGAGTTAAGCGGTGGGCGAATGGGCGAACTTGCCGCTGAGCCGCTCATTCAAAAATATGCCCTTGGCTTCCAGAAAGTCCGCACCCATGAAAAGCAGGATGGCGTTTGCCGCACGAAGGTCAAGGGCTGGTGGGGCGATCACTATCCAACCGAAGTGGAAGGCTCTGATGCAAAAGAAATTTCTGAAATCGGCAAAGGTAAGAAGGTTTATCTGAAGCTTGGCGATGTTGGTTTCGATGCGGTGAAATTTGCCCTGACCGATCATGCTTTCCGCGTTGCGCCGGATATACCGTCCATAGGCCATTCCCACATCAACGCCGTTCGCTTTGAAGGCGGGTTGCTGGATGGTAGGCGTGTTACCTTCTCTCCGCATCTCAATTGTCTGATTGGCATACAGGGCAGCGGAAAATCTTCTATCCTGGAAAGCGTGCGCTACGCGCTTGATATCCCCTTTGGCGAAAAGGCACAGGACAAGGAATACAAGGATAAGCTCCTGCCCCATGTTCTGAAAAGCGGCGGCAAGGTAATTGTCGAAGCGACCGATCGGCATGGTGGTCGCTATGAGGTAAGGCGCATCTGGGGGCATTTGCCGGATGTTTATGTCGATGGCGTGCTGCGCCCCGGTGTCTCCATTAAGGAGACGATCATCGCCAAGCCGCTTTACTTCGGGCAGAAGGACCTCTCCGCTGCTGGAAAGGGCTTCGGGCACGATCTTGTCGAAAAGCTCATGGGCGATAGCCTAAAGAGTGTGCGGCAAAAGATCGAGGAACGCGCGAGCGAACTAAAGTCGGCTATAGAGAGCTTCAATTCTGTCCTCGGCGATGCGGAGGACAAGCATGCGCTGGAAGATGAACTCAAGGATGTTGAATTCAACCTGGAGCAATTCGACAAGCATGGCATCAAAGATAAGCTTGAAAAGCAATTGGCCTATAGCGAGGACCTGACCTACTGTCAGGGTATTGACGAGACAGCTGCGGCCTGGCGCAAGACAATTGATGATGCTGCAACCCAGGCCGAAGAAGATTTCAAGCTAATAGAAGTTCATGCCTCCGATCAAAATGCTGATTTCTTCACGCGCTACACAGCCAAGGTGGAAGAACTAAAAGGCACGGTTGCGACAGCCAAGGCTCTTGCTGCCACCATCAAGACCAAGTCCGACGATCTGAATGAGCTGCGCCGAGAGCTTGAAGGCGTGCGCGACAGCCTAAAGGAAGAATTTGCCGAGACCGAGCGGGAACTGGTCAAAGCGTTGGACGAACAGGGCGTTACCTCGATCCAGCCGGATGCCTATATCAAGCTTACGCAGCGCAAGCAGGAGCTTGAAGCTGAAATCGCCGAGCTGGCCAAGCGGACGGGAAAGGAAAAAACAAGGCTCGAAGCCGTCCTGATCGCCATGACATCGCTGAATGATGCTTGGCACGATGAATTTAAGTTAATCGCGGCGGCGCTGAAAATCATCAACGAATCGCAAGGATCATTGAGAGTAAATGCAGTGTTCAAGGGAGACCGCAACGCCTTCACGACCCATATCGACGGGTTACTTCGAGGCAATAATCTTCGCAGGGAATATTATAATGCACTTGCAGAGGCTTACTCCGATTTTGGCGAGATTTTCAAAGACCTCGAAAAGGCTTGTGCTCACGCGAAGGGAAAAAGCGAGGACTTCAAAAAGCTCTTCATAGCAAACCTCTACGCACTCATCTCTTATCAGGTGCCCAACAGCTATGCGGTGACGTATCACGGCAAAGCACTTCTGTCGCATTCTCTTGGTCAGCGCGCCTCCGCGATGATGCTCTTCCTGCTTAGCCAGAAGGGTAATGATCTTCTGCTCATCGACCAGCCGGAAGATGATCTTGATAGTCAGACCGTCTACGAGGAGGTGGTCAAGCTGCTTCGGCGGATCAAGCCAAACCAGCAATTCATCTTCGCGACACATAACGCAAATTTTCCGGTGCTTGGCGATGCCGAGACCATTATCACATGCAGTGCCAGCGATGATGACATCGCCATATCGGTTGGAAATATCGACGATAAGTTCTGTCAGTCCAACGTCATTTCCATCATGGAGGGTGGCCCGGAGGCATTTGAACGCCGCAAGACAATCTATCAAATCTGGAAGGCCCGTGCCGTCTGACCATATCTAAAAGAACACGAAACGCTTCACCACTCTACTCCCGGCCACATTCGCCTCCGGTTTTTGCTGCACTCCGCTGTGAGCGGCCACTTCGGGGGCCCGAATGCAGCGCTGGCACACTTGGCTTTCCCGACCACGCTGCACGCCGCCATAGATGACCGGTTCGGGGGAGCCGCAGCACCGCGAAAGTGAACCCGGTGAACGGCCGGACTGGGCCGAACATGATGCCGCACCTGCAAAGCGAGCTTCCATGCTGCGGTGTGCCTGAATGTCGCTGAACGGCTTCGCGACTGCCGTCACGGACAAAAGCCAATCGTTTCTGTCTTGGGCAGAATCGACCGTTATTGACCACCATTTATGTCCAGAGGTTTTTGGTAAACATCCGCCGAGGGCCGTCTGGCTTGGTCAATGTTTGATCGGTTATCGAGTGTCCTTATGGACGCACACGAGAACACCCCCCGCATTCAAGTTTTGTCGGTTTCTGACACTGGCCGTCGTCGCCGTTGGACGGATGACGAGAAGATACGGATCGTTGAAGAAAGCCATTGCGACGGCGTGACATTGGCCGAGGTCGCGCGGCGCCATGAGATCTCGCGGTCGATGCTCTACGATTGGCGCTATCGGCACAAGTATGGGATGCTTGGGTGCGCTACGCAATTTATGCGCCTTGTTCCCCAAGACGATGGGCCGGCTTCTGAAGGCCTGCCCCCCGTGCCTGCGTCGCAACCGTCCGTGATAACAATCGATCTTGGCGCGCGATGTCGTGTGATGATCCCTGCGGGTTTCGATATGGATGCGGCCGCGCGCTTGCTCAATGGCCTGGTGGTGCGGCCGTGATCGCGTTTCCGGCGGGCACGACGGTCTGGATCGCAGGTGGGGTTACGGACATGCGAAAAGGCATGAACACCCTTGCGCTTGCGGTGCAGCAGGGCCTTGGCCGCGATCCACATGCGGGTGAGATATTTTGCTTTCGGGGCCGCAAGGGCGATCTGGTGAAACTGCTCTGGCATGATGGCGTCGGTATGTCGCTATATTTGAAACGCCTCGAGGCAGGCAAGTTCATCTGGCCTGTGAGCCAGGATGGGACGGCGGTGGCGATATCATCCGCGCAACTGGGTTATCTTCTCGAAGGGATCGACTGGCGCAATCCGCGTTGGACGCAGAGGCCTAAATCGGCTGGATAATCTGTGGTGAAACGCCTGTTTTTATTGGCCTTTCATGCGATCTATGGTAAATTCTTGCCATGTCTGATGCCGCCTTGCAAATCGCTGAATTGAGCGCCGCGCTTGCCGCGCAGACCGCCCGCGCGCAGGCGGCGGAAGCCGAATTGGCGCAGGCCCGCGCCCTGGCATCCTGCACGGAAGCGATGATTCAGGAATTGAAGCTGGAGATCGCTAAGCTGCGGCGCGACAAATACGGCATCTCTTCCGAGCGTCGCGCGCGCCTGATCGATCAACTAGAATTGCAACTCGAGGAGTTGGAAGCAGCTGCCACCGAGGATGCGTTGGCGGTCGAAGCGGCCGCTGCTGCAAACAAGACCAGCGCCGTGCGCGCCTTCACGCGGCGCAAGCCCGTGCGCAAACCCTTTCCCGACCATCTGCCGCGTGAGCGTGTTGTGGTTGAGGCGCCGACCAGCTGCACCTGCTGTGGTTCCGACCGGATCGTGAAGATGGGCGAGGATGTCACCGAGACGCTGGAGGTCATCCCGCGCCAGTGGAAGGTGATCCAGACCGTCCGCGAGAAGTTTACTTGCAGGGCATGCGAGAAGATCAGCCAACCACCGGCCCCATTCCACGCCATTCCGCGTGGATGGGCTGGGCCGCAATTGATAGCGATGATCGCCTTTGATAAATATGGCCAGCATCAGCCGCTGAACCGGCAAGCCGAGCGCATTGCTCGCGAAGGCATTGATCTCAGCCTGTCCACTCTGGCTGATCTGATCGGTCATGCCTGTGTGGCGCTGGCCCCGATCCATGCGCTGATCGAACGCCATGTGCTGGACGGGGGCCGTCTGCATGGTGATGACACGACCGTGCCGCTTCTGGCGCGCGGTGGCACCAAGACCGCGCGGCTGTGGACCTATGTGCGTGATGATCGACCGTGGGATGGGGGCGCGCCGCCTGCGGCTTTCTTCAAATTCTCGCCTGATCGTCAGATGATCCACCCCAACAAGCATCTCACTGGATGGCAGGGTGTGCTGCAATCGGATGTCTATGGCGGCTATAATGATCTGTATCTGGCTGATCGCAGCCCGGGTCCGGTGCGCGCAGCGCTGTGCTGGAGCCATGCCAGACGCAAGTTCTTCGAGCTGGCAGATATCAAGGCCACAGCCCGCAAGGGCAAGAAGGTAGCAGAGGGGATATCTCCCATCGCGCTGGACGCTGTGACGCGGATCGATGCGATCTTTGCCGTCGAGCGTGAAATCACCGGCGTGTCAGCGGCAGAGCGCTATGAGGTCCGCCAGCAACGGGTCGCGCCGCTGGTCAATGATCTGCATGACTGGATGCTCGCCGAGCGGGCTCGGATGTCAAAGCATAACCCTGTCGCCAAGGCGATGAATTATATGCTCGTCGGCGAGGGCCGCTGGGAAGCCTTTACTGCATTCCTTGACGATGGGCGCCTCTGCCTGACCAACAACGCCGCCGAGCGGGCCCTCAGAGGTATCGCATTGGGCAGAAAGTCGTGGCTTTTTGCAGGATCCGAACGTGGTGGCGACAGGGCTGCGTTCATGTATAGCCTCATTGTCACGGCAAAGATGAATGACATTGATCCGCAGGCTTGGATGGCCGATGTCCTGGCCCGCATGCCGGAGATCCCGATCTCGCGCGTGCATGAATTGCTGCCATGGCATTGGAAGGCCGCGACTGAATTGAAGAGGATTGCCGCATGACGCTGGTTGCGCGCCTCAAGGTGACATTATCTGACGTCGAGCCCCAGGTATTGCGGCGCTTCGATGTGCCGATCAAGATCAAGCTGAACCGTCTGCACGATGTGATCCAGGCCGCCATGGGCTGGACCGACAGCCATCTTTACGAGTTCCGGGCCGGTGGCGTTGGCTGGGGCGTGCCAGATCCTGACGGCTATTATGATGGCCCGCTGCCTGCCAGCAAAACCAGCCTGATCGATGTCCTCGAAGATGTCGGCACCAAGACCATCCATTACATCTATGACTTTGGCGACAACTGGCACCATGTGATCAAGGTCGAGAAAATCGATGATGCCATCCCGGGTACCGACTACCCGCGTCTTGTCAGGGCTATCGGGGCCTGCCCCCCTGAAGATGTAGGTGGGTTCCCCGGCTACGCCGACTTCGTTGACGCCATGGCAGGCCCCAAGCACGAAGAACATAACCGGATGCTGGAATGGCATGGGGGGAAGTTCGATCCTGATGAGGCCGAAATCGGCCGCATCCTCGACAACTTCGAGCGTCTCGCCAAAAAGTGGGCCCCGAAGCCGCGTAAACCAAAAGCTGCGCTCAAACGCCTCTGATCAACACCGCACGGCCACGGCCTTCGGCGGATGCTTACGGTTTTTGTCCCACAGCGGCCCACTTACTTCGGCAGACTATATCCGACCGCATCATTATGGGCTAAGTTCCTCAACATGCACCAATCAGCGCGCCACCCCACCGTTCTTCCAGGTATAGAAGCCATCTCGATTATCTCTGATCGAACTTTTCCGCGTCATAGCCATGACGAGTTCGGAATCGGTGTCCTGCTTGATGGTGCGCAAGACAGCTGGAGTGGCAGAGGGTTGGTCGAGGCACAGGCTGGCGATGTTATCACGGTAAACCCAGGGGAATTACATGACGGGATTGGTCGCCCGGACCGGACCCGACATTGGCGTATGCTGTTTTTCTCTCCGGCAGCGATGGCAGAGGTTCTGGACAGTCCGGTCACTGGGTTCGAGATGGAGCATCCTGTCATTCGGAAGGGCAACGCACGACTTGCAGTGGAAACTGCTATTGCTGCTGTATCGAGCAATCACCCAGATCGGGATCAAATCGAAGAAGCGCTGCTCTTCGCTGTTCACAGTGCATCAGCTCGAAGCGAACGCCTTGACCAAAGGGCACCTCGATCGCTCACGCCTTGTGTTGCCCGTGTAATAGACCGGATCAAGGCAGAGGCAGATCTATCACTTTCACTTGCGGATTTTGCCGCGACTGCCGGTCTGAGCCGGTTCCAGATCTTGCGACGTTTTGCGGATGAAGTCGGCACAACCCCTCATAGCTACCTGACACAGCACAGGGTGAAGCTGGCACGTCGCGCCATCGCGGCCGGATCGCCATTGGCCGATGCTGCGGTGTCATCTGGGTTTGCAGATCAAAGCCACATGACACGCGCTTTTTCACGACAGATTGGCATAAGCCCGGGTCGCTATCGATCAGGCTGAACTGCGCGCCGCTGCAATATCCTTCAAGGCAGCACAAAAATCTCACGCTACGGTGGAGGCGATACTGTCTTAACCGGGTTCAACATGCGCTTTTCTTATTCTACTCATGTGCAGCAGACATTTCCTGCGCGGGCCACTGCAGTCATATTGATCGACGAAGTCAATGATCGGGCCGACACATCGACCGCGTCAGAGGCATTTTGCCAGATCGCCGCAGCGCGACTTGCTGGAGGACCTGAAGGCGAACTTCCAGAAATACAGGCATGGCGACGCGCCTTCTCTACTATGGGGCTGAAACCCACCCAATATCGCTGCGCTGCCGAAGCCCTTCTTCGGCGCTATCGTAAAGAAGGCAGCCTGCCGTCCCTGCACCCGCTGGTGGACCTTTGTAACGCTGCCTCAATCGCCTTTGCTGTTCCGGTCGCAGTGTTTGACCTTGACCGTATTACGGGCGATCTGATCGTGCGTCAGGCAGACGGCACAGAGCGTTATGCAAGTTTTACAGGCGAGATTGAACACCCCGAAACTGACGAGATCATTTTCGCTGACGACGCTGGCAACGCCCATGCGCGCCGTTGGGCGAACCGACAAAGCAAACTATCGGCAGTTGGTCCGGACACCACCAAGGCCATGGTCATTGCGGAAGGGCTACATGACAACGCTTCCGATAATTTGCAGCAGCTCGTCATGCAGCTGGGTGATGCAGTTCAGGACTCTTTCGGCACCACGCTCACATCAGCGCTTTTGCTGCGACCAAATGCTGTTTTCCAGCATCCTTTTAAGGACTAATTGAGTATTCCACACGCATGTGCCCATCGATTCCATGAACATGTGGCCAGGGTTTCCACGGGCATGTGCCCACCGTTTCTACGGCATGTGGCCAGCCTGTTGAGATAGACCTGCGAGGCGATCTGACCCTGCCTATTCTGTGGCCCATTGAGGAAGCAGGAGGGCGAGATGGAAAGGTTGCCAATGCGCAAGATCAAGGATGTTTTACGACTGCGCGCGTCGGGGTATTCGACGCACAGGATTTCGAACAGTCTGGGGCTGGGACGCACGTCGGTGCGGAACTATCTTCAGCGCGCCGCAGAGGCGGGGCTCTCGTGGCCTGACGTTCAGGCTCTTGATGAAGGCGTGCTTGAACGGCGGCTTTTCCACCAAGTTGCGCGTGCCGAGAGCCATGCATTCGTCATGCCAGACTGGGCAGAAGTCAACCAAGAGCTGAAACGACCCGGTGTTACCTTGCTTCTGCTTTGGGAGGAATATCGTGCGCGGCATCCCAGCGATGGATATGCCTATTCCGCCTATTGCCAGCACTACCGCACCTGGGTGAAGCGTCTATCGCCCTCCATGCGCCAGCGCCATGTCGCAGGCGAGAAGCTGTTTGTCGACTATTCTGGCGTTCGCATGGAGGTGACAGATCCCGCCACTGGCACGCGTCGTCCCGTTGAGTTGTTCGTCGCTGTTTTGGGTGCCTCGAATTACACCTATGCCGAGGCGAGCTGGAGCCAGACCTTGCCGGACTGGATCGGCGCACACGTCCGCGCGTTCGAGTTCTTCGGCGGCGCGCCAGCCTTGATCGTGTCGGACAATCTTAAATCTGCCGTTGTGCGCGCATGCTTTCATGAGCCGGGCGTCAATCGCAGTTATATCGATCTTGCACGCCACTATCAGACGGCCATTCTCCCAGCCCGGCCTTACAAACCAAAGGACAAATCGAAGGCGGAAGGCGGGGTGCTGCTGGTTCAGCGCTGGATTGTCGCACGGCTGCGCAATCGGGTTTTCTTTTCGCTGGAGGAATTGAACGCGGCCATTCGTGAAGCACTGACGCTGCTGAATGCCCGCGTCAGCCGACATCTTGGAGCTGCGCGCCAGCAGCTTTTCGAGCAATTGGATCAACCCGCCCTGATCCCGCTTCCTCCGACACGCCATGTTCATGCCGATTGGCAAAAGGTCACCGTCGGCGCGGACTATCACATCCGCATCGATGACCATTACTACTCCGTCCCTTATAGCCTGGCGCGTTCGACACTTTGGGTGCGGATAACAGCCAGTACCATCGAGGCGTTTCAAGGCGGAAAGCGTGTCGCCAGCCACCAGCGCGCTGGCCCAGAGGATAGGCGTGGCACAACGGTAAAGGCGCATATGCCTGCCAGACACCGCCACTATGCCGAGATGACCGCCGAGAAAGTCCGGACCGATGCACAAATGGTCGGACCAAATGTAGCTACGCTGGTCGAAGTCATCCTGCGCAATAAGCCAAGGCCGGAACAGGGCATCCGCGCCTGTGTCGGCATCCTCAAACTGAAGCGCGGCTGTGGTCCGGAAAGGCTGGATGCGGCCTGCGCTAGGGCACTGGCGCTCAATGCCTGCTCGCTCAAATCCGTCACCTCCATCCTCAAGAACCACCTTGAGACCCAGCCTATCGAGGCTGCACCTGACGCCCCCACCGTCGCCCACACCAATATCCGTGGCGCGCATTATTTCCACTGAACCCAAGGAGAAACTGAATGCTCACACACCCCACCCATGAAGCCTTGCGCACGCTCAAACTCGACGGCATGGCCGAAGTCTTCGCAGAGCTGCTGGCCCAAGATGGCAGTCGTCAGATGGATCCGGTCGAATGGATCGGGCTGATGCTTGATCGCGAAAGCGCTGCCCGTGACAGCCGACGTTTCCAGACACGACTGCGCGCGGCCAATCTGCGCGAGACCAACGCCTGCATGGAAGATGTCAATTATCGCGCCGCGCGCAAACTGGACCGCGCACTGTTCCAAAGCCTGAAAGACGGTATCTGGATCTCCAGGAATCGCAGTATCCTAATCACCGGCCCGTGCGGAGTCGGCAAATCATGGCTAGCCTGCGCCTTGGGTCACGAGGCTTGTCGGCAGGGCAAGGTCACCCTCTATTTCCGCATGCCCCGCCTCTTCAGCGAACTGGCCACAGCGCGTGGTGATGGAAGCTTCGAGCGTATCTTCCGAAAGATCGTGCGCGCCGATGTTTTGATCCTCGACGACTGGGGCCCGGAACAGATGACCGCCAGCCAGCGCCGTGACCTGATCGAAATTGTGGATGACCGTTACAACCGCAAAGCCACCATCGTCACAAGTCAACTTCCAGTGGAAAAATGGTATGATATCATCGGTGATCCAACCTTCGCCGATGCGATCCTCGACAGATTGGTGCATCACGCCCACCGGATCGCGCTTGACGGCCCCTCCATGCGCAAAAGCCCTCGGCCTGAGAGAGTGGCCGACGCCAACGGGGGCGCCCAATGATCATCATGTCACGCTCTGGCTTTGCCCACAGGGCCCACCCACGCGCCCGCCGCCGCCAGATATGTGAAAAGCGCTGCGCCGGGCGCGCGGGTCCCCCCATGGACAAAACCGCATCAGCCGCCGCTATTGACCCAAGCAGCAAAATTACGTCATGAATAACACGCCTCGCAAATCATCTCACCGGGGTGGGCAAGTGCCGTGGAATCGATGGGCACATGTTCGTGGAACAGCCGGGCAAGTGACGTGGAATGCTCAGACTAATGCCATGTGGGTCGAATTCCTTCTTATATCCTTTATCGTTGTCATATCCCCTGGCACAGGCGTTCTCTACACCATCGGTATTGGTCTGGCGCGCGGTCTTGGCGCGAGCATCGCTGCTGCCATTGGTTGCACGCTTGGCATCGTGCCACACATGGCTGCCGCGATCTTTGGGCTTGCTGCGTTGCTTCATACCAGCGCGCTCGCATTTCAGATTCTCAAATTCGCTGGTGTTGCGTATCTTCTCTACATGGCATGGGCGACGCTCAGGTCGGGCGGCGCGCTTGAAGTAGATCCAGTTCATGACCGCAAGCCACTCGCCCGCGTTGCACTGACAGGTGGGTTGATCAATGTTCTGAACCCAAAACTCTCGATCTTCTTCCTCGCCTTCCTGCCGCAGTTCGTCACAGTTGATGCAGCTTCACCGATTGGCCGTATGCTGATGCTGAGCGCAATCTTCATGGTAATGACCTTTATCGTATTCGTGGTCTACGGAGCGTTCGCATGGCGGTTACGCCAGCACGTTATCAGGCGACCGACGGTCATGGTCTGGATGCGGCGTTGCTTCGCAGCTGCTTTTGTAGCACTCGGTGCCCGCCTGACGTTCGCGAGCTTGTAGAGAAGCCGACCTTTAGGGATAATGAGCGACACAACCTGCACTCAAAGGTCAAAACTCTATCGTTTTTGCCACAGGCGGAAACCACCGTTTCTGTCCTGCGCCTTAAAAGCTGCCGTTCTCCATACTACGGCTTTGTCCCGATGGCCCAGATTGCCCTGACGGTTTTGCTGCAGCAGAGATGAATGGCCGCTTCGATGAACAACCCCAAACTGAACAAAAGTCTGCAAAGGGCCGGGCACGTCGATCTTGTCGTTGTCTTCGCAGAGGGTGGAAAGCCGACTGACGTCAGCGCAACGCAGTCACCGCCGAGACCTAGGAAAAACGGCCATCTGTGCGAACTGCCGCGAGACGGTCTGTTGGTCAGGCAGGAGTAGTCGATCTAACCACGATGTCGCATGGTGCCCTCGCAGTATCCGATTCAAGTCCACGATATAGCTAGCAGACACTTGGAAACCACATGATGGCAACAAGATTCACTCAACTCCAACGAGCACGGCTCAATCGTTACTCGACGGAGCTATGCACGGCGTCCGTTGACATGCGGCCCGAGCAGTCTACGCTTCGGAAATATTCTAGCAGCAGGGTTGATAGATGTACAACGGCGATAAATTTGGGACACTGGTTTCCTTCGATGAATCTGGATTTACCGGACCCGACCTTCTGAATGAAAGTCAGCCATACTTCGTGTATGCATCCCACGACCTGTCAGCGGAGGAGGCAAGCGCGTTTCTTGAAAGAATGCGAGCGGATTTCAGCTTTCAAGGAAACGAGTTGAAAGCTACTCGACTGAAGAAGCGACGCGATTGGAAGAGCATAGCAGATAGAGTTTGTGAGATTTCCAATGGACGATCAAAAGTTATCTTTTTTGAAAAACGTGCCGCTCTGGCTGGTAAATTCTTCGAGTACTTCTTTGAGCCCGTGCTAGCAAATAACAGCCTCGTATTTTATCACGCCGATTTCCACAGGTATATTAATAACGCTATACTTTCCCTGATGCTGAAAGGTGGATCAGAGTACTCTAGATTGACTGTACAGACGCAGGTATTCATGCGCTCATTCAATCCAGATGATGCACCAGATATTTTTGTTTCAAGCGGTGAATACCCTATCGAGATTACGCGGATACTGAAATTTTGTTCCGGGTATCGCGATCAGATAGCCGCCGAGACAGACCATCTTCGCGCAGAGAATGATGATGAGACGGGAAAATGGGCGCTCGACTTAACTTCCTCATCTCTGTTCAGCTTACGGTTTCAGTGGTGGGGGCACCGCCACCCGCGACTTAGGGTTCTTTGTGATGCTTCGAAGCCACTCGCGCCAATGGCTGATTTTTTCTCTGAGTGGGTCGGGAAAGATCAATCTGTTCCTATAGTTGGCAGAAAAGGTTCAGCAGAGCTCAAAGGAAATCTTATTGCCCCGTTGGAGTTTGGATCATCCGAAGAGCACCCTACTATTCAATTGGCAGATATTATTTCGGGAATGACTGCAGATTTCTGCGTTAGAAGACAGCATGCTCCAGCGAGCATTCAGAAATGGGTTCGCCAAAACTGTATGTGGTCTCATTCGGTCGAGTTTGACCCTGATTTAATACGTAAAGGAAACCCAACGGTAAGGGTGGGACGGGAGATCTTGAAAGAACTCTCAATAAGAGCTGATAAAGGGACGGATCCGCTTGATAAAATGGGTGATTATATTAAGATGTTGGAAAAAAAATTTGGCGCGTAGATAGGGCGGCTACAACATCAACATCAATTGACGTGGAGACCTCGCATGACCATCTACCCTACTCTAGAACAGGCAATGGACGTACTCATCGGTAGCAGGACGGTTTCATTTGTTGAGTGCTTGCAGCAAGAGCTGAGATCCTGTGGGTCTGGAACTCTTGTCACATTCGGCTCAGTGAGTGGCATTCTCACTGCAGGCCACGTTTGGCATCATATTGCAACGAACGAGAGTATAGGGCTCTGCCTTTTTCCTCCTCGGCAAAAACAGTATCAGGGCTTGAGCCTCGATATGTCCGAGTGCCGGGGGAATGTTCATTCAAATTACGCCCCGAATAATGACGAAGAATGTGGCCCCGACCTCGCCTTTATTCCACTTTACGGAGAGAAGCTTTCGGAAATAGAGGCGAAAGTTGGGAGCTTTTATCGCCTGCGAGGATCGTGCGATTATTTGCATGAGGGAAGTGCGCAGAACATACTCAGTGGATCAATTGCTGAGCAAGATCTACCTGTTGAACGCTCCGAGAGGCGCTGCACGATCAACATAAATGGAAGAATGTCTGTCGGGGAGATCGCTACGGTGCGTGCGTGCCACGACCTTTCGCGAGTAAAGTTTCAGGAGAGTATCGACCCGGACTTTCCTCCTGTTGCGACCTGGGGAGGAATGAGCGGCGGAGGTCTTTGGAAATTTCGAGCGCAGCAGCTTAAGTCTGGCAAAGGCGCCGGAAAATTCGAGGTTGATACGCTCCGTTTGATCGGAGTAGCCTATTGGCAATCGCCCTCTGACGGGGTCGGTGTACGACACATCCATTGCCATAACGAACGCGATATAGTCGATTTTTTGAACGTATCAACGAGTGAAACCCAGTTTTAATGGTAATCGCTTCAACAGGCGTCTGCATAGCAAACGCCTTACAAGGATGGAGAGGTATCCATAACTGGACCCGATCCCGAGGAAGCGGTCAACGTGCTGGATGCGTTCGAAGTGCTGGCGATGAACGCACACTCTTCAATGGTTCGGATCACGCGCTCGACTGTGCCGTTCTGCTGTGGGTAATGCGCGTCAGAATTCCTGCCACAGGCAGTACTTTCGAATCAGGGTGGTTTTTACGTTGGCTGCCCACAATGAACGCGCGCCCCGCTGCCCATGGATGCGCTCTGCAACAGGTGCCAAGCGGCGGTTAGCGGGAGCACTGGTGCGCAGCATCTGCGTGTGCGGACCGTCCGCTCTTGGCCGAGTAGGACGTTGTCCACCTAGGGTCATACCCCGTCCTCTCGTATCTCAGATTTGCAAAATCCACGTAAACACGACGAAGAACACGATTTAGAACCAGCCTCACAGAGGCCCGCCATCAAAGGCGATCGCCCTCAACCTTTCTCACCAGCCGCCTCACCCCGCACCACCGACAGACCTTTCTCAATCAAATCTCGGATTGCCTCGTTCTCGCTCGGGATGCGGGCGTCAAAACGGTAATCGGTGATGGCCTGCGCCTGTTCTGGCGTCAGGCTGATCAGCTTTTTGACTGGATGCGTTGGTGGCCGTCCCATGGGTGCTACATAAAGCATATTTTATATATTGACAAGCGGACAAGTAAAGCATATTTCACATATGCGGAATGGGGCGGTGCTACCAACACCACCCCGCTCCTGACCACTCAACCATCTTTCGAGGAGATGACAAAATGGCTGCGGCTGACATTACTGCCCCCAACCGCGAGACGAAAGACCTCGCATCTCGCCACACACCTGTTTCGAAGGCATTTCATCGGCTTTTGCAGGTTTTCGGCTACTATCTGCAATCAGAAGCTGTCGAATGCGCAGCTTTGCGGCAACTGAGGAGCCATTCTCTGCGTGATATCGACGAGGACCCATTCTGTGCCTTGTTGGCCCAGACACGGAATCTTTTGTTGCTGGAGGACCACCGGGCAGAAGACACCCCGCTGCGGGCGATGGCGTTTCAACTTCAGAACATTCTCAGCCTCGAGGATGACGGGGATCGCTCATTTTTGTTCGAGAATACGATCATGAATGCCGATATTTTCACGATACATGGCTGCTACCCAAGCGCTGCCGATGTCCGGCATCTGCAAGACTGCTTCTTTCGGCTCTTTGTCCTGATGTCTGATCTGCCCAGGTTTGGCGGCGCGTCAACGCAGGCCCAAGTCGGTCCAGACATCGCGATCTAGAATTTCCCCTCTACGGACAAGTTTAAAGATCAAAAGAAACCCGCGCCGACGGAGGCGCGGGGCGGGGCGGGGCGGGGCGGTAGAGGTGGTCAAAGAATTTCGGGCCAGTTGTCAAGGTGGCCTGTGGATCTGTGTAGCGCGACAATCAAAATGAGACCACCTGTTTGACGCACTCGGCCCTCTGCGGACGTTCAGCGTCAACGGAATGTTGCGGTGCGGCGTCACCGAAGCAGCCATTCGTGCTTTCTGCAGCAATCTCCGATCGAATGCGGGGATGCATTAGTTCCGACTGCTTATTACATTTGAGGGCCGAATTTGCCCGGTCTTTTGACCACAGCGCGCAGCGCGACGTAGAGCGGGTCTCGCTTCACATTGCTGCCGCCAGAGCCTAGCCGCGATCGCGACAGCCCCCGAGATCAGGCAAGCCACGCCCAGAAGTGCCGCGTTGCCAAATGTGCTGAATAGTCCACGCCCGCATGTGCATAGCGGTAGCGCGCGTAAACGGCGGATGGCGGCGAGGATGGTGTGCTCCATCGGGACTGTGCGGCCACCTCGGCCAGTTAGAAGGTGATTGCGCGGGCGTGGCGGACGGCGCCGGGACCCGATTCTGTCGGCTCGAGTTGCGAGCCGGTGAGCGACCAGTCGGCCATTTCCATGGGCAGTTCGATGTAGCGCATGAACTTTGCCAGGTTGTAGGTAAACGCGCGCAGTTGCAGCTCGACCTCATTGTCGCGGAACTTCTTGCATGACCGCCGCGTCCAGCGGAAGGCGTATTCGCCTTCTTTGATGGGTTGCCGGGCAGCGTACGCTTGCATGCCCGAGAAGGTGCTCCTTTGCCGTGCATCCCTTAGCTTAATTTCGGGGAAGATTACCGCTCCTGATATAGTGAAACGCTTGCAATTGAGTAAAAACCCTGCAAAACATAGATAATGTCAATAGGAAACACACGTTGAACACCACTCGTTTTTTGCGCACATCTCTAGTTCGAAAGCTGGCGATCTTAGATGACCTAAATAACAACCAGATCGGCGCAACCGGCTCGACACGTCCAGTCCATCGAGAGAGCCTCACGTTCAGATTTTTGGAAGGGTATCCCAAGCTCGTGGGTATGGTGCGCCGCGGGGCGCTAGCGGTTTCAAGTGATGTTGAGGTCCGCGTTCTAGCCGATGCTATCGAATATGCATACTTGGATGGCAGCGAGGCGGGCCTTACTTACATTGAGTACTTTGACGGGGTAGAAGGTGTGAACGTCGAACTATTGCGACAAATACTAGACGAGGCTGAGGAATATTCAGCAGATGAATTGAAAAAAATCAATAGAATTGATCAATCGCTATTCAAAGTTTCCGAGATGGTCAACGACCCGACCGCCGTAAAGGAATGCTACAAAAGGGCATTCGCAAGACACGAGATTGAGTTGCCATTTGCCAAAGAATCAATGAACAAGTTGCTAAGTCTCGTTGGTTTTCCAGGTAAAAGGAGGGAAATTTCAAGACTTGAAGATTTGAGAATATTTTCATTTGAGTTCTTCACCGCTCTTTGGCCGCTATTCGGACCAAGAGTATTATCAATTATTTTTAGTTACTTTCAATATAGGTCCGAAATACTTCCTAAGAAAATGGAGGCGGATTGGAATGTACTAACTATGTTTGGATTCGAGAAACTTCTGTCTCGACTTATCCTCTTGCGAGCCGTCAATGGAGATCAGGAATCTCGTGAATTTTTTGAACAGAAAAAAGTGACTTTCGCAGCTAGTTTTTCAAGTGACCTATTGAACGGAGCTCAGAATTTCCTATCAGGAAAACCAAGTGGGCTTTCGGCGATGGAGCTCTTATCGGATGGAAACCCAATTGAAAATGCAATTCTGCTCTCAATTCATGTGATGGAGCGGACCGACGAGATTAATTTTGTAACTAGACTCATAGAGGCGTACAATCAAGACCCATCAATCTCGCTGGTACTCAATTGGGATGCTGTTTACGAAGACATAACAAATCTCAAATATCTGCAAAAGCCAGAACTCATTTTTCTGTCATCATTGATAACGCAACCAAGTGTAATGTCCTCTTCCAAGAGGATGTCAGGGCAATACGGACATGGAGGAGCTGGGGCGGACCTGCGAAGAGTCGCTCGCTATCATCGTGACAAATTGAGCGGAACACGCTCTTCATTTCTTTCTTCTTTCGATGCTCTTCCTAAGTCAGCCGCAGAGCTCGTTGTCCACTTTCTGTTTTCTGGCGGTATGCTGGATAGAATCGCAAATGAATTCCCTTCCAACACATCAACAGCAGCTTCATTAGTTCCGTCTTCACCGGCAGTGAGGTCTCTTGAAGCGAGAGACGATTTGATAAATTACGCTCGAAAGCGGCGAATATTTTCTGAT
This sequence comes from Paracoccaceae bacterium, assembly GCA_020832445.1. Lineage (GTDB taxonomy): Bacteria > Pseudomonadota > Alphaproteobacteria > Rhodobacterales > Rhodobacteraceae > Roseinatronobacter. The sequence goes on from JAFIEO010000098.1 coordinate 21,015, forward strand.
TCGTATGCAAAATTCTTGCTTGAAGACGTTCGAGATAAGTATCGCCAAATTCGTTTTGAGAGCAGCGAGGATAGTGGAAGAATTAGAATACGACAATCAGAATTAGCTGGAGAAATATACTCCTGGCTCAAACCTAGGATAAACGTTGTTGCATTGCCCAAAAACCGAAGTAGTGCTGAGTATTTTGAGCGCCGGTTGAACGCCAGGTCTAGCCTTCTGGCTCCAGAGATCACAAATTTTTTGTGTTTTTCATCAAAAAATAGACACAGCAAAAATAGATTTGCATTCAACAACTTGCTTGCTGATAAACTTCGGCACAACTTCTTGTCGATACGGATTTCCGAGAAGCTTAATCCAATATTCGATGAATATCAAATTGGCACCGAAAACGCACACGAAATTTTGGAATGCGTCGAATCACACATCAAGGAATTTTCTCGAATATGGTTAACTATAGATCGAGAAAGAAGCTTCTTTGAGGAGTTGAGCGAGAAACTGTCAGAGATCATTGTACAAGATAGCATTGCACTACAGTCACCAGATGAAGTTGCAACAAGTATGGCCCGAAACGTGGCAGCCGAATCCATTGCGAGGTTTGATGCTCTACTGGGTAGTTGTCGAAAGGCTTGGAAGACTGAGTTTCTCGAGGGGGTCAAAGCGGAAGTTCGAGATACTGCAGAGGAGCTAAATTTTTCGGAGTTGATCGCCGACAGACTTGTTGAAGGCTTGGAGCAAGGTTTCGATGAAAGTAGCCGATGGATGCGGGTCAATCAGGATGAAAGACCCAATACAGTCAGGCTTCGTGACTTGGTTCTTTCTGAAACCTTCCTTCTTAAGAAACAACCTACTTTCCGCGAGAAATTTAAGGTCGATCTATTTCTGCACACTGAACGGGGAGGACGACAGTCAACAGATAAAGAATTGGTTATTGGTGGTGAATTTCTGACACCTATAGTCGCAATAGTCGACAACCTGATACCAAACGCGACGAAGAGCAGCTTTTTGGGCAATAGCACATCCATTCGAGTAAGATGTGTATATGAGAATGCAACTCTTCGATTGGATATTGCCAATAAGATTGATGCCTCAAAGTCCCAAGAAGTTCTTCGGAGTGTCAGGCGCGCCCAAGAGTTAATCAAAGAACCTATTCAGAATGAAGTCTTGGGAACCAGCGGTGGAGGTACAGGTATCTTTCGTATTAGGCGGACTTGTGAGGATGAGTTTGGGTCAGCCTTTGAGATGAGAATTTCAGCAGACCTGTCCGATGAGTACCCCGTCGTAGTCACATGTCGCATGCCCTGTCCCAACGCGAGATGGGAATGATATATGCGTGTTCTCATTGTTGACGACCAACGTATGAAAATTGAGCAAGCAACGCGAGTCTTAAAGAATATTTTTCCAAATGCTGAATATCGCTCTTCAAAGAACTTTCATAGAGCTATATCAATGCTCGAAGGGTTTCAATGGGATCTTGTTATTTTGGATATGTCCTTCTCGATAAATGACAACCCAAGTGATTATGCGGGTTTCGAGGGTCTTGCTGGAGTACAAGTTCTTCAGTACCTTTTTCGGAGCGATATCAAAACAAAAGTTATTATTTTCACCGCACACACACAATTCGAAGACCCTTACCTCTCGGTTGGTACGCTTGAAGACCTAGAGCGGCTTATACTAGAGTATTTCGAAGATATTTGCCTTGGGTGCGTTTTTTCAAAGCTTCCAGATTCTGAGCTGGAGAACGTCTTCAAGGAACTAACTGCAGGTATTGAGGATATTAATGAAAAATAGAACTAATGAGCCACGTACGAAGATGCAAGTTCTTATCATTGAAGATGATGATAAGAAGTATAAGTTGGTTAAGAAAAAATTTAATGAACTAAATGATCGACGAGATGATCTTGAGTGTTCCTTGACACGTGCGAAAAATTGCTTTGATGGGATTAGTGCGTACGATCAGAACTTTTTTGATCTTATCATCCTTGATCTAAAAATCCCTCTTGGGTCTGGGCGAAATAGTGATTGCGACGTTAGGTACTCAAAAGAGTTCTATGAGCATGTTATTTTCGGTGAAAGAGATCTACCATTCTTGATTGTTGGTCTGACTTCTGTCGAAGAATCGGAGTACGCAGAGGTTTTTGATGAAAATCCGATCTTTAATATCGAAAACTTTTCTGTAGCCAGCGATGAATGGTTCCGAAACATTGAATCTCGCATTAACTTCGTTTGTAGTGCAAAAAGAGCAGTGAAAAATTTACACTCAAAGAATTACGACCTTGATCTTTTGATAGTTACAGCGCGCGAAAAGAATGAGTACGAGCCTTTGATCGAGGCAATGGGATGGTTGGACGGTAGTCTTTGGAGTGATGCTCACTTGGAAGATCGACTCCATAGATTCGGGATGGTGAAGTTTGACGAGGCGGGGATCTTCTCGGTTGGGGTGGTTTGTCTAGGTGAGATGGGGCTGTCCGTATCGGCAGCTGTTTGTGCTCAGCTGGTTAACATTCATCGTCCAAAGTATTTTGCAATGTTGGGAATGTGTTGTGGTTTCAAGGATGACGAGAAGCACATGACCAAACTAGGCGATGTTATCATTGCTAGCCAGACTGCTAATTGGGATGAAGGTATGTACCAAGTGGATAATAAGGCTGCGCAGAGAGATCCATTCTTCATAAACGAGACGAAGATCCGCAATCCCCCAAATGACTTCGCTGGAAAAGTTGAGAAAGTCCTGGAAGGTCAGTGGAAGAGTATTGAGAAAGAAATAAACGACTACTACCATCTCCCGCAGAGTCGCGCGGTTACCGCAGATTTGGATAATTTTGACAAGGAAGCAAGTTTACATTTCGGCTTACTACTTTCTGGGTCATCCGTTATCAACAGTGTGGACAAAGTGACCGAAATCAGGAAGAGGTTTTCTACTGCGTACGGATTGGAAATGGAAGCGCATTCTATTTATTCCGCAATGCATTGTATCTCTGGGGCCAAACCACGAACATTAGTTGTAAAAGGGGTCGCCGATCATGGTGATGGTACGAAGACCAAGCAGGTTCAAAAGATTGCCACCGTAGCGTCATATATTGTATTTAAGCGGATCATCACCAAGATGGGTTTGCAATAGAAATTTTCTCAATGATTTGAATGTCGTTCTTTTGAGAGCCGGAGCGCACGCTTAGGCTCAGGACCCATTGATTTCCGCCTTGCGGCGTGATTCACGCTTTGCAAGACCATCGAGATGAACCCGCCTGAGACCGCTCCGCCTAAAATGCTGCAGATGCGAGGCTGCGAGCTCACAGTCTGCTTTCCTGAAGGTTTTTCGATGTGGGCCGCGGCACGACATTGGCGGCCAAGAGCTGGCGGCCCACGTTGACAAACCTCGGAAGGAGGAAGCCGCGGGGGCCTTGGATCGACCTATGGTGAAAGTGCGCGGACGGTTGGGGCGACGGCTGTGTCAGGCGTTCGGCTGAAGGTTCGCATCACGTCTGAGCTGGTCACTGAAGCGGTCGAACATGCTGGTATCGCTTTGCATATTGCCGTGCTTGCCGTCGGTTTTGGCGCTGAGGAACGATAAGCGCATATGGGCTGCGCCGGGTCTGCGGGGTGCAGCCGGTGGCGTTGTCTGGCATCTGACAGGCGGTGTGTCATGCGGCCTGCTCCCGTGGTGGTGCGCGCGACATTGGTATTTGTCCGCGGCGGAAGATCTCGATGATGCGCATGGGTCCGCCGCAACAGGGGCACGGTTCGCGCAGGGTGAGTGGGGTGATCTCGGCGTTGGGTCCTGATGCGGCGGCCTGTTCGGGGCGCTGGACGCAGAGCAAGGCGCGGATCTTTGTGATGTTGGCCTTGCGGGTCGCACTGGCCAGCAGGCCGTAGTGCCGAATGCGATGGAAGCCGTCAGGCAAGACATGGATCAGAAAGCGGCGGATGAACTCGGGCGTGGCCAGCCGCATGACCTTTTGCCGGTCGCCGGATTTGATGCGGTAGTCCTTCCAGCGGAAGGCGACGGTTTGGGCATCGGCGCTGACCAGGCGCGCATTCGAGATGGCGACGCGGTGGGTGTAGCGGCTCAGATAGGCCAGCACGGCCTCCGGTCCTCCGAAAGGCGGCTTGGCATAGACCACCCATTCGGATTTGCGGAACGGGGCGAGCCAGGCGGTAAACGCCCTTGTGTCTGCCAACCCGGCCAGATCGCCGAAGAAGGCCAGTTCCCCGGCCCGGTGCAAATCCATCAGCCCCTCCAAAAACAGGCGTCGGAACAGCCGCGACAGCACCCGCACATGCAGGAAGAACCCGGGGCGGCAGGCGACCCATCCGGCGCCGTCGGGCGATAGGCCGCCGCCGGGCACGATCATGTGGATGTGCGGATGGTGGGTCAGTGCCGATCCCCAGGTGTGCAACACGCTGGTCATGCCTACTCGCGCGCCCATGCGCTTGGGGTCGGCTGCAATCGTCATCACGGTTTCGGCCGAGGCTTTGAACAGCAAGCTATAGACCGCCTTCTTGTTCCAGAATGCAATTTGCGCGAACTCAGCAGGCAGGGTGAAGACGGCGTGGAAATATTCCACCGGCAGCAGGTCTTGGGCGCGTGCTTCCATCCAGTCGCGCGCCGCTGGCCCTTGGCATTTGGGACAGTGCCGGTTCTTGCAGGAATTGTAGGCGATGTGATGGTGGCCACACCTTGCGCACCCGGCCACATGCCCGCCGAGCGCTTCGGTCCGGCAAGCCTCAATGGCTGACATCACCTTCAACTGGGACAGGCTGACATGCCCCGCATTGGCCCGCCGCCATGCAGGACCATAGGCACGGAATATGTCAGCGATCTCCAGCTTGGGCCGAGGCACCGGCCCCGGGCGTCAAGGGGGTCCTTCGGTTCGGAGCACCCGGTCTTGCACAAGCTTCATCTGCTCGAAGGGGCTGATCGTGCTCTGGATCGTCTTGGTGGCGACATGGGCATAACGCGCCGTGGTGCTAAGCTTGGCGTGACCCAGCAGCACCTGGATGATCCGCACGTCCGTGTTGGCCTCCAGCAGATGCGTGGCAAAGCTGTGGCGCAGCGTGTGCAGTGTCGCGGGCTTCGTGATCCCCGCCATACCCTTGGCCGCCATGAAAGCGCGGTTCAATTGCCGGGGAGACAGAGGCGAGATCTTCGGCAGGCCTGGAAACAGCCATCCTTCGGGGCGGGACTCGCGCCAGTATTGCCGCAATACTTCGAGCAGACTCGGCGATAGCATGGCTTGCCTGTCCTTGCTGCCCTTGCCCTGGTCGACATGGATCAGCATGCGCTGGCTGTCGATGTCGCGGACCTTGAGGTGGCAGACCTCCGATGCCCGAAGTCCGGCACCGTAGCTGATGCCGAGGGCTGCCCGATACTTCAATCCGGGCCCAGGCACCGAGGCGAGAAGCTTTGCGACTTCCTCGACGCTCAGCACCACCGGCAACTTCCGTGGCTGGCGATGGAACTGCATGTATCGCTTCATTTCCTCACGCCCGCAGGTGACACTGAAAAAGAAGCGCAGCGAAATGATCCGCACATTGAACGTGGATGCCGAAACCGCGTCCTTCGTCATCTGAAGCTGGTAGGCCCGCAAGTCATCCGGCGTTGCCGTGTCGGGCGATCGTCCAAGGAAAGCCGCGAAGTGCTTGATGCATCGGATGTGCCCTTTCTGCGTCTTCTCGCACAGACCGCGAATATCCATGTCTTCGATCATCCGCTGGCGCAGCGGGGTAGTCTTTTCCTCCTTCATGGGAACCTCCTGTTTGACGGTGGGAAAGACCCCAATCGTCAGCCCAGAAGGGCCTGCCACAAAGAAAAACCATGAAATATGTTCCAACGTCGCGGTCAGGCGCCAATGCCGCGAAGCGGCTTAGTCCTTCCGCCCTCTGCGAAGGTGACGACAGAACGACGTACCCGGCCCTAAGCGGTCATTCGGTGCCTGTGGCACGCCGCATCGCAGCGTTACCGAACCAGTCCTTCGACCGCGCAGCTGCGAAAGGCGCCAAGTGGACAAATTGGGGCGGCTGCCAGGTCCGGTCGATGCATTACTGGCGTGCTTTGGAGACTGCGGATTGAATCCTGCCCGCTGCGCCTGGCAGGATGGACAGAAGCAGGCAGAGCATTGTAGCCGTAAGCAAGGCGAATTTCACCGCTGCCGAAGTTGAATACGCCAGCGCAAGCGGCTGCGGGATCGCCTGGGGGTTTGCCAGCATAAAGAAGGACAGCAGGTTCTCCAGGGCATCGAAAGCGGCACCGGACACACCCAGAACTGCCGCAGCCAGCCCCAGGTGCCAGCCCCAGACGCCCAGCCGGTTGATCCGCCCCCCGAACCGAGCCGCCAGTGTTCCAAAGAGCACGGCCACACACATTACAGCCGCGATGAAGCCGAAGTCGATGAACTGGGTCTGCCAGTAGACCTCCAGGGTCCCGGCCTCGATCATATGAGCATAGTAGCCCTCGAGCAGCCGGGCATCGAAGGCCAGCTGGCCGGTTGCATAGTCGACCGGATGGCCCGACGCCGCATAGCTGGCGTCCAGACGGCTCTTGACCCACTGGAAACCGCCGAAGGCCAAGGCTGCGGCGGTCAGATGCGCCAGCGCCGGCAGCCGAAAGACTACAGGAAACATGCGATTCTCCATTTTGCATTCCATGGAATGTTTTATATATTCCACGGAATGCAGCGCAAGAGGAAAAATGCAACAGCCCCCGCTTCCTGCCCGGTTCGGCCAACAGTTGGGTGTGGTCAGCACGCTTTACCGCGGGTTGATCGAGCGTCTTCTTGCGCCACATGACGTAACCTGGGCCCAGTTCACGCTGCTGCTGCACCTCGCCCGCCGGGGCGGGCCGAGCCGAATTTCCGAGATCGCGGCCGCGATCGAGTTGACCCAGCCTGCGGTGACCAAGGTGGTCCAGAAATTCGTTAATCAGGGTTTGGTGGAAGTCCGGCGCGACGACGCCGACGCCCGCAACAGGCCGGTCCGGATCACGGCAGAGGGGATGGCCCGCCTGACGGCGATGCAACGGTCATTCGGCCCGGTGTTCGACGACCTGCTGCAAGGGTGGGAGGGGCCGGATCTGATGCGTCTGATCGCCGATCTGACGCGACTGTCCGAAAGACTCACCGCTCTGAATGACGCCGAGCGCAAGCGGGAACAGGCGAAGTGACTGGCAACAGTTGCACCTCGCGGTGAGCAGCAAGCCAGTCAGTTACCCCGAGGTCGCCAGCCACCGCCCGCTTGCTGAAATGTGATGACATAGGTCACAAGGTGCCAGATTTCGTCTTCGGTCAGCACAGCGTCCCACGCGGGCATGCCTTCGCCGACACCAAAAGTTATGCGCATCGCCAACACCGACGCAGGTCGGTTCAGGTCGGAAAATGCAGGCACTCTTTGCCCCGCAATCACCATACCGCCAGCGGCACGTTCTCCGGGTATCCCGTGGCAGCTGGCACAATTCGCTGCGAAAAGTTCAGCGCCCCTTGCGACGGCTTCTTCGGTTGCCGCTACCGGGTTTGCCTTCAGCAGAAAGGACGCTCGTCTCACGGTCGCCTCGCCAAAAAACGCAACGCCGATTGCAATGACAAGGACCACAAACAAGCCCGAAAGTCGGCGCGTCCTTCGACTGATGACCATACTCGTTACGCCTTCTCGGAAACGCTGGCGGGACCTGTGACCATATCACTATACCTAGGATAAACGGTTCGAACTAAGGATAAAAGGCCGCTGAATGCGGCGATGGCGAGAGTCCGCATTTGTTCCGGCGTCAGACAACACACGGTTTTCACCGCAGGCCGCTTCCCGCCCTCCACGTCGGTCTTGCGCCGGATATCTGCGCAAAATCTGCATCCCATTTAGACCAACGGCACTCGGTTGCTGCGCCACGCCTGAGCGGCCGCTTTGCTGAAATATGGCAATGGTGAGCTGCCGCCGGGATGTCCGCCGCGGCTCATCACCCGATGGCCATGTCCTCTGCGGCTTTGCCCGCGTCCAGCGCCTCCAC
>JAFIEO010000016.1 GCA_020832445.1 Paracoccaceae bacterium
CTGGAACCGGCGCTTGCCTTTGGTCAGGCGGGGCACCTCGTCCAATAGCGCGCGCGAATAGGGGTGCAGCGGGTTGGCGAATAAATCCTCTGTGCGGGCCTCTTCGACCACGCGGCCCAGATACATGATGAACACCCGGTCTGCGATATGTTCGACCACGCCCAGATCATGGCTGATGAACAAATAGGCCAGCCCCAGTTCACTGCGCAGGTCCATAAACAGGTTCAGCACCTGCGCCTGCACCGACACATCCAGCGCGCTGACGGATTCGTCGGCCACAATGATTTCCGGCTTGACCGCCAATGCGCGCGCAATGGCGATGCGCTGGCGCTGGCCGCCAGAAAACTGATGCGGATAGCGCGAACGGAAATTTGCATCCAGCCCGACTTTTTCCAGCAATTCAGCCGCAAAACCGTCAGCCTCTCCTGCGGTGATCTGGCCGTGAAAGCGCGGCGCTTCGGTAATGATCCGGTCCACCCTGTGGCGCGGATTAAGCGAAGACATAGGGTCCTGAAACACCATCTGTACTTTCAGCCGCGCCGCGCGTGTGCCCGTGGCAGGCGCGCCTTTCCATAAAAGCCGCCCCGCGCTTGGCGCATGTATGCCTGCTGCCACGCGCCCAAGGGTGGATTTGCCGCAGCCGGATTCGCCCACCAGCCCGACCACCTCGCCCGCATTCACCGACAGCGTGACATCATCAACCGCATGCACAGTTTCATTCGGGATGCGCGCCCCCAGCCTGCGCGCCAGACGCACGGCAAAATCCTGCGGCTTGGAAAACCGCTTGGACACATTTTCCAGCGTCAGAAGCGCGCTCATGCCGGCACCTCGTCAAAGGCGGGCAACTCATCCGCGCGCCAGCACCGCACATTGTTGCGCAGGGACTGGGGCGCATCGCACCCCGCCATCCGATAGGCGCAGCGCGGCGCGAAACGACATCCTTCGGGGCGGTTCAGCGCAGGCGGTGCCCCGCCGGGAATTTGCGCCAGCCGCGCGCCGCGCCGGTTGCGCGACGGGACAGACCCGATCAGCCCGCGCGAATAGGGGTGTTGGGGGGCCTCTATCAGGCTGTCTGTGGTGGCCTGCTCCACAATCTCGCCCGCATACATCACGGCCACGCGGTCGGCAAAACCCGCCACCACCGACAGATCATGCGTGATCCAGACAAGGCCGGTGCCGTCTTCCTCGACCAGCCCCTGCATCAGGTGCAGAATTTGCGCCTGAATGGTGACATCCAGCGCCGTTGTCGGTTCATCCGCGATAATCAGATCGGGCTTGTTCAGCAGGGCGATGGCAATCGCCACGCGCTGACGCATACCGCCCGAAAACTGATGCGGAAAGGCACGCATACGCTCATCCGGGGCGGGTATACCCACACGGCCCAGCGTGTCACGGCAAAGCGCCCATGCAGCAGATTTCGACATCTCGCGGTGGGCATGGATCGTCTCGACCATCTGGGTATCCACGCGCAGAACCGGGTTCAGCGTCATCATCGGGTCCTGAAAGATCATGGCGATGCGCGCGCCACGCAGCTGCCGCATCGCGTGGCCGGGCAGGTTCGCAATCTCGCGCCCGTCAAAACGGATGGACCCGCCGACCACGCGCCCCGGCGCGTCAATCAGCCCCATCACCGACAGGCCCGTGACGGATTTGCCCGACCCGCTTTCGCCCACGACCGCCAGAACCTCGCCACGGTCCACATGGTAGCTGACCCCGTCCACCGCCTTGACCACCCCGCCAGAGGTGAAGAAATGCGTTTGCAGATTGTTGATTTCCAACAGGCTCATGTAATGTTCCTTGGGTTCAGCACATCGCGCAGCCGGTCGCCCACCAGATTGATCGCCACAATCAGCAACAGCAGCGCAATGCCGGGAAACACGCTGATCCAGTATTGCCCCGACAGCACGAACTGAAAGCCGTTTGCGATCAGCAGGCCCAGACTGGGCTGCGTGGCGGGCAGGCCCACGCCAAGAAAGGACAAGGTCGCCTCCAGCGCGATCGCGCTTGCAATCTCGACCGTGTACAGCACCATCATCGGCGGCAGGCAGTTGGGCAGCAGATGCCCGAACAGAATGCGCGTGCGCGACAGGCCCAGGCTTTGCGCGGCCTCTATATATTCGCGGCCACGTTCGGACAGGGCGGTTGCGCGGGCCATGCGCGCGAATGTCGCCCATTGCACGATGATCAGCGCAAATATGATGTTTTCCAACCCGCGCCCCAGTATCGCCAGCAAGATCAGCGCCACCAGAATGGGCGGAAAGGACAGGTGCAGATCGACCAGCCGCATGACAAGCGTATCAATCCGCCCGCCGAAATACGCCGCGACAAGGCCCAGTGTCAGCCCGAGGATCAGCGCAGATGTGCAGGCGATCACGCCCACCATCAGCGAAATGCGCAGCCCGTACAGGATGGCTGAAAACATGTCGCGCCCCTGCCCGTCCGTACCCAGCCAGAAGGACGTGCCGGAAAAACCGGCCTCGCCCGGTGCCAATCGGCTGTCCATGATATTCAGGCTGCGCAGATCATAGGGGTTCTGCGGCGTGATCCATGGCGCAAGAAAGGCTGCGGCAACAATCACCACCAACAGCGCCAGCCCGAACAGCGCCAGCGGGCTGCGGCGGAAATCGCGGATGATCCGCCACACCGGACGCTCTGGCGGGGGCGTGGGTTCCAGCGGCTGCGCGGCGGCGGGGACAGATATATCACTCATTGCTTCGCCCCATCCAGCCGGATGCGCGGATCAATCAGCGAATACAGCAGATCGACCAGCAGGTTCAGAATAATGAAGATCACGACAATCACGATCAGATACGCAACCACCACCGGCCTATCCAACTGACGGATCGAGTCGATGATCAGCTTGCCCATGCCGGGCCATGCAAAGATCGATTCTGTCACCACAGCGAATGCAATCAACCCGCCGAATGACATGCCCACAAGCGTCACAATCGGGATCAGGATGTTGCGCAACAGATGCACCAGCACGATGCGCGGCTCGCGAAGCCCTTTTGCGCGGGCAAAGCGGATGAAATCCTGCGCCTTCACTTCCTGCGTGCCCGACCGTGCCAGCCGGATCACCAGCGCCAGATGCCCGATGGCCAGATTGATCGCGGGCAGCGCCATATGTTGCAACCCGTTCAGCGTGAACAGGCTGGAGCGGATGCCCATAAACTCGCCCACCTGTCCGCGACCGGACACCGGAAACCAGCCCAGCATGACGGAAAAGATCATGATCAGCATGATCGCCTGCCAGAAATTTGGCACGCTGAACCCAAGGATCGATCCCGCCATAACCGTCTGGCTGCCCGCCGTTCCGGGGCGCAATCCTGCATACATACCCAGCGGAATGCCCAGAACAACGGCAATCACAATGGCCGCAAACGCCAGTTCCAGCGTGGCCGGCATGCGTTCAAGGATCAGCCCAAGGGCGGGCCGGTTATAGACAAAGCTGTTGCCGAAATCGCCCTGAAGCACATTGCCAAGGAACACGAAATATTGCTCGTGAAACGGGCGGTCCAGTCCAAGCTGCGCAATCAGGCGCACACGCTCGGCCTGTGTGGCTTCGGGGTCGATCAGAATGTCGACGGGATTGCCCACCGCAAAAATTCCGGTGAACACCAGAAACGACATGACCAGCGCCAGAAAGACTGCCTGAAGCAAACGTCTGATGACATAGACCAAATCCGCACTCCCGGTTTACGCGGGCTGGCACTCTTGCCGGTGCTTGTCCGCGCTGATTTGCGTGAAGGATCGGCTCTTGCCATTCATCTTGCAATCTTATGATGAATTCTGATGTGGGTATTTGTATGGTGAATAGATGGAGATTCGCCACATCCGCGCCTTTCGCGCCATCATGCAGACCGGTTCCACGGTCGAGGCCGCACGCCTGCTGGGGGTTTCGCAGCCATCGGTCAGCCGTTTGCTGGCGGAATTCGAAGCCGCCACAGGCGAACGGCTGTTCATCCGCGCCAATGGCAGGCTAACCCCGAGAGAGGCCGCCGAACTGCTGCTGCCAGATGTAGAACGCACCCTTGCAGGGGTCGAAGGGTTGCTGACGCAGGTGGACCGCACAGCAATGCCGCTGCGCGTGGCCGCCCCCGCAGGGGTCGTAACGCGCATCATCGCGCCCGCCATGCGCCGCTTGCAGACCGACAGACCGGGGCAGAAAATCATCGCCGAAATCATGTCCTACTATGAAATCGTCGCGGCAGTCGCGTCAGGGCGTGTGGATCTGGGGTTCGTCAAGGCCCCGGTCGAGCATCCGGCCCTTGATTCCATGGATCTGGTGACAGTCGGCACTGATGTCGTGCTGCTTAAGGACCACCCGCTTGCACGAAAACAACAGATCGCGCCCATGGACCTGCGGTCTGAAACCCTGATCCTGCTGGGGCGCAACCGGCCCTTTCGCGTACAACTGGACCAGATGTTTATTCAGGCCGGGATCAGGCCGGAAGTGCTGATCGAAACACAGGCTGTCAGTGCCGCATGCAGCTTTGTGCGCGAAGGATTGGGTGTCACCATCGCCAATGCACTGCTCGCGCGGGGGGAATCCGGCGACGGGCTGGTGTGCAGGCCGTTTTCTTCGCCCCTACAGCACAGCTTTTCATTGGCGTATCTGAAAAACCCGTCGCGTCCGCGCACTCTGGCCACGTTTTCGCGCCATATCCGCGATGTGGCCCAGGAAATCCTGCGCATGCACTGACGCGTAACGCAGCTTCAGCCTGCCTCGTCTTGCTGCGGTGGTTGCGTCAGTTGCCGAACGGCATAATCGGCCGCATCATCAAATGGCTTGAGCACCACACTCGCGCCCTTGCCGATAAGATCCTCGGCCTCGGCCACTTGTTGCACCGACAAAAACACCTTGCCCCTGTAATTGGCCGATTTCAGCCCGTGCAGCAGCGCAAGCTGCGGGTCGGCCTCGGTCAGGGCACCACGGTCGCGTGGCACGGCTGACACGACCGCCTGAACGCCTGTCAGGTCCATATGCACCACAAATTCAGGGTCGGTCGCATCGCCATAGCTGGCCTCCAGCCCCATGCGCCGCCAGTTCGCCAGCGCTTCGGGGTCGAAATCAATACCCAGCACGCGGTAGCCCTTGTCATGCAGCTTGCTGCCGATCCGGCAGCCATAACGCCCCAGCCCGAAGATCACGAAATCCACGTTGCGCGCATCATCCACGCTTTGGGTGTCATCCTGTTCGCGGTGCGGGCGCGCGCGCTCGAATATGCCAAGAAACGGCTCGCAAATCTCGAACAGCTTGTGCGACCATGTGATCATATAGACCGACAGCGCAATCGTCACCAGGCCCACCAGCGTGACCAGCCCCATCGCCTCGCCGCCGATATGGCCAATGGTAATGCCCATCGCCATGAAGATCAGTGAAAATTCGGATATCTGCGCCACCGTCAGACCGGCCAGAAACCCCGTGCGCTTGCGGTAGCCCATATAGCCCATGATCGCCAACACGATCAGCGGGTTGCCGATCAGCACGAACAGTGACAGCACAATCGCAGGGCCGATCTGGTCGCCCAATGTCGACAGTTGCAGCGACGCGCCAAGATTGATGAAAAAGAACAACAAAAGGAAATCGCGCAAGGATGCAAGGCGCGAGCTTATCGCTTCGCGGTATTCGGTCGACGCCAGCGAAACACCGGCCAGCAGCCCGCCCAATTCCTTGCCAAAACCCAACGCATCGCCCAATGCCGCAAGGCTGGCCGCCCAACCCACAGCAAAGATAACCATCAATTCGGGCGACCGCGCGATCTGCGCCAGCAGCGGGCTGGCCACATAGCGGATGAACACAACCACCGCGCCCACCATGACCGCGCCGCCGACAAATACCTGCGCGACATCCCACAGCCCGCCCGCATCTTCGCCCATGCCCACCCCGATGGCCGACAGCGTGACCATGGCCAGCACCACGAAAATATCCTGCACGATCAGAAAGCCCAATGCGATCTTGCCATGCAGCGCGCCGATTTCCTGTTTGTCGGACAACAGCTTGACGATGATGATTGTGGATGAAAACGTCAGCGCTATGGCGATATACAGCGATGTGACGGGATCCAGACCAAGGGCCAGACAGATCAGAAAGCCGAAAAACGCCGTGAATGTGACCTGACCCAGCCCCGTAGCCACCGCCACCTTGCCCAGATTGCGCACCAAGCTGACATCCAGCTTCAGCCCGACCAGAAACAGCAGCACCGCAATAGATATCTGGCTCAGGGTTTCGATAAACTCGGTCGACGAAACTAACCCCAGCGCATCCGGCCCTGCCAGCACACCCACAGCGATGAACGCCACGACAAGCGGTTGGCGCAGCAACAAGCCAATGAACCCCACCCCTGCGGCCAGCAGCACCAGAAGTGCTATTTCATAAAAGATCGAGGCGAAATTGGCGTCCACTCTTGTCTCCTTAGTCTGCTTGGCGCTGTGCAAACCTAACTGCTGTGTCCATGGCTGGCCAGTGCAGCGGTCAGGCAATCCTAGCTGCGCTGCAAAATAAAACCTTGGGATAGATCAAATCCGTGAACAAAGCCTGTCCCTATGGCAATACTTTCGCATGACCCCCGGCAAGCGCGGCTGCGTGGCCATTCCGGCAGCCATTCTGCATGGCGATGTACCGCATGAAAATCCGGCTGGCCCTTGGCGAAAACCTAGCCTTCGGCTTTTTCCGCCAGCGCAAGCCATTCTTCCTCGGCGGCAGCCAGCTTGGTCTGGCGTTCACTCAACGCTTCGGTGGCCTTGCGAAATTTCAACGGCTCGCGGGTAAAAAGTGCCGGATCGGACAGTAATTCTGTCAGTTTTGCAATCTCGGCTTCCAATCGCGCAATTTCCGCAGGCAGCTTTTCCAGCCGGTAGGATTCGGTATAGCTAAGCGCGGGTTTGCTTTGTGTCTGCTTCGTGCGGGACTTGCCCTTTTGTGTGCCGCCCGCCGGTGGCGCAGCGCCGGTCGCGCGGGCATCAACAGGACGCTGCGCCATGTAATCCGACCAGCCACCGGCATAGGCCGTCACCCGCCCCTCGCCTTCAAACACCAGTGTCGTGCTGGCCACGCGGTCGATGAAATCGCGGTCATGGCTGACCAACAGCACGGTGCCGTCAAAATCGCCCAGCAAATCCTGCAACAGATCCAGCGTTTCCACATCCAGATCATTGGTCGGCTCATCCAGCACCAGCAGGTTGGCCGGTTGCGCCATGATCCGCGCCAGCAACAGCCGCGCCTTTTCGCCGCCCGACAGGGACCGCACCGGCGCGCGCGCCTGCGCTTCATCGAACAGAAATTCCTTCAGATAGCCCACCACATGCTTGGGCGTGCCGCGCACCATCACCTGATCGGCCTGACCGGACACGCGCATCAGCGGATCACCCGTCAGGTTTTCCCACAGGCTGGCATTGGGGTCCAGTTGCGCGCGGCTTTGGTCAAATATCGCCGTTTCCAGATTGGTGCCGCGCCGGATGGTGCCGCTGTCAGCCTCTTCCGCGCCGGTGATCAGGCGCAAAAGCGTGGTCTTGCCCACGCCATTAGGGCCGACAAAGGCCACACGTTCCCCGCGCATGACACGCAACGAAAAATCGCGCAGGATCACCCGCCCGTCATAGGATTTGTTCACGCCCTCCAACTCGGCCACCAGTTTGCCCGACGGCGCGGCAGTTTCCAGCGCCATCGCAGCCACGCCCTGACGCTTGATCTGGCTGGCGCGTTCATCGCGCAGGGCCGCAAGCGCACGCACGCGCCCCTGATTGCGCTTGCGCCGCGCGCTGATCCCTTCAACCGCCCAGCGTGCTTCGGCCTTGATCTTGCGGTTCAGCTTGTGGCGCGCGTCATCCTCATCAGCCCAGATCTTGTCGCGCCAGTCCTCGAACCCGTCAAAACCGGATTCGCGGCGACGCACCTGCCCGCGATCCACCCATAGCGTGGCGCGCGTCAGACTGCGCAAAAACGCGCGGTCATGGCTGATCAGCACAAACGCCGCGCGGGTTTCGCGCAGCCGCGCTTCCAGCCAGCCGATGGCGGAAATATCCAGATGGTTGGTCGGCTCGTCCAGCAGCATCAACTCCGGCGCTTCGGCCAGCAGTTTTGCCAGTGCCGCGCGGCGCCGCTCGCCCCCCGATGCGCTTGCAGGGTCCAGGTCCGGGTCGAAATCCAGCCCTTCGGCGGCCATTTCAACCTTGTAATGCTCGGCCGGGTCCAAAGCCTGCGTGGCATATGCGCCCAATGTGGCAAATCCCGCAAAATCGGGGTCCTGCTCCATATAGCCTACCGACACCCCGGGCGAGAGGGCGCGCGTGCCGCGATCAACCTCTGCCAGACCGGCCATGACCTTCAGCAGGGTGGATTTTCCCGACCCGTTGCGCCCGACCAGCGCCACGCGGTCGCCCGACTGGACAACAAGATCAAGCCCGTCAAAAACGGGGTCGCCGCCGAATGTCAGGGAAATGCCGGATAACTGAAGAAGGGGTGCTTGTGCCATGGGCGCGGTATAGGCGCGCGCGCGCGCAGGGAAAAGCCGAAAATTTGCACGCCACACCTGCCTGCGCCCGCAGATGGCCCGCCCGCCCAACCCCGCTGCACTGCATTGCGCAGTGCAGCTTGCCATCTGCGGGCGCAGGCAGGGCCGGATCAGATGTCGCGTTTGCGCGCCTGTGCCCCGTTGATTCGCCTGTTCGGAACGCGCAAAGCCGACCCCCGCCGCCCCGCGTGCCAGTCCAGCACGGCCCCGATTGCAGCGCCAATCGCGTCCAGATAGGCCCTGTCCGACGGGCGTGGACACGCCACCGGATGACATGCAAGCGCTGCGGCCATCAATGTCCCGTTGCCAAGCTGCGGATGCACCTTGCCACAGCGCTTGCGGTAGCAATCCGCACAATGCGCTTGCGCCAGCAATGCGGCCATGACGCGGGGCCAGCTGTCGCGCGGACGGGCCATCAGCACGCGCGCGGCGGCGCAAATATCGCCATGGGTGATCTCGCGCATCACGCAGGCCCGCGCACCGATCCAGCCCGCGCCGCCCCCCCGGCCCCCCCGCGGGGGGGCGCCCGTGGGCCCCCCGGGGCCCCCCGGGGGGGGGGGGGGGGGCCTCTGGGGGCGGGGGCGGGGGGGCCGACCCCCGCGTGGGGGAGCGACACCCCGGCCCGATGGCCCGGGCCCCGCAC
>JAFIEO010000022.1 GCA_020832445.1 Paracoccaceae bacterium
CCCGAGTCAGAATAAGGTGATCACAAGCTCGTGATTTGCGTAAGCCCGAGGATTCTGTTGCCCATACGTTGCCCACTCCACGAGTTCCACAATGATCGCAATCCGCCGAAGTGAATTTATCTTTATATCTCATATAGATAAATGGTGCCCGGGGGCGGAATCGAACCACCGACACGAGGATTTTCAATCCACTGCTCTACCCCTGAGCTACCCGGGCACGGGTGTGTGAGTGTCACACGAAACGCAACTTCTTGCGCTGGGTGCGGGCTTCTTATGTCAGGGAAATCGTGCTGTCCAGAGGGTTGTTGAAAAAACGCGGTGATAATCACCCGGAAAATTTTTACGGGCTGTCGTCGGGGTCCAGATCCGGCAATTCCTCGACCTCGGGGCCGGGAATGGCGTATTCCCCTTTAAGCCAGCGCGCCAGATCCACATCGGCGCAACGGCGCGAGCAGAAGGGTTTGAACGCGGGAACTGTCGCGCGTTTGCAGATCGGGCAGGACATTACAGACAGGCCGATAGCGCCACGCGGTCGCGTTTGCGCGTCAGTTCATAATTGCCAAGCGGCGTCCAGCCGGCCAGCACCGTATCGCGCCCGTCCCGCCGGAAGCTGGCGCGCAGGGATTGCTCCAGCACCTGCCGGTCTTTCTTGGCGCAAGGTGCAAAATCAATCATCACCTGCCCGCCCAACCCGCGCAGGCGCAACTGGCGGGGCAATTCGCGTGCGGCTGCAATATTCGCCTTCAGCCCCGCAGCGGGGCTGGTGTCGGGGCCGGTATTCACATCGATCGTGACAAATGCGCTGGTCACTTCAACCTGCATATGCGCGCCCCCTGACAGGGGCACATGCGCCTGACGCAGGCTGTCTATGGCGTCGATTACATTGTGGCGCTGAAAACTGTCTGCCGCATCATCCAGTGTGTCGGGCATGGCCCAGTCGCGCCACGCGGCCATATGCGGACCTGCTGCGGCCACAAGGGTTTCCGGCCCACCCGCAGAATCGGCCAGCACCTGCCCGGCCAATTCACGCATCCGCGCGATGTCCTGTGCAATTTCGTCCTCATCCGCATCCGCACAGGCGGAGCGCAAGATCAGCCCCATGCCGGTTTGTGCCCCCTTCATCGCGCTTTGCGCCAGACCGGCGAGGATTGCGCGCAGATCATCGTCCACAATCTGGCGCGAAATGTTCAACCCCGGCGCATCGGGCGTGACAATCGCATAGCGGCTTTTGAACAAAAGGCGCGTTGTGACAGGGACAGCCTTGCCTTGTTCGGCAAGGCCCGTCACCTGCACCAGCACCGGATCACCGGGGCGCAGGCCCTTGGTCTGGCGCAGAAAGCCGCGCATCCCATCGGGCAAATCCACAAACGCCCCCCCCAACCCCTTGACGGGGCGGCCCATTTTACCACGCAAAATGGTTTCGGGTGCAACAACACCATCGGGCAAGGCAAGAATGACATCATCCAGATGCCCGTCGATCATAAGCGCTGCGGCTTCCTTGCCATTGAACTGGTCAAGGGCAATCACACTGCCTTTCATGGGGTGTTATCCATTTTATAGCCTGCCGCGCGCAACAGGGTTAAAGTTTCGACCGCAGGCAGGCCCATGACGCCCGTATATGACCCGGATATCCACGGGATGAATGCGCCGCCACGGCCCTGAATGGCATAGCCGCCGGCCTTGCCCTGCCATTCGCCACTGGCAAGGTAGCCGTTCAGGTCGTCATCGGACAAGCGCTTCATCTTGACAGTGGTCACCTGTGTGCGCATCCAGTGCCTGCCTGCACGCCGCAACGCGACCGACGTGATCACCGAATGGCGCCGCCCCGCAAGTTTCAGCAGGAATTCCGCCGCCTGCGCGGCATCATGCGGTTTGCCCAGAATGCGACGGCCCAGCGCAACGGTGGTATCTGCGCACAGCACGATATCATCATCATCTGCGGCAATCGCATCCAGTTTCGCGCGCGTCACCCGTTCGCAATAGGGACGCGGCAGTTCCTGCGCATGCGGGGTTTCATCGATATCGGCCGCGATAATTTCGTCCGGCACAATGCCAAGCTGTGCCAGAATTTCGCGTCGCCGCGGACTTGCAGACCCAAGGATCAGGCGCATGCCTTATTTGAAGCGGTAGTTGATACGACCCTTGGTCAGGTCATAGGGGGTCATTTCGACTTGAACCTTGTCGCCGACCAGAACACGGATGCGGTTCTTGCGCATCTTGCCTGCCATATGTGCGTTGATCTCATGGCCGTTTTCCAGCTCGACCCGAAACGTCGCATTTGGCAGGAGCTCCTTCACGACGCCTGGGAATTCGAGCAGTTCTTCCTTGGCCATGGTGACTCCGTATTTAAATTCTGCGCAGAATTGCGCGTCGCTTAGATGATCGCTATTGTGGTCTTTTTCAAGCGCTATATGGGGGCTTCACCACCTCTATCGGCCCCAAAATGCGGTTTTTCTGTTCATTCCAATGCGCATGGTTCAGAACGGCCCCCTCGCGGCGCACCCGCGCTATGGCATCGGGATCAATTTCCGCGCAGGTCCAGCCAGGCTTATTCATCGCGGTTTGCGACACTATTCCGGTTTCAGGAAAGCCCAGATCCGGCGGGCCATAGATTGCGGCGGCCCCGACATTCATGTCGACCGCAGGGCACCACGGGGCCGGGCCGACTGTCGGGGCGTGCACACATACGCACTGGTTTTCCAGCGCGCGCGCCATCGACCCCACCTTAACGCGTGTATATCCCGCCAGTGTTTCGGTGCAGGACGGGGCCAGCAGGAACTCTGCGCCGGAATCGACCAGTGCGCGCGCCAGCAGCGGGAATTCGCTGTCGTAGCAGATGATCACCCCGATCTTGCCCAGCGCGGTATCAAAGACCTTTAGCCCCTGCCCCGGTGCAATGTCCCATTCTTCGCGTTCAAAACGGGTCATGATCTGTTTATCCTGATGCCCGATCACACCATCAGGCCCATACAGGACAGCGCGGTTCACCGGACGCGCGCCGCCTGCCATGGCAGGACCACTGGCCCCAAGGATATGCACGCCGTGCGCGGCGGCCAAACGGCAATGCAGCGCAGTGACCGCCGCGTGATGGGACATCACCTCATGCAGGGCTGCTTCCAGATCACCGGCAACGGCTGCGCCCCCAAGGCTGGCCAGTTCCATGGCGCCGTATTCAGGAAAAACCAGCAGGTCCGCGCCATCAGCCACGGCTTTTGCAACCCAGTCGGTCAGCTTGTGTTCATATGCGGCCCAATCGGGCAGAAAATCCAGCGGATAGGCGGCGGCGGCTATTTTCATAGGTGTTTCATCCAGAATTGTAGCGTTTTCGGGCTGTCCCCGTCTTGTCCCACATCACGCCATGAAAACTGCGCGGTAATACCTTGTAGCGGGCCGTAGCCGCGTTTGCGCCAGAACGCGTCCAGCGGGGTATAGGCAGCGGGGCGCGCGGGGTGGTCATCCGGTCGCATAACACTGCAAAACGCCACAAGCCCGAACCCGTGGGCGCACGCATGTGCCTCGCGCAACTCAAAAAAACGATGCCCCGCGCCCTGCCCGCGATAGTCCGGCAACAGCACGGATTCCGCGCAATAGAATATCTGCGACACATCATGCGGGCTGTGGGCGAAGGCCTGCGCAAATTCCGCATCTGCATCGGCCATGGGCAGGCCGGTGGCAGCGCCAACCAGTGTTTCGCCATCAAATGCGCCCACCACAACAGCGCGGGGGTTGTCCCGATACACACGCAAATAGCTGCGTTCATAGTCCAGATCGCCATCGTATAAATAAGGCCAGTCGCGAAACACGCTGATCCGCAACGCCGCCAGCCCATCGATCACCGGATCAATATCGGCCCCTGACAAGGACAGAAAACGCAGACTCATGCCGAAACCTGTCTGATCCAGTCTTGCAGGTTGTAATAGGTTGTTATGCGCGTAATTTTTTCGCCCTTCAGCGCAAAGAACGACCCCGCAGGCAGGATATATGTCTGGCCGTTGGCCGCAGGCAGGCCCGGATCGGTTTGCAGATATTCGCCATGGACAGTGAATTCCGCAGCCGCGCGTGTGCCGTGGTCATTCACGAAAATCACCATATCGCGCAACTGCTCGCGGTAGCTGACACCCATATGCGCGCAGAATTCAGCGAATTTCGCGCGGCCTTTGCGCATATCGCCCTGATTGACGAAATGTTCCACATCATCGCTGACAAGTGCCAGCATGGTTTTGGTATCACCGGTATTGAATGCCTCGAAATAGCGGTTGATGATCTCGCGGCTCATGTCTTACCTTTCTGTTGGCGGCCCGAACCGGCCCAGCAGCCGTTCCTTTATCTGGTCGCGGGTCTGGCGATAGGCGTCCAGCTTGGCCTCCCGCGTCTCTCCCAGACCGGACGGGTCCATGATGGGCCAGTATTCGACATCAATATGGGCAAAGCGCGTCAGTTCCAGCGCCTGACGCTGGCTTGCAGGTGACAGCGCCACAATCAGGTCGAACCCGCCCAGATCATCGCCCCATTCGATCATTTCATCGAAAGACCGCGCGCGGTGGTGGTCCAGTTCAACCCCGTCTTCTGCGCTGACTGCAATTGAAAAGCCGTCAATGTCACGGTCGCTTTTGACCCCCGCAGATTGCACATAGGCGCGTTGCCCATACATTTTTTTCATCAACCCTTCGGCGATCGGCGAGCGCACTGAGTTGTGGTCGCAACAAAACAAAATCGAAGAAGGGAAGCAACCCGCCATTCAGCCCCCGAAATGCAAAACGCAAACCAGGGTGAACAAGCGCCGCGCGGTGTCTATATCCATCTCGGCCTTGCCCTCAAGGCGCTCTTGCAGGATACGCGCGCCCTCATTGTGAATGCCCCGCCGCGCCATGTCGATGGCTTCAATCTGGCTGGGGGGCAGGCGCTTGACCGCTTCGAAATAGCTGCCGCAAATCTGGTAGTAATCCTTGACCACCTGCCGGAACGGCCCCAGTGACAGCTGCAATTCAGCTATCTGCGCGCCAGCTTCGTTCTTGATATCAATGACAAGGCGCCTGTCACGAATACCAAGTTTCATGGCAAAGGGGCCATCGGGCGCCAGCTTTCCATCACGGGCGGCCAGCACAAAACTGTTGTCTTCCAGCAGGTCGAACACTGCAACCTTGCGTTCTTGCTCGACCTCTGGTGTGGGGGTCGGCAATCCGCAATCATCGATATCTATCTGGCAAATCCGGCTCATCATCGCTCTTTACACTGGGTTACAGAAACTTGATGCCCCGTCCTGACACTATACGCAAGGCGCTTAACCGCGATAACGCGCCGCTGCTAGTGCGCGGACGGTGCCCACAATACGCATATGATCGTGAAATTCCGTAATTTGCAGCCTAGCGCGCAGCGTTCGCGCAGAACACGTCATACACAACTTCGATAATCCGCGCGGCGCGCTGGTCATGCAGGGAATAGTAGATGGTTTTCCCGTCCCTGCGGCACGACACAAGCCCTTCCAGCCGCAAACGCGCAAGCTGCTGGCTGACCGCCGCCTGACGTGACTGCAAAAGCTGCTCCAGTTCTGTCACGGATTTTTCGCCTGAAGACAGATGGCACAGAATCATCAGCCGCCCCTCATGCGCAAGGGCCTTCAGGAAATTCGATGCGGCCTGCGCCTGCTCTGTCATGTCCTGAGGGGCGACCCCCTCTGGATTTGTGTCTTTCATCTCAAGCAGATCGTCCGCGATGGTGCTGTCAATCTTCATGGATCACCCCTAGAATCCCGGCACTGCCTGGCCGGGACGCAGCCGCGCGCGACATCACGCACAACAATTGCAGTAAATCGAATATGTAAGCAAATCTGCGCAAAATGCAAGCCATGCAACCGGACTTGCGCAAAACTTGGCCTGAAACGCGGTTTAGGCGCAAAAACAGGCATATCAGGCATTGGAAACGCCCGCTGAAACCAGTCAGCGGGCGCATCAGTCAGTTCCGGCTTGTCTTAAGCCTCGCGCGGGTCATCGCTTTCGCCATGATTGCGGGGGTCATCATCGTCCATACCGGCAGCGCCGATATCGTCGAACAGTTCCGAGATTTCGAATTCAGCAGCGGCTTCTTCTTCAGCAGCCAGTTCCTGAATGGATTTACCGGAAGCCTGTAGTTCAGCTTCTTCGGCGGAACGTGCGACATTCAGATGAATCTTTGCTTCGACTTCGGGGTGCAGGGAAATTGTTGCACCATGCAGACCCAGCAATTTGATCGGCGTCGGAATGACGATCTGGCGGCGTTCGACTGTTACACCGGCTTCGGCCAGAAGATCGGTGACATCGCGCGGGCTGACAGAGCCGTAAAGCGCGCCGCCATCAGATGCCTGACGGATAACGATATAGGTTTCGCCATCCAGACGCTCGGCCATGGCCTGCGCTTCCTTGCGGGTTTCAAGGTTTTGCGCTTCCAGTTCCGCCTTGCGGGCCTCGAAGGATTTGATGTTGTCATCAGACGCACGCAGCGCCTTGCCTTGCGGCAGCAGATAGTTACGCGCGTAACCGGGCTTGACGCTTACGACGTCGCCCATCTGGCCCAGCTTGGCCACGCGTTCAAGAAGGATCACTTGCATGTCTCGTTCTCCTTATTTCACGGCGTAAGGCAGAAGTGCCAGAAAGCGGGCGCGTTTGATGGCGCGGGCCAGCTCACGCTGTTTCTTGGCAGAAACGGCGGTGATGCGCGATGGCACGATCTTGCCGCGCTCTGATATATAGCGCTGAAGCAGACGCGTATCCTTGTAGTCGATCTTGGGCGAATTCTCACCCGAGAAAGGGCACACTTTGCGACGGCGGAAAAATGGTTTTGCAGCCATGTCTTATACTCCTACTGGATCAGGACGCGCGACGACGCGGTTCGCGCTCGTCACGTTTCTGCATCTGGGCAGAAGGCCCTTCTTCATGGGCTTCGACCTTGACTGTCAGAACCCGCATCACGTCATCATGCAGGCGCATCAGACGCTCCATTTCCTGCACGGCGCTTGCGGGCGCATCGGTGCGCAGGAAGGCGTAATGCCCTTTGCGGTTCTTGTTGATCTTGTAGGCCATTGTCTTGACGCCCCAATACTCGTGTTCAACGAGTTTCCCGCCATTGTCGGACAGGACGGCACCAAAATGTTCGATCAGCGCTTCGGCCTGTGTATTCGACAGATCCTGACGCGCGATCATGACATGCTCGTATAGCGGCATGCGATCTCCAATCATGTATGTGGTACATTTCAAAAGGCGGGCCATCTTTCCACCCCCACCTACGAGAGCTGCACCGGTTCCATTGCTCGTGGAAAGACAGGGTTGCGCATAGGGCAGTTGCGGCCTGCTTGCAAGTGCATTCAGCCAGCAGGGCGGACAGAAACAGGATGATTTGGCGCTAACGCTGTTTGCGCCGCTTGCCATATGCGCCAAGTTTCAGCATAACCGACAACAACAGTTTGCAAACAAGAGGGGTCCATCATGGCTCATACTACACCCTTGGTCACGGCACTTGGCGGCAATGACACCATTGCCCGCAAGGTGGCGATGGTTCTGTTCGGTTCGGTTCTGGTGGCCATGTCGGCCCAGATCAGCGTGCCGATGTTTCCGGTGCCGATGACCCTTCAGACACTGGTAATTTCGTTGATCGGGCTGACCTATGGGTCGCGTCTGGCGGCGGCGACGCTGGTCACCTATCTGGCGCAGGGCGCGATGGGCTTTCCGGTCTTTGCTGGCGGGGCGGCTGGGCTGGCCTATATGGCAGGCCCGACAGGCGGTTTTCTGGTGGGCTTTGTCGCCATGGCATGGCTGACCGGCCTGCTGGTGGAACGCGGCATGAACCGTGGCTTCGCGCGCCTGTTTCTTGCGGCACTCATCCCCGCATTGCTGCTGTTTATCCCCGGTGTTCTATGGCTGTGGGTCATCACACCGCTTGATCTTGAAGCGGCCTTTATGGCGGGTGCACTGCCCTTCCAGCTTGGTGGTGTCGTGAAATCCGCCGTTGCCGCACTGATTGCGACGGGGGCCTGGGCTGCGCTGAAATCGCGCGTTGGCTAAGGTATTGTCAGATACTGCAAAAGGCGGGCCGTGTGCCCGCCTTTTTTCATGGCGGATGTGGTTTGAAGGGGGCGTTCGTGCTGGGAATAAGCCCGCGCCAGCGGTGGGCCGGGGTCTGCCGATCCGGCGTTAGTGAAGTTCACTTTATGCAGGCTGCATACTCCGACACCAAAGGCTTGGCATGACATCAGCCA
The DNA here is from genome assembly GCA_020832445.1 of Paracoccaceae bacterium. Lineage (GTDB taxonomy): Bacteria > Pseudomonadota > Alphaproteobacteria > Rhodobacterales > Rhodobacteraceae > Roseinatronobacter. Next base: position 8,228 of record JAFIEO010000022.1, read on the forward strand.
AATCGGCAGGCCGCGGGACGGCCAGACCTATGGCGCGGTGGGCTGCGCCCTTTGCTCCGCGCCTTGGGGGAACTTCTTCAGCCAGCCATCCGCATCCCTGCGCGCGACCCTAGCCCCGATGCAGTTCGGACAATGCCGCTTCGCATAATCCGAATTCCAGCCACTGACACCCTGCACATAAATCACTTAGCGAACCGGGCGGAACATGCGTGCGGATACGCGATTTCGCGTCAGACCATGTCAGGCGCTGGCCCGCGTGCAGGCCCAAAGCCTGCGCGTGCCGGTCGTCCAATGCGGCAATCTGGGCGACTTTGACGCAGGATTGCCCGCGCCGGTGCGGGCAAGGCGTGCAGATGCTGTCGGCCTGGGCGGTCACCTTTATCACTGTGTCCCCGCCATCGGGGCCACGCAACTGCGCGACGATTGCGGCCATGTTCTGGGTAAAGCTGCCCGAATACCCTTTGCCCTGAAAGCCCAGCGCACACAGAAAATGATGCGGGCGAAACTGGACAGGCCGGGTCATTCCGCCGCTTTGGGCATGAAACCGCGTTCGATCATGTCCTGCGGTGCGACAGGGTATTCCCCTGAAAAACAGGCATCGCAATATTGCGGACAGGCATTGTTGCGCCCTGACGCCTCGCCTGCGGCACGGTAAAGCCCGTCAAGCGACACAAACCTAAGGCTGTCCACCCCGATATGATCGCGCATTTCATCTTCGGTCATCTGTGCGGCCAGCAGGTTTTCGCGATCAGGGGTATCAACCCCGTAAAAGCACGGCCATGCTGTCGGCGGCGATGCGATGCGGAAATGCACCTCGGCGGCGCCCGCTTCAATGATCATTTCCTTGATCTTCTGGCTGGTCGTGCCGCGCACAACCGAATCATCCACCAGAATAATGCGCTTGCCGCGTATAAGCGCGCGGTTCACATTCAGCTTCAGCCGCACGCCCATGGACCGGATCTGCTGTGACGGCTCGATAAAGGTGCGCCCCATATACTGGTTGCGCGTGATCCCCAGCGCGAAGGGAATGCCCGATTCCTGACTGAAGCCAATCGCGGCGGGCGTGCCGCTGTCGGGCACGGGGCAGACCATATCGGCATCGACAGGCGCTTCGCGGGCCAGTTCAACACCAATCTGGCGGCGCGTTTCATAGACGGACCGCCCTGCAAAAAAGCTGTCAGGGCGCGAGAAATAGACATGTTCAAAGATGCAGAAACGCGGCGTTTTCATCGCAAAAGGCCGCATGCTTTCGACACCCTTGGCACTGATGACCACCATTTCGCCGGGGTCAATCTCGCGGTCGAATTCGGCCCCGATAATGTCCAGCGCACAGGTTTCCGACGCCAGCACCCAGCCATTGGCCAGACGCCCCAGAACCAGCGGGCGCACGCCCAGCGGGTCGCGCACACCGATAAGCTTGGTGCGCGTCATGGCGACGATGGAAAAGGCCCCTTCGGCGCGGCGAAGCGCATCCTTCATCCGTTCGGGAATGGTTTTCTGGAACGACCGCGCCATCAGGTGAATCAGGCATTCGCTGTCGGAACTGGACTGGAAGATAGACCCGCGTTCAATCAATTCACGGCGGATGCTTTCGGCATTGGTGATATTGCCGTTATGCGCAAGCGCTGCACCGCCCATGGCGAATTCGCCAAAGAAGGGCTGGACGTCACGAATCTGTGTGGCCCCTTTGGACCCCGCCGTGGAATAGCGCACATGGCCTATTCCGATTGATCCGGGCAATCCTTCGATCACGCCGGCCTTGGTGAAATTGTCCCGCACAAGGCCGAATCTGTGGGCGGAATGAAAACCTGATTCGGGGTGATGGGTGATGATTCCGCCAGCTTCCTGACCCCTGTGCTGTAGGGCATGAAGGCCAAGGGCTACGAAATTGGCGGCGTCTTCCAGCCCGATGCAACCAAATACCCCGCATTCTTCGCGTAGCTTGTCATCATCGAAAGGGTGGCTGAGCATGGGCGCATTAGCTCCTGTCTGCTATGTCGCGCATGCACTAACCCATCGGCGGGCGAGTGTCACGCCTTGATGCAACACCAGTCCCGCCAAGTTGTGCGCGAAGCCCGCTTTAGTTGCACACAGCAACCAGTTCTTCATATTTCTGAACCAGCCAGTTGGGCGCGTCATGCGGCACGGCATCATTCAGATTGCCCGACAACTGCCCGAACACCGCCGCAGAGCGCGAGTTTTCGACCATATCGACAGACCCTGCGGGCACTGCGCGGTCAAACACCAGAAGCGCGATGGCCACCAACAGCACACCCCGCGCCACACCAAACAAAAAGCCCAGCGCCTGATCCAGTCCCCCAAGGGCGGAATTGCGCACGAATGACGAAAACAGCGGCGTAAACAGTGATGCCAACAGCAGCGCGATTGCAAACACCACGGCAAAGGCGGCAATCACCGTCAATTCGCAGCTGTCGCCCAGAAACCCGCCGATAAACGGGATTTCACGGACCAATGGCTGCACTGCCGGTGCCAGAACATAGGCCAGCACAGCCGCCGCAACCCATCCCAGAATCGCCATCGCTTCGCGCATGAAACCACGCGAATAGGCCAATATGCCCGATACAATAATGACGACCGCTACACCGCCGTCGATGATTGTAAAGCCTTCCATGACAGTCTCCCTGTGGGCGCTGTGGGCGGCCCTGACGTTTCTGTTCAGCCTGCGCCAAATATCTGGCCGACCACTTCGGCAAGATCAGGCATTTGTCGCAATATCATTTCATCCACCCCCAACGGTTTTGCAAGTGTCGGGGCGATTGCCGTGCAGAAACCAAGTTTTTGCGCCTCTTTCAACCTTTTTTCGGTCTGGGCTACGGGGCGTAAGGCCCCCGACAGGCTGATTTCGCCGAAAACCACGGTATCTGCGGGCAGTGCTATGTCTTCGCGCGCCGATAAAAGCGCGCAGGCCACCGCCAGATCGGCGGCGGGTTCATGCACGCGCATGCCACCGGCGACATTCAAAAACACATCCATGCCCGCAAACGGAATACCACAGCGCGCTTCCAGCACGGCCAGAATCGTGGACAGGCGCGCGGAATCCAGCCCCACGACAGTGCGGCGCGGTGTGCCCAGCGGCGAGGGTGCGACCAGTGCCTGAATTTCCGTCAGCATGGGGCGCGTGCCTTCAATCCCCGCAAAAACAACAGAACCGGGCGCGGGCGCGCCACGTTCGGACAAAAACAGCGCCGACGGGTTTGCCACTTCGGCCAGGCCCGCGCCTGTCATCTCAAAAACGCCAATTTCATCGGCGGGGCCGAAGCGGTTCTTGACGGCGCGCAGAATGCGGAACTGGTGGCCGCGCTCGCCCTCGAAATACAGCACGGTGTCGACCATATGTTCCACCACACGGGGACCGGCAATCTGCCCTTCTTTGGTGACATGGCCTACAAGAATGACCGACACGCCGCGCCGCTTGGCAAAGCTGACAAGTTCGTGTGCGGCAGCACGCACCTGCGACACCGACCCCGGCGCGCTGTCCACGCTGTCCAGCCACATGGTCTGGATCGAATCGATCACCATCAGGTCGGGGCGTTCTGCATCCACGGTTGTCAGAATGTCACGCAGGTTGGTTTCCGCGCCCAGTCGCACGGGGGCCTGCGACAGCCCAAGGCGCGATGCACGCAGGCGGACCTGCGCAGCCGCTTCCTCGCCCGAGATATACATACAATTCAGGCCGGAATTGGCGAAGGCCGCGACCGCCTGCAACAAAAGCGTGGATTTGCCGATACCGGGATCGCCCCCCACCAGAATGGCCGAGGCCGCAACCAGCCCGCCCCCCAAGACGCGGTCAAGTTCGGCAATGCCTGATGTGCGGCGCGGCGGCGGGGTTTCGGAATCCGCCAGCGTTGACAACGCAATCTGGCGCCCCTTGGTGGTGCGCGGGCCGGGGCCTGCCGAAAGCGGGGCTTCTTCGATGATGCAATTCCACCCGCCGCAGGCATCGCAACGCCCTGCCCATTTGCGATGGGTTGCGCCGCAGGCGGTGCAGGTGAACTGGGGAAGCGCTTTTGCCATGACCGCCGTTATTGCAGGGTGCGGCTAGTCGCGCAAGCCGGTGCTGATGCGGTGCAGGCGCAGAACGACAACTTCCGGCAGGGCCTCGGTCAGGGTGTCGGCCAGTTGCGCTTCGGTCTGGCGGGGGTCTGCTTCGGGGCGCAGATCGGCCAGCAATTCCACATGCAGGCCATCGTCAAAATAGCCAAGGCGCAGCGAATCTAGTGCAATCACCATCGGATGGGCCTGCGCAAGGGTCATGATCATGCCCTCGACTTCGGCGCGCAGGGGGGCCGCTTCGGCGCCAAACCCCTCGAAATGGCCCGCCGGTTCCACATGGATGATCAGATCGGACAGCGCGTCAATTTCATCCAGTGCGCGCGCACGCGCTACTTCTGCAATGCGGTGCCCTTCGGTCACGCTGATCTGGGGGTCCACCATCACGGACACATCGGCCAACGTCTGCGCGCCGTGCTGGCGCATGCGCAAATCGCGCAGGCCCTGCACACCGGGGGTGGCCGTCAGGTTCCCTTCAAGCGCAGTGCGCAGATCATCGGGGGCTTGCGTGTCCACCAGTTCCGCAGCGGCGGTTTTGCCAAAGCCCCAGCCCGCATGCAGCAACATCAGCGCAATCACGATGGCCGCCAGCGGATCGCCCCAGCCAAACCCCAATTGCGCCGCCCCGATCCCCACCAGCGCCACCACGGACGACAGCGCATCCGTGCGGTGGTGCCATGCGTTGACTTCCAGCAATGCCGACCCGGTGGCGCGACCAACCCGCAAGGTATAGTGATAAAGCCCCTCCTTGACGATGATCGACACCGCCACCACGCCAAGCGCCAACGCCCCGGGGGCCAGTTCCCCACTGGACATCAGCCGCGCCGACGCGTCCCAGATGACCCCCACCCCCGTCAGGGCCAGTATCGCGGCAAGCGCCAGCGTTGCCAGCGTTTCAAAGCGGCCATGGCCGTAAGGGTGGTCCGCATCGGGCGCGCGCGCGGACTGGCGCAAGGCCCAAAGCACCATGATATCGGACGCCATATCGCCCAAGGAATGAAACCCGTCCGCAACCAAGGCGGGGCTGGCCAGCATAAGCCCTGCTGCGATCTTCAGGACAGACAATACCAGATTGATTGCACAGCCCCCCCGCGTGACATGCATCTTGGCCTTGGTATTCGAAGGGCTGGTCATGGGCAGTAATCCGGCACAACTGGGCGGGCATAGGCCGCGCCGTTTGTCCGACCTTAGCCGCCGTGTCAAGCAAGGTGCAACCGTCAAGGCACTATGCGTGGCCCCTGCCCCCCTGCCCGCCTGTTACGCAAAAACGCCGTCATCGCGTGTAATCTCGGTCATCAGCCAGTCGCGAAAGGCGCGCACCGCCGCACCTTCGGGCGCATGTTCCGGTGTCATCAACCAATAGCCGGACCCGTTGGCCCATTCCGGCCCAATCGCCACCAGATCACCTGTGGCCAGTTCACTGTGATACAGAAAGGGCGGCAACAACGCCACACCAAGCCCCGCCACACAGGCCTGCGCCAGCGTGGCAAGATGTTCGAACACCATATCCGGCGCGGGTGCGGGCGGCAGGTCATGCGCGGCCATCCAGCCGTCCCATTCTGCGGGGCGTGTGGCCAGCGCCAGCCGTGACAGGCGCGCAATCTGCGCCGATGTCGTCCCTGTGGCGCCCGTCAATGCAGGGGCCACCAATGCAGGGGCCGCCATGGGCTGCACGCGATCTTCGAACAATTGCAAGGCCAGCGCTTGCGGCCAGTCGGGCCGGCCCGCGTGAACGGCGGCATCCACCCCTTCGGACAGCAAATCAAACTGCCCGATGCGTGTGGTGAAATGCAGCGTGATTTCAGGATGCATACGCAGGAAACGCGGAATGCGCGGGATCAGCCAGCGCGTGCCAAAGGTGGGCAGGATGGCCAGCGTCAGACGCCCTTTGTCCTGCGCGCCCTGCAAGGCCAGCGCGGCCTGTTGCAACTGCTGCAAAGCAGATTGCGCAGCCGTCGCATAGGCCCGCCCCTGCGCGGTGGGCGACACCGACCGTTTGCCACGCACCAACAACACCTGCCCCAGTTGCGTTTCCAGCGCGGCCACCTGACGCGACACCGCAGATTGCGTCAGCGCCAGTTCCTGCGCCGCAGCCGTAAAACTGCCCAACCGCACCACCGCGTCAAATGCCTGCAAGGATTGTGTCGAGGGCAGAAACCGGCGGGAGATCATCCAGTATTCCATTTCAGAATGGGTATATGCGACATAATTCATTTATATTTGTGCAACCATACCTTATTCAATGCTTAACCGGAATAATCAGCAGGATACCGATCATGCCACTGGACACCCCCGCATTGAAAGCAAAAGACGCCCCTGATCTGGGCAAATTCGTCTGGGACGACCCGCTGCGTCTGGAAAGCCAGCTGTCCGAGGATGAACGCATGCTGCGCGATGCCGCGCATGAATTCGCGCAATCCACGCTACAGCCGCGCGTGATTGATGCCTACCGCGAAGAACGCAGCGATCCCGAACTGTTTCGCCTGATGGGCGATGCGGGCCTGTTGGGGGCCACCTTGCCCGAAGCCTATGGCGGGCTTGGGGCGTCCTATGTCACCTATGGCCTGATCGCCCGCGAGATTGAACGCGTGGATTCAGGCTACCGGTCCATGATGTCGGTGCAATCGTCACTGGTGATCTATCCGATTTATGCCTACGGGTCGGAAGAGCAGCGGCAAAAATACCTGCCCGGCCTGTGTTCGGGCCAGTTGATAGGGTGTTTCGGCCTGACCGAACCGGACGCGGGGTCCGACCCCGCAGGCATGAAAACCCGCGCCGAGAAAACCGCCAACGGCTACCGCCTGAGCGGAACCAAGACCTGGATTTCCAACAGCCCCTTTGCCGATGTGTTTGTTGTCTGGGCAAAATCCGACGCGCATGGCGGGCGCATTCGCGGCTTTGTGCTGGAAAAAGGCATGAAAGGGCTAAGTGCGCCCAAGATTGGCGGCAAACTAAGCTTGCGCGCGTCCACCACCGGTGAAATCGTCATGGACGGGGTCGATGTGGGTGATGACGCCCTGCTGCCCAATGTCGAAGGGTTGAAAGGGCCGTTCGGCTGTTTGAACCGTGCGCGCTATGGCATTGCATGGGGCGTGATGGGGGCTGCCGAATTCTGTTGGCACGCTGCGCGTCAATACGGGCTGGACCGCAAGCAATTCGACAAACCACTGGCACAGACGCAGCTTTTCCAGAAAAAACTGGCAGATATGCAAACTGAAATCACCCTTGGCCTGCAAGCAGCCCTTCAGGTCGGGCGGTTGATGGATGACGCACAGGCCGCGCCGGAAATGATTTCGCTGATCAAGCGCAACAACTGCGGCAAGGCGCTGGATATCGCCCGCATGGCCCGCGACATGCATGGCGGCAACGGCATTTCTGAAGAATATCAGGTCATCCGGCATATGGTGAATCTGGAAACCGTAAACACCTATGAAGGCACCCATGATGTGCATGCGCTGATATTGGGGCGGGCGCAAACCGGACTTCAGGCGTTTTTCTAGGCGTTCCGGTAAATCCGTGAAGAATGAAACGCCGGGCTGACGCCCGGCGTTTATTTGAGTATTTTGGGCAAGATGAAGTATATCGTGGCACAATTGCCCGCGCCTATGAAAGACCGCCCCATGACCGAACGCCTGCCCGCCCATCAGATTGCCTATATCGCACTTCGGGATATGGTGTTGTTCGGGGAACTGGCACCCGGCGACGCGGTCACAATCGAGGGGCTTGTGGCGCGCCTTGGCCTTGGCATGACCCCCATACGAGAGGCGATTCGTCGCCTTATTGCGGAAGGCGCGCTGCAAATGCTGGGCAACCGGCGCGTATGCGTGCCCCGACTGACCGACGCCGCGCTGGCCGATCTGGGATATGCGCGCGACGCGGTTGAAACGCGGCTGGCAGAACAGGCGGCGGGCCAGTGCGATGCGACGGTTATCGCAACGTTGCGCGCGATTGATGCCCGTCTGGATTACGCAATTTCAACAGGGGACATTCCCGCCTATCTGCGCATGAATCACGAATTCCATTTCGCGCTGTATTCCTGCGCGGGGTCAGATGTGCTGCACGCGCTGGCGGCGTCGCTGTGGTTGCGGTTCGGCCCGTCCCTGCGCGTGGTCTGCCAGGTGCCCGACGGCACGGGGGCGCGCGGCGCCGATGGGCAAATGCTGCATATGCCCGACCACCACAAACGCGCCATTGCCGCGCTGGAAACTGCGGACATAGCCGCGCTGAAAACGGCCATTCGCGATGATATTGCCCAAGGTGTTGCCAATATTCGTGCAGGGCTGCATGCGGGGTTGCTGGGGTAGTTGCGCATAATTTGATCAAATTACCTTGACGGCACCCGCAACCCGCGTATCCTTAAGCGAAATCCCGAGTTCTGGAGCACGGACATGACATTGCGCAACACCCCGCCAACGGCTGAATTGCAGGCACTGGATGCCGCCCATCACATGCATCCGTTCACCGCCAACACGGCCCTTGGCCAAAAGGGCGCGCGCGTCATCACCCGTGCCAAAGGCGTGCGGCTGACCGACAGTGACGGTGTAGAGCTGATTGACGGTATGGCAGGGTTGTGGTGCGTCAATATAGGCTACGGGCGGCATGAACTGGCGGATGCCGCCGCCCGCCAGATGCGCGAATTGCCGTATTATAACACGTTTTTTCAGACCACCCATGTCCCCGCCCTGCAACTGGCGGCGAAACTGGCAGAACTGGCACCGGGCGATCTGAACCATGTCTTCTTTGCCGGTTCGGGGTCTGAAGCCAATGACACAAATATTCGTATGGTGCGCCAATACTGGGCGCTGAAGGGCCAGCCCGCGCGCCGCACCATCATTGCGCGGCGCAACGGTTATCACGGGTCCACCATGGGGGGCGGCAGTCTTGGGGGGATGGCGGCCATGCATGCGCAAGGTGGCCTGCCGATTGCGGACATCGTGCATATTGACCAGCCCTATTGGTATGGCGAAGGGGGCGACATGACGCCCCATGATTTCGGCATTGCCCGCGCGCGCCAGCTGGAAGAGACGATTCTTGAACTGGGGGCCGACACTGTCGCGGCCTTTATTGCCGAACCTGTGCAGGGTGCGGGCGGGGTTATCATACCGCCAGAAAGCTACTGGCCGGAGATCAGCCGCATCGTCAAGAAATACGGGATTTTGCTGATCGCAGATGAGGTCATCACCGGTTTCGGGCGCACGGGGTATTGGTTCGGGTCGCAAAGCTATGGCATTCAGCCCCATATCATGACCATCGCCAAGGGGCTAAGTTCAGGCTACCAGCCGATTGGGGGATCTATCGTCTGCGACGAGGTGGCGCAGACCATCGGGCAGGATGAATTCAACCATGGCTACACCTATTCCGGCCATCCGGTGGCCGCAGCCGTTGCGCTGGAAAACCTGCGCATCCTGCATGAAGAAGGCATTGTCGAACGTGTGCGCACCCACACGGCCCCCCATCTGGCGCAGGCCTGGGGCAGTCTGGCCGATCACCCGCTGGTGGGCGAGGCCGTATCGCGTGGCATGATGGCCAGCCTTGCGCTGACGCCGGACAAGGCAAGCCGCGCGCGCTTTGCGTCAGATGCGGGCACAGTGGGCTATATCTGCCGCGAATATTCCTTTGGCAACAATCTGGTCATGCGCCATGTTGGTGACCGCATGATCATTGCGCCGCCCCTTGTTATTACCCCTGCGGATATTGACGAATTGGTCATTCGCGCCCGCAAGACGCTGGACCAGACCCTTGATCATTTGCAGCGCGAAGGGTTGTTTCAGGCTGCGGCCTGACGCAACGCAGATTTGCGGGCAAATCGGCATCCAGGCTGTTTTCGTGGTGAACGGATCAGCCGGTGCTGGCTGGATGCCCGTGCCTGTGCCGATCTGCTGGCGCTGGTGGTGCGAAAAACCCCACCCTGGGCAGTTCATTGCGGCACCTGATGGGGGGCTTGCCCATAGGGGGCCAGCGGCCCTAACTGAAAATCTGGTGCGGGTGGAGGGACTTGAACCCCCACGCCTTGCGGCGCCAGAACCTAAATCTGGTGCGTCTGCCAATTTCGCCACACCCGCAATGCGCGCTACTTAGCAAAAGCAAAATGCGGATGCGAGCACTATTTCACCTGCGCGCCATATCTTCAACACGCCCCCGACACTGCCGCAGAAATATGCCCCTTGGGACACACCTTAGCCCAAGATGAAATCACTGACATGCGCCACCACGCGGGCCGGTGTATTCTCACTATTGGACGACACGGCCACTGCCACAAGCTGTTGCAGTGGCTGGTTGAAAACGCGGGGAAAATCACGCGCAAGATCGACATTTTCGGAAAACTGGCCCGTTTCAGGCCTGCGCGTGATCAGATTGCGCAGCCGGTCGGGCGCATGCGGGCTTGGCACCACTGTGCCCGGTGCCTGATTGCCGCCCCACGTATACATCAGCACATTCACGGCACGGTTGCGCAACAGCCGCGAAATGCTGGTCCCTTCGCGCACGCGGGCGGCCTGATCGGCGGGCATGCTGACGAAGAATACCCCCAGATTGCGGTCATCATTGCCGATTTGCGACAGATCAGACGGCGGCGCCGAAGATTCGACCTGCCATGTCCAGCGCGCATTGGTCCGGCCACGCAAATCATCTGGCAGGATACGGTATAGAATGGATGATGCGCCGTCTGATATGACGGTCAGCCGGTTCGGGCTTAATTCAAACCGGTTCGGGCTAAGCCGCCTGAAGGTTAGATGATCCCATGATGCATCGAATGTGACCGGCCCGGCCTGCAAGGGCGATGTCTGCGTGCCAACAAATGCGACACCTGCGGTTGCGCCGGTCAGGAAAAGTCTGCGGGACAGGGTCATGGGTTCCTCCTTGTTGGGGCCTGTTGATGATAGTTACGCAAAACACAGGCCATAAGTGTCACCACCGCACTCACAATACCGCGATCATCGCGGTGTGTGGCCGATATCTTGCGTATAAGCGCCCTTTCCTTTCGGCCTTGGTGCGTTAGGGTTCACCCCTGACAATCGCGCGCGGGACAAAGGCAGGGTTCCTTGAAAGCCAAACTGATATTCGTGACAGGCGGTGCGTCTGGGCTGGGGCTGGAACTGGTGCGTGCAGCGCGCCGGAACGGGCATCGCGTGATATGCACGGGCCGCAGGGGCGCGCAGGATCTGCCCGTTGATTTTCCCGATATTCCCTATCTTTCCTGCGATCTGGCGTCAGAGGATGGCGCGCATATGGCCGCCGACTGGGCGCTTCAGCATTCTGTCGGGCAGATTGGCTGTGCGCTTCTGAATGCCGCTGACGGATATTTCCGCCCGATGACGCTGGAAACGCCCGATGCAATCACGCGGGTTCTGTCGGTGAATCTGGAAGCCAACATGATCCTTGCGCACAGACTGTATCCGGCACTTGGGGGCGGACATCTGGCACTGATCGGTTCGGTGGCGCATAAGGGCGCTGCGGGAATGCCTGTTTATGCCGCCAGCAAGGCCGCATTGGACGGATTTGGCCGCGCATTGGCGGAAGAATGGCGCGGGCGCACTTATGTGCGTGTGTTGCACCCCGGCCCCACGGCAACAGGCATGGCCGAACGCGCGGGGCGCAGGCCCAATGCGGCCGACAAGCTGTTTCTGGCCCCGCGCCCGATGGCGCAGGCCGTGCTGGATGCAGCGCTTGCCACCACAGGGCGTGACCGTCAGGTTATTTCCTATGGCCGCGTGCTGTTCAGTCCGGCGCGCTGGCGGCGTAAGGGGGCCGCGTGATGACGCGTGTGTTGATCACGGGGGGAGGCAGTGGGCTTGGACAGGCTTTGGCGGCGCAATGCCGCGCCCAAGCTGGCATGTCGGTCTGTGTGGTGGATATCGCGCCGCCCGCTGACGGGGCCAGCGACTGGATTACCCATGACATGGGCGACCCAGCCAATGACAGTTGGAGCGCGCTATCGGACACATTGGCAGCCAAAGGCCCGTTTGATCTGGTGATCCTGAACGCAGGGATAAATGCAACAGGCCGGTATGAGCAGGTGCCGGTTGCCGCGCATCTGGCAGTTGCGCGCGTCAATCTGCTGGGGCCGATGCGGCTTCTACATATACTGCTGCACAAAAACCTTCTCACATCAGGCGGGCGGGTGGTCTTCATCTCGTCGCTATCGGTGTTCACCGGCTATCCGGGGGCGGCAAGTTATGCTGCCAGCAAGGACGGGCTGGCCTGCCTTGCGCGGTCCCTGCGCAAACCCTTGCGCAAGGCCGGCAATATCCATGTGCAACTGGTGTGCCCCGGCCCGATGGACACCCCCCATGCCACGCGCCACGCCCCCGAAGGCGCGCGTGCCGACCGGCGTATAGACCCAGCAAAAGTGGCGCGTATGATCCTTGCGCAACCTGGCAGGCGTTTTTTACTGGTGCCGGGGGCTGGCGCGCGCATGGCTGCGGCGGCAGGGCGGGCGTTCCCGCAGACAATGACGCGCATCATGGGCAAGGTCTTGTTCCGCAAGCTGACCTGAGCACGCGGCATTTGCTTGGCGAATGGCCTGAAGCGGTCATTGAACCGCCCCAAGGCGCGGAGCAAAGGCCGCAGGCCGCCGCGCCATCGGTGGGCCGTCCCGCGGCCTGCCGATTTCGCTGATGGTGATTCAATCCTTTGAAGTCAGGAGTATGCCGCCTGCATAAAGTGAACTTCTCTGGCGTCGGACCGGCAGGCCCCGGCCCACCGATGGCGCGGGCTTTATCCAAGCACGAAGGGCAGCTTCAGGCCACCCGCAAAACATAGCGGCGCAAGGTTTCCCCTGCGCCGCCGGATGTTGAACCACCAAGGCTGAATTATTCCGCCGGAACCGCGTCCGCTTCATAGCTTAGCGGTTGGGGCAGATGCACCAGCATTTCCTTGGGGCAAATCTGCACGAAATGCGCGCGTTCGCGGTCCCAGTTGCGCAGGATTTCCAGCGCGCGCTGAGATTCCGTTTCTTTGGCATGCATTTCAATCAGGCCTTTCAGCTGATCTTCCCAATGATCCACCGTGACCGCGCAGGTCACCAGTGATTCCATGTTGATCAGGTCTGCCGCCTGCCCTTCGGGGTCATACAGATACGCCATGCCGCCCGTCATGCCTGCGCCGAAATTCGCGCCGATACTGCCAAGGATGACAGCCACGCCGCCGGTCATATATTCGCACCCGTTCGATCCACAGCCTTCGATCACGACTTTTGCACCGGAATTGCGCACGGCAAAACGTTCGCCGGCGCGGCCTGCGGCAAACAAATGGCCATCAGTTGCACCATAAAGCACCGTGTTCCCGATGATCGTGTTGTCATGCGCAATCAGGGGCGATGACATGCGCGGGCGCACCACGATCATACCGCCTGACAGGCCCTTGCCAACATAGTCATTGGCATCACCGAACACTTCGATCTTCAGGCCCGGCGCGGCAAATGCCCCCAACGACTGGCCCGCGCTGCCTGCCAGTTTGACAGTCAGGTGGTCGGGTTGCAGGTTGTTGCGCATGCCAAACCGCTTGACGATATGACTGGATGCACGCGTGCCGACCGTGCGGTGGGTGTTTTCCACCGCATAGGACAGTTGCATCTTTTCACCGTCTTCAAAGAAGCGCGCGGCATCGCGGATGATTTCGGCATCCAGCGTGTCGGGCACAGCGTTGCGCGGCTTGTCACGGTCATAGCGGATATGCTCGGACCCGTCGACAGTCAGCAGCAGCGGGTTCAGGTCCAGATCATCCAGATGCGCCGCACCACGGCTGACCTGCGCCAGCAGATCGGCACGGCCAATCACTTCATCCATGGACCGCGCGCCAATGCTGGCCAGAATTTCACGCACTTCCTGCGCATAGAACGTGATCAGGTTCACCACCTTGTCGGCATTGCCGGTGAATTTGGCGCGCAGGTCTTCGTTTTGCGTGCAAACCCCCACAGGACAGGTGTTCGACTGGCACTGACGCACCATGATACAGCCCATGGCAATAAGTGCAGCGGTGCCAATGCCGTATTCTTCGGCCCCCATCATGGCGGCCATGACAATATCGCGCCCTGTGCGCAGCCCGCCATCGGTGCGCAATGTCACCCGTTCGCGCAGCTTGTTCATGGCAAGCACCTGATGCGCTTCCGTCAGGCCCATTTCCCATGGCAGGCCCGCATATTTGATGGAGGTGGCAGGGCTGGCCCCCGTGCCGCCATTATGGCCGGAAATCAGGATGACATCGGCCTTGGCCTTGGCCACACCGGCCGCGATTGTGCCCACGCCCGATGATGCCACCAGTTTCACAGTGACCTTCACACGCGGGTTGATCTGTTTCAGGTCATAGATCAGCTGCGCCAGATCCTCGATCGAGTAGATGTCATGGTGGGGGGGCGGTGAAATCAGTGTCACACCGGGGGTGGAGTGGCGCAGGCGGGCAATCAGCTTGGTCACCTTCATACCCGGAAGCTGGCCACCCTCGCCCGGTTTCGCCCCCTGTGCCACCTTGATTTCCAGTTCTTCGCAGGCGTTCAGGTATTCAGCAGTCACACCGAACCGGCCCGATGCCACCTGCTTGATCTTCGCGCAGGGGTTGTCGCCATTGGGCAGCGGGTGGGCATGTGCGGGATCTTCGCCCCCCTCGCCCGAGTCCGATTTTGCGCCAATGCGGTTCATGGCAATGTTCAGCGTCATATGCGCTTCAGGGCTAAGCGCCCCAAGCGACATGCCGGGGGTGACAAAACGTTTGCGGATTGCCGTAATGCTTTCCACTTCTTCAATCGCAATCGCCTTGCCCAGTGGTTTGATGTCCAGCAAATCGCGCAGGTGAATGGGCGGGTTGGCCTGCATCGCGGCGCTGTATTGCTTCCACAATGCATAGCTGGACTGGTTGCAGGCATGTTGCAGCAGATGCATGGTCTGCGCTTCCCATGCGTGTTTTTCGCCCGAGCGCCGCGCCTTGTAAAACCCGCCAATGGGCAGAACATCCTGCCCGCCGCGCCAGCCCTTGGCGTGCACTTCTTCCAGTTTCATCTGGATGCCGTTCAGACCAATGCCGGAAATGCGGCTTTGCATTCCGGGGAAATATTCCGCACACAACGCGCGCGAAAGGCCCACAGCTTCAAAATTCAAACCACCGCGATAGGATGAGATCACGGAAATGCCCATCTTGGACATGATTTTCAGCAAGCCCGCATCAATCGCGGCACGGTAGCGGCGCATTGCATCGACAAGCGACCCTTCCACCAACCCGCGATCAATGCGGTCGGCAATCGTTTCCTGCGCCAGATAGGCGTTGACGGTGGTCGCCCCGCAGCCAATCAGCACCGCGAAATAATGCGGATCAATACATTCCGCCGACCGCACATTCAGCGAACAG
The DNA here is from genome assembly GCA_020832445.1 of Paracoccaceae bacterium. Taxonomy (GTDB): domain Bacteria; phylum Pseudomonadota; class Alphaproteobacteria; order Rhodobacterales; family Rhodobacteraceae; genus Roseinatronobacter. The sequence goes on from JAFIEO010000022.1 coordinate 23,636, forward strand.
AACGTGCGCAGCCCTTTGCGTGTCAACCAGCCATGCACTGCACTGGTCGCAAGAATCATGGGCATGGCAACCTTGTCCGGCCCCTGATGCTCATCCGTCAGGACCAGATGGCCCGCACCGGAGCGCACGGCATCTTCGGCCTCGGCGCGGATACGCGCCAGACCATCGCGCAGCGCATCGTCGCGCGCACCAATCGGGAATGTGCAGTCAATGAACGCGACCTGATCGCCGAATTCGCGCACCATCTCGTCGAATTCGCCATTCGCGACAAAGGGGCTTTCCAGAACCAGAATTTCGGTCTGGCTGCTGTCTTCGTCCAGCACATTGCGCAGGTTGCCAAAGCGGGTTTTCAACGACATCACACGGAATTCGCGCAAACTGTCGATGGCCGGGTTCGTCACCTGACTGAAATTCTGGCGGAAGTAATGCGACAGCGGACGATAAATCTGGCTAAGCACCGCTGACGGCGTATCATCCCCCATCGAGGCGATCATTTCCTTGCCGTCTTCGGCCATCGGTGCCAGAATCTGCTCGACCTCTTCAATGCTGTAGCCTGCTGCCACCTGACGCTTGCGCAATTCGGCGCTGTCCAGTTGGCGGGTTTCCGGCACATCGCGCAGCTTGTCATTCAGATCGACAATCTTGTCGTTCCAGTCCCCGAACGGTTGCGCAGTGGACAGTTTGTTCTTGATTTCGGTGTCGTGATACAGCCTGCCTTGGACCATATCGACCGCGATCATCTGGCCCGGACCCAGCGCGCCCTTTTCGCGCACGCCAAGTTCGTCAACAACGACCATTCCCGCCTCGGACCCGGCAATCAGCAACCCGTCGCCTGTCACGACATAGCGCATGGGGCGCAGGCCGTTGCGGTCCAGACCAGCGCAGACCCAGCGCCCGTCAGTCATGGCCAGGGCTGCGGGGCCGTCCCACGGCTCCATCACGGAATTGCAATAGGAATACATGTCGCGCCACGCCTTGGGCATTTCCACGGCCTGTTTGGACCACGCTTCAGGCACCAGCATTGTCTTGGCCATGGGCGCGCTGCGGCCCGCACGCACCAGCACTTCGAACACGGAATCCAGTGCCGCCGAATCCGATGCGCCCGACGCCACGATCGGTTTGATATCTTCGGCCATGTCGCCGAATGCCGATGACGCCATGCGGATTTCATGGCTTTTCAGCCAGTTCAGGTTGCCTTTCAGCGTGTTAATCTCGCCATTATGGGCCAACATGCGGAACGGCTGCGCCAACCACCATTGCGGGAAAGTGTTGGTCGAATAGCGCTGGTGATAGATGGCAAAGGCCGATTCAAAACGCTCATCCTTCAGGTCAGGATAGAATTCCGCAACCTGTTCGGCCAGCATCATGCCCTTATAGATGATCGACCGGCACGACAGCGAACAGATGTAGAAACCCGCGATACCTGCGGCGGTGATCGCTTTTTCAATGCGGCGGCGGATGACATACAATTCGCGCTCGAATGTTTCTTCATCCGTGCCCTTGGAATTGCGGATCAGGATCTGCTCGATTTCAGGACGCGTTGCATTGGCCTTGTCGCCCAGCACGCTGACGGTGACCGGCACATGGCGCCAACCGTAAATCGCGTAACCCATGCGCAAAACTTCGGTTTCGACAATCGTGCGGGACCGTTCCTGTGCTGCAAAATCCGTGCGCGGCAAGAACACTTGCCCCACGGCCACCAACTGGTCAACCATGGGTTCATGACCCGTGCGACGGATCTTGTCATAGAAGAAATTGACGGGGATCTGCACATGGATGCCCGCGCCATCGCCTGTCTTGCCGTCTGCATCAACCGCGCCGCGGTGCCAGATGGCCTTCAGTGCATCAATGCCGTGTTCAACCACCTTGCGCGATGGTTTGCCGTCCAGCGACACCACCAGCCCCACCCCGCAGGATGAATGTTCATCTTCGGGTTTATACAGGCCATGTTCAGCGACAAAGGCACGGCGGGCTTCTTCACGGGCGGCCCATGCGTCATCATATTGCGTCATGTCAGGTTCCTTTGATCGGAATGCGATTATTCGGCAGCAACCTGTGCGGGTGCCGAAAGATAATTCAGAATCGATTGCGCAGCTTCACGCCCGTCGCGGATGGCCCAGACCACAAGGCTGGCCCCGCGCACGATATCGCCCACTGCCCAGACACCGGGCATATCGGTTTCATGCGTGTTGAACTTCGCGCGGACAGTGCCCCAGCGGGTCACCGGCAAATCAGGCACGCCCCAGAGTGTGGGCAGATCTTCCGCTTCAAAACCCAGCGCCATGATCGCCATATCTGCGGTTTCGGTGTAATCTGCGCCTTCGATCACTTCGGGGGAACGGCGGCCGGATGCATCGGGCTGGCCCAGACGCATTTTCTGGACACGAACACCTGTCACGCTGCCATCATCATCGGTGACAAAACCCGCAGGTGCGGCAAGCCAGACAAATTCGACACCTTCTTCTTCGGCATTCTGGGTTTCACGGCGCGAGCCGGGCATGTTTTCACGGTCACGGCGATACAGGCATTTGACCGAAGTTGCGCCCTGCCGGATGGCTGTGCGCACGCAATCCATGGCCGTATCACCGCCACCAATGACAACGACACGCTTGCCACGCGCATCAAGGGCGCCCGAATCGAATTCCGCGACATCGTCACCGAAACTTTTTCGGTTCGACGCGGTCAGATAATCCAGCGCCTTCAGCACACCTGTTGCAGATGCATTGGGCGTGTTCAGATCGCGCGCCTTGTAGACGCCTGTTGCAATCAGCACGGCGTCATGTTTGCCGCGAATGGCGTCAAAGCTGATATCCTCGCCGACATTGCAGTTCAGGACGAATTCAACGCCGCCATCTTCCAGTTGCTCGATCCGGCGCATGACAACGGGTTTTTCCAGCTTGAAGCCGGGAATGCCGTAAGTCATCAGCCCGCCCGCGCGGTCATAGCGGTCATAGACCGTCACTTGCACGCCGGCACGGCGCAGCACATCTGCGGCGGCCAAACCACCCGGGCCGGCCCCGATAATACCCACGGATTCAGCGCGGTCTGTCGCCGCAACCACAGGGCGCACCCAGCCTTCCTGCCAAGCCATATCTGTCAGGTATTTCTCGACCGACCCGATGGTGACAGTCCCGTGGCCGGATTGTTCAATGACGCAGTTTCCTTCGCACAAACGGTCCTGCGGGCAGATACGGCCGCAGATTTCGGGGAAGGTATTTGTGGATTGTGACACCTCATAGGCCTCTTGCAAACGCCCCTGGGCGGTCAGCATCAGCCAGTCGGGAATATTGTTGTGCAACGGGCAATGGGTCTGGCAATAGGGCACGCCACACTGGCTGCACCGTCCAGCTTGTTCTGCTGCCTTTTCGGCGGCAAATTCGCGGTAGATTTCATCGAAGTCTTCGGTCCGCAAGTCCGCTGGGCGCTTTGGGGGCGTTTCCCGTCCGACTGTCACGAAACGGAGCATTTGCTGCTTGGCCATGGCTGATCCTCCAGAATTCTGAAATTGTGTCTTAGACAAGGTCCGGCCCAAAGAAAAGTCATACATACTGACCCAAATCAATAATTTTTCAGCACTTCGGCAAGATTTGTCCATTTCAGGTTGCAATATATGTCAATAATGCTGTCATACTTATCTGATTGCCTTCGACGTAATCTACAGTAGCTTGCCAAAAAGCACGGGGACATCATGACTTTATTTCACCTTTTCCTGCTCGCAATAATTCAGGGTGTCACGGAATTCCTGCCGGTATCTTCGTCCGGCCACCTGATTTTGCTGCCCGCACTGACATCGCTGGATGATCAGGGGCTGGTCATCGATGTTGCGGTTCATATCGGGACACTATTCGCGGTGTGCTGGTATTTTCGCGCCGATGTCGGGCTTGCGCTGCGCGGTGTGCCGCATCTGCTGCGCGGCAATCTGAACGACAGGGGCGGATTTCTGGCCTTTTGTCTGGCAATCGCAACGGTCCCTGTCATCATACTGGGGCTGATTTTCAAGATATTCGGCATCATGGATATGATGCGCAGTATAGCCGTGATTGGCTGGATGATGATCATTTTCGGCATTGTCCTTTACCTGACCGACAAGATGGGCAAACAGACCCGCGTGGCGCAGGAATGGACTATGAAACACGCCCTTATCCTGGGACTTTGGCAGGCGATTGCGCTGATCCCGGGCACGTCACGGTCGGGGATAGTTATTTCTGGCGCGCGCGCGTTGGGATATTCGCGCCATGATGCCGCGAAACTGTCCATGCTGATGTCCATCCCCACGATCATTGCATCCGGCACGCTTATGGGGCTGGATGTGGTGCGTGTGGCGGATTGGCAGGCGGCAAAAGACGGCGCCATCGCCGCCGTTATTTCCTTTTTCGCGGCTTGGGCGGCGCTGGTTTTCATGATGAAGCTGCTGCGCTCGGTCAGCTTCACGCCGTATGTCATTTACCGTCTGGTCTTGGGTGCGGTCCTTCTGGTTATCGCGTATAGCTGATACCCCCCCCCGCAGGGGCCGCGATCAGCCCGCCCCCTGCCCCGGTTTGACCGACGTTGTTACATAATTCACCGACAGGTCCCGTTCGGAAATCGACCAGTCCCAGCGCAGTTTGTCAAAAACAAATCCCTTGCGGTCCACCGGATCGAACCCGGCCTGCCGCAGCAAGTCATAAAGTTCATCAGGCGTGATGAATTTGGACCATTCATGTGTGCCTTTGGGCAACCAGCGCATGACATATTCGGCGCCTATGATGGCCATCAGGTAGCTTTTGGGGTTCCGGTTCAGGGTTGAGCACACCATCATCCCGCCCGGTTTCAGCAAACGCTGGCAGGCTGTCAGATAGGCCAGCGGGTCGGCCACATGTTCGACCACTTCCATATTCAGCACAACATCGAACTGCTCGCCCGCGTCCACAAGTGCCTCGGCGGTGGTGTGGCGGTAATCGATGCGCAGCCCTTGCTGTTCGGCATGGATTTGCGCGACGGGAATGTTGCGCGCGGCGGCGTCCGCGCCCACGACATCCGCGCCAAGCCGCGCCATGGGTTCCGACAGCAACCCGCCCCCGCACCCGATATCCAGCAAGCGCAGCCCCTTGAAGGGGTCGGGCGTGGACATGTCACGGCCGAATTCGGCGGCGATCTGGCGGGTAATATAGTCCAGCCTGCATGGATTAAGCATATGCAGCGGCTTGAACTTGCCATGCGGGTCCCACCATTCGGCGGCCATTGCTTCAAATTTGGCGACTTCTGCGGGGTCAATCGTTGATGTAGTCATGCGCACTCCGGTTTTTTTCATCTATCGCATATGGCAGGCAGGCCGTTACAGGTATATAGTCCAATTTATGGATAAGTCTGCCGGACATGACACCGCAGTTTCGGGTCTTTACCCGATACCCGAACCATTCGACCAGCGCATGCTTGATGTGGGGCATGGGCATCAGGTCTATGTTGAACAATGCGGCCATTCCGATGGCATTCCCGTTGTTGTTCTGCATGGCGGGCCGGGCGGCGGATGCAGCCCCGCAATGCGGCGATTTTTCGATCCGCAGACCTATCGCGCCGTCTTGTTCGACCAACGCGGATGCGGCCGGTCAAAACCGGCAGCCAGCATCGAGCACAACACAACACAGCACCTGATTGCCGATATTGAACAGATTCGCCAGACGCTGGGAATCAAGCGTTGGGTCGTGTTCGGCGGCAGTTGGGGGGCAACATTGGCGCTGGCCTATGCGCAGGCCCATCCCGACAGTGTGGCCTATCTGGTGTTGCGCGGCGTGTTTACCGGGACGCAGGCCGAACTGGACTGGTTTTATGGCGGCGGTGCCGGTCGCTTCTTTCCCGAACTCTGGGCGCAATTTACCCGGTTGATTCCGCCGGATGAACAGCATGATCTGATCGGCGCCTATGGCAAGCGGCTGTTCAGCGGGGACCGCCAGACCGAAGACCGTTTTGCCCGCGCATGGACACGCTGGGAAAACGCGCTGGCATCCATTCAGACGCGCGGGCTTGGCGGTGCCGATGCGCCCAGCACCTATGCCCGCGCTTTCGCGCGACTGGAAAACCATTACTTCCGCAACGGGTGCTTTCTGGGTGAAGGGCAGGCATTGATGAACGGGCTGGACCGCATGCGCCACATTCCCGGAACCATCGTTCAGGGCCGCTATGACATGATCTGCCCGCCGAATACGGCATGGGAATTGCACGCCGCATGGGGCATGTCGCGGCTGGAAATGGTGCCGGTGGCAGGGCACGCCCTGTCCGAGCCGGGGATCAGCGCGGAACTTCTGCGCGTGATGAACCACCTGCGACACGACACGCACCGCCTGAACCTTTAGCGCTTGCGTTTCCATTGGCGCCGACCTATATGAATGCCAACAGCGGCGCCTGTGAAGGCCCACCGGAAAAACCAACGGGCCGCATGGCCCGTTTTTTTATTTTGCCCCTTGGGAGGGCTGCATGAGCGACCTGATCGCCAAAACCACATTGGACCAGCGTGTTGCTGCCATCGTCGCCCCTGTCATCGAAGGACTGGGGTTCGAACTCGTGCGGTTGCGCGTGATGTCAGGCAAGACGCCAACGCTGCAAATCATGGCCGACCGTCCCGAAGGCGGGATAGAAGTTGAGGATTGCGCCAGAATTTCGACCGCGGTTTCCGCCGTTCTGGATGTCGAAGACCCGCTGGACGATGCCTACACGCTGGAAGTGTCCAGCCCCGGCATTGACCGTCCCCTGACCCGGCTGAAGGATTTCGACGTCTGGAGCGGGTATGAGGCGCGTCTGGAAACCACAGAACTGATTGACGGACGCCGCCGCTTCAAGGGCGTTCTTGCCGGTGTCGAAGGCGAAGAGGTTCTGATAGAAATCGAAGAACATGGCGAGCAACTTACCATCGGGCTGCAATTTGACTGGCTGTCAGAAGCGAAGCTTGTGCTGACCGATGAACTGATCGCCGAAATGTTGCGCACACGCAAAGACAGCGGCGCCATTGACGAAAGCAAGTTTGACCAGATCGAAACGGACGCGCCCGACACCGGTGCGGACCAAGAGGAGCACTGAGACATGGCGATCACCTCTGCCAACCAGCTTGAACTTCTGCAAACCGCCGACGCAGTCGCCCGCGAAAAGATGATCGACCCAGAACTGGTCGTTCAGGCGATGGAAGACAGCCTTGCACGGGCGGCCAAGTCGCGCTACGGGGCCGATATGGACATTCGCGTTCGGATCGACCGCAAAACCGGCGTTGCCACATTCAGCCGCGTGCGCACCGTTGTCGCTGATGAAGAACTGGAAAACCACCACGCCCAACTGACCGTCGCGCAGGCAGCGCCCTATCTGGATGAGCCCAAGATTGGCGATGAAATAAGCGATCAGGTTCCACCAGTGGAACTGGGGCGTATTGCGGCACAATCTGCCAAGCAGGTGATCTTGCAAAAGGTCCGTGAAGCAGAACGCGACCGCCAGTATGAAGAATTCAAGGACCGCGCAGGCACCATTCTGAATGGTGTCGTAAAACGCGAAGAATACGGCAATCTGGTCATCGACATTGGCCGTGGCGAAGCGGTGCTGCGCCGTAATGAAAAAATTGGCCGCGAAAGCTACCGCAATGGCGACCGCATCCGCTGCTATGTCAAGGATGTGCGCCGCGAAGCGCGCGGTCCGCAAATTTTCCTGTCGCGCACAGCGCCGGAATTCATGGCCGAATTGTTCAAGATGGAAGTGCCCGAAATCTATGACGGCATCATCGAGATCAAGGCCGTTGCCCGCGACCCCGGTTCGCGCGCCAAAATCGGCGTGATAAGCCACGATTCGGGCATTGACCCTGTCGGCGCCTGCGTCGGTATGCGCGGCAGCCGTGTTCAGGCGGTTGTGAACGAACTTCAGGGCGAGAAGATCGACATCATTCCCTGGACAGAAGATCAGGCGACATTCCTTGTGAACGCGCTGCAACCTGCCGAAGTCAGCAAGGTTGTGATCGACGATGACGCAGGCAAGATCGAAGTTGTCGTCCCTGACGAGCAATTGTCACTGGCAATCGGCCGTCGCGGCCAGAACGTGCGTCTTGCCAGCCAGTTGACCGGCCTTGATATTGATATTGTCACCGAATCCGACGATTCGGCGCGCCGTCAGGCTGAATTTGCCGAACGCACGCGCCTGTTCATGGAAGAACTGGACATTGATGAAATGATGGCCCAGTTGCTGGTTGCTGAAGAATTCAGCTCGCTGGAAGAAGTGGCCTATGTCGATCTTGATGAATTGCTGGCCATTGACGGGTTTGACGAAGACACCGCAAATGAATTGCAGACCCGCGCGCGCGAAAAACTGGAAGCGATTGCAACTGCTGCGCTGGAAAATGCACGCGCCCTTGGGGTTGACGACAGCCTGATCGGGTTTGAGGGGCTGACCCCGCAGATGGTCGAGGCATTGGCCAAGGACGGCATCAAGACGCTGGAAGATTTCGCGACCTGCGCCGACTGGGAACTTGCAGGCGGCTGGACAACCGTGGACGGCGCGCGTGTCAAGGATGAAGGGTTGCTGGAAGGCTTTGACATGAGCCTTGAAGAAGCGCAGCATCTTGTCATGACCGCGCGTGTCATGCTGGGCTGGGTTGATCCGTCGGAACTGGAACCCGCAGAAGAAGAAACGGACGTCGCAGACACCGAAACTGCGGACGAAGACAGCTAAGCAAAGGCATGGCAGGCATGGCCCGCGGCGGCAAAAAGACGGAACAGGACGGCCCGGAACGGCGGTGCATCGCAACGGGCCAGTCACAACCGGCAGCCGGGCTGATCCGCTTTGTTGTCGGGCCGGACAACCAGATCGTGCCTGATCTGGCTGGCAAGCTGCCCGGTCGTGGGATATGGGTAAGTGCCGATCGCGATGCACTGGCCCGCGCCGAGGCGAAGAAATTGTTTTCGCGGGCAGCAAAACGACAGGTCAGCGTGCCCGACGGGCTGGTTGATCTTGTGGAACAGCTGGTGGCGAAGCGTGTTCTGGAATTGCTGTCTCTGGCGCGAAAGGCCGGCTTTGCGATCGCCGGATATGAGAAATGCCGCGATCTGGCACTGAAGGACCAGATGTTTGTGTTGATCCAGGCAAGTGACGGATCACCCCGCGGAAAGACAAAATTGCGCCCCCCTGACGGGGACGACAGTTACATAGATTGCCTGAATGCACAGGAATTGGGTTTTGCATTTGGGCGGGAACATGTGATACATGCCGCGCTTCGCTCTGGTGGACTGAGCAAAGCTGTTGTACAGGAAGCGGCAAGATTGGCCGGACTGCGCCAGATAATCGGCGGAACGACCGCCGGAGAGGACAAGACGAACGCATGAGCGATACTGACGGAAAAAAACCACTCGGACTCGGCGGCAAAGGCGGCCAGGTGAAGCAAAGCTTCAGCCATGGGCGCACCAAATCTGTGGTGGTCGAGAAGAAGCGCAAGCGTGTTGTGGTCCCGAAACCAGGGGCGGCCGGGAGCACACAACCCTCCAGCGGCGCGACACCGCGCCCTGATCCGGCAAGACGTCCCGCAGGCATTTCCGATGCCGAAATGGAACGCCGCCTGAAAGCGCTGGCCGCAGCCAGATCCCGCGAGATCGAGGACGCAGCCATTCGTGCAGCGGACGAACAGGCACGCGAAGAAGATCGCCAGCGCCGCCGCGAAGAAGCCGAAGCGCGTGAACGCGAAGAACGCGAACGCGAAGAAGCGTTGCGTGCGAAGGCGCAAGAAGAAGCCCGTGCCGCGGCCGAAGCCGAAATTCGCAAAGAGCGCAAGGATGCAGCAGAGGCAGAGGCCGCCAAACCGGCAGCACCCACTGCGCCCGAGGCACCGCTTTCGGAACGCGCACGCCCTGCATCCACGGACGCGCGCAAGGCCCCCAACAAACGCCCCGATGATGACCGTCAGGCCCGCGCGAAACCGCGCGAGGATGCTGGCCGTCGTTCCGGCAAACTGACGCTGAAAGATGCGCTTTCCGGTGATGGTGGGCGTCAGCGTTCGATGGCTGCGATGAAACGCAAGCAGGAACGCGCCCGTCAAAAGGCGATGGGCCAGTCGCAAAGCCGCGAAAAAGTTGTGCGCGAAGTGCAACTGCCCGAAACCATTGTGGTTCAGGAACTGGCCAACCGCATGGCCGAACGCGTGGCCGATGTGGTCAAATCGCTGATGAAAATGGGCGTCATGGCGACCATGAACCAGTCGATTGACGCCGACACCGCGGAATTGCTGATCGAGGAATTCGGCCATAAGGTTGTCCGTGTTTCCGATTCGGATGTCGAGCAAGTCATCCATCAGGTCGACGACGCGCCGGAATTGCTGCAACACCGCCCGCCGATCATTACGATCATGGGCCATGTGGACCACGGCAAGACCAGCCTTCTGGACGCACTTCGCAAAACCAATGTGGTTTCCGGCGAAGCAGGCGGCATTACGCAGCATATCGGGGCCTATCAGGTCACAACCGAATCAGGCGCGGTCCTCAGCTTTCTGGACACGCCGGGCCATGCTGCATTTACCAGCATGCGGGCACGCGGCGCGAATGTGACCGATATTGTGGTGTTGGTTGTGGCCGCCGATGATTCGGTGATGCCGCAAACCATCGAAGCCATTAACCATGCAAAAGCGGCCAAAGTGCCCATGATTGTCGCGATCAACAAATGCGACAAGCCCGCAGCAGACCCCAACAAGGTGCGCACCGGCTTGCTGCAACACGAAGTTGTCGTCGAGGCAATGTCAGGCGATGTGCAGGATGTCGAAGTGTCGGCGATGACCGGCATGGGGCTTGATACCCTGCTGGAAGCGATTGCCCTTCAGGCAGAAATTCTGGAACTGAAGGCGAACCCGGACCGTTCCGCAATGGGTGCCGTGATCGAGGCGCAACTTGATATCGGGCGTGGTCCGGTCGCGACTGTTCTTGTGCAGAACGGCACATTGCGTCAGGGCGACATCTTTGTTGTGGGCGAGCAGTGGGGCAAAGTCCGCGCGCTGGTCAACGACAAGGGCGAACGCGTCAAGGAAGCGGGGCCTTCGGTTCCTGTCGAAGTGCTGGGCCTGAATGGCACCCCCGAAGCGGGCGACGTGCTGAACGTGGTTGAAACCGAAGCGCAGGCGCGTGAAATTGCAGATTACCGCCAGCAAGCCGCCAAGGACAAACGCGCAGCCGCCGGTGCCGCCACCACGCTGGAGCAGCTTATGGCCAAGGCCAAGGCTGACAAGGACATCTCGGAACTGCCGGTGCTGTTGAAAGCCGATGTTCAGGGGTCTGCCGAAGCGATCGTTCAGGCGCTTGAGAAAATCGGCAATGACGAAGTGCGCGTGCGTGTGCTGCATTACGGTGTGGGCGCGATCACCGATACGGATGTCGGGCTTGCCGAAGCATCAGGCGCGCCGATCATCGGGTTCAATGTGCGGGCCAATGCGTCAGCGCGGCAATCTGCCAACCAAAAGGGCGTTGAGCTGCGCTACTACTCGATCATTTATGATCTTGTAGATGACATCAAGGCTGCTGCATCCGGGCTGTTGTCGGCCGAAGTACGCGAAAACTTCATCGGTTATGCCGAAATCCGGGACGTGTTCAAAGTATCCGGCGTTGGCAAGGTTGCAGGCTGTCTGGTGACCGAAGGGGTGGCACGGCGTTCGGCGGGCGTGCGCCTGCTGCGCGACAATGTGGTCATTCACGAAGGCACGCTGAAGACCCTCAAGCGGTTCAAGGACGAGGTCAAGGAAGTGCAGTCCGGTCAGGAATGCGGTATGGCCTTCGAGAATTATGAAGATGTCCGCGTGAAAGACGTGATCGAGATTTTCGAGCGCGAAGAAGTCGAACGCACATTAACCTAAATCAGGCAGTTGCCCCTTTTGGTGCAAGTTTGAAATGCCGCAAGCGCCCTACCGGCCTTGCGGCATTTTGATATCTGTTCTGATGCGCATCACCTTGCCTGAGATGCGACAGGGGCTATCTTTGCAAAAGAAACCGTTTTTGTTGCGGTTTTGCTAAATTTCATTCCAGCCGCGCTTATTGCTACCGGAGTATGCCGTGAACGTTCCCATATCCCCCAGACCGGTTGATGTCCGGTCCCAAAGTCGCTACGTCCAGCAGGCATCAGGCGGCGACACATCAACTGACAAGGGCACGGTGCTGGAACAGGGCTTTATACCGGATGCAGATAATGCACGCGCGTTTCGCGACGCGCTGGGTCAGTTTGCCACCGGCGTCACACTTGTTACCATCGCCAGCGAAAACGGGCCTATGGGATTTGTCGCAAACAGCTTTTCGGGCCTGTCACTGGATCCGCCGTTGATTCTATGGTCGCCTGCCCGTTCATCCAGCCGGTTTGCGCATTTTGCCACGGCGGCGCATTTTTCAGTTCATATCCTGCGCGATGATGCGAAAGACTGGATTGCACGCTTTGGCCGTCACGGCGCTGGCTTTGACGGATTGCAACATCTGGTCACGCCCGAAGGCAACCCTGTTCTGGACGGGGCGCTGGCGCGGTTTGATTGCGCCTTGCATGACACCCATGATGGCGGGGATCACCTTATTGTTGTGGGGCGTGTCCTGCGCTGCCACAGCAGCCGTGGTGCCCCGCTTGTGTTCAGCCAAGGCAGCTATGGCAGCTTTCACCAACAGCCCTGAATGACGCGCCCTGCCCGCCGGACATCACAAGGGCGATTCTGGCGCAGCCTGGCAGTTGCTGGCAAACCGACATGCCCAACGGCATTGCCAGCAACGGCCCCACACTGGCCGGAATATATGTGATCATCGGCGAATCATTTGTCAGGATCACATGTCACCGCCCTGCCCCCTTCTGGCTGGCTGTTTGCAGCGACGATGGCACGGCATCGGCGCAATTTACGAACGCACACCAAGCAATCCATATGCGAAAACCGCCCCCCCGCGATAACGGGAGGGCGGTTTTTCAACACATCAACGCTGATAAATCAGCCCTGACGTGCCTTAAATTTCTTTTGTGTCTTGTTGATAACATAGACACGGCCCTTGCGGCGCACGATTTGACAATCGCGGTGGCGCTGCTTGAGCGACCGGAGCGAGTTTCTGACCTTCATCGGCCTTCTCCTTATCGCGGCGCGCTTGCGCCATTGCGGTTATCCTGCGGAATGCAGGGGTTAATGGTGGGCACGACAAGGTTCGAACTTGTGACCCCTACGATGTCAACGTAGTGCTCTACCACTGAGCTACGCGCCCTGACAGGTCCATCCACATACGCCCCAAACAAAAGGGACGCGGGATGTAACCGCGCCAATTGCGGCCCGTATAGAAAGAATCGCAGGCATGATCAAGGGCTTTCGAAAGCCAGATCATTCGCGCTATAGTTATTTTCTGAAACATGGCCGGACAAATGAACGCATTTAATTTTTTTCCTGCGCGTATGGCGACAAGTGCAGTGGTTTTCGCCTCTCCGCACAGTGGGCGGGAGTATGCGCCCGAGTTCCTGAAGGCGTCCGTTCTGGACGAACTCGCGCTTCGCTCGTCCGAGGATGCCTATGTCGATCTGTTCCTGAAAGGCGCGCCAGATGTCGGGGCACCCGTGCTGCTGGGCGGCGTGCCGCGCGCATTCGTGGATTATAACCGTGCCGTCACCGAACTGGACCCGGCGCTGATTGCAGGTATTCCCAAATCCATGCTGAACCCCCGCATCATGTCTGGTCTGGGGGTGATTCCCCGTGTTGTTGCGGGATCACGCGCCATCTATGCAGGCAAGATCACCCGATCAGAGGCCGAAACCCGCCTGACCCGTTTCTGGCATCCCTATCATGACAAGCTGACCGTGCTGATGGACCAGCAACGCCGGCGTTTCGGCAGGGCGATCCTGTTCGATATGCATTCAATGCCCCGCGATGCCACCAATCATGACCGCAGATTCGCGGGCAAACGCCCTGACATCGTGCTTGGCGACCGCTTCGGGGCTGCATGTTCAGGCGATATCAGCGACAAGGTGGCTGCAGTGTTCACCGCAGCGGGTTTCCGCGTCGCACGCAATGCCCCCTTCGCGGGCGCGTATATTGCGCAGCGCTATGGCACCCCGTCGACAGGCCAGCATGTGGTCCAGATCGAAATTGACCGCGGTTTGTATCTGGATGAAGCAAGCGTAACGCCGAATGCCAATTTCGACCATTTTGCCAATGTCATGGGCGGGATCGTTCAGGAACTTGCGGATATTGGTCGCGCGCGCGACCAGACAGTGGCCCTCGCGGCGGAATAGGCTGGGGGCGTTGTCGTAGTGTCATGCCCTGATGCGCTGGCAAGGCTGTTTAATTCTGGCCTTTTGCAGACATCGGGAAAGCCCCAAGGCGCGGAGCAAAGGCCGAAGGCCGCCGCGCCATCGGCGGGCCGTCCCGCGGCCTGCGGATTTTGCTGATGGCGGGCCAAGCCTTTGAAGTAAGGATACGCAGCTTGCATAAACTGCATTCCCATAATGTCGGATCGGCAGACCCCGGCCCACCGATGGCGCGGGCTTAGTCCCCGCGCGAATGACCGCTTCAGGCCAGCACCGCCCACAAACCGGATGTTTCAACCTGATCAGATCACGCGACAGCTATTCATCCGCGCCCTGTCTGGGTTGGTGTGGTGCCAAAGACGCTCAGGTCCAGATCCACGCCGCGCTTGGCCGCGCTTTCCGACACGGCCTGCAACAAGGTCTTGTTGCGCGACAGCATCCGGCGAAAACGCACTTCATCCAGTTCAAGCAGTGTGGAATGGCTGATGGCACTGACCATAGCCTTGCGCGGCTCGCGTGCAAGCATCCCGATATGGCCGAAAAATTCCCCACGACCCAAACGCGCTTTCTGGCCCTTGCGTTCCACCTCTACCGCACCAGAGGCAATGAAGTAGACGCGACTCGCCACCTGCCCCTTGCGGATCAGCACAGCGCCGGGTTCAACATAGCGCGTGGTCAACGCGCGGGAAAGAATCTGGCGTTGCTCGTCCGTCATATCCTTGAACAAGGGGAAGCTGCGCACGAAGGCACTTTTCTGCAAGGCGAAATCCAGATGCGGGCGGGCTTCTACCTTGCTGCGGGCGGTGTTGGCGCGGTTTCGTAGGGTGGTGTATAATTCGCGGCTGATCAGACCGTCACTGAACAGCGTTTCATATTCCCGTTCTTCCAGCCGCAAACTGGTCCGGCGAATGAACCTGCGTTCCATTTCCTCGGCATAGCCGGGGTATTGCAGCCGCAGCCCCTCAATGGCGTTTTCTGTTTCCTCTTCGCGGCGGCGCAGTAGTTCGTGCAACAGATCGGCCACACGGCGGCCATGGATGCGCCTGATCTTGTTGTCCAGAAAGCCATGCAACTGCCCCAGAACCAGCCGCTGGTTCAGCAATATCTCGAACCGGTCTGCGGTCATGGTTTCCAGCAGCCATGACCATTTCAGGCGGCTGTGCAACCACACGGCCACGCGATACCACGCGCCATAGCCCAGCGCCATCCGGCCTGCGGCACGGTATTCATAGCGCCCGCCCTGCCGTGTGCGTTCAATCAGGCGGTCCACATCTGTCAGCATCTGTTCCACCAGACGGGCCGAAAACAGCTGCTGGCGGAAATTGTCGATAATCAGGTCGCGTTCGCGCCCTGCCAGTGCAATCAGCCCCAGCGTAATACGGTCACGGTCGGGAATGGCCTGCGCGTTTTCCGCCAGATCCACGGCAATATCCAACCGCGCGGCAAAGCGCTTGGCCTCTGAACGAATAACCTCTTTGGGCAGGCGGTAATCGCGGGTCGTATCGGCCACCGCTTCGCGCACATTCTGCAACGCGACCGCAATAACCTGATTGGACAGCGCGGTGTCCAGTGCGGGCAATCTGTCCAGTCCCAACCGGCTGATGACCCAGCGCAGTGTTGTCCCCTGCACCAGCAACGTGAACAGGGTAAAGCCCGTGGCCAGAATGCCCACCTCGCGCTTGATTGCGGGCGGGACCAGCGCACTTTCGGTCACCGCCAGCGCCAGCGCCAGTGTGACCGCCCCGCGCAGCCCCCCCCACAATATGGCCGCGCGGTAAGGGCGGTCCACGCGCGGGGACAGCTTCAACACCGACAGCACAGGCAGCATGCCAAACAAGATCACGGCGCGCGCCACAAAAGCAGCAACAACAATAACCCCGATCAGGAACACATCATTGGGGCGCACATCACCCATAAGCCGCGGGATCAGCAAGGCCGCCAGAATAAAGATCAGCGCACCCGCCCAATAGGCCAGCACGTCCCAGACTTCGCGCAGATAGTTGTAACTGGCAGGGGTAAGCCGCCCCGGCCCCAGCAGGTTCAGGGTCAACCCCGACACCACAACCGCAATCACCCCCGACGCAGAGGCAACCTGTTCCGCAACGATATAGGTCAGATAGGGCAGCGCCACACTGACA
Source organism: Paracoccaceae bacterium (assembly GCA_020832445.1). Taxonomy (GTDB): domain Bacteria; phylum Pseudomonadota; class Alphaproteobacteria; order Rhodobacterales; family Rhodobacteraceae; genus Roseinatronobacter. Next base: position 40,003 of record JAFIEO010000022.1, read on the forward strand.
GACACCTGCGCACGCGGAAATGTCGGGATCAATGCCATCAGGGACACGGTCACGCGCGCGAATACCCAGCCGATGCCCACCCCGCCCGCGATCAACCATGGAAAGGCAACAAGCGCCTGTTGCAAGGTCGGGTCCGGCACGCCCAGCATGACGAAGGTGATGAAGAAACCAAACAGCGCAATGGCGGCTGCGTCATTCAACAGGCTTTCACCCTCGACAATGCGGGTCAGGCGCTGCGGGGCTGCGATGTTGCGGAAAATACTGACAACCGCAGACGGATCAGTGGTGGACACAATAGCGCCGATCAGCAAACACGCAACCAAAGGCAGCGTGGTAAAGGGCTTGAGTGCGTAGCCGATCACCACCGTTGCAACGACCACCGCCATGACCGCCATGACCAGAATGGGCACCCAGTCATCCAGCATGCGCCGCGCATTCACCATAAGCGCGACCTGAAACAGCAATGTCGGCAGCAGAACATACAAGAAGACATTTGCGCGTATCGGCTGGTCCAGCAAACGCCTGACCGTGGGATTCAATGCCTCGCTCAGGTCGGAATTCAGCAAATACAACGCGATACCACCCAGAATACCGCCAACGATGGCCAAAATCACAGTAAAAGGCAGCCTTGCCCGTTCAGACAAGGGTTCGGAAATGCCGATAACAACGAAAAGCACTGCAAGTGCAGCAACAAGGGTGATAATGTCCATCGTTTTTTTATAGCCGGAAAACTGCGTTAATCTAACACGTTAGCATCACATTGATGACATTTTTCCTACAGCGCGATGTGTTTGCATCGGATAGGGGCAAAATTGCCCCGCAACACACGGCCACCCGGCCCGATCAGGGGAATGTGTTATTCAGGCGTATGCCATGGTGAAAAAGGCATTCTCTCTTGCGCTGGCCGGTGCGAGGGTCATATGGTCGGCACGAAACAGAACATCGGGGGCGTGAAATGGACATCAGGACAGTCGGAATTGTCGGCGCAGGCCAGATGGGGAACGGCATTGCCCATGTCTTTGCATTGGCCGGTTTCGATGTGAAGATGAATGACATATCCGAAGATGCCCTGAACAAAGCGGTTGCGTTGATTGACGGCAATCTTGAGCGGCAGGTTTCACGCGGCAAGGTCTCGGCCGAGGATAAGGCCGCCGCAATGGCGCGCATTCGCACCACCACCAATTTGCACGAACTTGGACCTTCGGACCTGATAATCGAGGCAGCGACCGAACGCGAAACCGTCAAGCAGGCCATTTTCGAAGATCTGCTGCCCCATATCCAGCCGCATACGATCCTGACATCGAACACATCGTCCATTTCCATCACACGACTGGCCAGCCGCACTGACAGGCCCGAAAAATTCATGGGCTTTCACTTCATGAATCCTGTGCCTGTCATGCAGCTGGTGGAATTGATTCGCGGCATTGCCACGGATGAACCCACCTATAAGGCCCTTCTTGCCGTGGTCGAGAAGCTGGGCAAAACTGCCGCCAGCGCCGAGGATTTTCCGGCTTTTATCGTGAATCGTATTCTGATGCCGATGATCAACGAGGCGGTCTATACGCTTTATGAAGGTGTGGGGTCGGTCAAATCCATTGACGAGTCGATGAAACTTGGCGCCAATCACCCGATGGGACCGCTGGAACTGGCTGATTTTATTGGGCTGGATACCTGCCTTGCGATCATGAATGTGCTGCATGACGGGCTGGCCGATACGAAATACCGCCCCTGCCCCCTGCTGACCAAATATGTCGAAGCGGGCTGGCTGGGGCGCAAGACACAGCGCGGGTTTTACGACTATCGCGGCGAGGCGCCGGTGCCAACGCGCTGATGACGCACACGCGCCAGCGCTTTCGTTGACATGGAACAAGGCACCTTCGCCTGAAGCTGGTATAATCCCGCATCAGGAGGAGGGCCGACCATGATTAACGAAAACGATATTCTGGATATGACATCCCTGACGCGCGCGCAGATCGCGGCGATTGCGGAACATGAACATATCACCCCGGTGCTCGCGGCAGAACTGGGCGAGTATATGATGCATATTCACCACGGACCACAGCGCGTGCAGCAGATGATCTGCGACGACATCGCCCATGCATTGCATGCGGATGATCTGGTCAAGGCACGCGGGCTGTATGCCACACTGAAGCAGTTCATTGCAGAACACCCCGAAGCCTTGCGTGGCAACGGGTAAGCGCGTCACGCATAGTTGCTGAACAGCGCTTTCAACTGTGCGGCGCTGTGCGTGATGTCATGGGCCGCTTCTACACGCGCGCGCCCCACAGCACCCATTGTTGCCAGTTCGTCCGGCGATGCCTGCATGCAAGCGCGCATCGCATCTGCAAGGGCCGGCACATCGCCTGCCGGCACCAGCCAGCCGGTCTGGTGGTCGACCAGTTCTGGGATGCCAGCAATATATGTGGAAATCACCGGCCGCCCCAGCGCATGCGCTTCCATGATCACGATGGGCAGGCCTTCGGCGAAACTTGGCAGCAACAGCGCGCGCGCATCCGCAAGCGCGCCGCTGACGGCGGCATTGTCAGCCCAGCCGCGCAATTCCACATGATCTTGCAGCGCATGGCGTTCAACCGCACTGGCAATTGCGGGCCGCGTGTCGCCATCCCCGATGAATATGACGCGCGCTTGCGGGTGGGTCTGGTGCACCTCGGCCAGCGCAGCCACAATCAGTTCCTGTGCCTTTTGCACGCATAGCCGCCCGACACACACAAACGGTGCATCTGCGGCGGGTGGTGGCGCGGGGCGCAGCACTGCCATGTCCACCCCGCACCGCACAACATGCAGTTTGGGCCAGATACCCATACCATATGCCAGCGCAAGCTGCACCCGCGCGAATTCGGTAATGGCCACAGCAAAGCGCGCGTGATGTAACTTCAACCCAAGGGACGCAGCAGCAGGGTCCACAAATTCATCGGGACCATGCGCCGTAAACGAATACCCAGGCCCACCAAGGCGCGCGCACAACGCGGCAACTGCGGCGGTATTCGTCGAAAAATGCGCATGAACATGCGTGCACGCACGCGCCGCCCGCTTCAGATGCACCGCTTCCAGCAGATAGGCCACATGGCGCACGAATGTTGCGTGCCCAGCGTTGCGATGCATTTGCCATGCTGCCCGCGCCGCGCGCCACATCCCGCGCGGATTGCGCACCCCCTCGGACAAGGCCATACCCGCCAGCCGTAAACCGCCGGGGGCCAGCAAATAGGTTGTTCGTGTCTGCTCATCGCGGTCAGCCCCGTCAACCAACGGCTGGTCCCACGGGCGCACGGCGAAGCGTGTGACCGACACGTCTTGCGCTTCGAGTGCTGCAATCTCTCGCCGGATAAAGGTGGCAGAGGTCACAGGATAGGTATTCATCAGATAGGCGACATGCATCACACCAGTCCCGTCAAAAAAATCGGGTCAGTGTGTCCAGACCTGCCGACGATTGGTTGCAAAATTGTCGCCATACCCGCCCGGGCGCAGATTCGGGCGGCGTGATTTTGGTTCAATGACGTTATATTCAATGCCATGGGCGCGGGCATAGGCTTCCGCGGCCTCACGCTCGTCAAACCGAAGTTTTACTTGCGCGTCCATATCGCCGGAACTGGTCCAGCCCATAAGCGGATCGATCCGGCGCGCTTGCGCGGGCGAAAATTCCAGCACCCATTGATGCGTTTTGGCCGTGCCGGACTGCATGGCGTTTCTGGCAGGTCGGTAAATACGGGCACGCATGGCAAACCTCTTGTAAGGACGCCTGTTTTATGCGCGAAACCCGCCCCCGATGCAAGTATCGACACGGGCGCAGTTTTACCCAAAAACGATTGCCCTGCATCAGCAATGCGCGAACCAGGCTGTCTGACAATAAGCGCCCTGCCCCAACTGTGGCTTGAAACACCGCAACAACCCGTCTATACGCCGCGCAGGGCAAAACATGCCCCTGATAATCACAACACGCCGCGTGGCCCCGATTCGTCGCTGATGGGGCTTTCCGGCATAGGAGATAGCGACATGAAACTGAACGAACTTCGCGATAACGAAGGCGCAACCAAGAAACGCATGCGCGTAGGCCGTGGCCCTGGTTCGGGCAAAGGCAAGATGGGTGGCCGCGGGATCAAGGGCCAGAATTCGCGTTCTGGTGTGGCGATCAAGTCCTATGAAGGCGGCCAGATGCCGCTTTACATGCGCCTGCCAAAGCGTGGCTTCAACAAGCCCAACCGCAAGGCATTCGCTGTTGTCAATCTTGGCTTGATCGAAAAATTCATCACCGACGGCAAGCTGGACGCCAGCAACACCATTACCGAAGATGCGCTGATCGCATCCGGTCTGGTGCGTCGCAAGCGTGACGGTGTGCGCGTTCTGGCCAAGGGCGAGATCAGCACAAAGATCAACCTGCAAGTGACCGGCGTGTCCAAATCGGCACAGGAAGCTGTCGAAAAAGCTGGCGGCACGGTCGAGATTCTGGCGCCTGCCCCGAAAAAGGAAGCGGCGGAAGCCGAATAATGGTTGTGACCGGCGCTTACGCCGCTTACATCACCGCATAGGGATTTCGCGCCGCCGACCGGGACCCCGGTCTGGCGGCGCTGACATGTAAGAGAGAGACGAGCATGGCATCTTCTGCTGACAAACTCGCGGCCAATACCAGCTGGGGGGCGCTGGCAAAGGCGACCGACCTGCGCAAGCGCATTTTTTTCGCGTTGGGGCTGCTGATCGTCTACCGCATCGGCACTTATATTCCGGTTCCCGGTATTGACGGTCTGGCTTTGCGTGAATTCATGGATGAGGCGGCGTCGGGCATCGGCGGCATGCTGAACATGTTCACCGGCGGTGCCATCAGCCGCATGGGCATTTTCGCGCTTGGCATCATGCCCTATATTTCGGCGGCGATTATCGTGCAGCTTGTCGGCGCGATGTATGAACCGTGGAAACAGCTGAAAAAAGAAGGCGAAATGGGGCGGCGCAAGCTGAACCAGTATACCCGCTATCTGACAGTGCTGCTGGCGCTGGGGCAATCCTACGGTCTGGCCGTTTCGCTGGAAGCCGGTGATCTGGCCACCGATCCGGGCTGGTTCTTCCGCGCCGCAGTGGTCATCACGCTGGTTGGCGGCACCATGTTCCTGATGTGGCTGGGCGAGCAGATCACCGAACGCGGCATCGGCAACGGTATTTCGCTGATCATTTTTGTGGGCATCATCGCAGAAATTCCCGCAGCACTGGCACAGTTCCTAAGTCAGGGCCGTTCGGGTGACATTTCGCCTGCGGTGATTGTCGGTGTGGTTATCATGATTATCGCGGTCATTGCGTTTGTCGTGTTCATGGAACGCGCAATCCGCAAGATCACCATCCAGTATCCGCGCCGTCAGGTCGGGATGAAGGTGTTTGACGGCGGGCAATCCCACCTGCCCATCAAGGTGAACCCCGCAAACGTGATTCCCGCAATCTTTGCATCCTCCTTGTTGCTGCTGCCCACCACTGTCGCCACATTCTCGGGCAATTCGCAAAGTGAATTGATGGCCACGGTGCTGGCCTATTTCGGCCCCGGCCAGCCTGCATATCTGATGTTCTTCACCGCGATGATCATCTTCTTCACGTTCTTTTACACACAAAACGTGTCGTTCAAGACCGAAGACGTGGCCGACAACCTGAAGAACCAGAACGGGTTTATTCCGGGTATTCGTCCGGGGAAACGCACGCAGGATTATCTGGATTATGTGGTCACACGCCTTGTCACAGTGGGCGCGATCTATCTGGCGGCGGTGTGCTTGCTGCCGGAAATCCTGCGCGGGCAACTGGCCATTCCGTTCTATTTTGGCGGGACATCTGTTTTGATTGTTGTGTCGGTCACTATGGACACAATCAACCGCGTCCAGTCGCACCTTCTTGCCCATCAATATGAGGGGCTGCTGGAAAAATCACAGCTTCGCGGCAAGGGCAAGCGTCGCGGCACCAATGGTAAACCGAAGGCACCGGCGCGGCGATGAATATCATACTGATCGGCCCACCGGGTGCGGGCAAAGGCACTCAAGCGAAACGCCTTGTGACGGAGCGTGGCATGGTGCAGCTGTCCACCGGCGACATGCTGCGCGAGGCCAAGACTTCGGGCACGGAAATGGGCAATCTGGTTGCCGATGTGATGGCCCGCGGCGAACTGGTCACAGATGAAATCGTCATTGGCCTGATCGCTGAGAAGCTGGACAGTCTGGGTGGCGCGGGGGCCATCTTTGACGGGTTCCCACGCACATTGGCCCAAGCTGATGCGTTGGAAGCGCTTATGTCGTCCAAAGGCAGTGCCATCGATCATGTTGTCGAAATGCGCGTGGATGATGATGCCTTGGTGGCCCGTATCACCGGACGCTTCACCTGCGCAACCTGCGGAGAGGTGTATCACGACACCACACGCCCGCTGAAAACGGCAGGCGTTTGTGACGTGTGCGGCGGGACCGAATTCACGCGCCGCGCGGATGATACCGAAGATGCGCTGCGCACCCGTCTGATGGCCTATTACAAGCAGACCTCCCCCCTGCTGGGCTATTACCATGCCAAGGGTCGGCTTGAAGTCGTCGATGGCATGGGCGAGATGGACACGGTTTCCGCCAAGATTTCCAGCATCCTGACACCGTGATCATCAGGGCCGCAGAACTGGCCGATAGGCAGTCGCTGCATTGGCCTTGACCTTTGGCGCGAAAACGCATACGCGACACACTCATACGCAGAATCGCGCCCTGTTTCGGGGCGCGGTGTTGTTTAAAATGCACGCGGGCCATGCCCCCGTGTTGTGAAAAAAGGTTCTGGGATTACGGAACCGCAACGAAAGGAAGACCCGCGTGGCACGTATTGCTGGCGTAAACATCCCGACGGGGAAGCGCGTCCCCATCGCCCTGACTTATATTCATGGCATCGGTTCGAAATTCGCGCATCAAGTCTGCGAAGCAGTCAATATTGACACTTCACGTCGTATCAATGAATTGTCGGACGCCGAAGTTCTGGCAGTTCGTGAATATATTGACGCGAATTTCACTGTTGAAGGTGACCTGCGCCGCGAAGTTCAGATGAACATCAAACGCATGATGGACATCGGCTCTTATCGTGGTCTGCGCCATCGTCGCAACCTCCCTGTGCGCGGTCAGCGCACGCACACCAATGCGCGCACGCGCAAAGGTCCGGCAAAAGCTATTGCCGGCAAGAAGAAATAAGGGAAGGGTTCAGAAATGGCTCGTGATAAAACCCGCGTTAAGCGGAAGGTCCGCAAGAATATTGCCGCTGGCGTCGCACATGTGAATTCCAGCTTCAACAACACGAAAATCCTGATCTCTGACGTTCAGGGTAATGCGATTTCGTGGTCCTCTGCCGGCACAATGGGGTTCAAAGGGTCGCGTAAATCGACACCTTATGCCGCCCAGCTTGCCGCAGAAGATGCTGGCAAAAAAGCACAAGAGCATGGTGTGAAAACTTTGGAAGTCGAAGTTCAGGGTCCAGGGTCGGGTCGTGAATCGGCACTGCGTGCGCTGGCCGCTGCCGGTTTCAACATCACATCTATTCGTGATGTCACGCCAATGGCGCATAACGGCTGCCGCCCACCCAAGCGCCGCCGCGTCTAATTCAGCAGATTTACAGGTCGGGCTGCGCATATCCGCGCGGCCCGATTACGTCATTATAGATCCTCGGGCGTTGTGTTGCTGGGTCATGGCAATGCGACAGGAATGGAGGCGACCATGATCCATAAAAATTGGCAAGAACTCATAAAACCTGTGCAGCTTGATATCAAGCAAGGCGCAGATGCAAACCGCAGTGCAACTGTCACCGCAGAACCGCTGGAACGCGGCTTTGGTCTGACGCTGGGCAATGCATTGCGTCGCGTGCTGATGTCGTCGCTGCAAGGTGCTGCAATTACATCTGTCCAAATCGACAATGTCCTGCACGAATTTTCGTCCGTGCCGGGTGTGCGCGAAGATGTGACCGACATTGTGCTGAACTTGAAAAGTGTTGCGTTGCGCATGGATGTCGAAGGGCCAAAGCGCGTGTCGCTGTCGGCACAGGGTCCGGGCATCGTGACCGCAGGCGACATCACCACCAGCGCGGGTATCGAGGTTCTGAACAAGGAACTGGTTATTTGTCACCTTGATGATGGCGCGTCCGTTTACATGGAACTGACCATCAACACCGGCAAAGGCTATGTTTCAGCCGACAAGAACCGCCCCGAAGATGCACCAATCGGGCTTATCCCGATTGATGCGATCTTCTCGCCGGTGCGCAAGGTCAGCTACGAAGTTCAGCCTACCCGTGAAGGGCAGGTTCTGGACTATGACAAACTGACGATGAAAATCGAAACCGACGGGTCGGTCACACCAGAAGATTCCGTGGCTTATGCCGCGCGTATTCTGCAAGACCAGCTTCAGGTCTTTGTCAACTTCGACGAACCCGAAGCCGCTGGTGCGAAAGATGCCGATGACGGACTGGAGTTCAACCCGCTTCTGCTGAAGAAAGTGGACGAGCTGGAACTGTCTGTCCGTTCGGCCAACTGCCTGAAAAACGACAATATCGTTTATATCGGCGATCTGATCCAGAAGACCGAGGCAGAGATGCTGCGCACCCCGAATTTCGGGCGCAAGTCGCTGAACGAAATCAAGGAAGTTTTGTCGGGCATGGGCCTGCATCTGGGTATGGATGTAGAAGAATGGCCGCCTGAGAATATTGACGAACTGGCCAAACGGTTTGAAGACCAGTTCTGAGGGGTGGGGCATCTAGGCGCCCCGCCTTCAAGAAAAAGCGTAGGGCGCGTGCATTTGCGCGCGCCCTACGCCACCTGGGCCAAAAGCCCCAAGGAGAGCCGTGGTCACGCAATCCACGGCCAGACAAAGTAAAAATGACGACGTTAAAGGAGATATCACATGCGTCACGCCAGAGGTTACCGCCGCCTGAACCGCACCCATGAGCACCGCAAGGCGCTGTTTGCGAATATGTCAGGCTCGCTCATTGAACATGAGCAGATCAAAACCACCCTGCCCAAAGCCAAGGAACTGCGCCCGATCATCGAAAAACTGATCACGCTGGCCAAGCGCGGCGACCTGCATGCGCGTCGTCAGGCCGCATCGCAGCTGAAGCAGGACATGCATGTTGCCAAGCTGTTCGAAATTCTTGGCCCGCGTTACAAGGACCGTCAGGGCGGCTATGTCCGTATCATGAAAGCCGGTTTCCGCTATGGTGACATGGCGCCCATGGCGATCATCGAATTCGTCGAACGTGACGTTTCCGCAAAAGGCGCAGCCGATCTGGCCCGTCTGGAAGCCGAGGACGCGACCGAAGAATAAGCCTGCGCCCCGCGCAGCGTGACTTATGAAAAAGCCCGCACCGGATGTGCGGGCTTTTTGCGTTGAATTGTCTGCGGGCGGATACCTATATCATAGGAAATGCCGGTTCAGAAAAGGGAATGCGTTTATGCGTCTTGTAGTTGTGCTTGCGATGGTTTGCGCAGCAATATTTCCTGCGGCTGCGTCGTCGCAATCCGTGCCCGAAACATTGGGTCAGGTGCAGCTTAGCTTTGCACCTGTTGTGCGTCATGCCGCCCCTGCCGTTGTCAATATTTATGCCCAGCGCATTGTCGCGCAGCGCCAAAGCCCCTTTGCCGATGATCCGTTTTTCGGAAATTTGTTCCGTGATTTCGGTCAGATCACACCACGCGTGCAGGACTCGCTCGGGTCAGGGGTCATCGTGTCTGACGACGGGATTGTTGTGTCCAACTTCCATGTTGTGGGCAATGCGACCGAAATTCGTGTCGTGCTGAATGACCGGCGTGAATATGATGCAGATATTGTCCTGACCGATGAAGAAAGCGACCTTGCCATTCTGAAGCTGCGCAACGCGTCCGATTTGTCAGTTCTGGAATTTGCCGATTCCGATCAGGTTGAGGTGGGCGAGCTGGTGCTGGCCATTGGCAACCCGTTCGGGGTGGGGCAAACCGTGTCCAGCGGCATAATATCCGGCCTTGCACGCTCTGGCATCGCGGTGGGGTCTGGGCGCGGCTATTTCATCCAGACGGATGCCCCCATCAACCCCGGCAATTCAGGCGGCGCACTGGTAGATATGCAAGGGCGGCTGGTGGGCGTGAATACAGCAATCATCACACGCTCTGGCGCATCGCATGGAATTGGCTTCGCCATTCCTGCCAATCTGGTGGCGCAAGTGGTGGAACAGGCGCGCGACGGGCAGACACGGTTTCAGCGCCCATGGGCTGGTGTCACCGCGCAGGCGGTCGATGCCTCCCTTGCGCAAGCCTTTGACCAGCCCATCCCCGAAGGTGTCATCTTGCTGGACCTGCACCCTGACAGCCCGTTGTCTGAAGCGGGCCTGCAACGTGGCGATATTGTCCTGAGCGTGGATGGCGCGGCGGTCAATTCGGCACCGGAAATGATGTTCCGGCTGGCCAGTCAGGGTATCGGATCATCATCCCAGCTGACCTACCGGCACGGCGATGACATACGCACGACACGCATGAACCTGATAGCCCCGCCGGAAACACCGGACCGTCAGGCGCGCAGTGTTGACGGGCGTTCCGCGCTGCGCGGCTTGTCGGTCGCGCGCATCAATCCCGGCGTTATCGCGGAATTCAACCTGTCGCCAAGCGCAGAAGGTGTGCTGGCAACCAGCGTTCAGGATTTTGCCGCCCGCACAGGATTGCGCACAGGCGATATTTTGCTGGCCATCAATGGTGAAGATGTGCGCACCACCGATGACGTGCTGCGCCTGAGTGGCAGCCAGTCGCGGAACTGGCATATCGACGTCTTGCGCGATGGCAGGCGGGTTTCTCTGCGGTTCCGGATATGACAGTATTTCGCCCTTTTACTGGCGCATGCATGGGCGTAGCCTGTGGCTATGCCTGATCTGTTTGACACATCCGACGATGCAGCCCCGCCCAGCGCCAACCGCCCGTTGGCAGACCGGCTGCGGCCTGCCGATCTGACACAGGTTATCGGTCAGGACAAGGCATTGGGACCAGACGGCCCGTTGGGGGCAATGCTTGCCAGCGGGCAACTGGCGTCCCTGGTGCTGTGGGGGCCGCCCGGTGTGGGTAAAACCACGATTGCGCGCCTGCTGGCCCATCAGACCGACATGCATTTCATCCAGATCAGCGCCATTTTTACCGGCGTGCCTGATCTGCGTAAAGTGTTCGAGCAGGCCAAGATGCGCCGCCAGAACGGGCGCGGCACATTGCTGTTTGTGGACGAAATCCACCGTTTCAACAAATCCCAACAAGACAGCTTTCTGCCCCATATGGAAGATGGCACCATCACTTTGGTGGGGGCCACGACGGAAAACCCGTCTTTTGAACTGAACGCCGCGTTGTTGTCGCGCGCGCAGGTTATTGTTCTGGAACGCCTGACACTGGCTGCGCTGGAACGTCTGGCCCAGCACGCGGAACAGGAACTGGCACGCCCCCTGCCCCTGACCGGCCCCGCCCGCGAGGCGTTGTTGGAAATGGCCGACGGGGATGGCCGCGCGCTTTTGAACCTGATCGAACAGGTCATGGGCTGGAAGGTGACGGGGAAACTGGACACCCACGCCCTTGCGCAGCGCCTGATGCGGCGCGCGGCGCAATATGACAAGGGCGGTGATGCGCATTACAACTTGATATCGGCGCTGCATAAATCCGTGCGCGGGTCGGACCCTGACGCGGCGCTGTATTGGTTCGCGCGCATGATCGATGGCGGCGAAGACCCGCGCTACCTGGCCCGCCGCCTGGCACGCATGGCGGTCGAGGATATTGGCCTTGCCGACCCGCAGGCGCAGCAGATCTGCCTTGAAGCATGGCAAAGCTATGAACGGCTGGGCAGCCCCGAAGGCGATCTGGCACTGGCGCAGGCGGTCATCTATCTGGCGCTCGCCCCCAAATCGAACGCAGGCTATGTGGCATGGAAAGGGGCGCTGGCACTGGCCAAGAAAACCGGATCAACCGTGCCGCCCAAACACATTCTAAACGCGCCGACCAAGCTGATGAAAGATCAGGGCTATGGCGAAGGCTATGCCTATGATCACGATGCCGAGGACGGGTTTTCAGGGCAGGATTACTTCCCCGAAGGGGTGAAACGCCCGGTGCTGTATCACCCCGCCGAACGCGGCTTTGAACGCGAATTGTCCAAGCGTGTGGCATGGTTCGCCAAATTGCGCGCAAAACGCGCGCAATAGCCTGTTGCCCTGCGTGTGTTTTGGCAAGATGCCGCGCTGATCCGCACGTCAGGGGGGCCGCGCGCAGGGCAATCGGTTGACAACAGGCCACGGGCAGGAAAAGGAAGGGCCACACACAAGGAACAGATCATGAGCGCAGTGCAAACACGACAGGTGGGGCCGGAAGATGGCGGGCAAAGGCTGGATCGCTGGCTGAAGCGGCAATTCCCGCAGATCACACAAATCCTGATCGAGAAAGCCTGCCGCAAGGGCGAAATCCGCGTTGATGGCGGGCGGGTCAAGGCGTCCAGCCGCATCGAGGCTGGCCAGACCGTGCGCATCCCGCCCCTGCCCGACACACCCGCAGCCCCCCCCACACCGAAAACAGGCATATCGCCCGCCGATGCCGAGATGATCCAGCGCGCCGTTCTTTGGAAAGATGCCCATATCATCGCGCTGAACAAGCCTGCCGGTCTGCCCAGTCAGGGCGGCAGCGGACAGGGCGCGCGCCATGTCGACGGGCTGACCGAGGCATTGACCTTCGGGTTCAAGGAACGCCCCGTTCTGGTGCACAGGCTGGACAAGGACACGTCGGGGGTGCTGCTGCTGGCGCGCACCCCGCGCGTGGCCCGCCGTCTGGCCGAAGCCTTTCGCCACCGTGAAGCGCGCAAGATATACTGGGCGCTGGTCGCGGGTGTTCCCCAGCCTGCCAAGGGCACAATCCGTTACGGCTTGTTGAAAACCGGCGGGCGCGGTGCAGGCGAGAAAATGCGCTGCATCCACCCCGCCGAAGTGGACCAGACCGAAGGCGCGAAACGTGCCATGACCGAATTCGCGGTTCTGGAACGGCTGGCGGGGCGTGCGGCATGGATGGCACTGTCGCCCATCACGGGCCGCACCCACCAGTTGCGCGCACATATGGCAGAAATTGGCCATCCCATCATGGGCGATGGCAAATATGGCGGGTCTGCGCAGGAAAATCTGGGCGATGGCTGGGGCGCAGGTATCGGCGGCGCGGTCAGCCGCAAGCTGCATCTGCATGCGCGGTCCTTGCGGATCATGCATCCGGTTACCAACAATCTGCTGGACCTGACCGCCCCGTTGCCAGACCATATGGAACAAAGCTGGAAACTGTTTGGCTGGAATGCACGCGATGTACCAGCCAACCCGTTCGAGGATGAAACATGACCCGACGCCTTGTCATTTTCGATGTGGATGGCACGCTTGTGGACAGTCAGGGCCATATTCTGGCGGCCATGGAACTGGCATTTGGCACAATTGGACATGACCTGCCGGCGCGCGCGCAGGTTCTGTCCATCGTGGGGCTGTCACTGCCTGTCGCAATGGCACGGCTGGCGCCGGAACTGGACCCGGCAGAACACTTGAAGCTGGTTGTCGCCTATAAGGACGCGTTTGCATCCTTGCGCGCGCAAGATCTGTCCCCTCTATATACCGGTGCAGCGGACGTGTTGGCCGGGCTGGCGATGCAAAGCGATCTGGTGCTTGGCATCGCAACCGGAAAGTCGCGGCGCGGGCTGGACCATCTGGTTGCCGCGCACGGTTGGGCAGGACGGTTTGCCACGATGCAGGTGTCCGATGACCACCCGTCAAAACCGCATCCCGCGATGATCCATGCCTGTCTGCGCGAAACCGGCATTGCACCCGCGCATGCGGTCATGGTGGGCGACACCACCTATGATATGGACATGGCGCGCGCGGCGGGAATACATGCGCTTGGCGTCAGTTGGGGCTATCACCCTGCGGAGGCATTGGGTCCAGATGTCATAGATGATTTTGCGGCCCTGCCCGCGGCCTTGGGGCGCATCTGGGCAGCGGGGCAGGCATGAGCGGTTGGGTCAAGAAACGTTTCTGGACGGACGCCGTAGTCGAGGCGGCAGAGGGCGGCTTCACTGTCACGCTGGACGGGCGTTCCCTGAAAACACCGGCCAAGGCACCGCTGCTGGTGCCGACGCGTGCTTTCGCGAACCTGATCGCGGACGAATGGCGCGCACAGGGCGATGTCATAAACCCCGAAACAATGCCAGCCACACGCGCAGCCAATGCCGCAATCGACAAGGTGCGTGGCCAGAAAACCGAAGTGACCGCGATGATCGCCGATTATGGCGACAGTGACCTGACCTGTTACCGTGCGCAAGCCCCGCAGGAACTGGTCGCACGCGAGGCGCAGGCATGGGACCCGTTGCTGGACTGGGCCGCGCATCGCTACGGGATAAGACCGGCCACCTATGTCGGTGTGATCCACGCCCCGCAACCGGCGGCACTACTGGCCAGCATGCGCAAAGATGTAGAACGCCTTGATGCGTTCGAACTGACGGCCTTTCATGATCTGGTGTCAATGTCGGGATCGTTGATTATTGGTCTGGCAACACTCGACCAATTCGCCCCCCCACAGGACTTATGGACCGCATCCCGCGTGGACGAGGATTGGCAGATACAGCAATGGGGCAGCGATGAAGACGCCGAAAGGCTGGCCGCAGGCCGCGAGCGCGCATTTCTGGACGCCGCACGCTTCTATTTTGCGCTTCAGTCCGCCTGATCCAGATCGCGCGGCACAATGAACGCCACTGCCTGCCCGCTGCCATACCCCACAGCGCCCCAATCGGACGCGTCAAATTCAGCAACAAGCGTTGAACAGGTCGGATAGCGGCCAAAATCCGGGTGGGTCGGGGGCACGCGAAGCAACATACGCGCGAACGCCGCAATGCCCGGATTATGCCCGATCATGATGACCGTTTGCGCGCGCGCCGTGCGCAAGACGCGCATCATCACTTCCGGCCCTGCATGATACAGCGCCGCGTCAAACTGCGCGGGCACGGCTACGGGAAATTCGGCCGCCAGGCGTTCCCATGTCTGGCGCGTGCGTGTCGCATCCGACACCAGCGCTTGCTGCGGCAGATAATCATTGCGCACCAGCCAGCGCCCGATCGCGGGGGCCGCACGTTGCCCGCGCGGGTTTAGCGGACGCATATGATCCGAATCCAGCGGGTTGTCCCAGTCGGATTTCGCGTGGCGTGTCAGGATCAGGCGTAGGGTCATGGGTGAAACTGCCTCATATGGAATGCAGATTGGTCGGGGTGCCTGCCAAAGGCGCGCGACACCGGACAGGCGGCCCGCACAGCGCAGCCCCCCGACATGCAGCGCTGACCGTCCGCACTGTCAAGGAACGCATGGCAGGCGGGCACATCATAGCCTTGCGGTGTCAATGCGCCCACAGGGCAGGCCGTGGTGCAGGGCTGCGCGCAGCCTGTGCAGGGGGGGGCTGCGGGGCGCGCGGGCTGGTCCAACATGTCAGCGAACCCCAAGGCCCCGCGAAAAGACGCCCAAAGCCCTGCCGTGTCATGCACCAGAAATTGCACGGGCGACGACCAGACGCGGCCCGTTGCCAGCGCCCAACTGTAGAAAGGGTGCGGCGGCCGGACGCCAAACGGATAGATTGCGCGCGCCCCCAGCTGCCGCGCCATCGCATCAATGACACGGCGCGACCAACGGTCCATGGGGTCTGGGGCACTGTCCATATATTCGGGGCTGGCAGAGAAGGTTTTCCAAAAGCCCGGCTCATGCGGGCCAAGCAGAACCAGTGTCTGCACGCCATCCGGCAAATCTGCCTGATCGCGCCCGACACTGCCCATGACAGCAAGTGCATGTGCCTGCGCCAGATCAGCAATGCGCCCCAGCACCTGCGGCATGCGTCATCCCTGTGTTTGGGCCAATGGCACGGACTCGCGGATGATACTGCCTGCGCCGTGATCGGTGAACAATTCCAGCAGGCACGCATTGGGTGCGCGCCCGTCAAGGATGACCACAGCACGCACGCCCCCGTCAATGGCATCAAGGGCGGTTTGCGTTTTCGGAATCATGCCGCCCGCAATCACGCCCTTTTCGGTCAACTCGCGGACATGCACGGGGCTAAGCTGTGTCACCACATCACCGTGCTCGTTCTTCACGCCCGACACATCCGTCAGCAGCAGCAGGCGGTCGGCCTTCAGCGCGGCGGCAATGGCCCCTGCGGCGGTGTCGCCGTTGATGTTGTATGTCTCGCCCTGCAACCCCATGCCCAGCGGCGCTATGACCGGAATAAACCCGCCCGTGAACAGATGATGCAGCAATTCGGTGTTAATGCTTGACGGGCGGCCCACAAGCCCCAGTTCCGGGTCGTCAGGTTCGCAGGTGACCATGCCCCCATCCTTGCCCGACAGCCCGACAGCCTTGCCACCTTCCAGCTGGATGGCCTGCACAATGCGTTTGTTCACAGACCCTGACAGCACCATTTCAACCACATTCATGGTGGCCGCATCGGTCACACGCTTGCCGCGCACGAATTCGGACTGGATGTCCAGCTTTTGCAGCATTTCGTTAATCATCGGGCCGCCACCATGCACGATGACGGGGTTCACGCCGACCTGACGCATCAGCACCACATCGCGCGCGAAAGACGCCATCTCGTCGGCATCGCCCATGGCGTGGCCGCCAAATTTGATGACGACGATTGCGCCGGAATAGCGCTGCAAATACGGTAGGGCCTCGGACAGGGTCCGGGCGGTGGTAAACCAATCCTGTGTCATGGGGCGTTGCTTCTTCATGTTAAGTCAGGTCCGCGATAATCGCGCGCAAAGTGGGAATACCGCCCCCCGTCTCGGAGGAGGTCACAATAATCTCCGGATATGCGGCGGGATGTTTAGCAAGCGCGCTGCGCACCTGTTCCAATGTCTGGTCCCGTGCTGCACTGCCCAGCTTGTCAGCCTTGGTCAGCACCACCTGAAAGGTGACTGCGGAACTGTTCAGAAGTTTCATGATTTCCGCATCGACCGGCTTAACCCCGT
Organism: Paracoccaceae bacterium; assembly: GCA_020832445.1. GTDB lineage: Bacteria > Pseudomonadota > Alphaproteobacteria > Rhodobacterales > Rhodobacteraceae > Roseinatronobacter. Next base: position 57,003 of record JAFIEO010000022.1, read on the forward strand.
GGCGCATATCCACCAGCAAGAACGCCCGTCGCAATGTAGCCCGCCCCGACAGATAGGCTTTCAGCAAGCGCTGCCAGCGTTCCACAATGGGAATGGGGGCTTTGGCAAAACCATAGCCGGGCAAATCCACCAGATAATGACTGTCCGCAACGGTGAAATAGTTGATTTCCTGCGTCCGGCCGGGCGTGTTGGACGTGCGCGCAATCGCCTTGCGCCCCGTCAGCGCATTGATCAGGCTTGATTTGCCCACGTTGGACCGGCCTGCAAAGCACACTTCCATCCTGTCCGCAGGCGGCAGCCCGTCCATGGCAACCACGCCTTTGAGGAATTCCACCTGACCGGTCATCAGTTTGCGCCCGCGCTCGGCGGCCTCAGGGGTCGGGTCTTCGGAAATGGGAAAAGGCAGTTGTGTCATGCGCAAAGCTCCGGTGTGTCGCCCGTGCGGATGGTGCCGCCGCGCGTGACAATGGCGTAGACGCCAAAATCTGTGTGGCCATAGCCTGCGTCCAGTTCCGCAAGCGTATCAACATCGATCCGGCCCGTGGCGCAATCCACCATTGTCGCGCGACACCGGGTGATACGTTCGACAATTTTCAGCCGCGCGTCACCAATCGCCAGTTCGCGGCCCAGAAGATCAAATTCTTCCCATGGGGCAAGCCCGTCCAACCACAGATTGCCGCGCCAGCGGTCAAGCCCCAGATCACGACCCAGACGTTTGCCCAGCACACGGTTTGACGCAAGGTTCAGGATGGATACGGATTCGAAATCCGTGTCCGTCATGCCCCGCCCTGCGGTGACCAGCCGCACCGGCTGTGCGCGCCCGCCCGCCATCAGCGGCGCAACCCAGTTCAGGAAATCCGCCTGCCCTTGTGCGGTATCTGGCGCAAATGTCAGGGGCGGGCGTGCCGGATGGGTCAGGGTAATCTGGCCCGTCCCGTCATCCACCTGCGCGGAAATTGCCTGCAATGCGGGGGTTTTCGCGCCGCGCGTGAAATTCATGCACGGGTTCCAGCCGTCGCGCAATCTGGCCGCTTCATGGGCCACAGCCCAATGGCGGTCAAAGGGCAGGCAACGCCCCTCGCTCAGGGCGACATGTGCCAGCTCTTGCCGACCATGCGCCTTGATGGGATGGCGGAAAATATGCGCCAGCCGCCACCCCATGTGCCTAGCCCTTCTTCTTCTTTTTCACGCCAATATTGCCCAGAAGGTCCGGCCTGCTGCCATTCATCGCCATGATGGAATATTGCTGCGTAAAGGTGATAACGTTGTTCGCGATCCAGTAAAGAACCAGACCCGATGCGAACCAGCCCAGCATGAACATGAAAATCCACGGCATCCATGTCATCACGGCCTGCTGGATGGGTTCGGTGGGTGTAGGGTTCAGTTTCATCTGCAACCACATCGACACACCCAGCAAGATGGGCAGAATACCGATGAACACCATCGCCAGAATGCTTTCGGGGTGCGGTGCCGCCCAAGGCAGCAACCCGAACAGGTTCATGATGGATGTGGGGTCAGGCGCAGACAGATCGTTGAACACGCCAAACCATTCCGCATGGCGCAAGTCGATCGTGACGAAAATAACCTTGTACAGCGAGAAGAAGATCGGAATCTGCAACAGGATCGGCAGGCAGCCCGCAGCGGGGTTTACCTTCTTTTCCTTATACAGCTTCATCATTTCCTGCTGCATCATCTGGCGGTCATCGCCCGCGCGTTCCTTCAGCGCCATCATTTCGGGCTGAAGCTCCTTCATCTTGGCCATGCTGACATAGGATTTCCACGCCAGCGGCAGCAACACGGCCTTGATCAGCAGCGTCAGGGTAATGATGGACCACCCCATATTGCCGATGATTCCATTGATGAAATAGAGCGTCGCAAAGATGGGTTTGGTCAGAAAGAAAAACCAGCCCCAGTCAATCGCGTCAATGAACCGGTCAATCCCCAGTTCACGTTCATAGGCGCGGATGATGCTCCATTCCTTGGCACCGGCAAAGAACATCGTCTGGACCTGTTCGCTTTCGCCCGGACCGACAACCAGTGTCGGCAGGTCGGCGCGGGTCTGATAAACATCACGCGACGGGATAAACCGTGACACGGCTGAAAACGCCTGCCCCGGTTCGGGAATAAGCATCGCCATCCAGTATTTGTCACTGATGCCCAGCCAGCCGTTTTCAGCAACTTCGGTCACACGCGCATTCGTATTCTCGCGTTCATGAACACGCAGGTCACGAATGGCCTTGTATTTGTCTTCATTCAGCTTGCCATCGGCAACTTCGATGAACCCTTCATGGCTGATGAAGAAATTTTCCAGATCGGACGGTTCGCCATGGCGCGAAAGCAAGCCATAGGGCGCAACTCGCGCCGTAACATCACCTGCATTTTCAACACCTTGCGTGATGGTGAACATGAAATTTTCGTCCACATCATAGCGTTGTGTGAACCGCACGCCCTGATCGTTGGTCCAGGCGAGCATCACCGGCGCGCCCGGTGCAAGGCGCGTGCCGTCCACCAGTTCCCAGGCAGTGCTGGCACCCGGCACATCATCCCAGCCCATATCACGGCCCGGCCGCCAGCCATGCAGCGCGTAAAACGCCTCGCGCGAACCTTCGGGGGTCAGCAAATGCACAATGTCGGAATCGGCATCGACCGTTTCACGGTAATCGCGCAATGCCAGATCGTCGATGCGGCCACCACGCAGGTTGATCGTGCCGACCAGACGCGGGGTATCGATGTCGATACGCGGCAATTCCGGCAGCCCGTCACTGTCAAGCCCTTCGACCATGGCGGGCGCCTGCTCGCCTTCGGCAAGGGGCAGTTCAGCCACATCGGCGGCGTCCTGCGGCGCGGGTTCGGGCGGTGGGAACATCCACATCCAGACAACCAGCACAAACAGGCTGAGAGCAAAGGCCAAAAGCAGATTGCGGTTCTGTTCGTCCATGAAAAGGCCGTTTCCTGTCACATAATGGGTCGCGCCCGGTTCAACAGAAGCACTGGGCAAAGGTCAAGCGGTTTTCCCTGTTTTATCCTGTCACAAGGTCAGATCAGGGGGCGCATTCGGGTCGGGCGGTGGTTTGGCCCCGCGCGCAAGGGCCAGAAAATCGAAAAGCTGTGGGTCCGGCATATGCGATGGACGCACATTCATCAAGGCACGGAACATGACATTCCGTCGCCCCGGACTGCGCTTTTCCCATTCATCCAGCAACGCCTTGACCTGCATGCGTTGCAACCCTTCTTGCGACCCGCACAGATCACAGGGAATGATGGGAAAATTCATGGCCCGCGCAAACCGGTCACAATCGTCTTCTGGCACAAAAGCAAGTGGGCGGTAGACAAACATATCCCCGTCTTCATTCAGCAGTTTCGGCGGCATGGTCGCCATACGCCCGCCGTGAAACAGGTTCATGAAAAAGGTTTCCAGCAGATCATCACGGTGATGGCCCAGCACCACAGCGCTGCACCCTTCTTCGCGGGCAATGCGATACAGGTTGCCGCGCCGCAACCGCGAACACAGCGCGCAATAGGTGCGCCCTTGCGGCACCTTGTCCACAACAATGGAATAGGTGTCCCTGTATTCGATTCGGTGCGCGATCTGCATCCGTGTCAGGAATTCGGGCAGCACCGTCGCCGGAAAGTTCGGCTGGCCCTGATCCAGATTGCAGGCCAGAATCTCCACCGGCAACAGCCCGCGCCATTTCAACTCGATCAATGCCGCCAGCAATGTGTAGCTGTCTTTTCCGCCCGACAGGCAAACCAGCCAGCGCGCGCCCTGCTCTATCATGCCATACTGCTCGATCACGGCGCGGGTTTCGCGGATGATGCGCTTTCGCAGCTTGCGAAATTCGGTCGTGTCAGGGGCGCCTTGCAGGATAAGCGGAAGATCAGCAGTTTCGTCAAGCATTCGGGGAACCATCCTTGATTATATGCCTATGCCATAAAACCCGGCGCACTGCAAAATCAGCGATGCTGTTTTGCATCATGATCGGCATCCGCGCCCGGCACGGGGTCATAGCCCGCCCCCCCCAATGGATGGCACCGCCCGATGCGCCGCATCGTAAGCCACGCGCCCTTGATCGCACCGTGACGTTCCAGCGCTTCCAGCGCATAGGCAGAACAGGTGGGCTGAAAGCGGCAGCCATGCCCGACCCACGGACTGAACACGACGCGGTAAAACCGCACCGGCAGCGAAAAGACCCATGCCAGCGGGGTCATTGCCCTGATCCGTGCAGCTTTTGCAATACATGTTCCAGATCAGCGCACATGGCGCCAAAGTCGCGGCTGACCGTCGCATCGGGCCTGCCGACCAGAACATAATCCCAGCCTGCCTGCCCCTGCCCCGCCATCACAATGCGCGCGATTTCACGCAAACGGCGTTTGGCACGGTTGCGCATAACGGCATTGCCCACTTTCTTGGAGCAGGTGAACCCAACGCGAAAGGGGCTTTCATCGCCACGCGCACGGGCCTGCACCAGAAATGCAGGACACGGCATGCGTTTGCCTTTAGCCACGCGCAAGAAATCAGCGCGCCGCTTCAGAATATCGGGTTTTGCATATGATAAAACCGCCGACGCATCCGCAGCGCAGGCGATTTGCCCAGCCACATCTGCTTTCGGCGGTGCCATCATGGTCCCTTCCGGCCCGAAACCTCGGGCCCAATACCTTAGGCCGACAGTTTCTTGCGGCCCATACGACGACGTGCGTTCAGAATCTTGCGGCCTGCTTTGGTCGCCATGCGTGCACGGAAACCGTGACGGCGCTTGCGGACCAGATTGCTGGGCTGATAGGTGCGTTTCATCGCTCCGTTCCTTCATTCCGGCAACCGCAACCCCTTCGGATTCGGCCACCCATCCAATTACAGACCCGCCAGATACGGCCCCAAACCGCGCAAGTCAATTCGCAATTGCACGGTTTCAAGTTGAATTTGGCAAAAATCACATCGGTCTGTAATATTTGCACGAATATACTCGCGGGCGATCAACCTGTTGTGATCATGCTATCGCGCACGAAACAATTGCGCCATCTGATACGAAGGTTAAGGACAACACCAACGAAGGATCGCCACGTGAGCAACTCTGCCCCATTGCCGTCGTCACGATGGCGCCAGCGCCTGCCACTTTTGCTTATCGTCTGTATCGCAATCATCGGCGCAATCCTGCTGCGCGATTATCTGGGGTTCGACGCGCTGCGCGACAACCGCGACGCTTTGGTGGGGTTTCGTGATGCGCATTACACGCTGACGGCTGCGATATTTGTCGTGGCCTATATCGCAATCGTTGCGTTTTCGCTGCCCGGCGCGACGGCTGCCACCCTGACGGGGGGCTTTTTGTTCGGGCTGTTTCCGGGTGCGCTGTTCAATGTCATGGCTGCGACAATCGGGGCTGTGCTAATATTTCTGGCCGTGCGCGCAGGGTTCGGGCGTGCCATGGCCGCAAAAATTGATGCCAGTGACGGGCGGATGAAACGCCTGACATCCGCCATCCGTGAAAATGAAGCGCCTGTGCTGTTTTCCCTGCGGCTTATGCCGGTGCTGCCGTTTTTTGTCATGAATGTCATTCCTGCCCTGATCGGCGTGCGCCTGTCTGTCTTTGCGGCCACGACCTTCTTTGGCATATTGCCGGGGGGCTTTGTCTACACATGGGTTGGCGCCGGTCTGGGCGAAGTGTTTGCCCGCGATGAAACGCCGAATATGGGAATCATCTTCGAACCCCACATCCTTGGCCCGCTGCTGGCGCTGGCGGCACTTTCCGCGTTACCTGTTGTCATTAAAGCGCTGCGCAAAAAGGAAGCCCCGTTATGAACGATCTGACCACCGACATTTGTATCATCGGCGCAGGGTCCGGCGGGCTGTCCGTGGCCGCAGGGGCTGTGCAGATGGGCGCGCGCGTTATCCTGATCGAAGGCCATAAAATGGGTGGGGATTGCCTGAATTATGGCTGTGTCCCGTCCAAGGCGCTGCTGGCACAGGCCAAGGCCGCCAAGGCCCGCGGGGGCGCAAAACCGCAGGATTTCCGCGCAGCGATGGACCATGTGAATGCCACCATCGCCAGGATTGAACCGCATGATTCTGTTGACCGGTTCGAAGGGCTGGGCGTGCAGGTCATTCAAGGCTACGCGCAGTTTACCACCCCCCACACGGTCAACGTGAACGGCACCACCATCCGTGCGCGCCGTTTCGTCATTGCCACCGGATCAAGCCCGCTGGTGCCCCCGATCCCCGGTCTGGACAGCGTGCCGTTTATGACCAATGAAACCCTGTTCACGCAACACGATTGCCCCGGCCACCTGCTGATTATCGGTGCAGGGCCAATCGGGCTGGAAATGGCGCAGGCCCATCGCAGGCTTGGCGCAAGGGTCACCGTGATTGAAGGCGCATCCGCGCTGGGGCGCGAAGACTCCGACGCGGCAGAAACTGTCGTCGCACAGTTGCGCCATGAAGGCGTTGAAATCATCGAACACGCGCAGGTCGAGAAGGTTTCAGGCCGCGTCGGCGCAATAGAGGTGCAGGTCAAGGGCGGCACCATATTCGCAGGCACGCATCTGCTAGTAGCCGTCGGGCGCAAACCCAATCTGGAGCGTTTGAATCTGGATGCAGCAGGCATTGCCCATGACCGCAACGGCATCAAGGTGGGGGCCGATCTGCGCAGCAAGAACCGCCGCGTCTTTGCCATTGGCGATGTGGCGGGGCATGGGCAATTTACCCATCTGGCGGGCTATCACGCGGGCCTTGTTATCCGGTCCATCCTGTTTTCCCTGCCGGTCAGGGCGCGGCACGACCATATCCCGCGCGTCACCTATACCGACCCCGAACTGGCCCAGATTGGCCTGACCGAAGTGCAGGCCCGCCAGAAATATGGCGGACAACTTAGCGTGCAGCGCATCGGGTATGACCAGATTGACCGCGCGCAGGCCGACGGGCGCACCGACGGGTTCATCAAGCTGATGGTCGCGCGCGGGCGGCCTGTTGGTGTCACGCTGGCAGGCGCGCAAGCGGGCGAGTTGATCGCCCCGTTTGCGCTGGCGATTGCCAATAACCTGAAACTTGGCGCGATTGCCGCGACAGTGCTGCCATACCCGACATTGGCGGAAATCGGCAAACGTGCGGCTGGGGCCTATTTTTCGCCCAAGCTATTTGATAACCCTATGATAAAGCGCGTCGTCAGAATGGTGCAGAGATGGCTGCCCTAAGAATCGGCGCGCGCATGAGGGAGCATGTTCGTCAACACGCTGTCGGGTCGGTTCCTGTTGCTTGCCGTTATCTTCGTGATGCTGGCAGAGGTGCTGATTTTTGCGCCATCGGTGGCCCGCTACCGCGAGGAATACCTGCTTGCGCGGCTGGAACGCGCACAGATCGCATCGCTGGCGCTGCTGGCGTCCGACGGGTCCATTGCGGGGGAGCTGGCCGGAGAACTTCTTGAAAACGCAGGCGTTTTCAACGTCGTTCTGCGCCGCGACGAAGTGCGCGAACTGGTCCTGTCATCCCCCCTGCCTGGCCCTGTCGATGCAACCTATGACCTGCGCACAAGCACCATGTTCACCCTGATCAGGGATGCATTTCAGGAACTGGGCGCGCGCGAAACACGCATCATTCGTGTGATCGGCGACCCTGTGCAGCGTGGCGGGTTGCTGATTGAAATTGCGCTGGACACGCGTGATCTGCATCAGGAATTATGGGATTACGGCCAACGTATCTTGCTGCTTTCGCTGGCGATTTCCATTTTTACGGCATTGTTGCTGTTTTTGTCCGTGCGCTGGTTCGTTGTTACACCCATGCGCCGGGTTATTCAGTCGATGGCTGTCTATGCCGAATCCCCGCAGGATCAGACACGCATCATCACCCCGCAATCCAGCATCCGCGAATTGCGCGATGCGGAAGAAGCGCTGCACAAGATGCAAAATGATCTGACAGGGCTTTTGCGCCAAAAGGATCGCTTGGCCCAGCTTGGCGGGTCAGTGGCCCGCATCAGCCATGATCTGCGCAACATGCTGACAACCGCATCAATGCTGGCCGACCGCATGGAAGCCAGCGATGACCCAAGCGTAAAACGCGCCGCCCCCAAACTGGTGGGGTCATTGTCGCGTGCCATCAACCTGTGTGAAGCCACGCTTGCATTCGGCAAGGCCGAAGAGCCGCCGCCCCGCCTGACACGCGTGCAACTGGCCCCGCTGGTCGAGGATGTGATCGAGAGCGAGCGCCTTGCCCTGACCGAAGGGGCGCAGGTGACATTTCTGGCCGATATTCCGGGCACGCTGCATTTGCGCGCCGATGAAGAGCAGTTGTTTCGTGTGCTGCACAATCTGGTGCGCAATGCGCGGCAGGCACTGGAAGCAACCCGCCAGCCCGGCGTGATTGAGATATCGGCGCAGGACAGCAAGTCTGATGGCCAGAACGGTGTGTGCATCCGCGTGGGCGACAGCGGCCCCGGCCTGCCGCCGCGCGCCCGCGACCACCTGTTCGAGGCGTTTCAGGGCGGTGTGCGCAAGGGCGGAGTCGGTCTGGGACTGGCGATTTCGGCAGAGCTGGTTCACGGCCATGGCGGCCGGTTGGAACTGACGCGTTCGGACGAAGACGGGACAGAATTCCGCATCTGGATGCCGAATTCAAATTGACGGATATTTTGTGAAAATACTTGCAAGCCCCCCTTGCAAAGCCCGCAACAGGCGGATAGTTAGCCCCCAACGCGCCCGTAGCTCAGCTGGATAGAGCACCAGACTACGAATCTGGGGGTCAGAGGTTCGAATCCTTTCGGGCGCGCCATACCTTCACTTGCATGTGTAATTATTGGCCCATACAGGCAATCTAGTGCCACATGGATGCTGCCTGAACGATGCCTTGGGCGGCTGGCCACCGGGCCGTGATTACACCAAGTGCAACCGTATGGCGGGTCGGATTATGGCCTGAAGCGGTCATTCGACTGCCCCAAGGCGCGGAGCAAAGGCCGTAGGCCGCCGCGCCATCGGCGGGCCGTCCCGCGGCCTGCCGATTTGGCCAGCGACACGCCAAGCCTTTGACGTAAGGGGTATGCAGCTTGCATAAAGTGAACTTCACCAACGTCGGATCGGCAGACCCCGGCCCACCGATGGCGCGGGCTGTATCCAAGCGTGAATGACCGCAAAAGGCCAGCACCACCCGACCGGATGTTTCAACGTGATCCCGCTACGTTTTACGATGCAGGCTGGTTTGTACGTCTCGCAACCACCCGCCCGCGCGCCTCACTCGACCGGTTGCGCCAGCCGGACGGCTGTTTTGCCGGGCCAAAGCCGCTCTGACGGCATGATCAGAACCGTGGTCGGGTGCGGCGCGCGAATTTCGCGCTCACCGTCATGGCCGATCAAGCTGCCTTGGGGTAAATGCTCGAACCCGCGCCAGTCACTTGCGAAACGGAAATTATCGGTTTCGACCGTCACAGGGCCGGACACTTCATAGAATCGCATGGCATCAGGCACAGGTAAGGGGCGGTGCGTGGCCGCAAATTCCTGTGTCACCACGCCAGTCGCGGCCAGAAAGGCAAGCGTCGTATCAAGCGCAATATCGGCGGCAGGCAGTTCCCAGTGCTGGCCGCATTCGACCAGCAATGCATTGCGTGGCGAATGCTCATCCGCGAAATCCGCATAATCGCGCATCCGCACACCTTCATCATGGCCGCGATCATTGACTGCAACGGCAGGTGTGCCAACCGCGCGCGCCAGTTCACGCCCCTTGACCAGTGGTCCGGCAATCGTCAGCGGTTCGGTTTTGTGTTGCATGGAATGAATGTCCAGCAACAGATCAACACTGTCCAGCCAGGGCCGAATTTCGCGTGCGCGGGCCAACTCAATCGTCAGCTTGCGGTTGGCATCTTCCAGAACCTGCGCCGACCACAGGCGGTTGAAATCCTCATCCACCCAGCGGCTGGCATTGGGGTTTGCCGCGTCAAACGCATGATAGGCGGCGGTGTTGATGAAAGCCAGTGACAGCCTGCCCTGCCGGGGGCGCACATCATGTTTGAACAGCCAGTCCAGCGCGATGGCACCGCAAGGTTCATTGCCATGCACCACCGCACTTACCGCGACATGCGGGCCGGGCTGGCCGCTGTCGAATGTCCAGATATAGGGGGTGCCGGTATTTCCGGCCGCGTATGCGCTGATATCGGGCGGGGTCAGTTCCACGGGATAGGAAAAGAGTGTCATATTCTGGGCCTTTATGATTGGTCAGCAGCAAATTCGGCCAGATGCACTGACAGGTCATTCAACATCACTTGCAGGGACGAAAATCCATCATTTGGTTGGCGTGTGGCCTCATTCATATACAGGCGGCGGTTGATTTCTATCTGGATGGAATGACGGTTTGCGGCCGGGTTCCCGTTCGCGCGCACCAGCTCCATCCCTTTATACGGATCGTTAATGCCCACCGACACGCCCCGCGCGACCAGAAAATCATGGATGGTTTGTGTAAGCGCAGGCGCGCATGCCGTGCCATCGCGGTCGCCCAAAACAAAATCAGCACGCTTGGTGCCCATCGGTTCGGGTGACATGGCGCTGGCATGATGCGGCATGGAATGGCAGTTGACGTGCCAGACCTGCCCCCAGCGGCTGTGGGTCGCATCCAGAAGCGCGCGCAGTTTGCGCTGATAGGGCTGGTGATAAGTGTCGATGCGGTGCTGCACCTGTTCCGCACTCAGGGGGCGATCATACATCGGCGCGCCATCTGGCGGCACCCGCGTCCAGCACAACCCTATGCCACTGCGGCTTTTGACCGTTGGGCGCAGGGGTATGGCCAGCGTGCCGTCAATCTGCGCAGGGTCCAGATCATCCACCGCGCGGTTGGTGTCGGCGTATGACCGCGGGAAAAGCGCGTGCAACATCACACCGCCAACATCCACCACACCTGCAAACAGGGTATGGACATGCGTATCTTCGGCCATGCGCAGGGCCGCGCCGTCCGCGATGGGGCGGAAATCGGCGGGATAATCGGTGCCGGAATGGGGGCTGTCGAACACCAAAGGCACATGCTGGCTGTCCGCGCCCACGACTTCCAGCACACCGGGAATGATGGTCATTCAACACCTCCGTCTTCCAGATGGCAGGCCACGGCGCGCGGGCCGGTATGGCGCAGGGGTGGCACTTCGCGCGAACATCTTGGTCCGGCAAAGGGGCAGCGCGTGTGAAAATGGCATCCGGGCGGCGGGTTCATGGGCGATGGGATTTCACCCTTGATCGGTTCGAACCGGCGTTTCTCGAATGACAGGCGGGGCACTTCGGCCAGCAGCGCCTGCGTATAGGGGTGGCGGGCATCGGCATACAGCGCCTCGGTCGGGGCTATTTCCACGACGCGGCCCAGATACAGAATGACCACCCGATCCGAGATATGTTCAACCACGCCCAGATCGTGGCTGATGAACAGATAGGCCAGCCCCAGTTCACGGCGCAACCGCATAAACAGGTTCAGAACCTGCGCCTGAATGGACACATCGAGTGCGGCCACGGATTCATCACAAATCAGGAATTGCGGGCTGACAGCAAGCGCGCGCGCAATCACGATACGCTGGCGCTGGCCGCCGGAAAACTGGTGCGGGTAGCGGTCGCCCGCTGACGGTTCAAGCCCCACGCGTTCCAGCATGTCCGCCACGAATTCGCGGGCCTGCGATTGCTTGATGATGCCATGATACACCGGCGCTTCGGCAATGATTTCGCGCACCCGCATCCGCGGATTAAGCGAGGACATGGGATCTTGAAAGATCATCTGGATCTGGAGTGCGGCAGCCTTCGTCTCGGCGCGGTTGCGGGTGGTGATGTCAGCACCCTGAAACAAGATTCTGCCTTCAGTGGCGGGCAGCAACCCCGCGATCATCCGGCCAATGGTGGATTTGCCCGACCCGCTTTCGCCGACCAGCCCCACCACCTCGCCGGGGGCTATGGAAAAGCTGACATTATCGACCGCATGAACCGTGGCGGGTTCATGCCCTACGCCCATGCGCGCGGCCATGCGCGCGGCCATATCATGTTCTTCGCGAAACAGCTTCGACAGGTTTTCGATTTCGATCAAGGCATCGCTCATTGTGCCACCTCGGCCGCAGGTTGCATCGGGTGGATACACCGCGCGTGTTGGCCAGTCGGCATTTCGCGCGGTAGTTGTTCGGCACGGCAGGCATCGGTTGCCCTCGGGCAGCGGGGCCGGAATGCGCAGCCTTGCGGCAGATCCAGCAAAGGCGGCGTCATACCGGGAATTTGCGCCAGATCGCCACCGCGCTTGTTGCGGCTGGGGATCGATTCGATCAATCCATAGGTATAGGGATGCGCAGGATGGCGCAGCACAGTGGCCGCCCGCCCCTGCTCGACAATGCGGCCCGCATACATCACCGCAATATTGTCCGCTAAGCTGGACACCACACTAAGATCATGGGTCACCCAGATCAGCGCTGTGCCGCTGGTTTCAGCCAGCTTCTGCACTTCGGCCAGAATTTGAGCCTGAATGGTGACATCCAGCGCAGTGGTCGGTTCATCCGCGACAATCACTTCGGGGTCATGCAGCAGCGCAATGGCAATCGCCACACGCTGGCGCATGCCGCCCGAAAACTGGTGCGGATAGGCGTCCATGCGTTCGGCAGGTGACGGAATGCCCACCCGCGCCAGCGTGGCAAGGCAGCGTTCGCGCGCGGCTTCCTTGCTGATATGCACATGCGCCTGAACCGCCTCGATCATCTGGGTGGAGATTTTCAGCACGGGGTTAAGGGTCATCATCGGGTCTTGAAAGATCATCGCGATATGGCGGCCACGAATGGCCTGCCATTCACGTTCGGACATATTGGCAAGATCGCGCCCCTGATACAGGATACGCCCGCCGACAATACGGCCCGGTTTGTCCACCATCCCCATGATCGAAAATCCGGTGACGGTCTTGCCAGACCCGCTTTCGCCCACCAGCCCCATCACCTCGCCACGGTTGACACTGAAGCTGACACCGTCAACCGCAGGGACAACGCCTGCACGGGTGAAGAAATGGGTTTTCAGGTCTTCAACCTGTAGAACAGCAGTCATATCAGCGCCTCAGACGGGGGTTAAGAACGTCGCGCAACTGGTCACCGACCAGATTGATCGCGATAATGGCAACCAGCAGGGCAATGCCGGGATACACACTGATCCAGTAAGCCCCTGACAACAGGTAGGAATAGCCATTGGCGATCAGCAGGCCCAGCGACGGTTCTGTGACCGGCACGCCCACACCAAGGAAGGACAGCGTGGCTTCCAGCGCAATCGCCTGCGCGATCTGCACAGTTGCCACAACGATCAGCGGCGGCAGGGTGTTGGGCAGCAGGTGGCGAAACATCACCCGCGCATGGCCCAGCCCCAGCCCGCGCGCGGCGGCAATATAGTCGCGCTGCCGTTCCACAAGGGCCGAACCGCGCACCGTGCGCGCATAATAAGCCCATTGCACAATCACCAGCGCGATGATCACCTTGTCCACGCCCTTGCCCAGAATGGCCAGCAGGATCAGCGCCACCAGAATGGCCGGAAAGGACAGTTGCAGGTCGACAACCCGCATGATCAGCGTATCGACACGGCCGCCGAAATAGGCCGCAGTGATGCCCATTGCCATACCGATGGCCAGCGCGCACAGCGTGGCGGTGACCGCGACCATCAGACTCATGCGCAAGCCGTATATGATGGCCGACAGCATGTCGCGCCCCTGCGGGTCCGTCCCCAGCCAATAGGTCATCCCCCCAAAGGATTCCGACCCCGGTGGCATGTTGTTATCCATGATCGACAGTTGCGACAGATCATAAGGGTTCTGTGGCGTGATCCACGGCGCGAAGATCGCCGACAGCGCCATCACCACCATCACAAACAGACCGATCATCGCCAGCGGGCTTGCTGCAAAATCCAGCATAGCGGCCCGCAGCGGGCTGATGGCCTTGGCCTTTTTCGCGGGCGTGGGGTTTGGGATATCGGTCATTGTGCCCCCCGCTGCGCCAGTCGCACCCGTGGGTCCAGCACGGAATACAGCAGATCAACAAGGAAGTTGATCAACACGAACAGGAATACAATCAACATCAGATAGGCCACGATCACAGGACGGTCCAAACGGTTAATGCTGTCGATCAGCAGCTTGCCCATACCGGGCCATGCAAACACCGTTTCAGTGACCACCGCAAATGCGATCATCGAGCCAAGCTCCAGCCCCAGAATGGTCACAACGGGAATCATGATGTTTTTCAGCACATGCACAAGCACCACCCGCCGGTAGGACAGCCCCTTGGCGCGGGCGAATTTGATGTAATCCTGCATCATCACCTCGCGCGTGCCCGCGCGTGCCAGACGGATGACAAGCGCCATCTTGAACAGCGCCAGATTGATCGCAGGCAGGATCATGTGTTTCAGCCCGTCCCAATTCAGAAAGCTGACCCGCATGCCCAGAAACTCTGTCGTCTGGCCACGCCCGCCCGCAGGCAGCCACCCCAGAAAGACCGCAAAGATCAGGATCATCATCAGACCCTGCCAGAAATTCGGCAGACTGAACCCCAGAATGGACCCGGCCATAATGCCCCGTCCGGTGAATGTGTCGGGCTTCAACCCCGCAATCACGCCCAGCGGCACGCCAAACACGATGGCCAGCACCAAGGCAAATAACGCCAGTTCCATGGTTGCAGGCAAACGTTGCAAAATCACGGACATGGCACTTTCGCCATACACAAACGAGCGCCCGAAGTCGCCCTGTAGCAAGTTGCCGAAATACACCCAGAACTGTTCCCACAAGGGCCGGTCCAGCCCCATCCGTTCCATGACTTCCAGCCGCTGGCGTTCAGTGGCTTCGGGGTTGATTAGGATGTCGACAGGATTGCCAATCGCATAGACGCCGATAAAAACCAGCACCGCCATTGCAATCACGGCAAGCAGGCTTTGGCCCAGACGCCGAAGCAGGTACGCCACCATGACGATTTTCTCCGCTGGCAAAAGTAACGTGATGCGCCGGGATTAAACCCGGCGCATGTGACATGTGGTTGACGCTTAGTCTGCCCGAAGCACGGCAGCACCTAATGTGTACTGGTCCGCGCGTGCTTCATATTCCAGACCGGGGGCAAGCGCCCATGTCGTCAACTCATAATGGATGGGGACAATGGCGAATGTGTCCATTGCGATTGTGCTGGCCTCGCGCAGCAGACGCTCGCGCTCGCCGTCATCCACAGTTTGCAACGCCTCGACCAGCAGATCGTCGATCTCGGTGTTGGAGTGACGCGCAAGGTTGGTTCCGCCCAGGCTGCGATCAGGGTCGCGGGTGGCAACAAGTGCGCCCAGTGGCGACGACATTTCACCTGTGCCTGCACCCCAGCCAGCCAGAAAGGCCGAGAAGTTGAAGCCGTTGCGGTCAGCAATGAACGCCGAGAATGTCTTGGCGTCTACTTCTGTGCGCACACCAACCTGCGTCCACATCTGGGCTACAGCCTGCGAAATCGGACCATCGTTGATGTAGCGATCATTGGGCGTGCCCAGCACAATCGAGAACCCGTCGTCATAGCCCGCTTCCGCCAGCAATTCGCGCGCGCGGTCGGGGTTGTAGGGAATCGCCGGACGGTCAGGGTTGGTGCCGAACATTGGCGCAGGCAACAATTCGCCTGCGGGCTCGGACAGGCCCAGCATCAGCCGGTCGCGGATGGCTTCGCGGTCGATGGACAGCGCCAGCGCTTCGCGCACGCGGGCGTCCTGCAACGGGTTGATGTCCCCGTCAATGCCGGGTGTGGGCGCATCGCCCTGATCCAGCGCGATATAGATCACACGGTTTGACAGACCCGATGATATGGTAAACCCGTCCCCTTCGATCCGCGCGATGTCCTGCGTGGGCGGGTTTTCGATCATATGCACGTCACCTGCCAGCAACGCAGCCACGCGCGCGCCGGAATTGGTTAACGGGCGCATTACGATTTCATCCCATACGGGCGCATCGCCAAAGAAATTTTCATTGCGCGACAGGCGCAATTCTTCGCCGCGAATATAGGCGCCCAGCGTGTAGGGGCCGGTGCCAATCGCAAAATCAGGGCTGTTGAATTCTGCCGATGCAGGCGCGTCGCCAACACCTGTGCATTCGTCGCCACCAAAGACCACTTCATCTTCAGCGCCCGAAACACTGGCCGACACAATCCCGAAGGTGGACAACTGGTTGGGCAGCAGCGGCGCGGGGCCGTCGGTCGTGACGATCAGCGTGTAATCATTTTCAGCCTCCAGCCCGGCGATGGCGCGGGTATACAGCGTGAAGGGCGATGGTGCGTCAGGAACCAGCGGAATACGGCAGATTGTGTAGATCACATCGCGCGCAGTGAACGGGTCACCGTTGGAAAAGGTGACACCCTCGCGTAGCGTAAGGCGCCATGTTGTGTCATCAATCGCTTCCCATTCCGTGGCAAGGCCCGGTTCCAGAAGCTGGTTCGCGTCCTGCACGATAAGGGGCGTAAAGATATGGCGGGCCAGTGCGTTATTCGGGCCAAGGTTGTGATAATGCGGGTCCACGGATGTGGGTTCGGACGCAAGCCCGATCCGCAGCGTATCGGCGCCAACCGCGCCCGCAGCCAACGCAAGCGCTGCGCTGGCGGACATTAACAATGCTCTTGATGAAGTATTGGGCATTTGAAGCTCCCTGATTGTGGTTTTCGCACGCCTTGCGCACGGCGTCTTCTTGATCTTTTGACAGGGCGGCCCGCGCAAGTGCATGACCAACACAAGCCGCTCTTGCGTTAAACGCTACGATGCATTAATAGCATTGTAAACAGAAAACATCATAACCAAAACGCATAGGCGGCGCGGTGCCTGACGAGAATAGCAAGAATGACGGGTCGGACATAAGGTTACGGGAACTGCGCGTTCTGCGCGCCATTGTGACCACCGGAACCACAACGGCAGCAGCCGATCTTTTGGGAATTTCGCAGCCCGCAGTCAGCCGTGCGCTGGCGCAACTTGAAGAACGTCTTGGGCGTGCATTGTTTTCACGCGAAAGCGGCCGCCTGCTTCCCACCGCCGAAGCGCTGGGTGTGGATGCGGAACTGGACATATTGTTCAAGGTTCTGGCCCGTATTGAAAACCCCGACCGGCGCGCACCCGATCCCACAGTGCCCCTGCGCATTGCCGCGCCCCCCACCATCGCGCACCGTTTTCTGCCCGGCCCTGTCGCCGATTTCGCGCGCCGCTTTCCCGAGCAGAAAATCTTGATTGATGTTTTATCCAGCGATGTGCTGGTCACGCAGGTCGCCGAAGGGCGCGTGGACATCGCCCTGTCCGATGCCGAACCCAACCATGCCGGGGTTCGGGTAGAACCGTTCCGCGATTCGGATGTTGTGTGTCTGATGCAACGCACTGACCCCCTGGCCGCAAAACCCGTCATCAGACCTGAAGATCTGGACGGGCGCGCCTATGTCGCGCAGACCCGCCGCCATTCCGCGCGTGTCGCCAAGGACCGCGCGCTGGCCGCAGCCGGGGTGCAGCCGAACATAACCATTGAAACCGCAACGGTTGTATCGGCGGCAGAATTGGTGCGCGAAGGGCTTGGCGTTGCGCTCATCAACCCCTTCCCTACTGCCCTGCGGCTGGACCCCAGCCTTGTTACCCGCCCGTTCGCGCCGCGGATCACCCTACAGACCAGCTTTTTGTCGCCCGCAGACATCCGCCATTCGTCCGCCACGCTGGCGTTCATGGCGATGGTCCGCGCGCGGGCCAACCAGACCCACACCGGAGAAATCTGATGCCAAGTGCTGCCACGCGAACCGCCCTAGACGCCCTGATCGGCTTTGACACCACAAGCCGCAATTCCAACCTGCCGCTGATTGACTGGGCCGAAGACTGGCTGACACGCCACGGCGCCACCTGTCGGCGCATCCATGATAAGACAGGAACCAAGGCCAATCTTTGGGCAACCTTCGGCCCCGCCGACGTGCCCGGATGGGTGTTGTCAGGCCATACCGACACAGTGCCCGTGGACGGACAGGACTGGAGCACGGACCCCTTCTGCCTGACCGAACGTGACGGGCGGTTTTTCGGGCGCGGAACATGCGACATGAAAGGCTTTATTGCCTGCTGTCTGGGCCTTGCCCCTGAATTGCAGAACGCGCAACTGGCCCGCCCCGTGCATATGGCCCTGTCCTATGACGAAGAAGTGGGCTGTATCGGTGTGCGCGGACTGCTGCGAGAGCTTGCTGCGCAGCCCGTCCGGCCAATGGGGTGTATCGTGGGCGAACCCACGCTGATGCAGGTCTGCATCGGGCATAAGACAAAACGCAGCCTGCGCGCCACATTCACCGGCACTGCAGGCCATTCGTCGCGCGCGCCGGAATTTGTCAACGCGGTCGAATATGGCGCAAGGCTGATTACGCGGATGCAAACAATCGGGCGGCGGCTTGCGACCGAAGGACTGCGCGACCCGCTTTATGACACCCCGCACAGCACCGCACATGTGGGCACGGCGCATGGGGGGACCGCGCTGAACATTGTGCCCGAACGCTTTGTGACAGATTTTGAATTTCGCGTCCTGACCCAAGAAGATGCCGATGCACTGGTGAGTGAGATCCGCAGCTATCTGTTCGATGAATTGCTGCCACAGATGCAGGCCACCGACCCCGCCGCCGGGATTGAACTGGACCTGATCGCGGCATTCCCGGGGCTGGATACGGATGCCGATGCGCCAGTCGCGCTTACGGCGCGCAAACTTGCCCGCAGAAATGACAGCATCAAAGTGGCCTATGGCACCGAAGGCGGGCTATTTGACGAAATGGCAGGCATCCCGACAGTCATCTGCGGCCCCGGTTCGATTGGCGAGGCACATCGCGCAGACGAATTCGTCACGCTTGAGCAACTGGACGCCTGCGAGCGCTTCTTGCATGGCATCATCGACGAATGCCGCTAAGGATTTGCCAGCCTGCCAATACCCGCGCCATCAGCGCGGATCAAAGCGTATCGCTGCCAAGTATCCGACCCAATGCGCGCCCGACGCGCCCTGACAGCCCGACAAAAACCGCGTCAAACGCCTGAAACATTGCACGGTTGAACGCAACGCCCTGCGGGCTGGCAGAATAATCGATATAGTCCTGCAACTCTGCGTCGCTCAGCGGCTGGTAGGCCATCAGAAAATACGATTCGATCCAGTCCACAACATCGCGGCGTATGTCCGGCTGCATTGCCTGCACAAGATTCAGCAAATCCTCGGCGCTGTATCCGGCACTCGCACCTTCTGCCAGCATACCCCGATAATAGGCGTAGCTTGTGTTCATCCCAAGCGAGACGTTCAGTTCAATCAGGTCATTCACCGCGATACGATCACGAATCATCGCCAGCCGGTGCGCACCATCCGTGTCTTGCAGCGACGCGCGTGCATCCAGAAGCGCCAGCCGGGCCATTTCATCAACTTCGTCGTCCAGCAACGCCGCGCGGGCCGACACCTCCAGCCGCATGATGCGCTGCCCCAGTTCCGTGGTCGCAAAGCGGATCGCATCATCGCGGACATCCGGCATCGGCTCCAGCGCCTGCTCCAGCGCGTCAACGAAAGCGGCCAGCATCTGGTCAGTGTCGTATATTCCGGCCAGTTCCGTACGCCAGATATCCAGCTCGCGCGATGATAGCGGGGCCGCGCCTTCCTCACCAATGGCTGTTCTGCCTTCGGCCGCCATCACCTCGAACAGTTCGGGCAACAAGAACGCCTCGGACAGATCGTTGGCGTGTGCCGTGCGCAGGAAGGGCAGCAGCGCTGTGGCGCAGACCAGAACAATAATGCACGCACGCCTTGCCTTGGCTACCATTCCTGACCCTCATATTCCTAGGTATGTCATGCAGCTTCTATCCCACCAGCAGTATCACGCAAACAACATTCACGCGATCCAACCGCCCCGCGCACAATTTCTGCATTTTTACGGCACGGCACAATATTCCGCTTGCATGCACAGCCTGACCACAGTAACCACCACCCCGATCACGGAGAGGTGCCGGAGTGGTCGAACGGGGCGGTCTCGAAAACCGTTGTCCCTTTACGGGGACCCAGGGTTCGAATCCCTGTCTCTCCGCCAGCAGCCATTGATTTCATTGATGAAATTGGCTCTTCTTCGAGCATACCCAACATAAAACCCCACATAGAAAAAACGCTTGGCGGGCTTGGGTCTTCTGGCGGGCATACCTGAAACTCAATTTTGCCCAACAATGAGTTTGGGCAGATCAGTTTGAATGTCTTGCATCAGCACAAGAGCGCATTCGACCGTTTCACCAGTCGATTCGAGCTGTAGTTGCCCAGCGGGCACGGCGGTATCCCAAGAGAAGCAATCTGTAAGAAAATCCAGAACGTCGCGCTTGTAGTCAGTATCGGGGTTTTGCAGATGATCGCCCTTGGTTTCCAGAACTACTATGCGCCCAGCACCGGCTTCACGATCAGTTGCAAAGATGAAGTCAGGATAGATGCGTCCGCGCTTCCAGCCCTGCAAGCCATAGTTCGCCTTTGCGACGTTGCGGTGCCACCACTTCACGGTTGCATCCCCATCAAGATGCACTGCCACATTTTGCTCTTCACCATTGAGTTCGTTCCTGAAAACTGGCGAGAACAAGCTTCTGTGCAAAGCGCCACCATCTGCCCCAGTCAGGTGGGGTGATCCGATTGGTTCGGTTGACAAGACATGCGACGGCATCTGCCAGTTTGCGCCATCCAGTCGCAGCCGAAATTGGATGTGTCCTGTGTCAACTTGGTTCTTGAACAGAGCTTCGGCACGCCTGTCGCGCTCGTTTGACAGGGCAAGCCTAAGCGTGTCGATGATTACCCCGGATGCAGCCCCAATTTTCGCCGCGTCGAAGCCACGCGCCTCTAGGCCAGAAATCAACTCGGCAACTATGGACCGTGCCACGAAAGGATTGGGCACAAGGTCTGAAATCACGCGCACCGCATAGGAAGGTTCAAAGCGAAGGGCCTCCACTGCCGCCGCGACAACTTCGCCCCTGAAATGCTCCTGTTCGCCTTCGTCAGTCAGTGCGATGCGCTGTAACTGCGCAGCGGCTTGCTTTGGGTTCTCAGGTATTTGAGCGATGACAGAGGCGGGCGAATAGTCGCGCCAGTCGATTACAGCAAGAATGTCGGTTTCATAATCAAGATCGCGTATTTCGCCGCCATCAACACGCAAAACCTTCGGCAGATAGATGTTCAGCCTCTTGAAGTTCTCTCGACGCTCGATCTTCTGCGTTTGCCTGTCTGCGCCTCCCCCTACTTCTTGCGGCACTTCCAGCACCAGATCGGCCAGACCGTCCCGTTCTAGACCTTTCTTGATCGCCTCGACCACATCGCGCGTGGCCGCGTGATGGGTGATGACGTAGCACTCATCCAGCGCATCTATGCCGGTCTTGAGCGCGTATGGTTGGCGCAAGATGCGTCCGACTAGCTGGGTCATGGCAGGCAGGGCCGTAGCCGCTGCAAGGGAACACAAGACATAAGCGAAGGGGCAATCCCAGCCCTCTTGCAGTGCCGCCTTGGTGACAATCACGCGCACACGGTTGGTTGGCGACAAGAGGTCTTGGTTTTCAGGTTGGGACAGGTCGTTCTGTTCAGCGGTCTTGATCGCCACTTCGGCTTCATCCAGCCCCGTCTGCAACAGCCATTCCTTCACGTCCTCGGCGTGAATATGCTGGCCGTCGCGCTGATCTTTGCCTGTGCGTTCTACCTGCACAAGCATGATGGGGCGAATATAGCCCAGCGCGCCACGATCAGCGCCATAGGCGGTTGCTTCATGCTGCAAATGGTTCAGCCGGTCGAGTGCCGCTGTCAGGGTGCTGCGCCAGTCCACGCCCTGCCTTGGGTCGAGATTCAGGGGCATCTTGATCATGTCTTCGGCGTGCAACTCGCGGCCTGTGACTTCCACCAGAAGGTTGGCATGGCGCGCTGGGCGCGGGTTTTCGCCGCCCCGCGCGGCCACGTCCTTTGGTGTTGCTGTCAGTTCCAGAACGAACAGAGGATTGAAGCCATAGAGCGTTTCATGTGCCAGTTCGGACGTGGCCTTTTGCCCTTCATCCATGACCACTACCGGCCTGATCTTGCGCAGTGCGTTGCCAAGGCTGTCCTTGACCATCGGGAACATATCTTCATAGCCGTCAAGGTTGGGCACGGCTTCAAACTCGCGCGCATGGGCGGCCTGATCGCCTTCGGGGGCAAAGAAGCCATGCACATCGCCCCGGTCGCGGAACATGCGCAGCGTTTCCTGAGTTTGGCGATTGGCGGCTTGCAGCATCAGGACCATGACGCACAGGTTGCTTTCCACATCGCGCGCGTGCAGTCGGTCGCTTTTTTCCATGATCTTTACGCGCCCCGCCGCCGCGCGGTCGAGGGCTTGGCGATTAGGGTGCTGGCGGTCTTTCAGGCTTTTAAGGGTCTGGGTGTAGATCGCCTCGTTCGGCACGATCCAGAGGACAAAGCCGGTATTGCGCCCCAGATAGCGGCCCATGATCCGGCTTACCGCATTTATTGCCAGCCATGTCTTTCCGCCGCCAGTGGGCACTTTCAGCGTGGCATTGGGAACGGGGCGGCCAATACCGTCCTTGCGCGGGGCAAAGGGCATATGCGCGCGGGATTTGGGCAGGCGACCCGCGTCTTTCATGGCCTCCCACGCCTTCAAGGTGAAGTCGGGAACCTCCATCCCTTCGCCATCTTCGCCTAATTCTGCAATGACGCGCGCACGGCGGTCAGCACGTTCCTTTTCAGTTCTGAGCACGTCAAGCCATGCATCCAGCGTGTCCAGCACACGCACCTGATAATCGAGCGTGCGCATCAAGCCCGCTCCACCCGATAGAGCGCGAAGGGCAAGGGCACAAATTCCACTGGCAAGCCTTCGGCATCCAGCAGGCGTTGCGAGACATATCGCGCGGGGGCGAAGACAAGGTGGCGGGCATTGGGCTGCGCCTCTGCCACGGATCGTGCGAAACTCAGGGTCAGCGCGGCTTCGGGCGATTTCAGCCAGTCCAGATCGGGGCGATAGATTAACCAGACATGGGTGCCGCTTGCATGGCCCACATATGCGCGGCCTTCATCCATCTGGGTGGTGTCGAGCGGTTGGGACGTTGCCATGTGGAACAACACGCCCGCCAGCGCCGCAAAACTGGGCAAGTCTTGTCCGGTCAGGATATTGTCGAGGTCCACCGGATCGCCCAAGGTGCAATAAGTAAACTCCCCGCCCAGACCTTCGGCGCGGTCTTCCACCCGGCGTTCGCCTTTGACGATCAATTCACCATCCCTCACTTCTTTCTTGATTCGGTCATACTCATGGCCGTGAAGGTTCTCTACCCCTCGCACCCGGTCTACCAACTCGCCCGCGCGTTCGATAGCGCGCCAGTTCAGACGTTCGCGCAACAGTTCCGTGCGCTCTGTGCCTGTGAAGGTATAGCCGTTGATCACGCGGCGTATCCGCTCGGCGGTTAAGCGGTCTGCATAATCTTCCATTTCCACCAGAACGAAGCGGCGGTTGCCTCCATCTCGCTTATTAGCTTCCAGAACTGCATGTCCGGTGGTGCCGGAGCCTGAAAAGGAATCAAGGATGATAGAGTTTTCATCAGTGGCCAAATCAATAATGCGACCGATAAGTTTGCTAGGCTTTGGTGTAACGAAAACATCGCTAGATTCGTTGAAGTCCAAGATACGAAGGAGTTCTTTCTTTGCATCTTGAGTGTGGCCCGCATCAGACCAGTGCCAGATTGTCTGTGGCACCCGCCCATCTCTGACTTCAGACAAAAAAATCTTTGGGGCAGGGACGTTGTTTCCATCCTCTCCCCACCAAATTCGATTGTCAGCATCAAGTTCCCAGAGTTTTTGTTCGGACATGCGCCAATACGAACCAGATGGCGGGCCGGGAATTTTGCGACCACCGGGGCAGCTTATTTCATATGTTCCTTTGCTGTAGAAGTTCCGCGCAGCAAGGTTATTGGGACGCCATCTGCCCCGAGGGTCGTTGTCTGGATTCTTGTAAATGTCGTCTTGTCCCTCTGAACGAGCTAGCAGATTCGGTTTCCAGCTTTCCTTTCTCTTTGCATAGACAAGTAGATAGTCGTGGTCTGAAGAAAAATACTGAACGGTTGCTTTCGGTGCATAGTTTTTGTGCCAAATTACAGTATCAATGAAGTTTTCTTCGCCAAATATTTCATCCATCATTGATCGAGCACGGTGGATTTCATTTTCATCCAACGTCATCCAGAAGCTCCCATGATCGGACAAGAGGTCATGCAGCATTTGTAGCCTTGGCCACATCATCGCGCACCACTTGTCATGGCGCAGGCCGTCCTCAATCCCGATGGGGTTTGCGTCCAGCCATTCCTTGATCATCGGGGCATTAACGTTATCGTTATAGCACCAACCCTCGTTTCCGGTATTGTAGGGCGGGTCGATGAAGATGCAGTCCACCTTGCCCGCATACATCGGCAACAGTGCCTTGAGCGCGTGCAGGTTGTCACCTTGGATGATCAGGTTGCCATCCATCCGTGGTGCGCCGATCCCCTTGTCGGGGTGCATTTCCAGCGGTCGAAACGGCACAGCAAGGTGATGGTTCCAGACAAATTCTTTACCCTTGAACACCAGTTCCGTCATCGCATCCCCCTGCTTTGCGCCGATAAGACAGAAAACCGCGTGCGAGTGCAAGAGCGCGTTGGCCACACTTAAGCCATCGCACGCATGACTTCACCCTGCCGATGCGTGGATACGGGCATATAGGCGCTGAGGGTGGTGGCAATGTTCTCATGGCCCAAATTCATCGACCAAACCTTGAACGCCTCGGGCGTCTTGCAGTGGTCATTCGCCATAAAGGTCAGCGTCTTGCGGAAGCTATGCGGGGCGAAGGCGGGCAACCCTGCATTGGTGAAGGCGTCCTTGATGACGGTGCGCAGTTTGCCCGCGTTGCTGTAGGTGTCACGCGACAGGCCCAGTGCGGCAAATGATCCATCCTTGAGGCCCATCAGGGGCTTAGGAAACAAGGCGTCATTCGGGCCGAAAAGTTCCTCTTTGCGCAGGTAGTCCACCCAATCACGGAAGGCTTGAAGATAGGCATCATCGACAGGGAAAAACCATGTCGTGAAGGTCTTGGAGAATTTGGTGTTCACGTCGCGGGCGTCTTGGTGGACGCAGCCCTGCACCAGATCGACGTGTTTCAGACGCATGGACGCAATCGCCCCATCCCGAGCGCCAGTCAACATCAGGAAGGCAAACAGCGCCCTGTCACGGCGTTGCAGGGGCGTGGCGCTGGGCATCTGGGCGAAGGCGTGGCGGCATTGCTCGGGCGTCGGACCCGGCGTGTCACGGGCCGTGTGGGCAATGCGGGCGTCTTTGGCGTTCAGGTTGAAATATTCGGCATCCGCATAGGCAATGCGCGACTTGTAGCCCGGTTGCCCTGCCAGCCAGTGAATGAACGCCTTGACCATGCGCAGGGTGCTATCGACCGTAGCCTTGGAAAGCGGCGCGCCGGTGCGGGCGTTCTTCTCGTTCGACAGGCGGTTCTTGAAGGTGATGGCCTGCTCGATATGAAACCGCTTGAAGGGCTTGTAGCCGGTGCTGCGTTCAAAGCGCAGGATGGCTTCGGCTGCCTTGTCGACCG
The DNA here is from genome assembly GCA_020832445.1 of Paracoccaceae bacterium. GTDB lineage: Bacteria > Pseudomonadota > Alphaproteobacteria > Rhodobacterales > Rhodobacteraceae > Roseinatronobacter. The sequence goes on from JAFIEO010000022.1 coordinate 82,547, forward strand.
TGGCCATGTCGGCGCGTTTGGCTTCGCGCAGAAATTGCAGATAGCGACGCTTGATCCGCTCGTTTTCTTCATTGAATTTCCGGGCCATTGTTCATCCTTTCCGAAGTGATGGTTCAAGAGGGGTTCAGTGGGTTCCTTTAGGCTTGCCGCCCCTCTTTGATGGCGATCTCGAAAATCCGGCTGAAATGGTCAATCTTGGTCTGGCTGATCATGCGGTTACAGGTGCCGCCGCACACTTCGCAAAGCCCCAGCAAGCGGGCGGTCTTCGGGGTCTGAGGAATGCAATCGACCATCAGGCCCATCGGAGTGCGCCCAGCCTTGCAACTGAGGCAATAGAGTTGATCGGGCTGCAATGGCGCTTTTGCCGCCTTGGCGCGAACTTCAAGAAAACCGCGCAGTGCATCCCCAAGGATCAGGAAGGGGCGTTGCGACTTCATCAGGGGCAAGCCAGATTTCACCCAACTGCGAATCGTGCCGATGGACACGCCTAGCGCATTGGCCGCCTCCTCGACTGTGTAGGTTCGCGCAGCCTTGATCGCGCGGGGGTTTGGGCGTTTTGCCATGTTATGCCTGCCACTGACCGTTGCGCGCGCGCGTCACGGTTTCATCTGGGGCGCGGCCTTCGCGGCTTCCCAAGCCTCAATCTCGGACAACTTCCAGCGTGTGCAGCCGGGGCTGAGTTTCACAGGCTTGGGGAATGTGGGGTCTTCATTCAGCCAGCGGCGGGGCGTCAGGTGGTGGACGTTGTAGCGCGCGCCAAGTTGACGATCTGAAAGGTAAATTTCGGGCATGTGCGACTCCATAGGTTTGCTATGGGGTCATTCTGAAAGAGTGGGCTTGCAAAGTATCGCAACATGCGGCCCAGAATGCTGAACACTTGGACCAAAATGCACGTAATCATGCGCTAGAAATTATGGGCAGGATTTTTGGGCAGCCATCTTTGAATGATACGCTGTGCTGTGGTTCTCTTCATTTCTTGATTGAGCGTTTGAAATACAAAATCGGATACTTCTGCGACAAGCGCTTCTCTCTTTTTAGGAAACGTCCCACTATCACGTATACTGTCGAGATGTTTATGAATTGCTGCTTCTAAAATTCTGTCAGTTGAATGGGGTGCCCCCCGATTTCTTGAATTCAAGGTTCCAGATTTTCCAGAATTTATGTTGGTATCAACCTGTTCTGAAATGAAAACTTTTCCGAAAAAATTTCCCTCAATATGCTCTGGCAGCAAGTCAGGATTAGGGAAAATTTCGAGCAATTTTTCAGTTGGAATAATAACGCCAAGATATTTTTCATCCCATAGCTCAAGGTTAGAATCGTGCCAGTTAACGCATCTCATATCCCAGCTTGTTTTTGGAATGCTAATGAAGTCTTTCGGCCAATCATCCGCACCCCAGTTCTCAATTACTTCGTCATCAGCAGGCATGCAAACCCCTTTGCCTGTAAGCCTTCCATCTATGAGACTAAGAAACAGCTTCGCTCTGGCGGCATTGAGCGCATGCAAAATGGGTACCTGCAATAATCTCAAACTTTCGGCGGCCTCCAAGTTTGCTTCATCACTGGCAATCCAATCTTCATAAAGATTTTTCATAACCGCCACATGTTCGGGGTCTTCATTTCCCTCCATAAGGGTTTGCAGCTTTTCCTTCTTTTCTAAAATGCTTTGTTTGAATGTACTGGGATTCTCCCCCCCACATTGCTCATAAGCTGAAATGTATGCAGATGCATCCACATCAGTAAATCGTTCATTTATATATGCTTCGCCCAGGTATAGATCATGGCTGAAGTGGTGGCCCATATATTCAAGTATACTATCAACAGACTGGCGTTGCTCAATAGGTCGGTCATCCCTGTCAAGGTCGTAGACGGCACTAGGTAGGAATCCGAAAGCTAGCCAATCCGCCGCCTCACTGATCGGGCAAAACTCCGCAATCTCAACTTCTTGTAAGTAACGCATCACCCAATCCTTACCACTTGCCCGCCCTTGGCCTTGCCGCCCATGAAATCCGCCCAATCCGCCATCATGCGCCGCCGCTTCTCAATCATATCGCCACGCCTGTAGCTGGCCTCCACTGCGTTGCTGATACGGTGCGCAAGTGCCACTTCGGCCATGTCGCCCGGATAGCCGGTCATTTCCGCCGCCCAATCCCTGAAAGTGCTGCGCAGGCCATGTGGCACGGCGGGCCGTTTCGACGTTCTATCAATGAAACCCACGCCCCCTTCGGCCTTGTCTGATTCGTGCATCCGTTTCATGGTGGCCGATAGCGTCATGTCCGACAACTGCCCACCGCGCGCGGCTGGAAACACCAGCGGGTTGCCCTCCAGTTTGGGAAGCGCGCGCAGCATTCCGACCGCGCGGGGCGATAGGGGCACACGGTGTTCACGGTCCATTTTCATGCGCGCGGCTGGAATAATCCAAAGCGCCTTGTCCAAGTCGATCTCACTCCAAAGCGCGCCCCTGACCTCTTGCGACCGTGTAGCGGTCAGGGCGGCAAGCTCCAGCGCCCGCGCGCCAAAGCCTTCGCGGGCTTGTAAGGCGGCATACCAGCGCGGCGCATCTTCCAGCGCCAAGGCGGGGTGGTTGCCCTCGTTTGCCACCTTGGACGGGGGCGGCAACAGTTCTTTCAGATTGCCCGCCCATCGCGCGGGATTGTCGCCTGTCCTGTGGCCTGCGACCGTAGCCCAGCTTAGAACCGCCTCAATCCGACCACGTACACGGCTGGCGGTTTCGGTCTTGTCCATCCAGATAGGTTGCAGCACGCGCAAGATATCTTGTGTCGTGATATCCTGCACCAGCATCGCGCCCAGATCGGGGGTGGCATAGGTGGCAAGGGTGTTTTCCCATTGCTGGCGGTGCTTGGGGTTCTTGAAGGCGTCCAGCTTCGCGGCAAGCGCCTTGTTCACGGCATCGGCAAAAGTCAGGCCACGGCGCTGCGCAGCAATCAGCGCGGCCTTGGCGGCCTTGCGTTCCTCTATCGGGTCAATGCCGCGTTCTATCTTGTCGCGGGCCTCGCGGGCCTTGTCGCGCGCCTGCGAAAGTGTCACGGCGGGAAAACCACCTAAGCCAATATCACGGCGCAATGTGCCAACCTTGACGCGCAGAACCCAAGAGCGCCCGTTCTTCGGCGTAACTTGCAGGTGAAGCCCCGGCACGCCACCGACCGAAAACAGGACATTGCGCTTGCCGCCGGGATGGGTCAGCCGCTTCACGTCGAGCGCGGTCAGTTCTTCGGCAATCCTTGGCATCTGACATATCCCACATTAAACCCCACATCGAAAATGTAACTGGGTGCATCGGATTGTGCAATACTGCATAGGCTTAATGTGGGGTATGACCAATGAATAAAGGCGATTGCGGCCAATCAAGCATCTGATTGCAAACGATAAGAATCGATTCATGGCGGGCTGTCTCTCCGCCATTTATTGCATTAAGTGATTGATTTATATAGAAAATTTCCGCTGCGGATTTTCTTACGTGTCATCCAGAGTGCATCCTCGAAAACGCTCTACGAGAGCTATGATGGATATGGTGACCCCGGACGCTTTGACCCTGTCCGGCTCCATGAGGAGCGCGTTCCACTTAGCCTCCACTTCTCACTTCGCCCGGCATCCCCCCGCTCGTTCGCGGTCGCAGGTCAGGCTGCTCGCTTACCCTGTGTTCCACCCGAAGTACGCGTCTCAACCAGTTCAGATTGTCGAGGCGCAGACCACCATAGGCCGAGGGTGCAAGGGGGCCGGACCGCCGACCCAGATGGAAGGCTACAGACGCGATCCTTGCGGAGATCGAGACGCGAATGCCACAAGATGTCTGCCACGGCGGCGGTGATACTTTTCCAGAAGTGGAGCCGCGAGGATTATTCGGGGATCTAGGTGATTCCGCTGTGAGAGACCGCAGCGACGTGCGGCTTCTTTGGGTTTGGGAAGGTTTGCGTCCAATTTTCAACCCGCTGCTTTCGGTGAGGGAGTGAGGGAAGTGAGGCAACTTCCCACACATTTTGAAAACTTGTCTAAGTAACTGTTTTATATGTGTATAGCGTCCTGGGGAATTGTTAAGGAAAGTGCATCACTTTCCTCACTTCCCTCACCACTCTCACTGAAGGATAAGATGCTGTGAAGGGATTGTACCTATCTGATAATTCTTTGATTTCTTCCCCAAGTCTAATTGATGACGCATGGCTCCGTTAAAGTTGCAACGGATCGCTTTAGCCCGACTAGGAATTAAGGTCGGGGCTGTAGAACTGAAATTATCCAATCACACCATGGCCTACGACGTTGAGACAGGGGCGGCGGTGGTGTATCGCTTGGGGAACGGGCGGCGGGCTTGCTCGCCAGCCATGAGCCGACCGGGCGCATTGCGCGCCCCAAGAAGACGGGACAGGGCATGAGCAAGTATGACGATCTTCCCCGCGAGCAGTTGATCGAACTGCTGAAAAAGCGGGACCGCACCAAGAAGCTGGGGCTGGTGTGGGAGCGGGATGAGATTGAGGCGGACAACGCCGTGGATGCCAATTTCGTGGCGGCGACACTCATCCCGGACCTATCGGACAAGCCCGCGCCGTGGCGGAACATGGTAATCGAGGGCGACAACTATGATGCCCTGCGCTGGCTGCGCATGACGATGGCGGGGCAGATCAAGTGCATCTACATTGACCCGCCATACAACACCGGGACAAAAGACTGGGTCTATAACGACCACTACGCTAACCCCGAGGATGCCTATTTCCATTCGACATGGCTGGAGTTCCTGTTCTGCCGCCTGACGGCTCATCCTTTGAGTGTTTTACTCTCCGGTAAACCCGGGGCGGTTCAGTCCGCCCGGATCGCTCGCGTCAACTGGTCCTCATCGGCACCAGTGCCAGCACGGATCACGATGGCGCCGACAACGATTTTGAGATCGGAATTTGTGACAGCGGCCGACGCCTCAGTCGTGCGGTCATCAACCACCAGTTCCGCGAAGATTGGCAACGCCGCCACGCTCTCGGGCACCACCAGATTGCCTTTACGCAGCTGCTTTCGCCAATCGTAAATTTGCCAGCGCGTCGTGCCGTGCTTGCGCGCCAAATCGGCCACCGTCACGCCGGGCATCATGCTCTCTGCCGCGATCCGAGCTCGCTCCGCCTTCGTGCGCCGTCGCCGACCACACGGCCCCTCGATTACTTCCAGCCGGGAAACTCCAACGCCCTTCGAGCCGTCCAAATGAACGCCTATTTTGCCGTCTACTTCCAAGATCAAAACCCTCCGTCACGCGCATGCGCACAGAATGGCTGGATCAAGTCAGAAATGGCAGGAGGGGATCGGCGTCGCGCTTACAGAAAACTTAAAGCTTCCAATGGTGCAAAATTTACTTGCGTCTTCGCGCGGGGCGCGGCGGGGCTTGCTGTTCATCGCATTCGGAACCGCGCTACAGATCGTTCTGATTGCCGTGATGACATATCTGTTTGAATTGCGGTTCAGCGCCCGCTGCCGTCCCGCCCCTCATGGACCACTACCCCGCCCCAGCGCGCTGATTGCCGGATGTTCACCGGTTGCTCGGCTTTCAGACACGCTTCAGTCGGGCACAGGCCAGCTTATTGGCGGGATGGCTGTGCCGTATTGACTGCTCAGCCCGCGGCCTATTGCAAGTGTCAGCGCCCCAGTGACCGGCGTGTCATCTGTCAGGAACAGTCCCGCTGTCAAAGTGGCATCATTCACAACCAGTTCGGTTTGCAATTCCTGCCCTGTGCCATCTGTGACGACCAGATGTGTGGCCAGTTGCGCCCTGTCGACCGCAGCGGGCAGATATAGCGTGATCGGGGCGCCGTCGGTGAATGCGCCTGTGTCGGGAAAATCAGGCGCAGGCCATTCCAGATTTGGGGGGGCAAGTTGCACTTCCCCCTGTGCAAAACGCAGGCCGTCACTGACCGTGACGCGCAATCGGGGTGCAGGTCCGTCGGATAGCTCGGTAAGGTCCAGTTCAATCTGCGGGGCAGTCTGGTGCAGAAACAATGGCTTCCACGGGGCATTGCCGGTCGGGCTATAGTGGATATCAGCGCCGGTGACGGGCGCGCCTGTTGCCGCCCATTTCAACATACCCGAGGGGTCTAGGCTAAGGTCCAGGCCCAACGGCCCGTCGATTTGCGGGGCAAGCGCGGCAATCACCGTTGTTCCGTCCAGTATTTCGATCTGTGCTGCATCGGGATCAAGCGGCAGGCTGATTGCGAAATCTGCCCAGGTCAGAGGATTGAGAGGGTTGTCCAGATGCATCAATCGCCGCGTTGCGGGATGTGCCGGCAAGCCGCGTACAGGACGCGGGTCAAAGCGCATTTCAGACAGGATGCGACCGCCATCGTCGCGCAACACCGCCCTGAATCGTCCTGCGTCCGATTGCACTGGCGGCGCGTTGCGCAAGCGCACAGGGTTTATCAGCAGCGGGCCGTCATCAGCGGCCATCCAGCCACTGATGGCAAGGCTTTGCACCTGCGGGCGGGCAGCATCTGTGGCGGTTGTGCCGGGGCGGGCTTGCGCCCAGCGTGTCGGGCGCGGCAGGCTGGCATCCATCAAATCGCGCAGACCGGGCCGCATGCCGTCCCTGATATCATGCTGAACGGTGCGATATTCCGCCATATGCATGGAACTGGCCGCAGATGGCAGCACGCTGGGCCACATCAGGGATACCAGCGTATTCTCATCCTGCGCATTTCCTTCGGTGGCCGATTTGTTCCAGCCATCCAATCCCGAAGGCGCGATACGATAGGCTTCAATATTCAGATTGAAATCGCTGGCCGCGCCCACCTGATCGGCATTGCCGGGCAGATGTGGCAAACCAAAGGCATGGGCAAACTCATGCACCAGCCCCACGCCCAGCTCGTCCGCCGTGAACCCTGCATTCATGGTCATCATGATAGATCGCGCCTGATAATTGCTAAACGCCCCTTTTACCGTCCAGTGCTCCAAGGGAGAGAGCGCGCGCCCCAAAGTTGCCTCGCCAAGGAATAAGGGCGGGGTTATGATTGCAAGCATGTCGTCGGGGCCGAGTTCCTGCCCCAGTCGTTCCTGCACCCAACGCGCGAATGCACCCAACAAAACAGTGTTGGGCATCGATTCCCATTCAGAATCATCATAGCGCGCGTCCCCGCGCCGGACCGACCGGAAGATTTCCCATGTGCCGGGGGTGGAAATATCACCACCGCTGCTGTGCTGCTCGCGCAGGTTATGCTCTACTGCGGCCTCGATCCGCTCAAGTTCTCGCATGACCAAGACCCCCCCATAGGCCGCAATCATTGCCGGATCACGCAACAGGGCTTCAAGGAAATGGACGTAGCTTAAACTGTGGCGAATAAATCTGGTTCTTGTTCCGCGATGGGGCAGATATTGTGGGACATAGGTGCTGGCCATGTTGACCGAATTCAGCATCAGGACACGCTTGTCATCGGGTATCCCGTCCAGCCAGTCGCCGATGCGCAAGACCGCATAGACCACCGACAACTCGCCCGGGTCCAGTTCCCATACGTCATACTCCCGCTCGGCGCTGTATCGGGTTTGCTCCAGCGGTTGGGGAAAGGGATCGTCCGGTTCGATCCGTAGCCGCAATGTACCGGAATCCGGTCCCGGGCGCCATCCGAACGCGTTGATTGTATGGCGCGCGTGGCGGCGATCGTCGTGCGAGAAGATGTCGTCATCATCATGTCGCCAGACGCGCAGGGTCCGGCCCCGCGGCGCGCGCCGGAACTGACCGACGATGCGCGGGTGGTGTTCCGAATACGCCAGTTGCATGGGAAAGCTGTCGGGCTGCATGTGATGGGCCACATCCTCGTGCCGTTCCCATGTGACATAGGCCCGCGTCAGGGTGGGTTTGTCACGCGTCAGGAATGCGTTGCGCACCACCTGAAATGTATGCAACTGCACCGGGGATTCATCTTCTGGCGCCTGCACCGACAGGTCCAGCATTGTTACGAATGACCAGATGTAATCCTCGTCCAGCATGGCCCCTTCGGGTGTCAGCACGCCAGCGCCACCGCTTTCAATCCGCGCGCGGTAGATCGTGCCGGAATAAAGCGGTTCTTCTGGCGAAAACCGATAGCCGGAGGCACCATTGCGGTCCCATGTGCCCTCGATCTTCAGTTGGTCACCATCAGGCGCATAGGTATAAAGGCTGAAGGCACGCGTCAGCGAAGGCAGTGTCACTGGTTCGCTGAATGTGACTGTCAGATCGGGGGTTTCAAAGTTGACATTCTCACGTTCCGGTTCGGGGCGCACAGACTCCACGCGAAACGGCGGATCGCAGGCAAACGGGTCATCATCCCAACGCTCGCGCGCCACAATGCAGACACGCACATTGGCCCGTCCGTCCGGGCGCGCGGACAGCTGGTGTGACTGATCGCAGGGCGCAACCGAAACAAAGGGCGGTTCCGTCGCCGACAGGCAACTGACCGCATTCACGCGCACGGTGATCGCCAGTTCCCCCTCGGCGCGGTCAATGCGGGCAAACCCGTCTTCGTTCAGCAGCATACCGCCATCATGCCCCAACGACCGCACGGACCGCCCCGCACGCGTCAGGTAGTTCACCCCATGAGAGGCAAGTGCAGTGGGTGCAGTCATCGGCCGGCCAAGCTGCGAAAAACGCACATAGGATGTTTCCCCCGCAGGCGGGCCGCCAAGGGTTTTGAACACAATGGGCGCGTCTTCGCCGGGAATGTCCAGCAGCGCTTCTATACTGTTTCCGACAATATGCGCACGCCCCTGCCCTTCCAGACGTTCGGACCAGCTGCCATCGGATTCAAGCCACCACACAACGGGAATCGGGCCGGACGGGCCGGTTCGTGCGCGTTCCGGTGCGGGCGGGGGCTGTTCAAACACAAATGTCTCGCGGTCCTGCGCCACGGCGGGATACGCCATGCCAAGCCCCATGAACAGCGCGCCAATCAGCAAAATGGCGGCTGCGAATGCAGTTTTGTCAGAACGGGGTTCCATCATCCATCAACTCGGTTATTGCTGTGGCTTGAAACGACAGGCAATCGCCCTCGACGGATGTAAACCCTTCGACACGGCAAAGCCTGCCGGACAGCTCCATACGGATTTCATCAAGCGCGTCCCCCGGCGCCAGGTGCCAGATGGTCGCGGTTCCCTCGCCCTCTGCATCGTCGCTGGTATAGAAAACGCGTGGCATGCCACCACTGCCTTCGACCACGAACATTACTTCGGCGGGAATTGGTGTCCCCACGGGGACAGGCGTTTTTGTCCAGATGTTTATGGACAAGACATCCTCATACAGAAAATTGGCCGATGCGGGTGAATGGCCCTGTATCGACAGGCGTGTGGTGCCGTCATCGGCCTGCGCCCGGCTGGCTGTCCCGTGTGCCCCGCTGCGGGTAATGGTCAGCCAATCGAAACTGTCTGTGCCGACCATCCCTTCGATACGCCCGAGAACCTCAACCTCAATGGGGCCGCCTGCGGGGCGCGCCATGTCCGCGCCATCACTTGCGGCTGCAAAGTTCAGCGCGCCCGATTTGCAGATCATACCACCATCACGCCGGACAGGGGTATAGTCCAGATCATCCAGTTCATGCAGGCAAAACCGGCTGCTGGCGAACTGCCCTGTGACGGTTTGGTGCCCCTCGGACAGGGATAACGCAATCTCGGCGGCGGCGGCGCGGTCAAGGTCTGCCAGCCACACGGAATTCGGGTCCAATTGATCAACAGGCCAATCCTCGATCAGGATAACTTCGGCCTCGATCAGCATATCGGGGGTGAAATCTTCCAGCGCCAGATCGCCGTCCCCTTCGAATATCAGGCCGATCATGATCCCTTCAAAACCATCCGCCCCGTCGGATACCGCCAGAAGCTCCAGTTCCAGATCCGTAATTCCGCCCCCGGCATAACGGTTGATAAAAAAGCCCGGCTCCTGATCTTCAGGGGTGCCAAGGGCCAGATCGACCGCAACACCGTCAATCTGCCCCGTAATCTGCCCGCTTTGGGCAACAGCGCAGACAGGCATAAGCGCAAGCGTCGAAAACCAGAAGACTGTCGATCTGACAAGCAAGGGAAGACGCATTGAAATCCTCATATCTGCGAAACACGCGTGGCGATGTGAACGGGAATGTCAGCGGTGATCTGCTGGCATCACTTGCTTAGACCCGAAATTCGCAACCGGCCCCGTTCAAACGAAGGGGGCATTGCAAGATCATATCTGCATTTGCCGATTTTCGTATGAGCAAGCTGGGACCATCAGAAGGGGGGCGCTACAGATTTTTCCAGAAAGCACAGCGCCTTTTCCGGATTTTGCACCGCGCCTATAGCACCACCGCGACCAATGCGCGCATATAAAGCAGGCATAAATCTGGCGCTTGCCTAATTTTTAACCAAACCCGCGCTAAACGGGCTGGATTTGCCCCTGATGGCCTTGCCCCGCTGCCATGTTCATGGGCTGCAAGGGGCAGATCAACAAGTGTCAGACATGAAACTTCACATCGTCATTGTAGAACCCGACCAAACCCGCGCGCGGCTGGTGATTGATAGCCTGCAACCGCTGGGCCATCAGGTGACCGTCATTGGCGAGGCGTCGGGTCTGGCGCGGCGGGTGTGCGACATTGCCCCCGACATTGTGCTGATAGATATGTCCAACCCGTCACGCGACACGCTGGAAGAAATGGCGCTTGCCTCTGGCCCGATGGAACGGCCGGTTGCGTTTTTCGTTGACCGCACGGACCGCGACCTGACCCAACAGGCCATAGAGGCGGGTGTATCCGCCTATGTCGTCGACGGGTTGCAGCCCGAACGCGTGGCATCCGTTATGGATGCAGCCATCGCGCGGTTCCAGATGTTCCGCCGCATGCGCGTCGAGTTGGAGACAACACGCCGCGCGCTGGAAGAGCGCAAGCTGATTGACCGCGCCAAGGGCATATTGATGAAGGCGCGCGGCCTGACCGAGGAAGACGCCTACGCCTTGTTGCGCAAAACCGCGATGGATCAGGGTCGCAAAGTGGCCGAAGTTGCCAGCGCCCTTGTCACCGCAGCGGGGCTGTTGTCATGAACCTGACCACATGCCGTATTGGCTTTGTTCCGCTATTGGATATGGCGCCGATTGTCGTTGCACATGAAATGGGATTTGCGCAGGCTGAAGGGCTGGGGCTGGATTTGCAGCGCGCGCCATCGTGGTCCAGCCTGCGCGATATGCTGCTTTGGGGGCAGGTGGATGCCGCGCAGATGCTGGCCCCTGTGCCCGTGGCGATGGCGCTTGGCCTTGGTGGTGCGGTGGCGCGGCTGGACATCTTGCAGGTGCTGTCCATCAATGGCGATGTGATCGGCGTGTCGCAGATGCTTGCCGACCGGCTGCGCGCGGCGGGCCATGATTTCGCGTTCACTGATGCGCGACAGGCGGCAACCGATCTCGCAAGGGTGGTTGATGGTCCTTTGCGTATCGGCGTGCCGTTTCCGTTTTCCACCCATGTCGAGTTGGTCACCTACTGGCTGCGCAACACCGGGCTGAACTATGAACTGTGCACCATCCCGCCGCCGCGTATGGCAGATGCGCTGGCCGCCGGCGAAGTGGACGCGTTCTGCGTTGGAGAGCCTTGGGGGTCGGTCGCGGTGGAACTGGGCGCGGGCACATTGCTGTTGCCCAGCCGCGCCATATGGGCCGTGGCCCCCGAAAAGGTTCTGGCCGCGCGCCATGACTGGGTGTGTGAAAACCCTGCCCTGACAGGGCGGCTGATGCGCGCGATCTGGCGTGCGGCGAAATGGTTAAGCGTGCCTGAAAACCGCCTTGTCACCTCGGAAATTCTGGCACAGCCTGAATATGTGAACGCCCCTGTCGAAGTGCTGGACAGGGCCTTGCGCGGTGAAATGGTCATTTCCCCCAAGGGCGAAATCCGGCGGGTGCCCGACATGATCCGTTTCTTTGACGGTGCGGCAAGCTTTCCATGGCGGTCGCAGGCGGCGTGGTTTGCCGCCCAACTGGCCGCACGCCACGGGCTTGATACCGCCACATGTGTTGATGAAGCCAAGGCCATATGCCGCACGGATCTGTATCGCCAGAATTTGCGCGCGGCGGGGGCCGATCTTCCCGGCGCATCGGAAAAACTGGAAGGCAGTCTGCACCACCCCACGGCGGTCGCATCCGAACGTGGCCAGATGATCCTTGCGCCGGATGCTTTTTTTGATGGGCAGATTTTCGACTCCAGCCGGAAATCGCGCTGATTTTTTCAGCATAACATTGCTGCACTTGCATAATGGCCGTTTTTCTTCGGGTTTTGCGTTGTTTTCATGCCGCGTGCTTTTATTGATCGACTTAACCGAAGCGGCAAGGATGCCGATTCGTAAAATCAGGGTTCAACGATGAACCCTTATGGGCACAGCCGCCTGACCAGATTGCGCTTCCTGCGCGGTTCCGGTCGGCGGCTTTTTTCGTTTCGGCCCCCAAATTCAGGCCACAGCCAGAGGACATCACCATGATCCGCAAGCTTCTCGCATCCACTTCCATCATCGCCGCATTCGGCGCGGCGTCCCTGCAAGCCGACACATTCCCTGAAATCGACGACCTGACACTGGGCTTCATCAAGCTGACAGACATGGCCCCGCTCGCCATTGCATATGAGCGCGGCTATTTCGAAGATGAAGGTCTTTTCGTCACGCTGGAAGCGCAAGCCAACTGGAAAGTGCTGATTGACGGCGTGATTGACGGCAACCTGCACGGCGCGCATATGCTGGCGGGCCAACCCTTGGCCGCAACCATCGGCTTTGGCACATCCGCCCATATCGTCACGCCGTTTGTCATGGACCTGAACGGCAATGCCACGACCGTGTCGAACGAAGTCTGGGACCTGATGCGCCCTGCCATCCCGTCAGATGCGGATGGCAAGCCTGTCCACCCCATTTCCGCGAGAGCCCTGCGCCCCGCGCTGGAAGCGTTCGCCGATCAGGGCCGCCCGTTCAATATGGGCATGGTCTTTCCCGTCTCGACACATAATTTCGAATTGCGCTACTGGCTGGCGGCGGGGGGCGTTCATCCGGGCTACTATAGTGCGGACAATATCAGCGGCCAGATCGGTGCCGAAGCGCTGCTGTCCGTGACCCCGCCCCCGCAAATGCCCGCCACGCTGGAGGCAGGAACGATTTCGGGCTACACCGTGGGCGAGCCTTGGAACCAGCAAGCCGTTGCAATGGGCATCGGCGTGCCGGTCGCGACGGATCTGGATATCTTTCCCATGCGCGCCGAGAAGGTTCTGGGCCTGCGCGCCGATTTTGTCGAAGACAACCCCAACACCGTCCGCGCCCTGACCCGCGCGCTGATCCGCGCGGCCATGTGGCTGGATGCAGATGACAACGCCAACCGCGACGAGGCCGTGCAGATCATCAGCCGCCCGAACTATGTGGGGGCTGATCCGGAAGTTCTGGCCAATTCCATGACGGGCACATTTGAATTCGAGCAGGGCGATGTGCGTCCGGTGCCCGATTTCAACGTGTTTTTCCGTGACTACGCCAACTTCCCCTTCGTGTCGGATGCCGTGTGGTATCTGACCCAGATGCGCCGCTGGGGCCAGATTACCGAAGCAAAAAGCGACGAGTGGTATGTTGAGACAGCGCGCAGCGTCTTTTTGTCTGATGTGTTTGAAGAGGCCGCCCAATCGCTGGTCGATGACGGGCTGGCACCGGCAGACGCCTTTCCCTTCGGCAGCGACGGCTTTCGCGATGTGGTCGATCACGCCATCGACGGCGTGCCCTATGATGGCCGCACCCCCAACGCCTATATCGACAGTCTGCCGATTGGTCTGAAGGGCGAACAAAGCGTCGTCGGCTCAGAGGTGCAGGGCTAAGGCCCCGCACCGGCCACAGGCAAGGAGTTTCTGATATGACTGCAATCGATCCCACCCAAGTTCAGGCAGAACGTCGCGCGCGCCTGTTCACACGCATCAACAAGCTGGATGGCTGGTTCAAGGTTCTGGGCCTGTCGTTCATGACGCCGCTGTTGCGCGCGCTGGCAGGCGACAACCCCAAGGCACAGGGCAAACAATTGTGGCAATTGCTGGGGGTGCCGCTGCTGGCGATCCTTGGTTTTCTGCTGCTGTGGGGCAATCTGGCCCCGAAGGTTGAAACCTCGCTCGGGGCTATTCCCGGCCCTGTGCAGGTTTGGGAACAGGTGGGCGTGCTACACGCCGACCATGTGGCGGAACGCGAACGCGAAAGCGCGTTCATGGAACGTCAGGCCGCCCGCAATGCCGAATTTATTGCCGCCGGTCAGGAAGACCGCGTACGCGAACGCACCTACACCGGATCGCCCACCTATTACGACCAGATCTGGACGTCCGTGAAAACAGTCTTCTTCGGTTTCATGATTGCGACCGTTGTTGCCGTGCCGCTGGGCATTGCGGCGGGCCTGTCGCCCACCACGAATGCAGCCCTGAACCCGTTGATCCAGATATTCAAACCTGTCAGCCCGCTGGCATGGCTGCCGATAGTGACGATGGTTGTTTCAGCCGTGTATGTCACGCAGGACGGCATGTTCTCGCGCGCATTTCTGACTTCGGCCATCACGGTGACGCTGTGTTCGCTATGGCCCACGCTGATCAACACCGCCCTTGGTGTGGCCAGTATTGACCGCGACCTGATTTCTGTCAGCCGCGTGCTGAAGCTGAACACATGGACCAAAATCACCCGTCTGGTGCTGCCATCGGCGCTGCCGCTTATCTTCACAGGGTTGCGGCTTAGCCTGGGAGTGGGCTGGATGGTGCTGATTGCGGCGGAAATGCTGGCGCAGAACCCAGGCCTTGGTAAATTCGTCTGGGACCAGTTCCAGAACGGGTCATCGGTCAGTCTGGCGCAAATCATGGTGGCAGTTTTCACCATCGGCATCATCGGCTTCTTGCTGGACCGGCTGATGTATGCGCTGCAATCGCTTTTCACCTTCTCGAATAACCGGTGAGCACCATGGCAATTCTGGAATTCAAAAATGTCTGCAAGGGTTTTGGCACCGGACTGAACCGCGAGGAAGTTCTGAAAGACATCTCTTTGTCGGTGAAAGAGGGCGAGTTTCTGGCGATCCTTGGCTTTTCTGGCACAGGCAAGACCACGCTGATCAACCAGATCGCGGGCCTTGCCCAGCCTGACCGTGGGCAGGTTCTGTTCAGGGGCAAGCCCATCACCGGGCCGGGGCCGGAACGGGGGCTGGTGTTCCAGTCCTATTCACTGATGCCATGGCTGACAGTGGCGGGCAACGTGGCGCTGGCGGTCGATGCCGTGTATAAATCCGCCAGCCGTGCGGAACGTGCCGCCATGGTCGACAAATACATCGCCATGGTGGGCCTTAGCCACGCCAAGGGGCGGCGGCCTGCGGAACTGTCGGGCGGCATGCGCCAGCGTGTATCCGTAGCCCGTGCGCTGGCCATGAACCCCGAAGTTCTGCTGCTGGATGAACCGCTGTCGGCGCTGGACGCGCTGACGCGCGCCAATCTGCAAGACGAGATTACGCAGATCTGGCAGGCCGATCAGAAAACCGTGGTGCTGATTACCAATGACGTGGATGAAGCGCTGCTGCTGGCGGACCGGATTATCCCGCTGAACCCTGATGGCACGCTGGGTGCGGCGTTCAAAGTGGCTATCCCGCGGCCACGCGCGCGCACCGCCATGAACAACGATCCGGTGTTCAAGAAACTGCGCGCGGATGTGACGAAATACCTTATGGATGTGGGCATCGCCGCCAAGGTCGAGGAAACACGGGTCTTACCACAGGTCACGCCCCTTCACGGCACACCCAAAGCCTATGCACAAGCCGCCAAAAGCGGGCTTGATGAGAGGTATCTGGAATTCTCGCAGCTTTCAAAAGTGTATCCCACACCGGAAGGGCCGCTGACCGTGGTGGACCGGTTTGATCTGAAGATGAAGAAGGGCGAATTCATCAGCCTGATCGGGCATTCGGGCTGCGGCAAATCCACAGTTCTGACCATGGCTGCGGGCCTCAATGACATCTCGGGCGGCGCGATCAAGCTGGACGGGATGGAAGTGCGCGGCGCGGACCCTGAACGCGCTGTGGTGTTTCAGGCGCCCAGCCTGTTCCCGTGGCTGACCGCCAAGGAAAACGTGGCCATGGGTGTGGACCGCGTATACCCGCGCGCTTCGCGGAGTGAGCGTCAGGACGTTGTCGAATACTACCTTGAGCGCGTGGGGCTGGGCGATGCGATGGACCGGCAGGCGGCGGACATGTCAAACGGCATGAAACAACGCGTGGGCATTGCGCGGGCTTTCGCACTTAGCCCCAAGCTGCTGCTTTTGGATGAACCTTTTGGCATGCTCGACAGCCTGACGCGCTGGGAATTGCAGGAAGTGTTGATGGAGGTGTGGTCGCGCACCAAGGTGACGGCGATCTGCGTCACCCATGACGTGGATGAAGCGATCCTGCTGGCCGACCGCGTGGTGATGATGACCAATGGCCCGCGCGCGCGCATCGGCAAAATTGTCGATGTGAACCTGCCCCGCCCGCGCACCCGCAAGGCGCTGCTGGAACACCCCGATTACTACAATTACCGCGCCGAGGTTCTGCAATTCCTGGAGGATTACGAACATGGCGCGCACAAGAAGAAGGATGCCGCGTGATGAAACGCAAACTCGTAATCATCGGCGCGGGCATGGCCTCGGGGCGGGTGCTGGAACATCTGCTGGCAGGTGACCCAGACGGCTGGGACGTAACCCTGTTCAATGCTGAACCGCGCGGGAACTATAACCGCATCATGCTGTCGCCGGTCCTGTCAGGCGAAAAGACCTATCATGATATCGTCACCCATGACGATGATTTCTATGCGCAGCATAAGATCAACTGCCGCTTTGGCGAGGCCGTGGTGCGTATCGACCGCGAAAACAAGGTCGTCTATTCCAACGAGGGCGGCGCGCCCTATGACAAGCTGCTGATCGCCACGGGATCGGCCCCGTTTATCATTCCGGTGCCCGGCCACGACCTGCCCGGTGTGATCACTTACCGCGACATGGACGACACGCAGGCCATGATCGACGCATCCGACAAACCTGGCGCAAAAGCGGTCGTTATCGGCGGTGGCCTGTTGGGGCTGGAAGCGGCGGCAGGGCTGAAGGCGCGCGGCATGGAGGTGGCAGTTATTCACCTGATGGGCCATCTGATGGAGCGCCAGCTGGACCCCGCCGCAGGCTACCTGCTGCAAAAGGATCTGGAGGCGCGCGGCATCACCGTGCATTGCAAGGGCGCCACCAAGGCCGTTCTGGGCACGGACAGGGTTGAGGCGGTCTTGCTGGACGATGGCACCGTGTATGACGCAGATCAGGTGTGCATGGCCGTGGGCATTCGCCCGGAGGTGCGCATCGCAACCGATGCCGGTTTGGAAATCGGGCGCGGGATTACTGTGAATGACCAGATGGTCACATCCGACCCCGATATTCTGGCAGTCGGCGAATGTGTGGAGCATAACGCGCAGCTTTTCGGGCTGGTCGCCCCCCTTTATGATCAGGCGAAAGTCGTTGCTGCGACACTGCTGAACAAGGACGCGGGTTTTCAGCCCGTCCAGACCGCAACCAAACTGAAGGTCACAGGCGTGGACCTGTTCAGCGCAGGCGATTTCGCCGATGCGGACGGGCGCGAAGATATCGTGTTCCGCGACCCTGCGCGCGGCGTCTACAAGCGGCTCGTGATCGAGGATAACCGCCTGATTGGTGCCGTCATGTATGGCGAAACGGGCGACGGGTCTTGGTTCTTTGGCCTGATCAAGGATGGCACGGATATATCCGAAATGCGTGACACGCTGATCTTTGGCCCTGCTTATCAAGGGGGTGGCCAAACGGACCCTTTGGCAGCCGTTGCAGCCTTGCCGCTTGATGCGGAAATCTGTGGCTGTAACGGCATTTGCAAAGGCACCATCGTTTCGGCGATCGAAGGGGGGGCTGCATCCCTTGCCGATATCAAGGCACAGACCAAGGCCAGCGCGTCTTGTGGCACCTGCACAGGGCTGGTGGAACAGGTTCTTGCCAGCACACTCGGCGATGCGTTCAAGATGCCTGCCGCACAACCCATGTGCGGCTGCACCGAGCTGACGCATGAAGATGTGCGCCGCCTGATCAAGGCGCGCGAGTTGAAATCCATGCCGGCTGTCATGCAGGAACTGGGCTGGAAAACATCCTGCGGCTGCCACGTTTGCCGCCCTGCGCTGAATTTCTACCTGCTGGCCGATTGGCCGGAAGATTACACCGATGACGCGCAAAGCCGTTTTGTGAATGAACGCAACCACGCCAATATCCAGAAGGACGGCACATATTCGGTGGTGCCGCGCATGTGGGGCGGCATGACCAACCCGCGCGAATTGCGCGCGGTTGCGGACGCCGCCGACAAATACGACATCCCGGCGGTCAAGGTTACAGGTGGTCAACGTATCGACCTGCTGGGTGTCAAAAAGGAACATCTGCCCCATATCTGGGCCGATCTGAACGCGGCGGGGCTGGTTTCCGGCCATGCCTATTCCAAGGGGCTGCGCACAGTCAAAACCTGTGTCGGCACGGATTTCTGCCGCTTTGGCACGCAGGATTCCACAGGGCTGGGCATCAAGCTGGAAAAACGCCTTTGGGGGTCATGGACACCGCATAAGGTCAAGCTGGCCGTGTCGGGCTGCCCGCGCAACTGCGCCGAGGCGACCTGCAAGGATGTGGGCATTGTTTGTGTCGATTCCGGGTTCGAAATTGGCGTGGGCGGTGCGGCAGGCATGGATTTGAAAGAGGTGGAGCGTCTGGCGAAAGTGGCCACCGAACAGGAAGCCATCGACCTGACCGTGGCCTTTGTCCAGCTGTACCGCGAACACGCCAAACATCTGGACCGGCCCTATAAATGGCTGGCCAAGGTGGGGCTGGAATGGGTGCAGGCGCAGATCGTCGAGGATCTGGACAATCGCGCGGCGCTGATCCAGCGCTTCGATCTGTCGCAAACCATCTATCAGCGCGACCCGTGGGCCGACCGCGCAACCCCACAGGCGAGTGCCGATTTCGCCCCATTAGCCGATCTTACGAAGGAGGCCGCGGAATGAGCTGGCTGGATATCGGCGCATTGAACGACATCCCCCAACGGGGTGCGCGCGTGGTGAAAACCGTGCATGGCTGCGTGGCGGTGTTTCGCACGGGCGATGATCAGGTTTTTGCCACCGACGACCGTTGCCCGCACAAGGGCGGGCCGTTGTCGGAAGGTATCGTGCATGGTCATGCAGTCACCTGTCCCTTGCATAACTGGGTGTTTTCACTGGAAACCGGCATGGCGCAGGGCGCAGATGAGGGGGCGGTTACCACATACCCCGCGCGCGTCGAGGGCGGGCGTATTCTGCTGGATGCCAAGCGCCTGATCCGGGGGGCTGCTGCATGAACGGGGTCCGCACCACCTGCCCCTATTGCGGCGTGGGCTGCGGGGTTCTGGTCACACCGGACGGCGCGGGCGGTGCAAGCGTCAAGGGCGACCCCGACCATCCGGCAAATTTCGGGCGGCTGTGCTCCAAAGGCACGGCGCTAGGTGAAACGCTGGGGCTGGACGGGCGCATCCTTGCGCCACAAGTGAACGGCCAGCCCGCCACATGGGACGCGGCACTTGATCTGGTTGCAGACCGGTTTCAGACAGCCATCCGCGACCACGGCCCCGACAGCGTGGCGTTCTACCTGTCCGGCCAGATGCTGACCGAAGATTACTACGCCGCCAACAAGCTGATAAAGGGCTATATCGGCACGGCCAATGTGGACACGAATTCTCGGCTGTGCATGGCGTCCAGTGTCGCGGGGCACAAGCGCGCGTTTGGCGCGGACACTGTGCCCGGCACATATGACGATCTGGATCAGGCCGATCTGGTGGTGCTGGTGGGCAGCAACCTGGCATGGTGCCATCCGGTGCTTTATCAGCGGCTGGTTGCTGCGAAAAAGGCGCGTGGCACAAAGGTTGTGGTGGTTGACCCGCGCCGCACGGCCACTTGCGACATTGCCGATTTGCATCTGGCACTTGCGCCGGGCAGTGATGCCGCGCTGTTCAACGCCGCCCTTGTCGCGCTGGCAGATCGCGGTGCTGTGGATGAAACTTACGTCGCGCGCCATGTCACCGGGTTTGACGCGGCACTTGCCAGCGCCCGTTCCTCTGACCCTGCCATGACCGGGATTTCGGCGGATGATCTGGCCACTTTCCTTGACTGGTTCACCACAACCGAGCGTGTCGTGACCGTCTATTCCCAAGGGATCAACCAATCGGAAAGCGGCACAGACAAAGTGAACGCCATTCTGAACTGCCATCTGGCAACAGGCCGCATTGGCCGCCCCGGCATGGGGCCGCTTTCAGTCACGGGCCAGCCCAACGCCATGGGCGGGCGCGAAGTGGGGGGGCTGGCCAATATGCTGGCCTGCCATCTGGATATCGAAAACCCCGCCCACCGCGACGCGGTGCAGGGCTTCTGGAACAGTCCCACCATGCCCGACCGCCCCGGCCTTAAAGCGGTCGAGATGTTTGAGGCGGTCGCGCGGGGGCAAATCAAGGCGCTGTGGATCATCCACACCAACCCCGCCGTGTCGATGCCCGATGCCGATGCCGTGGCGCGCGCCATCAAGGGCTGCGATTTCGTGGTGCTCAGCGATGTGACCAAGACCGATACCACACGGCTGGCCGATGTTATCCTGCCCGCAACCGCATGGGGCGAAAAATCCGGCACTGTCACCAATTCCGATCGCACCATCAGCCGCCAGCGCCCGTTTCTGCCCGCACCGGGGCAAGCCCGCGATGACTGGCGCATGATCGCAGATGTGGCCGCGCGCATGGGCTGGGGCGATGCGTTCGGTTGGTCAAATGCGGGCGATGTGTTTGCCGAATACGCGGCACTTTCCGGCATTGCAGGTGATCTGGGGCGCGATTTCGACATATCAGGGCTGGCGCAGGCCG
The DNA here is from genome assembly GCA_020832445.1 of Paracoccaceae bacterium. GTDB lineage: Bacteria > Pseudomonadota > Alphaproteobacteria > Rhodobacterales > Rhodobacteraceae > Roseinatronobacter. Next base: position 103,425 of record JAFIEO010000022.1, read on the forward strand.
ATTATGACGCCCTGCCCCCCACCCGCTGGCCCGTCAGCGCACGCCAACAGGGCGGGCGGTTCTTCGCGCAAGGCGGGTTCTTCACCCCCGATCAACGCGCCCGTATGCTGCCCATCACCCCGCGCCTGCCTGTGGCCAAGACAGCGCCGCACTATCCGTTTCGCCTGAACACAGGCCGTGTGCGCGACCAGTGGCACACGATGACGCGCACAAGCCTTTCGCCGCGTCTGAACCAGCACATTGCCGAGCCGTTTTTGGAAATCCATCCGGACGACGCCGCCACCCTTGGCCTTGCACCCGCAACGCTGGCGCGCGTCACCAGCCCGCAAGGCGCGGCGATCCTGCGTGTGGCCATCACGGACCGTGTGCAGCGCGGGCAGGTCTTTGCCCCCATGCACTGGACGGGCGACACGGCCCCCACAGGCCGCGTGGATGCGCTGGTCGCGGCAGTGACCGACCCCGTATCAGGCCAACCCGAAAGCAAGGCTTCGGTCGTGGCTGTCACTGCTTTAAGCCCTGCATGGTATGGCTTTGCCGTATCAGTCGGGCCACAAACGCCCGACGCAGCTTATTGGGCACGCGCGCGCCATGCAGGCGGCTGGCGCAGTGAACTGGCGGGAACGGACGTGCCAGACGACTGGGAAGCCTATGCCCGCGCGCTGTTCAACCTGCCAGATGCCACCTGCCTGAGTGTCGAGGACCGCGTGCGCGGCACCCACCGCCTTGCCCTGATGGAGGGCGGGCGCACGCTTGCCGCGCTATTCGCCGCGCCTGAACCCGTGCAGCTTGCGCGCGGGCATCTGGCGGCACAGGTCGGACAGACGGGCGCAGCCCTGCTGGCCGGTCGCCCCGGTGCAGGTGTGGTCGATCCCGGCCCAACGGTTTGCGCGTGCCTGAATGTCGGGCTGAACACGATCACAGCGGCGATTGCAGCGCAAAATCTGATCTCGGTCGAGGATATCGGCACAGCGCTACAGGCGGGCACAAGCTGCGGGTCCTGCCGCCCCGAACTGGCCGCCCTTCTGGCCGGACGGCTGGAGGCGGCGGAATGACCCTTGCTCCCTATATCCACGCCATGGGGCGCGGGCCGGGGCGCGCGCGCCACCTGACAGGGCCTGAGGCCCGCGACGCCATGCGCCTGATGCTGTCGGGCAAGGCCGACCCGCACGCCATTGGCGCGCTGCTGATGCTGATGCGCTATCGCGGCGAAATACCCGATGAAATCGCAGGCTTCGTGCGGGCCGTGCGCGCCACACTCCCAACCCTGCCGCAGGTCGATCTGGACTGGCCCAGCTATGCCGCCGGGCGCACACGTGGCCTGCCGTGGTTTTTGCTGGCGGCACGGCTGGTTGCGCAAAGCGGCACGCGGGTGCTGCTGCATGGGTGGAATTCGCACCAGTCCGACGGGGCAGATGTGCGATCAAGCCTGTCATATGCGGGGATATGTCAGGCAGGCGGTCCTGATGACGCCGCCCGCCTGCTGGACCGCTATGGCATTGCCTATCTGCCGTTGGAAACCTTCGCCCCGCGCGCGCTGGACCTGTTGCGCCTGCGCGAGGTTCTGGGCCTGCGGTCTTGCGTGAACACCGTCTGCCGCGTGCTGAATCCGGCGGGCGCGCGCGCCGCTGTGCAGGGCGTGTTCCACCCCCCTTACCGCAACCTGCAACAAGCGGCAGGCGCGGCCCTGTCCCAGCCCGACCTGTGCATCCTGAAAGGGGGCGGCGGCGAATTTGAACGCAACCCCAGCAAGGATGTAGCGCTGTTTCGCCTGCGTGCGGGCGTGCCCATGGAAACCGTGCTGCCACCCCTGCTGGATCAGGCGCGCAAACTGGCCGATGCCACATTCGCGCCCGACGCCCTACAGGCCCTGTGGCACGGCACGCTTCGCGATGAATTCGCGCAATCCATCGTCACCGGCACGGCGGCGGCTGCGCTGATTGCCCTTGGCCACACGCCGGATAACGCCAGCGAACTGGCAAAAACCCTGTGGGACGACCGCCGCCCAAGCACCCAAGCAACCCGATTTCAGCAAGGAGCCAGTGCGCCATGAAAACCTTTCCGATGTTTCTGCAAATGGCCGGTCGCCATGTCGTCATCGTGGGCGGTGGCGAACAGGCCGCGCAAAAGGCACGCCTTATCCTGAAAACCGAAGCGCGCATTGTTCTGGTTGCCCCTGATCTTGACCCCGAACTGGCCGCGCTGGTCCGTGAAGGGCGCGCCGTGCAGGTCACGACCCTGTCGGTGGATGTGTTTCGCGGCGCGGCGCTGGTTTTCGTGGCGACAGGGTGCGTGGGTCTGGATTACGCCGCCCATGCACTGGCCAAGGAAGCGGGTGTCGTGGTCAATGTGGTGGACCGGCCCGCATTATGCGACGCGGTCACACCGTCGATCGTGGATCGTGATCCGGTTGTGGTGGCCATCTCGACCGAAGGAACCGCCCCTGTTCTGGCCCGTCAGATCCGGTCCAGAATGGAAACGCTGCTGGAACCGGGGCTGGGCGGGCTTGCGGCACTGGCCGGACGCCTGCGCCCCGAAGTGGCCCGCCGCATTCCACAGCGAGAGCGGCGCTTCTTCTGGGATTGGGTGTTCAATGGCCCGCCCCGTCAGGCCATGGCGCGCGGGGCCGCACGCGAGGCGGCAAGCCTGATCAAGGACACGCTGGCGGCAGGGGGCGCAGGGCAGATGCAGGGGTCCATCGCATTGGTGGGGGCCGGACCGGGGGCTGCGGATTTGCTGACACTGCGCGCGCTGCGCCTGCTGCAAGACGCAGATGTGATCTATTATGACCGGCTGGTTGACCCTGCCGTGCTGGACCTTGCGCGCCGCGATGCCGAACGGGTGTTTGTCGGCAAGGAAGTTGGTGCCAGTTCGTGGCCGCAAGACCGGATCAACGCGGTCATTGTTGCCGCAGCAAAGCAGGGGCGCAAGGTTGTGCGGCTGAAATCCGGTGATCCGGGCATTTTTGGACGTCTGGCCGAAGAACTTGATGCCGCACACGCAGCCCATATCCCGATCGAGATTGTCCCCGGCGTGACATCCGCAAGTGCGGCGGCGGCCAGCCTTGGCCGCGGGTTGACCGAACGCGGGGCGACCGACCGCTTGATGCTGGCCACAGCCGCCTGCAAACCGGGCGACCCGGACCCCGACTGGGCTGCCATGCTCAAACCCGGCACAACGCTTGCCGTTTACATGGGTGTCAAGAAAGCGTCGTGCATTGTTCGCAGCCTGCAAGATGCCGGAACCCCCATGTGCCTTGAGGTCGAGATCATAGGCAATGCATCGACCCCGCGCGAAAGGGTAACACGTTGCACGCTGGATCGGTTGCCGGCAACATTGGTTCAGGACGGCATTGAAAACCCCGCAATCATCTTCATCCGCTGGCCCAAGACTTGGCGCGCACAGGCGCGATCAGACTTTGCGGCGTGAATAGTCACGCGATGGCGGGGCATGTGCCGCGCGCTTGCATCGGGCCTTTCCTTCAATTTCCGGTGACTGACCGTTTGCCAGCAGTCCCCCCCCCTTTGAAAATGCTGCAATGCAGCACCACATACAGGAGTGACCCAACACGCGCGAGGAGAAGGATATATGATGCCCCGTGTTCTTGTCCCTTCACGCCCGGATGTGCTGCCCGGCACGCTTGTCGACTGGCGCCGCATACTGGCCAGACATTACAAACGCCTGAGCCGCACTTCGCGGCTGCGGCGGTTCATGGCAGCCCTGCCCAACAGCGCCATGCAGGTGATCGCCGATCGCGCCAGCCCTGATATTGTGCTGGGAATCGAAGCTGGTGGCCGCGTTGTCGGGGTTCTGGAAATATTCAAAGGTCACGATGCCCATGCCGAGATCGGCATTTCCATCGAAGATGCCTATCAGGGGCAGGGTTTTGGCAGGGCGCTGTTTCTGGACGGGCTTGCAGCGGCCGAACGCATCGGGGTGCAGACTGCCGATCTGTTTTTTGCCAGCGAAAACCACGGCATTCGCAGTCTGGTCAGCGCCGCAGGTGGTGAAATCCAGCAGCGCGGGGCAGAGTGTGAGGCCCATATCGACATCACGCACTGCAAGAACTGCCGAAAACTCGCAGCAGATACGCCTGACCAAGGGGCGGCCAAAGTCCTGCACTGACCTGATGGGGCGTCATCCCGGCTCCACCGTCCGTGTTGCCGGTAACAAGGGCATGGCCGGGACGGCCGCAATGCGGGTATGCTCAACGCAAGCCGAAAAAACTCAGCAAGAAAAGGACAACCACAACCAGCCCGATAATGTAGATAATCTTGTTCATTCGCTTTCCACCGTTCGCCAGCGGATCGGGTTTCGTCCGCGTTGATCCAGCTAAACCTGTTTGCACAAGACAGGCGACAACATGGATCAGCGTGGCGCGGGCACGCATCATCGACAGGCATATGCCCCAAGGCAGGCATCAAGCGCGTTCGCGTGAATGCCAAAAAGCACAATAAGGCGCAACGCCGCGAATGGCCGGGCTATTTTCCCCGACCGCCTACATGGTCGGCATACCTGGCCAGTTGTCCCATCAACACCTGCCCGACCGTACGTTCGTGCCGCGCGCAGAATTCCTGCCAGACAGCACCGAAGGGCAGGTCGTGAATTTCCTGCTGCACCAAAAGGCGTGTGGTGTAATCCAGCCGGTCCTCGGCCTGACGCAGCATCGCCCAAGGCTGTACAACGCCTGAAGCAGGGCCTTTTGCGTGTTGCGTGTACCGATCACCCAAGCGGCAGTGCGGCTGATCGTGGCATCGAAAAAATCCAGCCCAATGCGGGTGCGGCCCAACAGATCCGCGCTGACCAGTTCTTGCGCCATTGCCAGCACATCATCATTCAATGTCACCACATGGTCACTGTCCCACCGCATTGGACGAGAGACATGCAACAGCAATTCATCGACCGACAGCGCCGCCGCAGATACCTTGTCGGCCACGGATTCGGTGGGGTGGAAATGCCCCATATCCAGACACAACATAAGCCCCTTGCGAATGGCATATCCCAGATAGAATTCATGGCTGCCGATTGTGCAGGCCTCGACACCGATACCAAACAGCTTGGATTCGACCGCATCACGCATATATTTGCGCGGCAGGGGCTTTTCCAGCATCCGGTCCAGCGAATGCTCCAGCCTGCGTCGCGCCGCCATGCGGTCAGCGGGGGTATCCTTGTAGCCGTCGGGCACCCAGATGTTATTGGCCGCGGATGACCCAAGCGCGGCCCCCATGCCGGCTGCAATCTCGCGCGCGCGACGGCCATGTTCCACCCAGAAATCGCGAATGCCCGCGTCGGGGTGGCTAAGGGTCAGGTTGTCATCAGCTTTGGGGTGGGCAAAGAATGTCGGGTGAAATCCAGCCCCAAACCGTGACCCCGCGCCCAGTCCACCCACGGGGCGAAATGCACAAGCTCTATCGCGTCGCGGTCGGGGGACTGGTCTGTGTCCAGATAGCAGGCATGCAGGTTCAACCTGTGCCGCCCCGGAATAAGGCCAAAGGCAAATTCAAGATCGGCGCGCAATTCATCCGGTGTGTGGGCGCGACCGGGGTGGTTGCCAGTGGCCTGAATACCCCCGCCCGAACCGGCGTCCTGCATCTCGAAGCCGCGCACATCATCGCCCTGCCAGCAATGCACCGAAATTGATATATCCGACAGCCGCGCAAGTGCCGTGTCGGTATCGACACCCCATGCTGCAAACTGTTCCTGCGCGTGTTTGTAATGTGTCATGCCGGCCCCCCCTAGTCACCTGAATCTGAAGTTCCTGCCAGTGTTTTCTGGCAGAACCTTTTGACGGAAGCCAGGATTTCGTCGGCGGACTTGACCCATTTGTAGGGCTTGGGGTTCTCGTTGTGGGCGTCGATGAATGCCGCGATGTCGGCTTCGAGTTCCGCGACGGAGCGGTGAACGCCGCGCTCCTCGTCGCTGAGTGCAATCGCAATAGATGCCCGACCCCGCATGCCATACCCCCCCCAAATTTGCCTCACATCAATGATGGCAAATTTGGTTCCGGGTGACTAACGCTGCGAAGCATATCGAGGAATTGCTGAAATACGCATATCTGCTATAGATAAATAGATCAACAAAACACCTATACACTGGGACCACTGGCGCAGCTTCATCGCCGTCACCGAACAGGGCAGCCTGTCGGGGGCCGCGCGCGTTCTGGGGCTGACGCAGCCCACGATAAGCCGTCATATTGACCTTTTGGAACAGGCCACAGGTGCCACGCTGTTTCTACGTTCACAGCAAGGTCTGGCGCTTAGTGATCTTGGGCGACAATTGCTGCCGCAAGCGCGCGCCATGGCCGCGTCCGCCGCCGCGCTGGAACGCAACGCATCAGGCCCGATTGATGCGGCGCGCGGGATTGTACGGCTGACGGCAAGCGCGGTGGTGGGCGCGCAAATACTGCCCGCAGTGCTGGCCCCGCTTCTGGCCGCTCATTCAGGGCTGGAAGTGGAACTGGTGCTGACAAATCGCAACGAAGACCTGTTGCAGCGCGAAGCCGACCTGGCCGTGCGGATGGTGCGCCCCGTACAGGCCGCCATAGTCGCGCGCAAGATTGCCGATGTGCGGATCGGGCTGTTTGCACACATGCGCTATCTGCAAGAACGCGGGACACCGCAAACCATGGCGGAACTTGCAGGCCATGTGCTGATCGGTGCAGACCGGGACAGCATGGCATTGGCTGCGCTGGCAAATGCAGGAATTGCCCGCCGGATGATGCGCTTTCGCTGCGACGATGAGGGCGCGCAGATCAACGCCATCCGGGCAGGCATGGGCATCGGCGCGCTACAGGCAGGGATCGCGCGCAAGGATGCCGGCCTGCGCCCGGTTCTGGCCGACGCGCTGTCCGTCGGGCTTGAATGCTGGCTGGCCCTGCACGAAGACCAGCGCAACAACGCGCGGGTGCGTCTGGTCGCCGACCATCTGGCACAGCATCTGCCGGCGGCGCTGATGGCATAGCACCAAACAAGGGCGCCGTGCCGCATTGCCACATGCGCAGCGCTGTTTTCAGACGGCTTGCCGGTATCATGGCGACAGAAAACAGCAGTTGGCGCAGCATCAGGTCAGGCGCTGGAAACCCGATCATCCCTGGTGTACCCACAGGCCATGATGGCGCAAACACAATCCGCCGGGAAGTAGACGGACATGAAGCATGACACCCATATCGCCATCGCAGGTGCCGGAATCGGCGGGTTGGCCGCAGCCGCAGCACTTGCGCAAGCAGGGCATCGCGTGGTGGTCTTTGACCAGTTTGTTGAGGCCCGCCCTGTGGGGTCGGGGCTGGTTATCCAGCCTGTGGGCCTGAATGTTCTGCATCAGATTGGTGCGGGCGATGCAGCCCTTGCGCGGGGCACGCGCATTCACCGCATGCTGGGCCATGAAGCGGATGGCGGCCATCGTGTTCTGGATGTGCATTATGATCGCCCCGGCGGGGCGCGCTTCGGGCTGGGCATTCATCGCGCAGCGCTTTTTGCGGTATTGCTGGACGCGGCAATCAGCGCAGGGGCAGAAATTGTCACCGGACATAAGGTGACAGGGCAACATGACCGGCGGCTGTATTTTGAGGGGCGCAAGGATGCCGGACCGTTCCAGATGATCATCGACGCCAGTGGCGCACGTTCGCCCTTGTCACCACTGCGCGCCAAACCGCTGGGATATGGCGCGCTTTGGGCGACGGTGGACTGGCCTGAGCAGACCGGCCTGCCATGTGATGAACTGCGCCAGATTTATCGCCAGGCATCGCGGATGTTGGGCGTGCTGCCCATAGGCACCCTGCCCGGCGACAGGGCACAAAAGGCCGCGATCTTCTGGTCGCTTCCCGCGTCAAGTCATGAAAACTGGCGCGAAAACGGCATTCGGAAATGGCAGGCAGAAGCCGCTGCACTCTGGCCGGAATACGCGCCATTTGCAGACCAGATCACCGAACCGGAACAGATGGCGATGGCGCGCTACAGCCACGGCACATTGCGCAAACCATGGGGCCAGGGCATTGTCCATATCGGCGATGCGGCCCACCGCGCCAGTCCGCAACTTGGGCAAGGCGCGAATATGGCGCTGCTGGATGCATGGGCACTGGCGCAGGCGTGGGAACATGCGCAGGGGGATGGCGCGCGCGCAATGCAGCTATATGCACGGGCACGGCGCTGGCATGTGCGCATCTATCAAACGATGAGCTGGGCCTTCACCCCGCAATACCAGTCGGACAGTCGCATTCTGCCTGTGCTGCGTGACCGGCTGTTGTTTCCGATGTCGATGGTGCCCCCGCTTCCACATATTCTAAGCCGACTTGTCTGCGGGGATCTTATTCCCCCGCATGGCATTGAACGTCCGCGAAAATGAACCCGACGGATATATTCAGAAGATATTGCAAAAAGTAGCACGGGCGCCCGAACAGATCGGGCGCCCGTGATTTTGTCATACGGACCGCGGCTTTATGATTTTGCCACAGCTTTGGGCCTGTCAGTCCAGCGGCGCCAGTGGTTCATTCGCGCCATTGGTGACCACTGGTGCAGGCGCGTCCGTGCGTTCGCGGAACACATATTCAGGCGCTTCATCGGCTTGCTCGCGCGTCATATCCAGCTGAATCTCGCGCGCATCAAAGTCGATCTCCAGTTCGTCAAAGCGCACTGCAATCTGTTTCGCGCCGATACCCAGAAAACCACCGACAGACAGGATTGCGGCGGTGATCGTGTTCGTCTCCTGATCGATGATCAGGTCACCGATGTTGCCGATGCTTTCATCCTGAGGCGAACGGACAGTCGTGCCCGTGATCCAGTCTACCCGCAACTCGTTCGGGGCCTGCTGCTGAACAATGGTGTCGCCTGCCGGTTCCGGTGCAGGTTCAGCACTGGCCCCTTCATCTGCGGGTTCATCCATATCCAGGGCATCACCGGACATGGTGTCGGTTTGTTCACCAACAAGGGGGTCTGCCTGATCAGGTGTCGCGGGCGCATCTTGCGCAAGTGCCGATCCAAACAGAAACGGAACGACAAGGGATGAAGTTAAAAGTAGTCTTTTCATGATAACCTCCTATTTCGGCGGGATACTGCCCCCCTTTTGAGGAAGACCTTCCGCCCTGTTATCACAACCCTGACATGCACATTCCGGTTTCCTTGCCACCACGGATGTCGGCGGGGATTTGCCGATTTGGGTCATGAAGGGGCCGCAAATTCCGGCGGCTGCGGCTTTGGAACAAGCCCTGAAACAGGCAGCCCTGATTTCGCAAGTGTGCCGAAATTAAGCAAATGAATACAAATTCTTAAATGACATTGCGCTGCCTTCAGATATGCATTTCGCTGCAATAGCCTTGCCGGTTCCTTACCGATTTTTCAGACCGCTCATCTGTCGGCTTCCAAGCCAGTAGCGTGGCCCCGCCCCCATGCGTCCGGCGCGATCATGTGGATTGGACAGGGCGCATGTGTTCAGCGACAGGCAACCGCAGCTTATGCAATCCGACAGGCCAGCCTTAAGCCGCTGAAGTTCGGCGATCCGGTCATCAATCCGCTGGGTCCAGCTGTTCGACAGGCGGGACCAGTCATCGCCCTTCGGTACCCTGTCCGTGGGCAGTTTGGCCAATTCCTGCCCGATTTCGTCCAGACTAAGGCCCACACGTTGGGCAAACACAATAAACGCCACCCGCCGCAGCATCGAGCGCGGGAACCTGCGTTGTCCACCGTCGCGCCGTTCTGCGGTAATCAAACCTAGGCTTTCATAATAGCGCAATGCCGAAGCCTGAACGCCACTTCGCCGAACCATTTCTTGCATGCTGATGACTGTTTCCATGCTGAGAATATGGGCCAATTCATAATTAAGCTCAAGTAAACTTAAGAATGTAATGCGAAACGCAGTGGCGCCGTGAAACCTGCGTTTGCTATGTCGTAGTTTATACCGTGCTGTCGCAAATTCTGTGCATATGCTGCCTTTGCAATAAGAAGGTGCTGGACAAAGATGGATGGAAAATTTCTTGTTTTCGTGAATTTTTCGATTGTGGCAAAAGATGTTTCCACGACGCTGGAACAGATGGGCGTGGGCATTCCGATGGTTGCCGGAACCGAGGAAGAAGCGCTTGCCCTGATGGCGGATCTGGCCGACGGCGCATCGCTGCGGCTTGCTGTTGTGCAATTGTCGCCAGAGGCCTTTTTGCACAGCGCTTTGCGACCGCAACTGGAACAACGCGGTGCGCATGTCATCCTATTGCATGATGGCGTGCATATATCCGAAACCCCGCCGCCTTATGCAGTGCTGGCCGTGCCATTTTTCACCGAGGATCTGGAACAGATGGTGACAGGCTTCGCCACACGCCTATAGAAGCGGGCGATCGGGCGGCGGTGATGTATCGGCCAACGCAAGTTCCGACAGCGCATTGGCATCACGTATTTGCAGCACACCGTGTTCCCAGGTGACAAGCGGGCGCAGCCGCGCAAGGGTCTTGTTGGTGTGAACCAGTGACAACCCAAGCGCGTCGGCCAGATCACGCTGCTTGAACGGAAACTGCGCCAACCCGTCCGGTGCCAGACCAACAGCCGCCAGCCGTCGATGAATTTTTAAAAGCGCCCACGCGATGCGTTGCGGTGCAGTGCGCTGGCCCAAGGTGGCGATGGTCTCATTCAGGAAATGCTCTTCTACGGCGGCAATCCATGTCAAGGCATATGCCCGTGACGGGTTGTTGCGAAACAGATCGGCCAGCTTGCGTTTTTCAAACCGGCACAGCACCATCGTGCTTGCCGCTATGGCCGAAGTTGCGGCCCCGCCCGCCAGCATGGCCTGAAACCCAACCAGATCACCGGGAAAAATGAAATTCACCAACTGCCGCTCGCCATTGGGCAGGTGCTTGAACCGCGCCCCCTGACCTTCGCGCGCGGTGAAGAAATAATCCGTCTCATCCCCTTCGTGATAAAGTGCTGCGCCGGGTGACAAAGTCACCTCGCCTGCGCGGAATTCCATCATGAAATGCAGATCTTCCGGGGTGAATGGCGTAAACAGGTCATGCTTGCGCAAGGGACATATCTGGCAAGGGTGCATGGGGTCGTTTACCTGAAGGGCGGTCAAGGAGTGCTGCGAAAGGATGGCGCGCCCTGTGGTGCGGTGTCAAGTCCGCACCCGCTGTATGCGCGGCAACCCGATCACCCTGGGGATATGAAACGCGCAGGCACGTCACACCGGTCTGGCGGCGGGGGCATCGCCCTCGCATCCTGATCGCAGCTCTGATAGCACAGGCAGATAAACACATATCAGGGGGACGCAGGATGCGCAGCGCCGCTGTTTTGAACGCACGCGAAACACCATTGGCAATCCTGACCATTTGCGCGGGCGTGGCCTTTCTGGTGGCAAATGACGCAGTCGCCAAACTGCTGACGGACCGCTATGCCCCCATCCAGATTGTGTTTTTGCGCAATCTGATCGCCGTGCCCATCATTGCCGCAGTGATCATGCTGGCCTTTGGCAAAGCCACGTTGCATACAAACCATCTGCGCCTGCATGCGCTGCGCGGGGCGCTGATGGTTGTGGGCGCATGGCTTTATTTTACAGCGCTGATGTATATGCCTTTGGCCGAAGCGACAGCGCTGGTCTTCTCGGCGCCAATTTTCATCACGGCCCTGTCGGTGCCCCTTCTGGGCGAACATGTCGGCTGGCGGCGCTGGGGTGCGGTGCTGCTGGGTTTTGTGGGGGTGCTGGTCATTGTGCGTCCGGGCAGTGCGGCGTTTCAGTTGGCCGCACTGTTGCCGGTGGGCACGGCGCTGTGCTATGCCATATTCATGATCAGTGCCCGCTGGATTGACCGCGCTGAACGATTGTGGACCATGATGCTGTTCGCCATGCTGTTTCCGTTGCTGTATTCGGCCCCCTTTGCCGTCGCCAACTGGACACCGGTGCAAGCGGGTGACATGGCCTTGTTTGTCGCAATCGCGGTTTTCGGCAGCCTTGGCCTTGCGCTGATCGGGCAGGCCTTTCGCATGGCCCCTGCCGCCATCGTGGCCCCGTTTGACTATACCGCGTTGATCTGGGCCACCGGGCTGGGCTGGCTGATCTGGGGCGATATTCCAATGCTCTGGACCATTCTGGGCGCGGCGATCATTGTATCAAGCGGGATCATCATCATCCTGCGCGAGGCAAAGCAGACGTCATCATGACGGGCTGGTCGCAAAGCGCGGAAAATATAGCTAGGGTTCTGGCGGGAAGACAGGAAATCATATGGCCACGACCTGCCCGCCGCGTTCCAGAACACCATCACTGCGCAGGGCGCGCAATGCTGTATATGCAACCCGTTGCGGGGGCGATGTGATGCGCGCGCGGCCCCCCGAAGGTGATTTCCGCTTCATCGCGCTGGACGTGGAAACCGCATGCAGGGATGCCGCCAGCATCTGCCAGATCGGGCTGGCCTGCGTCTGGCCGGACAACCGGATTGATACATTCTCGACACTGGTGAACCCCTGCACGGATTTTGATGCGTTCAACATCCGCCTGCACGGGATTGGTCCGGTTCATGTTGCCACCGCCCCCCGCTTTGATCAGGTGCTGGAGGTGCTGTTGCCGCTTTTGTCGTGCCACCATCTTGTTCAACACAGCAATTTCGACAAGCAGGCCGTGAACGCTGCCAGCCGCACCTATGGAAGGGACGCCCCTGATTTTCGCTGGTCGGACAGTGTCAAAATCGCACGGCGGGCATGGCCGGAACTTAGGGGAAATGGCGGGCATGGTCTGGGTAACCTGAAGAAGGTTCTGAACCTTGATTTCAGGCACCATGACGCGGGCGAGGATGCACGCGCCGCCGCGCAGGTGGTCTTGCATGCCGAAGCGCGTCTTGGCCTGCCGTTTGACGCGTTGATCAAACCGGCGCGCTAGAACCACCCCACAGCCGAAAATGACGGCTGGAGCCTGACCCAGAACCTGCTACTGTTTGGTGATGTTTCGTTTCTTCGATCTTCTGGGCCGCTCAAGCGCGATGAATGCGCTTGATGACGCATTTCGGGCATTCGGGGTGCATCCGATGCTTGTGCCGGACCCTGTGAAGCTGACCGTCATGCAGCTATACAAAACGCAAGTCGCGGCACTGGGACGAAAGGCCGCTTTTGCGCAAGCCGCCCAACTGCTTGCCTATTGCATTCTGGGCCATGAACAGTTTGCATCAAACAATGGCACGGACATTGCCGACCAGACCGAACACCGTGTGGACGAGGCCATCACTGACGGGACCTCGCGCGACGCAAAACTAATTCTACTGGCTGTTCATTCTGGCCTGATTTCGCCTGAAATCGCTGATTTGGTCGATGTCGATGACGACTGATCGCACGGGCGCGAGTGCCGCATAGGCGCGTTTTTGACCCCGTAGCAATTTCTGCCTATACCCTGCCCCCCGAACACTATGCCGCTTGCGGCGTTGTCTTATCTTGCCACCATCTGCCCGGAGCACCCATGAAATTCCCAGTCATACCGACCAAGACCTTGTTGGGCGATGTCGGCGTCGTCTTTCGGGTGTCGGCGGCCATAATCCTTGTGTTTGTGACGGCCGCAGCCATTGCGCCTGACGCGGTGGGCCAGACTGCATTGGTCGTTCTGAACGTCACGGCAAGCAATCTTGGCTGGATGTATCTGTTGGTCATCACGGTTTTTGTGGGGTTCGTGCTTTTTCTTGGGGTATCCCGTTTCGGCAGTATCCGGCTGGGCGCGGAAGACGAGCCTGCGGAATTTTCCTTTTCCAGCTGGCTGGCGATGATCTTCTCGGCTGGCATGGGCGTTGGGCTGGTGTTCTGGGGTGTGGCCGAACCCATGATGCATTTCAATGAACCGCCCATGGGCAGCGGCCTGCCGCGCACGACGGATGCCGCGCAAACCGGCATGACCTATGCGTTCTTTCACTGGGGCCTGCATCAATGGGCAAATTTTGCCCTTGTGGGGCTGGCCATCGCCTATGTGCGGTTTCGTCATCACAGTTTTGGCCTGATCAGCGAAACGCTCCGGCCGCTTCTGGGGGACAGGGTGGATACCGGATGGGGCAAGGCGATTGATATTCTGACAGTCGTGTCCACCGTCTTTGGTGTGGCGACAACACTGGGCCTTGGGGCGTTGCAGATCAACAGCGGGGTGTCGCGCCTGACCGATATTCCCTATGGCTTCCCTGCACAATTTGGCATCATTGCGGTCGTGGGCGGGTTGTTCATTCTGTCGGCCATGACACCGCTGGACAAGGGATTGCGCCTGCTCAGTAATTTCAACATGGCTTTGGCGGGCATTCTTCTGCTGTTTGTGCTGGCCTCTGGCCCCACCGCCTTCATCTTTGGTGTCATGACCCAGACCCTGGGTGATTATCTGGGCAATGTCGTGCAGATGAGCCTTGTGACTACACCGTTTTCCGATGCGCGCTGGGTCGAGCAGTGGACAATGTTCTACTGGGCATGGGGGCTAAGCTGGGCGCCTTTCGTGGGCAGTTTCATCGCGCGCATCTCGCGCGGGCGGACAATACGCGAATTCGTGCTTGGTGTGATGATCGTGCCGGTGGCGTTAAGCATGCTGTGGTTTTCGGTCTTTGGGGGCGCTTCAATTCACTTTGAAATCTTCGCGAATGCAGGCATTGCCGATGCGGTTGCGCACGAAGTTCCCTCGGGGCTTTTTGTCATGCTCGAACAGCTTCCCCTCAGCGGGGTGCTGACGGCCGCGGCCATCGTGCTGGTGTGCCTGTTTCTGATCACCTCGGCGGATGCGGCGACATTTGTGCTCGGCATGTTCACCTCGAAAGGGGTGCTGAACCCGACGACGACCATTCGTGTTTTGTGGGCGGGGTTGCAGTTGATGCTGGTGGTGGTGTTGCTGCTGACAGGCGGGCTGGAAAGTTTGCAGACCGTGTCAATCATCGCGGCATTTCCCTTCATGCTGCTGATGATCCTGATTGCCGTGTCCCTGTATCGGGATCTGTCACATGAACTGGCGCTGAAGGCCGAAACCGATCGTCTGTTGGCCGTGCGCATAGAACGATTGCTGCTGCGAGAGGCAGAGCGCGAGGCCGCAAAGCAAGCCGAAGAAGACGCACACCCAAGCGTGTCGGAAACACCGCCATCCATCGAAGCACTGGAAGCCATCGAGGGCCAGCCCCCAAGGGAATGATTGCCCTGCGCCGCCGCCCCCCTACATGCAGGACTTGTGCAGTAATCCCGTTAGTCACACGCAACAGTGTGGTGCGCACACATCAAGCCGGATGGACAAGGCCCAGCAATTGCGGGTAAATTGACATGTTGTCCCTTTTGGACCTGCGCGAACATGCGTTACATAGCCAGTTTCCTGATTGTTATCCTGACCATAAGCGGGCTGCATCAAGCCTATGCTTATGCATCTGATGACTTTCAGACACAGGACGCGCAATCTGTCACACTGGCGGCCCCCTGCCCCGAATTTGCGGGGAATGACAGCGCCCGCCGTCAGGCAGAACCGACAGCCGCCGCAGATGCGCACTGGTGTCAGGCCGGTCCGGATTGCGCCCCGCCCTGCCCCATATCGCGCATGTTGCAGGGCACCGCGTATGCCGCGCCACATCTGAACCGCAGCATCGCCGGCAACCCTGCACGCGCGCCACCGCACGTCATGTGATCAGCGCAGCTTTGCCCGCATGGCGGGTGGGGCAAAAAAATTCACATGAAAATATGGAGGTCGCAGATGGACACTCTGCGTTTGTGGCTGGTGCTGGGTTTCTTCGTGGGCACCGCTGTCTACACGGTCACTGTGATGATCATTCACCCGGTGTAGCCCCCCTTACTTACCGGCAGTTTGTGCCTGCTGCGCAAAGCAAATGGCGCAAACTGCCCTGTTCCGGTCTGTCGCTTGCTGGCAGACCGGATCTCACCACCGCTGCCATGCGGCATCATTTGGCCTGCAATAGCAAACTGCATAAGGCGCGGAGACGTCAGTGCAACCACTGCCTGCGCTACATCCGGTCCAGAAATCGCCCATTGATCCAGCCAACCCCGTCGGGCAGCGCCGGTGACCGAACCTCGACCCAGACTGCGCCACTGTTCAGGGTGCGTATCCGTCCGGTTATGCGGATGTCACGCGCCGCGGGCGGAAACATACCGACAATTCCATGCGATGCACCCGCACCCGAACGAATATTAAGCACATCATTTGATGCCACGCCCACCACCCTGTAGGGGTGCTGATGGGCGGTGTGGTCTTTGAACAGGCTGCCGGCTGGTTCAGCCGTGGCAGGGGGCGGGGCGGATGCCTCCTCGCTCAGGAAACGTGAATTGACCCAGCCGCCTGCCGGAACCTGCGGGTGAATAACCCTGTACCACAGCCCGCCATCGCCGGACCGGCCCTGCTGGCCTGTCCAGACAATCCCGCCAGTGCCCGGCGGCAATACACCCACGATGCGGCTGCCCGGCACGCCCACGCGGTCACGCACATTCAGCACGTCATTGGACGCGACATCCACCACGCGGTATGTAACTTCGCTGGCCTGCGCGACATTTTGTGAAGACAGCATGATGGCAGCCATCAAAAGCAGGCTGGCTGCGATGCGAAGGTGTAATCCGGGCATATTCCTACCCCCCATTCTTACGACAATACCGGACAATGCAGGCCGCGGCACGACATGCCGCAACTTAGTCGAAGGACAGGTCAATAAAGCGGACATAATCGTCCTCTATCAGTTTGAAATCGAACCTGACATCCAGCGCCCTGCCGTCGGACATGTCGCCAATCAGGGCAAGCCGGCCTTCGATTTCGTGGCCATGATCGGCCTTGAATTGCAATGTGCCATCAGCGATTTCAAGGTCGCCCACCACATGACCGACCCCGTCGGCGTCGCGTTCCAGAATGCGGCCAAGAACCATGTAGTAGTCACCCTCTTCGGGGTTACCATCCGGACCGCGCAGCATGGCATCGCCTTCGGTCAGATTCATTTCGTTTACCGGCACCAGCGCCAGACACAGGAAAGAGATTGCGCCGCTGTCGGACAAAACACCTGTATAGATCGTGCTGGCAATGGCGTTGCGGCCGCTGCCGCGCGCAAAGAACCCGTCGCCGCGCAAAACGGCAGATACAGGTGCCGCAACTTCGCCGCGCACGGTAAAGTCTTCTGGCCGTTCAGATACCGACGAACGCACCTGCGCGTCTGGCACCTGTGGCGGGGGCGCGGCGCAAAAGCCCGGATCAATCATCTCGAAGGCGAAATCCGTCATCTCGCGGTCCGCGCTGGCTGGCCGTGGCAGAAGAAACAGGGGCAGGACGGGAAGCGCCAGACATACGGCAAGGGTCAAGCGGCGGCTTTGGGGGGTGTCGCTGCAATGCATATGCGTTCCTTTCATGATACAAACTTCGGGTGTGGCGCGGCTTACCTGCGGTCAGGCCATTTTTCCGTCGCTTGGAAGGGTTGGATTTCAGCCCCCTGCGGGCCGGAGAACGCACCAAGGCGATACCAGATCGTTTGCAATTCATCATCCATCAGGTCCGTGTCACGCAGCATCACCTCGGCCCCTGGCGCCTGCCATAATCCGGCTTCGACTATGACATCGACGAAGGGATTGCCTGCCTCTGCACCCTCGCGCCATTCGAACGACCGCCAGCGCGCATCGTCGCGCCCCGCCTCTACCTCGGCCAGCCCGTTGTGCAGTGCCAGCATATCCAGCACCGCCGCGCTGGAGGGGGCACCCTGCCATATTTCATCATATGACGGGCGGAACTGCGGTGCCTGCGTCGCAGGCCCCATCTGCCAGTCCGCGATATGCGCAATGATGGAATCTGCCATCAGGCAATGAAACCCCAGACACTCCGTTTCCGGCGTGTCAGTTTCGCCGCGCGCGGCAGACAGGATCACCGCATCCACGCCGCGCAATCCTTGCATTGCGAAACGCCAGACAAGATGCGGACCTTCGCCAAAGGCGTCCAGCGGGGCGGTGTTCTCCGCGCCATGCTCTGCCACCACTTGCGCATGGCGCGCAGGGCCAAGATTGAAACGCCGCAATTCGATCAGGCTGATCTGTCCGGTCGCACCGCCCGCCGTCACTGTGGCTTCGGCTTGCGCGTAGCTTAGGTGGTAGCGGACGCTGGGCAGGCGGCCGTCATGCGCCTGCACCGCAACAATGCTTTTTGTCAACGGGGACAGGCCCGCCCCCGGTGCCATAACCGTGTCCTGCGCGTAATGCAGGATCTGCGCTATCTCATGCTCCAGTTCCATCGGGTCGATGGGAACAAGGCCGGGGGCTTGGGTAAACTCCTGCGCGATGTCGCCTGCGCCGGACATTGCGGGGGCCGCCTGCATGGCCAGCAGGTGCGCACCATCGGCCCAGCCGCGCCCGTCGGGTGCGGCTGCGTGGTACAGTTCGACCCACGCGATGCCACCTGCATGTGCATCCGCCCCCGTCGCGTCAATGTTGACGGCGTCAGGTTGCAAAATGCCGACAATCGGGGCATCGGTTGACGGCAGGGCACGCAGGTACAACACCGCGTTGGCGGCGATTCCGGTGACGCGTAACGGTTGCGATGCCTGCGCGGGCATGGATACGTCCGGCGCGATGACAGGCGCTTGGGCCTGATCGGCATGAACAGGGGACAGACAGACAGGCCAGACCATCACACAGCCCACAAGTGGCGCGCGCATATGCCTGATGCGTGACAGACCACACGCAAGGATCGGATGTAGAAATTTCACCATATGCGATGCCTCCTGAAATGCGGGATTGGGGACGGAAAGGCAGGGTTCCAGCCATGCCCAAAGGCTTTTGCACAAGCGGGTTTTATGCTGCGGCGACGCCTGCATGACTGTGCCAAAGCCCGATCAGGCCATGACGCGGTAAGTTGGAATTGTGCCATATGTTCCCCCTGCCTTTGCAATACCGGCCCCGCGCAATCAGCGTTGCATTTCCACCAGTTCCACACGGCGGTTCAGGCTGCGGCCCTGTTCGGTGCGGTTGGTCGAAATCGGGGCCATCATGCCCGCCCCGGCCGAGTCCAGCCGGTCGCCGGATACCCCGTGTTGCCGTGTCAGATATGACACCACCGATGTTGCCCGTTCCATCGACAGGGACAGGTTGTAATCGTAGCTGCCGGAATTATCGGTATGCCCCACGACCAGCAGGTTCATATCGGGCAAATCGCGCATCAGACCTGCAACCGTTGCCAAAGCTTCCGACGATTCAGACAATATCCGCGCAGAGTCGAATTCAAACAGTATATCCTGAACGGCAACGCGCCCTTCTTCTATCAAACCCGCCTCCATCTCGCTGGCAGTCAGGGGCTGGTGGTCCATTTCGGTATCCATCTCGTCCGAGGTCACAACCGCCATTGAAACGGCCGGACCGTCCACCCTGCGCGCGTTGAACGCAGCAATCCCTGTCAGCACAGTCCCATCATCCGAGATCGCGGCGATATAGCGCAAATCGCGGTTCGATGTGCGGGTTGCCAACCGGCAGCAGCCCCGCGCACCGCGGCTGAATATGTCGGTGCCATGTACGAAAAACGACCGGCCAGCCCCGCTGGAAAGGTCGCTGCCGCTGACGGTGTACAGCAACTCAAACCCGCGATCTTCCAGCGCCTGAATATAGTTCCGCTTGATCTGAAGGGTGGAAATATCGGGGTTGTCGAAAGTATAGCTTAGCGACAGTATTTCGCCTTCCATGGTCTTGGCGCTCTCAACCTCGCCATCGTCATACGGGCCGGTCGGGATGGTGGCGCGGTCAAATTCTGTCCTGTCGAAATAGACGATGCTGGACCCTGCAACGCGGGGAATATCTGCGTGATCATACGCGCCATCGACATCGGCTTGGGCAGGTGTGGAAAACGCAAACGCCATGACGGTGGCGCAAGCCCAGACGGGATGTCTGTTCTGCATGGTTGTGCCTCCTCATTGTGATATTCGGGCCGACCATATCCGCAAATCAATATGGAACGCCCCGTCCGAACAGACGGGGATATGACACGCCGCCTTTTGTGCGTCTGCGCCCGGCGCCAAAAGTCAGGACGAAGCAAGCGGATTTGCAGGCATCAGGCGATTGCGATGCCCACACGACAGGTGCCCCGCTCGGGGATGGATTGAGGGGCGTCGGCGTGACTGGTCGTGATGATGTTGGCTTGTGACCATCTGACGCAGTCTGAAGCAGCGCTGGCAGTTTCCATATCCGTTGACAAATCCCGATTGTTTCACTAGGGAATAGCGTACCAAGCTTAGGCCAGAATGGTCGCGCCAGGTCATGCACAACTGCACCCCGCGCCAAGGCCTTGGACTATGCAAGCCAGAATTTGACGACAGCCGGGGTCAAGCCAATAAAGGGCCACGATGCGTCTTCCAATTGTCTTTGCCTGCACCTTGCTGGCATCCGCCCCGCTTGCTGCCGATCCGATCAGCTTTACCGACCATGAAGGCCGCGAAGTCACACTGCCCGCGCCCGCGCAGCGGATCGCGTCAATTCCCATCCCCATGGCATCGACCCTGATTGCCATTGACGGCGCGACCGATCGTCTGGTGGGGATGAACCCGACCGCGAAATCCGCCATCATGGAAGGTATTCTTGGGCGGATATTCCCTGAAGCGCGCGACATCCCGTCAGACATTACCGCGCCCAACTTCATCCCCAATGTAGAAGAACTGGCGCAGGTCAACCCCGAACTGGTCATCCAATGGGCCGGACGCGGGCCGGACTATATCGACCCGATCACCAACGCGGGCCTGAACCTGATGACAATCCGCTACGGGTCCGAGGAGTTGACGCGCGAATATATGACCATGGCCGCAACCGCGATGGGCAGGCCGGAACGGATTGAGCCGCTGATCGAATGGCGCGCGGATGTGCAGGCCGACATGGAAGCGCGCACCGCCGGTCTGGCGGATGAGGACCGCCCCAGCGTGCTGTACCTGCTGCGCGCCATGGACAACCTGCGCGCGTCAGGAACCGAAGACAACTATAACGCATGGTATCATATTCTGGCCGGTGGCCGGAACGCGGCTGAAGACATGGTCGGCGGTAGGGCGGATATAAATGTTGAACAGGTTGCAACATGGAACCCTGATGTCATCTTCCTGAATTCATTCGAGGCTGATCTGACGCTTGATCGCATCATGAACGACCCGATCCTGTCGCTGACCAATGCGGCACAGAACGGGCGCGTCTACAAAATGCCGCTTGGCGGCTATCGCTGGGACCCGCCCAATCAGGAAAGCCCGCTGACATGGATGTGGACCGCAAACCTGCTGCACCCCGATGTGTTTGATTATGACCTGCGTGCGGAAATGCGCACAGCCTATCAGGTGCTGTATGGCCATGACCTGAGCGATGCGGATATCGACGAAATCCTGTGGATGGACATGCAGGGCGGTCAGGCAAACTACGCGCAATTCGCAGCCCCATGAGTGTTGCACTGGATCAGGCCCCAAGGCGCGCGCGACTTGCGCTGCGCCTTGGGGTGTTTCCCGCGATGGTGGCATGTCTGGTGCTGGCCATGCTGTATTCCATCAGCGCCGGACGTTTTGAGGTGCCCTGGACAAGGGTCGTGGAAATCCTGTGGGCACGGGTCTGGGACTTGTCGGGCAGCGCGGACACCATGGACGAACGCATTGTCGAATTGGTGCGCCTGCCGCGTGTGCTGCTGGCCGCCCTGTCGGGGGCCGCGCTGGCCGTGGGCGGGGCCGCATTGCAAGGCGTGTTCCGCAACCCGCTGGTCAGCCCGCAAGTGCTGGGCATCAGCCAGGGCGGGGCCTTTGGCGGGGCGCTGGCAATCCTGCTGGGCTTTCACGGGGTGGTGCTGCTGGGCATGTCGTTTGTCTTCGGTCTGGTGGCGCTGGTACTGGTGGGGCTGTTGGCCCATATCAATGGCCGGACAGAGGTTCTGACCGTCATCCTTGCGGGCATGATTGTGGGGGCTTTCTTTGCTGCATTGGTATCGGTGCTGCAATTTCTGGCGGACCCCAATTCGTCCCTGCCTGCGATTGTCTATTGGCTGATGGGGTCATTCTCGACGGCGACATGGGCGCGGCTGGGACTGGCAGTGCCCGGTATGGCGCTGGGACTGGCGCTTGTATGGTCGCTGCGCTACCGGCTGAACCTGCTGGCGCTGGAGGAGGCAGAGGCGCGTTCCTTGGGTGTGAACCCTGACCGCGAACGCTGGTTCATCTTCATTGCCGCCACGATGATGACCGGCACATCTGTTGCCGTGGCGGGCGTGATTGGCTGGATCGGCCTTGTGGTGCCCCATGCCGCGCGCCTGATCGTGGGCGAGGATCACCGCCGCCTTATCCCCGCATCGGCGCTGTTGGGCGCGGCCTATCTGGTGCTGATCGACACGCTGGCACGCACGCTGACAGCCGCAGAAATACCGCTGGGCGTGTTGACTGCGCTGATCGGTGCGCCGGTCTTTGCGGTGCTGTTGCGCCAGCATTTCAAACGCGCGTGGCACGCATGATCGGGGTGTCGCAAGCAAGCCTGCGCTTTGGCGCGCTGCGGGTGTTCGCGGGGCTGTCGATTGACGTGCCGCTGGGGCGCACGACCGCCATTCTGGGGCCGAACGGGCGCGGCAAGACAACTTTATTGCGCAGCATTCTGGGGTTTCAGCCACTGGATCAGGGCCGCCGTCACGCGCCCGCCATTGTGGGCTATGTGCCCCAGCACGGCGCATCACAGGCGAAACTTTCGGGGCTGGATGTGGTGACAATGGGCCGCGCAGCGCGGCTGGGCCTGTTTGGCCAGCCCGGACCGGATGATACGAAAGCCGCACACGCGGCACTGGTGCAGGTGGGCGCGTGTTCGCTGTCGGATTTGCGCTATGACCGCATGTCGGGTGGCCAACGCCAGATGATCCTGATTGCCCGCGCGCTGGCCACCGGATCAGATGCGCTGGTGCTGGATGAACCGACATCCGCGCTGGATCTGGGCAATCAGGCGCGCACGCTTGCGCTGATTTCCACCCTGAACCGGGCGCGCGACCGGGCGATCGTGTTCACCACACATGACCCCAACCACGCGCTGGCCGTGGCCGATGATGTGGTGCTGATGATGCCGGGCGGCGGCGTGGTGCAGGGGCCGGTCGCGCAGATGATCACCCCTGATCTGATGGCCGAACTTTACGGCGTTCCCATGCATTGGGTGCGCCCTGACGGACCCCAAGGGCGCATCGCAATGCTGCCCGAATTCACAGGAAAGGACGCCCTATGCGCGTGATCTGGCTGCATTCTGGCCATGGCCAGCCCCCCGAACCCGTAAGACAGGCCGAAGCGGCCGGACATGTGACAATCATTGCGCAAACCGACCTGACGGAAGCTGCGCTGCTGGCGCATCGCGGTTTGATCACCGGAATGCTGCTTGATCAGGATGCCCTTATGGCCCTGCGCCCTGCCCTGTCACGGTTTCTGGATGCAGGCGGGCGCTGGGTGTTCAATGGCCATCTGGTCCGCCCACTGGTCGCGGGGTTGCAACCCTACCACCCCATCCCCACGCCCAAACGCGCCGATTTCACGCTGACTGCGCGGGTGGCGCATCCGGTCTTTGCGGGCTTTCAGTTGAAAGAACTGGAAGCCAACAAGGGTGTTGCGGGCTTTTACGGGCGCGGGGCCAATCCGCCCCCCTCGGGCGCGGTGGTGTTGAACACGCTTGGCGACACTGTGCCGGTCGACTGGGTCTGGCACCGGCCCGGCGGGGGCGCGATTTTCAGCCATGCGGGCAATGATCTGGCGCAGATCGCCACAATGCACAAGATCGGCGCGCGGGTCTGGGCCAACCTGATCGTCTGGGCGGGGGGCGGTGCGTGCGTTTCAGATACTGCCCCGCGTGTGGCCACACCACCTGATGCGCGCGCCTTCACCACGCCCGCGCGCCCGCGCGATACCGGCAATGCCCCGCGCCTGATTGCCACGAATGCGGGCACCTACTACCAGATCCAGACGCTTGAAGGGCCACGCTACCGCGACAGTTTCGATCTGGTGATCGCACCTGAACAGATTGGCGCGACCCTGTTGCCGGAAGATGTGCTGTTTGTGACCTGTCGCACCCCGCCGCAACGCATGATTGCCCAGCGCGGGTTGCTGGCCGCGCATCTGGCGGCGGGCGGCACCATCATTGCCATGGGCGAAAGTCGCAGTGATTTGTGGCTGCCACATGTGGCCTTCACCCCCACAGATACGAATTGGTGGTGGTGGCTGACACCGGGGGCAAATTTGGGCGTGCAGATCGCATCTGCCCATCCGCTGCTGGACAACATGACCGACGCCGAGGTGACATGGCATCTGCACGGGTATTTCGACCCGCCCGCAGGCGCGCAGGTTCTGGTGCGCGATGGCGCGGGCCGGCCCATTGCCTATGACGACCGCACCAGCACGCCGGGGCGCATGATCATCACCTCGCTTGATCCCTGCTATCATCATGGAAGCCATTTCATGCCCGCAACCACACGCTTTCTGGACCGCTTCCTGCCCAACCTGCGCCAGCTGACCCAACAGGTGCCCGCATGAGCACAGACAGCATCACAGTGTTGGAAAACGGACAGCCCCTGACCTTCGATCTGGCCATGTTGATGGCCTATCACGGCGGCGGGTTTCCCGGTGGCGTCGTGCACGGGCTGAAAGCGATGCAGGCGGGGTTTGCCACACGGGGAACCGGCCCGCTGCCACGGCGGGATATTCATGTGCTGACAGCCTTTGCCGGTCCCGGCGGGCGCGACGCGGTGGAATGCGTGACCCGCGCACTGACGGATGGCCGCTATCAGGTGGATCGCAGTCTGGGCGGCAAGGACGTGACCAGCGACCCGCCCGGTCCGTATCTGTGGCGCTTCACCCTTGGCGACACAACAGTAGAGGTCACAATACGCCCCGGTCATGTGCGCCCCGAATTCGTGTCATTGGGCGCAATGCCCACGCGCAACGAGGCGGAAAACGCGCGTCTGGAGTTCCTGAAACGCGAAATGGCAGGCCGCCTGCTGCCCCTGCCCGCAACCGACATATATGAGGTGCGCAGCATTTCCGCAAAATAAGGTCACCGCAGCTTGATCAATGGCGGCCAATCCCGCTTGCACCGTCCTGCCCGCGTGGGCAATGATCGCCAAACACAGCAATCCGCAGTGTGCAGGCGATGCGTCATTGCAAATCATGCCCTTCGGGAAAGGAACGCCGCGATGATCGAAACCCCACGCCTTCGGATGTGCCATTTGTCCCAGCGGCACAGAAGCGCCTTTGCCCGAATGCATGCCGATGCGCAGGTGATGGCAGATCTTGGCGGGCCGATTGATCGTCCTGAAAGCGACGCAAAATTTGATCGCTATTTGGCGGCGCAAACGCAACATGGCATCGCGCGTTTCGCGCTGGAGGATGCATCAGGCCGGTTCCTTGGCTATTGCGGGATAATGCCGCGACTGGATCAGCACCACCCCCTTGGCCCACATCATGAAATCGGCTGGCGGCTGGTCAGACATGTCTGGGGGCAAGGCTATGCAACCGAAAGCGCGGCAGCGGCCTTGCAGCTTGCGTCAGGGGTTTTGGGACAGGAACAGGTGTTTTCCTACACCACCGCTGATAACAAACGTTCGCAGCGGGTTATGGAAAAACTTGGTCTTATCCGCGCACCGGAGTGCGATTTTGAAATCCCGCGCGATGATATGCGCGCATGGCATTGTCTGGTTTGGAAAACCCGCCTTGCATAGCCCCTATGCCATGGCCATGGATAAGTTCCACGGTCGGTAAAAGCGCTGGCATCCCCGCCGATGTCACGAGGTTGCGACTTGACAGGGGCGTGCTGTGTTCAAAATGGTTCCAGTTGAATGCCGCCCCGCCCCCCTCCGAGTCGGCAGATCAGCAAAAAACCAAAAGACCGGCCATGAATCCGGTCGATCAGGCACAAAAGGCGAGCAGAAGATGCGGATATTCAAGATATTAGGCGCGACAATGCTGGTTTTGGCCTTCGCCGGTCCGGCCACCGCCGCACCAATGCAATGCGACACAATCATCGAAGGCGAACCGGTCACGATCTTTTACAATACTGATGATCCGACTTTTTCGTCCTTGCGCGAACGGTTCCTAAGGCGGGGCCAAGCCTGCCCCGGGGCGGTTGTCATCACCTATCTGATGCCGGACCTGAGTGCCAAGGAACGCGAAGTATTCTGTGCCAATTATGACCCCAAGACCCGAAGCCATTCCCTGCCCGCCCAAGGCAGGCGCGACAGTCTTGGGCGCTGCGTGGAGCCGTCAAAGACCTGCAAACTGGTTAATACCACCAAAGACGAAGCCATGACCCTTATGGGGATGGGCCAGCAGGCCGAAGACGGTTCCGGTACGGGTTTGCTGTCATCGTCGATTTCGGCGATCACGCACAGTTCCGGCGCGATGATCCTTTCGGGAAACGCCGGTTCCATGGCAAGCCTGCTGACATCGGCGGGCACAACAATTGGCGCCGCCGTAAGCACACCGGCGGTGCTGGTCGGGGCGGCCGCAAGCGTGGTTGTGATCGGCGGTGCCGTCTATCTGTGCAGCGATGATGACTGACGCGCAGGACAGGTCGTTCCGGCCAGTCATAACATACCCGAATGCGCGCAGTGATGCGTCTTGACACTCAGCGTCCGCGGATACGCGGATCAAGCGCGTCACGCAGTCCGTCACCAATGTAGTTCACACTCAGCACCGTCAACGAGATGAGCACTCCCGGCCAGACCACACGCGACGGGTATTGCTCGATCCAGTCGCGCCCGTCATACAAAATACGCCCCCATGTGGGGAAATCCGGCGGGAAACCCAGCCCAAGAAAGGACAGTGCGGATTCGGTGATGATTGCTGTCGCAATTCCCAATGTCGCCGAAACCATGATCGGGGACAGCACATTGGGCAGAACATGGCGGGTATTTATCCGCAAGGACGGTGTCCCGATCGAACGCGCCGCCAGCACGAATTCGCGTTCCTTCAGCGCCAGAACATCGCCACGCACAATGCGCGCTGTCTGCATCCAGCTGGTAATCGCGATGGCAAAGACAATCAGGGAAAAGACCCCCATCGCCTGCCCGAACATGGTTTCCAAAGGGTCGCGGAACAGGGCCACAAGTATCAGCAGCAACGGCAGCAGCGGCAGCGCCAGAAACAGATCGGTCAGCCGCATCAGCGGGCTGTCGAAAACCTTGAAATAGCCCGCCACCACCCCGATCAGCGTGCCGATCACCAGCCCCAGAAACATAGCCACCAGCCCGACCGCAACCGAAATACGGCCCCCATACATCAGGCGCGCCAGCATATCGCGGCCCAGCTGGTCGGTGCCCAGCGGATAGGTCATGCTCATACCCTGATTGCGGGACCGGATGTTTATTGCGCCGGGGTCAACCTGCCATATCAACGGCCCGATAGTGACGAACACGATAATTGCCACAAACACGGCCAGACCAGCCAATGCGCCGCGATGGTATTTGAACTGGTCCCAGACATCCCACCATTGGTTGCGCGGCGGGCGAAAGGCCTCGTCAGGGGAAAAGGGTGCAGCCTTGGCGGTTTCAGTCATATCGGATTCTCGGGTCAAGGATGCCATACAAGACATCTGCAATCAGGTTGAACAAAACGATCAGGATCGCGAAGATGAAGGTGATGGTCTGCACCATCGGCCAGTCGCTGACATAAATCGCGCGGATCAATGCATCCCCCAGACCGTTCACACGGAAAATCTGTTCGGTAATGATCGCGCCGGTAAAGACGGTCGGGATCCCGATGGCGATGACCGTCACCACCGGAATCATGGAATTGCGCAGCACATGCACCAGCACGACAGTCTGTTCGCCCATTCCCTTGGACCGTGCCGTGCGCACATAATCCTGATTCAGGTTGTCCAGCATCGAGGCACGCATGAAGCGGCTGATCTGGCTGGCATTATACAGCGCCAGCACAGCGACCGGCATTGCGATCTGCTTGGCCTGAAACAGAAAGCTGTTCCAGTCGCGCACGACATGGGTGGTGTCATACATTGACGGAAACCAGCCCAGCGTGACCGAAAACAGCAGAATGAAAACAATGCCGGTAAAAAACGTGGGCACGGAAAAACCGACCATCGACACGAATGTGCCGACCTGATCGAACCAGCTGTATTGACGGTAGGCCGAAATCACGCCGATGGGCAGGGCAATCAGAATGCCGAACAGATAGCCCAAGCCCACAACCCAAAGTGTCTGTGGCACGCGCTGAACCAGAATGTCGCCCACCGGCGAACGTGTCTGCCATGACAGAATGCGCGGGCCACCCGGGGCAATGTCCCAGCCCGTCAGCCCCGCCAGAATATGCAGCGGTTCGGTGATCACCGTCATCTGCAACCATTTAAAGTAGCGAACAAAAACCGGCTCTCCCAACCCCAGAGATTGCCGTATTTGTTCGCGCACTTCCAGCGGGATGGTCAGCGGCAGGCTGCCCGTGGGGTCCCCCGGTGCCATATCCAGCATCAAGAACACGATCAGGCTGATAATCAGCACTGTCGGCACGGCAAAAGCCAGTCGGCGCAGCGTGTAGGAAAGCATGTGGTCCGCCTTGGTCAGTCATGACGACCTGCCCCGCACAGGGCGCGGGACAGGTCAGGTATCAGTTCGGGATCATTCTTCGATCCGGTACCATTCAGCCTGATTCCAATGCTCGGAATCCCAGACATTCATGACAATACCACCGACTGTGGTGGAAGCTGCCGACACACGACCGCGTGCGACCAGTGGCAGATGCGCGTAGTCCTGCACGAACATGTCATTCAGCGCGATGACCAGTTCCTGACGGCGATCAGGATCGGCTTCGCGGTTCAACTCTGCCCACAGCTCGTCATATTCCGGGTTGCAGTAGCGGTTGATGTTCTGACCCTGCCACTGCGTCGAGGGCTGCGGTTCACGGCCACAGCGGCGCTGTTCCAGATGCGGTGTCGGGTCGGTGCCTTCAAACAGCGACGCATACATCTGTGCGTCGGCAAAGAATTTCAGATAGGTGTCGTTGCTGCCCGGGTCGGACCCGAAGAACACGCCAGCATCGATATTGCGCAAACGGGTATCAACCCCGATTTCGCGCCAGTCGGCCTGAATAAGGGCCTGAAAGTCCTGACGCACAGCGTTGGTAGATGTCTGGAACAGCAATTCCAGCCGTTGACCGTCCTTTACACGGATGCCATCGGCACCGCGTTCCCAGCCTGCTTCGTCCAGCAATTCATTGGCGCGGTCAATGTCCTGCACAAGGCAGTTGTCATTATTCGGTGACGCCATGGCGGGCGGGGCCACGATGAAGTTACAGGTTGCCATGCCCATGGGCCCAAAGCCGATTTCGGTCAGCAATTCGCGGTCAATCGCGCGGCTTAGGGCCTCGCGCACGCGGATATCCGACAGGATGGGGTGCGGATGCTCGCGGGTTCCACGTTCGCCATCGGGCAGGTCGGGTGACGGGTCGGTGAAGTTCAGCTCGATCCGTTCCATCAGCGGGCCGAAATCGACCAGCAATTCGCCGCGCCCGCCAGCTTCCATCTGCTCGATCACCTCGGGGGCAAGTTGCAGGTTCCAGGCGTAGTCCATCTCGCCTGTCTGGAACACGGCGCGGGCCGCGCCCATGGCATCGCCACCACCGGCCCAGGTGACCGTTTCAAAATAGGGCTGGGTCGGAACGCGGTAGTTTTCATTCGCCACAAATTCGATCACGTCATTGGGACGGAAGTTCGACACCACATAGGGACCGGTCCCGATGGGCGCAAAGTTTGCGTCGGTGCATTCGGGCGCGCGGGCGCCAAGGCAGTCCTGAAACTGCGCCCGCTGGATGATAACCGAACCCGCGCCCACAAAGGGCAGATAGGGGTTTGGCGTGACATCTTCGAAATGAACAGTGACCGTCAGATCGTCCACCGCCTCGACCTGCTCGATCCCGGCATAGCGGTCGCGGTAGGAACAGCCGCCTTCGGGATGGGTGCAATATTCATAGCTGAACACCACATCAGCCGAAGTCACCGGCGTGCCATCGGACCACAAAAGCCCTTCGGTAAGTTTCCATGTGATCGATTTCAGATCTTCCGCGACACCGCCATTTTCCAGCGTCGGGATTTCATCGACCAGCCACGGCGTCAACTCGCCCAGATTGTCAAAGCGCGCCAGCGGCTCCAGCACGACCGAGGCCGCGTTCATTTCCTTGGTGCCGCCCGACAGATAGGGGTTCATCGTGGACACGGCTTGCCAGTAGATGATGTTCAGATGGCCCGATGATCCGCGCTCTCGCTCTGCCATGGCAGAAGCCGGGGCCAGCACAAGGGCGGCGGCCGTGCCCAGAAGGACTGTTCTTGTAGTCATGCGTCTTCTCCTTGTTGTGTATGCTCGTGCCGGGAAGCACCGGTTTGTCCGGCATCATTATACAGGTGACAGGCCACGAAATGGCCTGACTCAAGTTCTCGGAATTCAGGGTCGATTTCACGACAGATATCCATGACCTTCGGGCAGCGGTTGCAGAAATTGCACCCCTGTGGCGGGTTCGCAGGCGACGGGACATCGCCTTTCAGGATAATGCGTTCCACGCGCTCTTCGCTTGCGGGGTCGGGATCGGGAACCGCCGACAGCAACGCTTGCGTATAGGGGTGCAGCGGTTCGGCATACAGGGCGTCGCGCGGGGCCAGTTCGATGAACTTGCCCAGATACATCACGGCCACGCGGTCTGCGATATGACGCACCATCGACAGATCATGGCTGATGAACATATAGGTCAGGCCAAGCCTGTCCTGCAATTCTTCCAGCAGGTTCACGACCTGCGCCTGAATAGACACATCCAGCGCGGCAATGGGTTCGTCACAGATGATGAATTTCGGATTCAGCGCAAGTGCCCGCGCAATCCCGATACGCTGGCGTTGCCCCCCCGAGAAGGAATGCGGATACCGGTTGACGAAATTCCGGTTCAGCCCGACAGCATCCATCAACTCATAAATGCGCTCCAGTTTGCGGGCCTTGGACCAGTCCGTGTGTTCGTCCATCGGCTCGCCGATAATGCCTGCAACCGTCATGCGCGGGTTCAGACTGGCTTGCGGATCCTGAAACACCATTTGCATGGTGGGCCGGAGTTTGCGCAGCGCGGACTGGCTTTTGCTGCCGATCTCGACCCCGTCAATCTTGATGCTGCCATCAGTGATGTCATACAGCCGCAAAACGGCCCGCCCACAGGTGGATTTGCCGCAACCGGATTCGCCGACGATGCCCAGTGTTTCGCCTTCGAAAATGTCGAAACTGACATCATCCACGGCTTTCACATCGCCGACATGCCGCCGCAAAACGCCTGCATGAATGGGAAAATACATCTTGAGGTTGCGCACCTCTACAAGCTTGCGGCGCGGCTTTGTCATCGCGGCGCTCCTGTCTGGTAATCCCAGAAACACGCGGCGTCATGCCCGGGTGCCACATCGTAGCGGGCCGGGTTTTCACGGCCGCAGCGGTCAAATGCCTTCGGGCAGCGCGCACGGAACGGGCAGGCTATGGGGTGTTGCGACAAAATCGGTGGCTGGCCCTCGATCACATTCAGCTTGGGGGCGCGCGCGCCGCGCACCGACGGCACAGTGGTCATCAAAGCACGCGTGTAGGGATGGGCGGGATTGGCAAACACCTCGCGCACGGGACCATATTCGACGACCTGCCCGCCATACATGACCATCACCCGGTCCGCGATGCCCGCAATTACCCCCAGATCATGCGTGATCCAGATGATCGCCATACCCAGCTTCTGGCGCAATTCCTTGACCAGTTCCAGAATCTGCGCCTGAATGGTGACATCCAGCGCGGTGGTCGGTTCATCCGCAATCAGCACCTTGGGGTCACAAGCCAGCGCAATAGCGATCATGACGCGCTGGCGCATACCCCCCGAAAACTGATGCGGAAAATCCTTCAGCCTGCGCCGTGCATCGGGAATTCCGACCAGATCCAGCAATTCAATCGCGCGCGCCTGCGCTTCAGATTTGTTCATCCCCATATGACGGCGCAGCGGCTCCATAATCTGGAAACCGACTGTAAATACGGGGTTAAGGCTGGTCATCGGGTCTTGAAACACAAACCCGATATCGCGCCCGCGCAGATTTTGCAGGCTGCGCTGGCTTAGCTTCAGCAGGTCTTGCCCGCCAAACATCACAGAACCGGCCTGAACCTCGGCGGGTGGGGTGGGCAGCAGGCCGATCAGCGACATCATGGTAACTGATTTGCCAGATCCCGATTCCCCGACAACGCCAAGCAATTCGCCCGCTTGCAGGTTGAAACTTACCGAATTCACGGCGTGAAGATTTCCGGACCTTGTATTGAACAAGGTTTTCAGGCCTTGCACTTGCAAGACTGGTTCGCTGGTTTCCAGCATGATCCCCCCTGTGGGATTGCGGTATTTAGTGGCATTTGTTGCATGCCTTGCGGGAGAGTTTGGTTGAATTTCTGTTAGCGGGCAACAAAAAACTCTCGCCCCATTGCAAGGCAAGCTGCTTTGCGTGGCAAAATATCCGCGTTGCCACATAGCTGATCACAGTCTGATCGTTCCGCATGGAATTTATGCGCGGTCTGTCCGCGCTTGGGTGCCCTTTCGCAAATCACATTAATGCAGGGCAGATACCAAACGATGTGCGCTGTCGAATGCTGCAATACGGGCCAGACGTTCCGCCCCCGGTGGAAAATGCCGTGACAGGACCGGATCGGGTAGCGGCAGGTGGCAGGTCGGGCTGGCATTGGCCAGCCTGCGCCCCGAAAATCCGTCGGCCAGGCCACCGGAATCGGATCAGACATTCAGACATTCAGACATTCAGACGCGGCTTTCAGGTTGCAGTTTTTGGCACAATATGATTGTTATAATATAACATACAGCATAAGAGCCTGACATGCCACATCGCCACTTTCATCCCCGAACCTCTGTGCAAGAGGTTGAAGAAGGGTTCAGACTTGCCCCGAAATTTGGCGCCGACGGTCTGATCCCCTGCATCACAACTGACGCAAGCAGCGGAGAGGTGCTGATGCTGGGCTGGATGAACAGTGACGCCTTGCGTTTGACGCTGGACACAGGGCACGCGCATTATTTCAGCCGCGCGCGGCACGCACTCTGGCGCAAGGGGGCGACATCAGGACTGGTTCAGCGCGTGATAGAGGCACGGGTGGACGATGATCAGGATGCGATATGGTTGCGGGTAGAGGTGGCCGGCGCCGGTGCGTCCTGCCATGTCGGTTACCGGTCTTGCTTCTATCGCGCGATTCCCTTGGGCGATGCGGCAGATGCCAGTCTGCACTTTACCGAAAACACAAAAAGCTTCGATCCGGTCGCAGCCTATGGTGATGCGCCGAATCCGACACAGTTATGAACTTTGCTGCCGATCTTTGCGACAGGGCTTCCACGCTCTGGCATATTCAGCGGGTCAGGTATCTGGTACGCACGCATGCGCAAATCGGACCGAACGCGCTGATCACAGTGGCCCAGTTTGACTGCCCCGATCCTGCATGCCCCGGCCCTAAAACACAGATCACGATTCTTGGATTCGACCTGATGCGTCGGTCGTTGCTCATTCATTTGCCCGTCGCAGACATCATGGCTGAAGATCTGGACGCTGCGATCAAGTGAATTAAGCCCGGCAGCCTTCAGCCCTGCCAATGTCGGCGTGACCGAACAGACCGGATGCCTGCGCAACGCTCGGTCTTCTGATCCTATAGCGGATCTGCCGCGCGCAACCGGGCAAGGTAGTCGCGCAGCAGGGCAACGCGCCTTGGCCGGAAGCTGCGACCGCCATCTGCGACGGCGGCAATCCTGTCGCCGCGGAACATGCGGAAATCTTCGCGCAGGCAGCACCAGGCCAGAAGGGTCAGACAGCGTTCTGTATACATTACGGCCAGCGGCAGAACCGTTCGTGTGGTCCGGGTGCCTTGCTTGTCGGCATAATCGACCCGAAGTGCGCGCTCGTCGAAACAGGCGGCGCGTATCTTGCCCATATCGACCGGCGACCTGATCCGGGCATCGGGCCGGTAGACCTGCGATACCGCGTGAAACAAGTGTCGGGCCCGCCCTTCGGGCAGGGTCGCGCCGATCTTGGCCAGGACGGACTCTGCCGCGCGCGCCATCGCCGCATCCCCCATGGCGCGAACTTCGGCCAACCCCAAAGCCAGCGCTTCCATCTCGTCGCGGTTCAGCATCTGGGGGGGCAGCGCCACGTCTTCGATAAGCTGGTAGCCGTAGCCACGTTCGCCCTCGATCCGCGCGCCAGCGGCCCGCAGGCTGTCGATATCGCGGTAGAGTGAGCGGACAGAGACGCCGGTTTCCTCGGCCAGCCGCGCCGCTGTAATTGGCGGCGGTATCTGGCGCATGGCTTGCAGCAAGCGAAAGAGGCGGTCGGATCGTGCCATTTTATAACTGCCGGAAATTGTCAGTAGGGGTGTCTTACAGAGTTCTCAGTGAAGACTCAAAAGGACAATGACCATGCTCAACTTTTCTGACATCAGCTGGATCGGCATCATCGCGGCAAGCATCGCCTCTTTCGTGCTGGGGGGCCTTTGGTTCGCCTTATTATTTGGCCGCACCTATTCTGCGGCCCTTGGGCGTAAGCATGACCCGAATGCCAAACCCGCGCGGTTGATGATCATTGGCCCCGCTGTCTGGAGCCTGATCACCGCTTTCGCCACAGCCGTTCTGATGTCCAGCCTTGGGATCGACTCGCTGACCGGCGCAATCGGGCTGGGCCTGTTCCTCGGCATCGGTTTTCTTGCGGCCACCACGATCAACACCGGGATCAACCCGAACATCCCGCATCCCATGCTTTATGGAGCAGTCAGCGGTTCTTATCATCTGGCGGCGGGCATGGTTATTGCGGTCGTTCTGTCCTTATTCTAGGCACAGTGGATGGCCGATCTGCAGGAAGGCGCGTTGCCTGTGCCCTAGCCGACCCATCCGCCGCTTTGGCCAGATCAGCAGGCTTTTCCAATATCCGCGTCGGGGTGCCAGTCGCGTTCGCCCCCCACGATTTTGATCAGGGCCACTACGGTCGCATTGCGCGGCTTTGGCCCTGTGCGGATGACGAAGGCAAGGTCGGGCGGGGGTGGGAAATAGTCCGTAAGCACCTCGAATCCGGCCTCGATATGCCTGCCGTTCAGCAGGGTAACGCCCAATCCGGCGCGGATGGCCGATTTCATGCCGGCAATGCTCGCGCATTCCATGACAATACGGAACCCCGCCGCAGGTTGCTGCGCATGGTGCAGAACCCAATCGCGGTAGTAGCAGTCGTTATCAAAAGCCAGCAGCGGAACAGGCCGCGCCATATCGAGTATAAGATCGGGTGATTTGACCCAGTGCAGGCTGTCCTCAATCAGCGTCACGTCGTCCGGTTGGCGGTCATTTGCGAACACCTGAAAGACCCCTGCATCCAGCTCCCCGCGGGTCAGACGTTGCGCGATCACCCGGCTTTGCGCGACGCTGATCTGAACCGAGACGGCAGGGTAAAGACGGGTGAAACGCCCGAGCACGCGGGACACCCCGCCGCTTGTCATATCCTCGGTCACGCCCAGCCTTATCCGCCCGCTCAGGGGTTCCGTGCTCAGCGCATGAAGGGCCTCGTCATGAAGGGCGAGGATGCGCCGCGCATAACTCAGAAGCTTCGCGCCCTCTTGCGTGAAGCGGGGGCGGCCCGCCCGGCGGTCCAGCAGCGCACAGCCAAGCGTGTCTTCCAGCCGCTTGATCTTGTGCGAGATTGCCGATTGCGAGAGCGCAAGCACAGCGGCGGCGCGGGAAACGCCGCCGTGGTCATGGATCGCGCAAAGGGCCGTGAGTGCCCCGATTTCCAGCTTTGTCATGCGCGATGACATGACATATTTAGATCGTTTTTGTCAAACAGTGCATTTTACATCATGACACAGGCGGTACATTTTGGGTGTGAATGCACAACACGGAGAGTGCCCCATGAACCCGCTTATCACAGACCAGATCATTGTGAACGGCCACCGCATCGCCTGTGGCACCCAAGGGAACGGCGCGCCGGTCGTCTTTCTTCATGGCACACCGTCGTCGTCGCTGATCTGGCGTAACATTGCCCCGCGCATTGCACAGCAAGGGTACCGCGCGCATGTCTTCGATCTTCTGGGCTTTGGCCTGTCGGAACGTCCGCATGATCCGCTGGTCGATACATCGATGTCCGCACAGGTTGAGATCCTTAAAGCAATCCTGGATCACTGGAGCCTTAAGCGGTTTCATCTGGTGGCGCATGACATCGGCGGCGGCATCGCGCAGCGGTTCGGTGTTTTCCACCCCGAACGCCTGATATCCCTGACGATGATTGATGTCGTCAGTTATGACAGCTATCCGTCACCGCGCACCCGAAAGCAGATGGCGCAGGGCCTTGAAGTGCTGGCGAAAGCGCCGGATGACACCCACCGGCGCCATTTCCGCGACTGGCTGCTAAGTGCGGTCTATCACAAGCAGAACTTCGCCAACGGCCCGCTGGAGACCTATCTTGACTA
This sequence comes from Paracoccaceae bacterium, assembly GCA_020832445.1. Taxonomy (GTDB): domain Bacteria; phylum Pseudomonadota; class Alphaproteobacteria; order Rhodobacterales; family Rhodobacteraceae; genus Roseinatronobacter. The sequence goes on from JAFIEO010000022.1 coordinate 139,797, forward strand.
TATCTCGGGGTGGATCGGGCAGCCCAGCCTTTTTCAGCATCAGGTCCGGCATTACGATCCAATACACACCAAGGAGGTTGCCGACCGGCTGCCCGAGTTGGGGCAACTGCCGGTGCAACTGATCTGGGGCGCGAATGATGACTGGCAGGTGATTGACTGGGCGCACAAACTTCATAACGCCATCCCCCGATCGCGGCTGACGGTGCTGGAAGAGTGCGGGCATTTCTCGCCGGAAGACCAGCCAGAACGGATTGCCGCACTCGTCCTTGACCATGTTAAGGTCGCCCGACAGAGGGCTGCCCCCATGTAACGGACGGGGGCGCAGCCATGGCTTAGTTGGCCGCTGTCGGTATGCGGGCAATCACCTTGATCTCAAAATCGAACCCGGCCAGCCAAGTGACCCCCACCGCCGTCCAGTTCGGATAGGGTGCTGCGGGAAAGGTTTCGGCCTTCACGTCCATGATGGTCGAAAACTGCGCTTCTGGATTGGTGTGGAACGTCGTGACATCGACAATGTCATCCAGGGTGCATCCCGCAGCCTTTAGAACGGAATGCAGATTGTCAAAGGCACGTTGCACCTGAGCGCGAAAATCCGGCTCTGGCGTGCCATCATCGCGGCTGCCGACCTGACCAGAAATGAACACCAGATCGCCCGCCTGAACAGCTGCCGAATAGCCATGCTGTTCATAAAGGGCGTGGCGGTTTGCAGGGAAGATGGTTTTATTGTGCAGGGGCATCTGTCGGCTTTCTGTTGTGCTCTGGTGAAAAGGCGCTAATTTATATACGCCATGTATGTTAATTAATCGCATACGCGACGTATGTCAACTAAGATACACCGCGTATCTTAAAGGGAGTACCAATGCCTGCCAAAACACGCGCTGCAATGATGCAGGAAACCCGCGCCAAGCTGCTCGCAGCCGCGCGCAAAGCCTTTGCAGAGAAAGGTTTCGCTGGTGCCTATATGGACGATTTCACCGCCGAGGCCGGGCTGACGCGCGGCGCGCTGTACCACAATTTCGGTGACAAGCGCGGATTGTTCGCGGCGGTGGTCGATGAGATTGATTCCGCGATGGCTGCACAGGCGCAAGAGGCAGGGAAACGTGCAGGCGGCGGCTGGCGCGGATTGCTTGCCGAAGGCGCCGCCTATATCGAAATGGCCCTCAGGCCAGAGGTTCAGCGGATTGTCCTGCTGGACGGCCCTTCAGTGCTTGGCGATCCGTCGCAATGGCCAAGCCAGAACAGATGCCTTCAGGCGACCATCGCCACCCTGAACGACCTTGCCGCGCAGGGCGCGATCAAGCCTGTGGATATCGAGGCTTTGGCCCGGCTTCTGAATGGTGTAGCCCTGAATGCGGCGCTTTGGGTCGCGGCGAGCGACGATCCCAAGGCCACACTTCGCAAGGCCATCGCCGCGTTCGAATGCCTTGCGTCAGGTGTGGTTGCGCAAAAGGACGCTACCTGAGCGCCCTTCGCGGTATTGTTAGCTCGCGCCTCTGAGGTCAGTCTGCGTCAGGCCTATTCTTGGTTATAGCTGAATGACCGCTTCGGCGTTGTCTGGCGGTGAAACCGTGCCTGTAGCGAATAGTTGCTTTCCACTGGTTTTGCGGAAAAACGCCTGCCCGCGATCGCAGAAACAGGCAAACTTGGTGAAGCCCAACGCCTTTGCGGTCAGGCTTATCGCATTGGCTGCGGTGCAGGAACGATCTTGGCCAGTTTCCGGAGGTTCTGGCCGGTTGCCAGGAGGGGGACACCGTCATTTGCGCTGCATGGATCACGCAGTCGGAACCACCCCAGAAGAGGCTGAAGAGAACTTCTATGCACAGCGCAACATGGTCGCGTGAAGCGAAGCTATGGCCGACTGTTCGCATCCTCAAGCTGCTTCAACTACATGGTCATACGATGCCGTGAATCCCTGAATCCCACATAAAGCCGTTTGGCAAGGTTTATGCAGAGGGCCGTGACAACATTGTCACTTTTCATCGAACTGCCATCTGCCATCCCAGTCCCCACCGGGATCTTGGTTTGCAAAATTTTCAGTCCGGGTCAGCATAACCTGTGCGTATTGCGCCGCGCGCGGCACGTCGCGTGAAATTTGCTCCCAAAGTGCCGTGGCACTTGCCCAGTTGCGGCTGGAATACGCTGCATACGCACTTGACTGACGCGACAGAAAATCGACCCTGGCGTCATTTGACAAATCCGAACATGGTGTAAAAATATCAACGGGTGTTGCGCGCCCTTTAACTGAAACCCTGTCCATTCGCACCAACTGTTCTGCATTGACCTCGCGCGCTGTATCTTCACCGATCAGAATACGCAGGCCATAGTACTTGGTCCTTGCTTCCAGCCGGGCCGCCAGATTTACCGGGTCCCCGATGGCCGTATAATCAAAACGTTCGCTGGTCCCCATATTTCCCACGACGCAGGTGCCAGAATTGATACCGACACCACAGGCGACCCGCAATTCTGACAGCCCGGCAGTCCGGCGTTCGTCAATGATCGTTTCAGACAGGCGGTCGATCTCGGTCACGATCTGAACTGCGGCGTTGATAGCCTTTTGCGCATGGTCGTCGATATCAAGCGGGGCGTTCCATATGCCCATGACACAATCACCAATAAACTTGTCAATGGTGCCGTCATGCTCAAGAATCGCATCGGCGATGGGCGTCAAAAGGCGGTTGACCAGTGTTGTCAGGCCTTCGGGGTCATCCTTCATCGCTTCCGAAATCGCGGTGAACCCGCGCAGGTCGCAAAACATCACGGTGATGTGGCGTTTTTCACCACCCAGTTTCAGCGAACTCGGGTCTTGCGCCAACCGCTCTACAAGGGCGGGTGCAAGGTAGCGACCAAACGCGGCCGTCACTGTGGCACGCAAGCGACGTTCTTGCGCATAGTCCCGCAGGGTTTGTCCCATCCCCCCCAGAACGGCCCCGACAACCCATGTGGCGGGTGGAATCCAGTTGCCTGCCGTCAGTGCCGCAGCCGAGGCCATGACCGGCGCAAGTGCCGCCACGACGGTAATCCCCAACGCCAGCGCCACCGCGCGACCAGACACTGCCAGCGCCGTGACGAATGCAATCACGCCCGCCACAAGCAGGACCAGCCAGTCGCCCATAGGCGTGATCCAGCGCCCCTCGCGTAGTGTGTCCAGTGCATTTGCATGCACCTCAATGCCCGGCATCATGCCAAAGCCACGAGATGTCCACGGGGTGCGGAAATGATCCGGCACGCCGCTGTCAAGTTCGGTGACCGCCCGCAACGCGTAGCCAACGATGACATCCGCCCCCTCGAAAAAGCCGGGCGGCAGCAAGTGCTGCGCATCGACCGCCTGATAATAAGAGACTCGCGGGTAGCTTCCTGGCGGGCCTGCCCAAGCGATCCGCGTGCCATCAGGCGCTGCGTCACGCTGTGCAATCTCGGGGGTGAAACCACCCTGTGCAGGCATCCGGCGCATTCCACCATCAAAATCTATGGGCATTGAGATGGACCCGGTCCTTGCACCAAAGGCGACAAGTTCCGGCAAGGGCAGCACTTCGATCCGCATACGACCCTGCGGTGTTTCAACGACTTCCACGTCGCGGGCCAGAACCACATCCGGCCCCGCGGCCGCGATAAATGCTCCGTCATCGGCCAGATCACCGGGATCGGCAAACAGGATGTCAAAAGCGATGGAACTGGCCCCCGCCGCGCGCAGGCTTTCGACAAGCGCGCCATGCACCGCGCGTGGCCAAGGCCATGGACCAAATTCAGCAAGTGATGGCTCATCTATAGCGACAAGGATCGCGCCGGGCGCTTCGGGCGGGGGCACCAGTCGGGTAACCATCTGGTCAAAGATCGCCTCATCAGCGCCCTTCAGAACGCCAAACCCGGCCACTATCAACGTCAGGGCGGCTGCAACAAGCGGCACCCCCTTGAACAACATGGTCTGGTTCCACCCCATCACGCCGGATCAGAACCGCATGGCCGCAGACAGGGAAAAAGAGCGCCCGACGCTTTCCAGGTCAAAGCTGCGCTGAAAATCCGCGTCAAACAGGTTCTGCGCTTCAAGCGAAAGTTGCATCCGCTTGTCTGGCGACTGCCAGGTAAGCGACATGTCAACGGTCCAGACAGGGTCCAACATGCTTCCATCGATGTCACCGACACGCACACCGAGGTGCCGTGCCTGCGCTGAAAGTTTCACCTGGGATGGATGGACCCAGGTGAACCCGACTGCCGCTTCGCGTTCAGGAACCCCAAGTATTCCAAATCCTTGCCCATCTCCCGATATGACATTCGAACGCGCGCGCGCCACCGAGGCAAATGCGCCAACGCCACTGCCAAGCCACATTTCGCCACGGATTTCGGTACGGCGCAGGGTCGCTTCATCAATATCGGTTTCGATATCGCCGGAATCAAACGAAAGCTTAGTGTAGTTCACGGACTGATGTTCGACGCTGAGGTGTAGCCACTCTGAAAATGTCCCGTCATACCGAAAGATGCGGGCGTTGGTGGTGCCGCCATCATCTGTAGGCGCACCGATGGGAAACAGGCCAAGGCTGGCAACGGGTGCAAGGGTTTCTCTGCCCATCGTGACATCATGAATGCTTGCCACACGAATACGATGCCCCGGCGCCAACGTTGCACCCAGTGCGACCCTGGGTTTCAGATATGTTTCCTTTACATCCGGCGTCGGCAAGAACAGGGCATCGACGAACTTGGTGCGCGTATAGGACAAGCCAAAATCGCCGACAATCTCGAACCGGCCGCCAAAATCATGGCGCCTTTGAACGTACAGCCGCGTACCGGTGAATTGGCTTGACCCGTCAAACGACCCCGCCGGGAATACCAACCCGAAACCAGCAACGAACCTATCGACCTGAAACGAAAGCCCCCCCTTAAAATGCTCGATCCCGGCGAACCATGTTCCACGCACATCATCAGCCCGGTAGCCGATGGCATAGAGGTTGGTCTTCTTCCACACACTTCGCCGCTCGGAGAATACTTGAGGGTCCGCGACTGTTCCAACATTATCTTCGACGGTTCTGACACTCTCAATATCAATAGAGGATGCGTAGAATGACAAAACACGACGTTCCTGCAACCGAAGGGCTATACCCAGCCCCAAATACTCAAACCCCGATGTGCCGAATTCATTCTCGCCATCTTCGTCAAAAACGCCACTCACACCGTTTCTCTGCCGCCCTTTCACGCCGAAAGCCAAGGCCCCTATCCGGGCACTCGGCTCGGCGACAAGCATAATGGTGCCCGTCTCCCTTTTTTCGTGGCTTGGATCAGCGCGCACTCCGGCTGTCTGTAACGTCCCGTCGATGTAAACACCGAAGGGAACCGGCAATGTCGAAAAACCTGTCAGGACGCCGCTTCGTATCAAGTTTCGTGGATCATCGGGATCGACAGTCACCGCAATTTCAGCATCCAGAAAGGGTTTGCGTTGAATATCGCTGAAGCGCAATCGCCCCAAAGCCCCGAGGGGGTCCAGCAACAACCCCTGAAGTTCCGATGCGGGTATGATGCTGTCTGACGGGTCGCTCGCTTCCGGTTCGAACGCGATGGTCGAACGAGGGGTCAGCGCTTCGCTGAACAAGCTGGAGGCAGACAACGGATCATGGCTGCGATCAGCAATGTCGCGTGCCCAGTCGGTCAGCCCGATATTCTGAAAAGCGGCGGTCAGGATCGACCCGCTTTTCCGGTCAGCACTCTGGCGTTCTGCTGCAAGGCCCTGCCGGAACAGCCTTTCGGCCTCCAGCGCCGCGACGATAGCCTCGTCGGCGCGCGCATAATCCAGCGCGATGGTGCCCCTGATGGCGGGGATATTGGGGTCGTTCGGGTCCAGACGTTTTGCTGCATCCAGTTCCTGTTGTGCCCTTGCGTCGTTGCCGGAATGATGCGCGGCAATCGCCAGCAGGATGGAATTTTCCGCCACCCCCGGTTGTGCCGCCAGCGCCCGAAGCGCCGACTCCTCGGCGCTCAGAAGGTCTGTCATGCTGGCATCCACGCGCGCGCGCGCCATCAGCGTGGTATAGGACCCAGGCGACGTAGCGGCCAGCTGATCTGCAATGCGCTGCGCTTCGGCGACGCGGGACTGGTCCAGCAAAACCACGACCAGATTTGCCAGAATATCGGCATCCCCCGGGGCGAGCGTCAGCGCCTTGCGCAGCGCCGCCTCGGCCTCGATCGGGTGGCCAACGGTGTGTTCGGCCATGGCCAGCCGGCTTCGCAGTGTCGGGTTTTCAGGGTCCAGCGCCACCGCGCGGCGATACAGGGGAACGGCATTGGACGGGTTCCCCTCGACAACGCTTAGAACGAAGGCCTCGGCGGACAGGGCCTGCGCCGAATCCGGCGCAAGGGCCTGAAGCTGCCGCAAATGCCGCCGCGCTTCATCAAAACGGTCAAGATAGACAGCCATGCGGACCGCGTCTGCAAGTGCCACCGGCGAGGTTTGCAACGGGGCAAGCTGTGCTGCCGTCCCGGCAAGATCGCCGCTATAGGCCGACAGGTAGGCGCGCGCAAATGTGTCGACATCGGTGCCGCCCGGGGCCGGGCCACTGATCGGCGCACCGGCCTCTGCGCGGGCGAAGGCCGCGATCCAGCGCGCCGCCGCCGCGCGGCGCGGGTCAAGGGCGGGCGCTGCCCGCGCCAGCCGGGTGGCAGCAAGGTCGAACTGGCCCGCCCGCAGCAGGGCGATACCCTCGCGATAAGCCGCAGGTGCGGCCCCCTGCCCTTCAAGCGCGTCTTCGAACTGGATGATCGCATTCGCAGCAGCACCGGCCGTCACCGAAAACAGCATTTGCTGGCGTTCTGTCAGGTTCAGCACCTGAACGCTGCGCGGTGCCTGTCCACGAGAGGCCGAAACACCGGCCCCCGCCGCGGCAGAAACCGCCCCCTGCGCATTGGACAGATCCACCTGACCGTCATAAACGAAAACGCTGGTGACGTCCGGCGTGTCGACAGACAAAGTCCAGTCAGTGCCACGGATCGCGGCCGCAGCGCTGGGGGTCTGAACTGTGATCGGTCTGTTTGTTTCGCGTGGCGTGCGCGCCCAGACTTTACCAGAGTTCAGTTCAAGCGAGGCTTGCGTATCCGACACCTGATTGATTGCAAGTTCCGAATTCGGATGCAGACGCATCGCCGTTCGGTCAACTGTTGATTGCCACTGAGATTTGACCCGGCAACAGCAGAAATTGTCATTGAGAATTGACCCATGTGCAACCTTGGCCCGGCTTGAATCAGCTGGGGGCAAATGGAGTGATCGACATGGGATTTTTGAAGGTTATCAGGACATGGGCGCTGCGAGACAAGATGCCCATTCGCGAGATCGCGCGGCGCACGGGCATATCGCGTAACACGATCAAGAAGTATCTGCGGGAAGGGATTGTTGAACCTGCGTTTCAGACGCCGGATCGTCCCAGCAAGCTCGACCCATATGCCAAGCAGCTGACAGCTTGGCTTGTCTCGGATCAGCGCAAATCACGCAAAGAGCGCCGGACGGCGAAGCTGATGCACGCCGATCTGGTGAAGCTGGGATATGACGGTTCCTATGAGCGTGTTGCGGCCTTCGTTCGTGAATGGAAAGGCGAACGCCAGCGCGCGTATCACACGACGGATCGGGGAACTTTCGTGCCACTGGTGTTCGCACCAGGCGAGGCGTTCCAGTTCGACTGGAGCGAGGACTGGGCCTATGTCGGTGGCGAGCGGATCAAGCTGCAGGTGGCACATATCAAGCTGTCGCATAGTCGCGCCTTTTTGGTGCGGGCCTATTTGCTGCAAACGCACGAGATGCTGTTCGACGCTCATTGGCATGCTTTCCGTGTCTTTGAAGGCGTGCCGGGCCGCGGCATCTACGACAATATGAAGACCGCCGTCGACAAGGTCGGACTTGGCAAGAAGCGCGATGTGAATGCGCGGTTCACAGCGATGACCAGCCATTATGTCTTCGAGCCTGAGTTCTGCAATCCCGCCGCAGGCTGGGAGAAGGGACAGGTCGAGAAGAATGTGCGCGATGCGCGCCATCGCATGTGGCAGCTGATGCCGGCCTTTCCAGATCTGGATGCGCTGAATGCTTGGCTGGAAGAACGTTGTAAGCTGCTGTGGGCTGAGACGGCCCATGGCACGTTGCCCGGAAGCATCGCCGATGTGTGGGAGGCCGAGAAGCCTGCGCTGATGGCGCTCCCCACAATGTTCGATGGCTTTGTCGAGGAAAGAAAGCGCGTCTCGCCGACCCGCCTGATCAACTTTGACCGCACGCGTTATTCGGTGCCTGCCAGCTTTGCGAACCGGCCCGTCAGCCTGCGCATTTACCCTGAGCGGCTGGTGGTTGTGGCCGAGGGCCATGTGATTTGCACGCATGAGCGCATCATCGACCGGTCGCACCGCCAGCCGGGGCGCGTCATCTATGATTGGCGCCACTATCTGGCAGTCGTTCAGCGCAAGCCCGGGGCGCTGCGCAATGGCGCCCCCTTCGTGGAAATGCCCGAACCCTTCCGCATGTTACAGGCGAAGATACTGCGCCAGCCCGGCGGGGACCGCGAGATGGTCGATATTCTGTCTCTGGTGCTGCACCATGACGAGCAGGCCGTGCTGTGCGCCGTGGAATTGGCGCTGGAGGCGGGCGTGCCGACCAAAACCCATGTGCTGAACCTGCTCCACAGGCTGCTGGATGGCACGCCGACCGACCAGCCGGATGTGAACCCTC
>JAFIEO010000034.1 GCA_020832445.1 Paracoccaceae bacterium
GGTGTCGAACCCTTCGCGTATCTCAAGGCAACCCTAACCGCTATCGCGAACGGTCATCCCCAGAACCGCATCGACGACCTGCTGCCATGGAACTTCAAGCCGTCAAGCTGAAAGCTCGGTGATCCGTAGCGAACGCTTACAAATCACTTTCCCTGACACCTGAAGGCATCGCGCATGCGCGGGCAGTTCTCGCGCGCGAGTTTAGCAAGGGGGAGGGGGAGTGACAGGCTGCGTTGAGCCCATCACCGACATTCAGGCATGCCGCAGCATGGAAGGGCCTTTCGCAGTTGCAGCATCGTGCTCGGCCCCAAGCCGTCAGTCGACAATAAACTATCATTGCAGGGCAGCATCACTACAACGGACATTTGGAGTTGCAATAAGGCTGCGCCTCGATTTTCGATACTGGTCTGGTGTTAGCAGGGCCACGCACAGCTATCCCTCGGCGCCCGCCAGATTGCTGAACAGGACCGTTAAAGCGCAGCTTTGGCCCGGCTACGACGAAATGCCCCCGCTTTAACGAGTCCAGCGGGAGAAAAGTAACAGTCAGGAGGAGAGTTTCGCCGTCAGCGCCACATGGTGACGTCTCCATCCAAACGATTCACAGCTGTGGGGCGCACTCTGATTTGTCTGTTGCCAAAGGCATCTGACAGGACAAGTTCCGACCCGCGCAACGACCAACGTGTGACCCCGAACAGGTCACCGGAACAGCCAATCGTCTGCGCTGTGGCGGGCGCATTTGGCGTGCGTGGTGACATCAGGTTGACCCGGCACTCGCGATTGTCTTCGGTGACAGCGCGCCACTGCCCTACATAATCGCTTGCCGAATTTGCCGCAGCGGGCGTTGCTCCCCCCAAGATCGTTCCGAGCAATCCGCCAGCATCCACCGAGACAGAACTGCTTTCAGTTACAGTGCGGGTGGTGTTCCCTTGCACGGTTGTTGTCGTGGTGCTGGAACTATCGGAAATCTGTGCAGGGGCCCCAACTGGCTGAATCGGGTTGTGCTGCGCGGGCGGGGAAACGGTCGGCGGGTTTTCCATTTCGCAGGCGGATAATAGGGAAACAATCAATACAGGTAATAGGATGGTACGATACATAATGCCTCCGGCAAGGTTAAGGTTCTAATACCGTTGTGGACCACAAATAGAGCTGCCGTCCTGGTTGTGCAGTTTGGTGCTGGCCTTAAACAAATGAGCGCGCCATGTGCCAGCATAGGCCAAGATTTGCAGCTATGTCCTTCACCAGAAAGGCGACTGCCAACGCATCATCTGGTAATCTGGCAAGTCCTAGGGCGGGTATGAAGATTCTTTTAAGAAAGCAACTTCGGCTATGGTCATGCTTTGTGAAAGCCGACCTATATCGCAAGATCATCGGTGGCTGGGCGCGAGCGCAAATCACCCCTCGCCCGAATAGAGCGCGGACAGATAGAGCGCCTGTTCTGCTGTCAGGTGCATCATACAGCTCAGGAAAGTCGGGCTTGCCCAAGTTCCGCCCTGCCACAGCGATGCTTCATGCCCACAGCGTGCATCCCGGTAAGTGATCCATGCGCGCTGCATGTCGCGCAGTGTGTCTGCCTGAACGGCGAGGTTATCCGGTAAATCCGCATCAGACAACTGCATCAAAGTGAGCCAATCCTGATAGGCGCCGTTGAGCATGGCATCCCAGTATTGCAATTCACTGTCCAGGCAGAACCCCACCCCATAGGTGGACTCCCCACCGGGTTGTTGCATGCAGTTCCCTGCCGAAACGCCAATGCAGTCCGACGAGTTACCCTCATGACCTGTATTGATCAGGCATTCATCAGTTCCGTTGATGTCAAACCAAAGATCCTGCGCAAGAACAGGCGCAGGCATAAGGACTGCGATCAGCAGGGAAAAAACACGTATCATTATAATCTCCGTTCGAAACACAAAGGCTCAACAAATCTCGACGTTACAACTAAATTCCCCAAGTAACTTGTCGATTGGCGATACTATCCAGCGGTTTCACCACCAGATCAAGTGCGTTTCTATAGGGTCGCAACAATAGCGATGTCGTCCGATGAGAGAGGCATGGCGCTGGCAACCTGCTGCACATTTCTCAGGCTCTACTCCTTACGCAGCAACGGTCGCTTTCGTTGAATCCTGCGGATGCGATGATGCAACCTCACGGTCCGCTCTCCGCCCACCGCGTCGGTCATGCCGCAAGCGCGAAGGATTTCTGCGCACATGCCACGAATGACCGGAAGGTCCCGAAAGCGAACCAACACGATTTGCGGACACCCCCTGATTTATACTTATCGTGAGTTATTGAAATCTGATGCATTCGTAGAAAATCGCCTCTGTCTGCCCGGAGAAGTTAAAGCAACAAGTCCCCTGCCCTGCTGCGGTTCGTGACAGCTGAAAGCCGGGGTGACGCCAGGGTCAGTTCAGACGCGCCTTGCGCAGGGCTTGCTTCGCCGCAAACCGAGCCCGTGCCCTGCCGTTTGGTTTGAGGCCCTGTATCGCGCACCAACTGGAAAATTGCTTGGGCTGTATCGCTATCCGAACAACTTGATGGCCTTGTCTGAAAAGCTCGTCTTCCATTGCAAGGCTCAGATCCAGCCACTCCTGATAGGTCTCTGGCAGATCATCGCGATCAGCCATCATTCCCAAGACATCTTCATAGTCTTCCTCAGAATACCAAGCCAGCGCGAGGTTCTGCATCGCGGTGGTGTGCGTGATATTGGTTCGGCGACTGCCCTGCTTATGCTGCATGAAGAGACTCGGAGTTACGATCATTATGCCATCGAAATAACGCTTTTACGACGACATGCACAGTTGTATCAGCGCAAATCAGTCCGCAGCTTGTGATGCATGTCACAGAATTTTTCGCCATGGCCGGATTTGATGCTGGGCGGGGCAGAAAAGACCATCCAAGAATGACAGAAAGCACATTGAAACATGCCGGACTGATAACTATAGTTACCACATGTACGAACTGATTAAATCCGATACCTTTGACCGCTGGCTGTCAGGGCTGCGAGACAGGAACGCAAAGGCCAAGATAGAGGTCCGCATAAGACGTTTGGGCCTTGGCAACCCCGGCGATGTGAAGCCTGTCGGCGAAGGGGTTTCGGAAATGCGGATCGACTACGGGCCTGGTTACCGGGTCTATTTCCAGCAACGTGGCCCAATCCTGATCATCCTGCTCTGCGGTGGGGACAAAAAAACACAGGGCAAGGACACCCAGATTGCCAAGCGCATCGCAGCCCAATGGAGTGAATGACATGACCACAGAACGTTTCAGCCGCTACGACACGGCAGACTACCTCAAGAACGAAGATGACATCGCAGCCTATTTGGAAGCAGTCATGGAGGACGGTGACCCGGCCCTGATCGCGGCTGCTCTGGGAGACGTGGCACGCGCACGCAACATGACTGCACTCGCTCAGGAAGTGGGAATGAGCCGTGTTGGCCTCAACAAGGCCCTCTCCGGTCAAGGCAATCCCACGCTCTCCACGATTATGAAGGTGTCAAAGGCACTAGGACTGAAGCTGTCGATCCAGACGGCGACACATGCTCCCTGATATCTTCCTCTGTACGACAACAGTCGCTGCTTTCGGCTCTTGATGCTCGACAAGAACAGTAAGTTTCTAAGCAACGTCGGACGCGCACCGCGAAAACAGACGGTGGCGTTGGCTTGGTATTCTGAAACAGATTACGGTGCTCTCCTGAACCAGATATCCCTATCATGTGCAACTGTAGTACTAGAACGCCACCATATCTACGCCCGATAGATCGAGGATTTCGCGGGCCTCCTCCGGCGTTGCGATTTCTAGTCCCATTCCCTCGATGATTTTGCGCACTGAGACGACTTGTTCGGCGTTTGACGCCGCCAGCCGACCAGGTGCGCCCCATAGCGAGTCCTCCAACCCCACGCGGACATTGCCCCCCATTGCGGCAGCGATCGCGGCGATCGGAAGTTGATTTCGCCCTGCGCCCAGAACTGACCAGCGGTACTGATCCCCGAATAGTCGATCGGCTGTGCGCTTCATGTGCATCACATCGTCAGGGTGCGCGCCGATACCACCCATCAAGCCGAAAACCGTCTGGATGAATAATGGGGCCTTCACCAGCCCTCCATCCAGGAAATATTTGAGATTATAGAGATGCGCGGTGTCATAGCACTCGAATTCGAAGCGTGTTCCGGCGGCGCTGAGTGTTGTCAGGATGTACTCAATATCGGCAAAAGTGTTATGGAATAGAATGTCTTTATTACCCAGATACTCGCGCTCCCAGTCGTGCTTGAGCTGCTCGTCAAAGCGCTTGAGCATCGGAAAGAGGCCAAAGTTCATCGAGCCCATATTGAGGGACGCAAGCTCGGGTCGCCAGCGTTCCGCCGGGCGGATACGATCGGCAATTGACATCGTGGGCGCACCGCCAGTGGTTATATTAATTACACAGCTTGAACGTTGTTTGATTACTTGAAGGAAGGGTAGGAATGCTTCTGGTGTTTGAACTGGACGGCCATCCTCAGGGTCGCGGGCGTGCAGGTGTACGATTGCCGCACCAGCCTCGGCAGCGCCAATAGCTGCCTCGGCAATTTCTGAAGCTGTCACTGGCAGGTGTTCTGACATCGACGGCGTGTGAATAGCACCTGTTACGGCGCAGGTAATGATAACTTTATGCGGTTTTGCCATGGTCAGGGCTCCTGTTGCGAGAATTGGGTTTCGGTTAGGTGGCGGGAGAGTGCGGCTAATCTGCGGTCGCGGTCCCTGCTAAGGGCAGGTACTTGGTCGGGGCTGGGCAACGCATCTGCCAAGATACGCGCTACCTCTGGTGCGAAAGCACCTCCACCGGCCGAATCGGCAGTCAGCCGTGCCATGGTCGGTCCGTAGCGGTCGAGGTAATCGGTCACTCCGCCCGGTGCATTAAGATTGATCGTCGCTAGCGGCCCCATCAGTGTCCAGCGCCGCCCCAATCCGTGCGCCACGGTATCATCGAGTCCTTGAGGCGTAACTATACCACGAGCGATGAGTGACAGCGCCTCGGCGAGTAAAACGGCTTGAAGGCGGTTGAGGATAAAGCCGTCAACCTCCTGCGACATGCGAACCGGAACCTGGCCCGCGGCGCGCATCAGCGCCTCGGCGCGGTCCATAGCCTCGGTAGTGGTGTCGGGGCTAGGGCAGAGCTCCACTACCGGTATGACGTGAGGCGGGTTTACTGGATGGGCGACCAAAATCCGCCCTCGCCCCGGCAAGCCTTCCGCGAAGCTGGAGGCCACCAGGGCCGAGGAGGAGGAGCCGATGACTGCCTCAGGCGCGGTGACGCGGTCTATCTCGGCATGCAGCGCACGCTTTAGCTCCAGCCGTTCGGGGCCATTTTCTTGTACCCATTCGACGCCCCTAAGTGCGTTTTCCATTGTGTCGCAAACGTGGACCCGGTCCAGTGCGGATGCATCATCGCCTGACAGTATGCATGCATCTAACAACGTCTGCGGCGCCGCCTTGCGCACATCCTCGTCTGGATCCCACAGCCGCACAATGTAGCCCGCGCGTGCGAACACCACTGTCCAAGCCCGGCCGATTAACCCTGCACCGATTACTGCGATTTCTGCCACCGTAGTTTCTCCTACTCGTTTTATTTCATTCCAGAGCCGCGCGTAATCTCCCAATGGCGCAAGGTATCCGTCAAGTCGTGAGCCGCCTCAGTGATGTCGCGAACTATGGCGTGCTGTAGCTTCGCCGCATTATTTTCTACAATCGCGCGCAGTGCTGCGTCATGGCTCGCCATGGAGCGTGTCAGGTGCTGCGGAGTTGTCACTGCTAGTCGGATTATTGGGCCCATGCGCAGCCACATTCCCTCGATCACGCCCATCAAGACGGGACGCTCGGCCGCACGATAGATAAGGGCATGAAAACGCCAGTTGTTCTCTAGATACAGGTCTGCGTCACCTGTGGTTGCAGCGCGGTGCATCAGCCCGCAGGCGTTCGTGATTAGTCGCTTTCTTGCAGCGGTAATATGGCCGGCGGCGTTCAGCGCTGCGAAGCCCTCAAGATTGACTCGGATGTCGCGGATGTCGATTAGCTCTGCCTCTGACAGAATAGGTACCCTTAGTACGCGATTGCCGCCGAACACCTCCAACCCGCCATCGCTTTCTATCTGGCGCAGCGCCTCGCGTACTGGTGTCACGGAAGTGCCGAGTGCGGCCGCCGCGCGACGCAAGCTAATTTCCTCGCCGGGTTGAAAATAGCCCGAGATAAGCGCTTCGCGCAGGGATGCGTATATCTGAGCTTGGGCCGTGGCGCCTTCGCTTAGCGTCAGGGGAGCAATCCGTGACCAGCCGTCGCGGGCGGTCGAAGTTTGGGTGGTTGAAGCGATCAAGCCGTGACCTCGCAAGGACAGTGATTATTTTTACGATTACTAATATAAACCTTTAAGTGTGTAATAAACAACATAAATGTTAATGTTGACAGATATGATATGTAGTGGATACTGTAAAGTGTGGTCACACTTATGCATAGTGTTGGCCAAGTGGATGATTATAGTGGTCACCCATTTTCTACTACCATCTTGTTCTTGGGAGGAGCAAACCATGAAAGATTTCGGCTTCGTCGTTGCGACAGCGCTTGCGGTGACCCTTAGCACCTCGGCTGTCTGGGGTCAGGAAACGCGCACATTTGATGTCAGCTTACCACTAGGCCCAGAATCTCATCACGCCATAGGCATTCTGAGTTTCGGCCAAGAGCTGGAGCGGCTTTCTGAGGGCCGCTTAACGATTCGACCGCATTACAACAACGCGCTGGGGGCAGAGCGAGAGGTCGTTGAGGGTATGGGTTTTGGCCTGATCGATATGGGCATCACTTCTACTGGGCCGATGGGGGGGTTTGTAGACGCGTTCATGTTGTTTGATCTACCTTATATTTTTACTAGCCACGAGCATGTGCACGGCTTCCTCGATAGTGAGCATGGCGACATGCTGGCCCAGCGGCTGGAGGACGAGGTCGGGGTTAAGATACTAGGCTGGATGGAAAATGGCTTTCGCCATAATACCAACAACGTGCGCGCGCTGAACTCGCCAGCCGATCTGGCGGGCATTCGGCACCGCACCCAAGAAAGCCGCGTGCAGGTAGACACGTGGAGCGCGCTCGGCGCAAACGCCTCACCCATGGCGTGGACAGAGGTCTTTACGGCCTTGCAGCAAGGCGTGATGGACAGTCAGGAGAACCCAATCCCGACTATCTACGACGTGCGCTTCTATGATGTTCAGAAGTACCTCAATTTGACCAAACATGTCTATTCGCCGGCACCAATCATGATGGGAGGCGGGCTGTTCAACTCTCTGTCCGAGGCCGACCAGAACATCGTGCTGGAGGCTGCCGCTATCGCCGTCCCAGTCCAGCGTGCCGCCTCCTTGCGCATGGAAGCTGAGCTAATCGAGCGTCTCGTAGAATTGGGTATGACACTTACTGAGCCCGATATCGGTCCTTTCCAGGCTGCTGTGCAGCCGGTGATCGCTGACTGGACCCCGACAGTCGGCAGCGATCTGATCGACGCAGCGATGAACTTTGAGCACTAATAGAGGGTACGAACTAGCCGGGGCGTGACCGGCTAGCGCAGGCGACGCAGACCGGCGGGCGGGGCCGCGCCCGCCGGGATAACCGACAGCCGAGGGAGAAGCGAATGCGAGGTGTGGCACGGATTGTGTTGAAAGGGATTGACGGTGTCAACTGGCTGGTAGGCTGGCTGCTGGCGTCGCTTTTGCTGGTGATGACGGTGCTAATTACCTGGCAGGTGTTCGCGCGCTACGTGATGGGTAATTCGCTGACATTCTCCGAGGAAGTGGCACGATTCTGCCTAGTGTGGATGACTATGCTCGGTGCGGCTTATGCTTATCGGCGCGGTTCGTTGATCGCGGTGGAGCTTTTGCAGGGCATGGGCGGCCCGGGATTTCGACGTAGTTTGCGCATCTCCATAGCTTTGGCCTCGGCACTGTTTGCTTGGGTGCTCCTGAATGAGGGACTGAACATCACCGAGCGAGTGGTCAACCAAACCGCACCGAGCACGCGTGTGTCGATGGCTTGGCCCTATGCTGCCATGCCGGCGGGGGCAGGGCTGGTGCTGCTAAATGCACTCGCTAACGTGATCGAGTCGATCTGGCCTCCGGATGACAGCTCAGCACCAAAGAACCCACCTCTGAAGGAGGGTCGGGCATGATTGCTATTCTATTTGGACTACTTTTGTTCTTGTTAGTGGTCGGTGTGCCGGTGACGTTTGCGCTGGGTCTCGCGACAGTGGCGACGATCTGGTACGGTGGACTGATGCCGATGCTAATTCTTCCACAAGAGATGATCCGCTCGGTCAACTCCTTCCCACTGCTGGCGATCCCGTTTTTCATCCTTGCGGGCAATCTGATGCAATTTGGCGGCATTTCTCAGCGGCTAGTGACCTTCTCGCGTACTCTGGTGGGATCGATGCGGGGCGGGCTTGCTATGGTAGCGATCGTAACTTCTGCTTTCTTTGCCGCGATTTCGGGCTCAGGGGCGGCGACGACGGCGGCCGTAGGGGCTATCTTGATACCGGCTATGATAGCGCATGGCTATTCTTCCTCCTATGCTGCGGCTAACCAAGCGGCGTCAGGGGCGCTGGGGGTCATCATCCCTCCTTCGATTCCGCTCATCCTTTATGCTATAGCAGCGAACCAGTCGGTAGGTGACATGTTCGCAGCTGGGTTCCTACCTGGGTTTGTCGTCGTGACGACTTTGATGCTGTACGCTTGGATTCATGCGCTCCGCAACCCGACCGCAGTCGATCCAGCGGCAAGCTTTAGAGAAATCTTAGTGGCTGCGCGCAAGGCGATCTTGGCGCTCTTGATGCCCGGCCTAATCTTGGGTGGAATATATGGTGGGATTGTCACGCCAACCGAAGCCGCTGTAATTGCCGTAGTTTATGCGCTGGTGGTGGGCGGGATAGTGTATCGTGAGCTGCCGTGGGGGCAACTACCGGTCATCTTACGCAACAGCGCTGTGACCTCTGCTGTTGTCCTCAGCATCATCGCTACGGCGGGGCTGTTCGGACGCATTATGCTGTCGCTGCAAGTACCATCGATCTTGTCGAATATTGTGATCGACGCAATCCAGAGTCCATGGGTATTCCTCATCTTGCTCAACGTTCTGTTACTGTTCGTGGGGATGTTCTTGGAGGCGGCGGCTGCGATCCTGATTTTCACCCCGATCCTGCTGCCTATCGCTATCAGCTTCGGGATCCACCCTGTGCATTTTGGAATCGTCATGGTGGTGAACCTTGCGATGGGGATGTTCACTCCGCCGGTGGGTCTCAACTTGTTCATTGCCTCACAGATATCAGGCACTCCAATCGCACGGTTGGCGCGTGCGGTCCTGCCGTTCGTGGGTGTGATGTTGGTTGCGTTGCTTGCTATCAGCTTCCTGCCATGGCTGTCACTGTATTTGCCCGGACTTTGATAAGGAGAGTGATATGGATATGAAGCTGAAGGGTGCGCGGGTTATAGTAACCGCAGGCGCAGGGGGAATTGGGCATGCCATCACGCTTGCTTTGCGCATTGAGGGAGCACGGGTAGCCGTATGCGATATCGATGGGAGCGCGCTGGCCAATCTGCCAGGCGACGTCTTTTCACGGCGGGTGGACGTGACCGACCGCGTAGCGCTTATTGCGTTTATGGACGCTGCAGTGGACGCACTGGGCGGCCTCGACTGTCTGGTAAACAACGCGGGCGTGGCCGGACCCACCGGAGCCATCGAGGATCTAAATCCTGCTGATGTGGAGCATTGCCTATCGGTCTGCCTGATGAGCCAGTTCGCTACGGCTGCCCGGGCTGTGCCTCATCTCCGCAAAAGTATGAATGCCTCCATTGTGAACATTTCTTCTCTGGCAGGACGGCTTGGGTTCCGGCTACGTACGCCTTATGCGGCGGCGAAATGGGGGGTTGTGGGCTTGACTAAATCTTTGGCGATGGAGCTTGGTCCCGACAATATCCGCGTTAATGCGGTACTGCCTGGTTTGGTAGCCGGCGAGCGGCAGCGCCATGTGCTGCAGGCGCGCGCCAATGCCCGCGCCATCCCGTATGAGGCTGCTGAGCAAGAAGCGTTTCGCTTCACCTCGCTTCCTGGCTACGTCACCGCAGACCAAATCGCTGATCAAGTGGTCTTCCTCGCCAGCCCACGGGGACGGGCGATTTCTGGACAAGCACTGTCGGTTTGCGGTGACACAGGTATGCTGGGCTAATAAGGAGTGTTAACGGCAAAGCAAAATCTCCATGGTCGCCACGAAACTAGCGTGAGCTATGCGGGAATTTGATGCCGTGGATGCCCCCTCCCGACGGCATCAAAATGTGCCAAGCTGGTGATATTGTAAATCGCCAGAAAAAGAGGATACATCCATGGCTGAGGTTACACTAATAAGCGTCGATCTTGCGAAGCGAGTTTTTCAGGCGCATGGCGCGGCCGCAGACGGTTCTGTTATATTCCGTAGGAAGCTGCCCCGCGATCGGTTTCTATCGTTTCTGGCCGACCAACCTCGCTGTGTCGTGGCAATGGAGGCATGCGCCACCTCTCACGGCTGGGGGCGTGAGATCGAACGGCTCGGCCACTCGGTGCGGCTTATACCTCCAATCTACGTGAAGCCATTTGTCAAGTTATGCTCCTCATGGCTTAACCTCGTCGAACGCTTCTTTGCCGAGATCACAGCGCGGCGTATCCGCCGTGGCAGCTATTCGAGCGTGGATGATTTGGAGGCCGCAATTTACGACTATCTCGCGCAGCACAACGAAAATCCGAAGCCTTTCAGGTGGACCAAAACCGCCGAAGACATCCTCACCCGAGAACGCCGCGCACTCAACGCTCTGGATGAAACCCGTGGAAACAGGTAGGAAATGTCAGACTCAGAACATTAGGATAAATGGAAGTGATGAGAAGTAAATGCTGGTCGGTAAAGTCATGTCGTCCCCGGTAATCAGCGTAACGCCTGCAACCACGATCCGCATGGCTGCAGAGCTGATGCGTGACCATAGCGTGGGCGGATTGCCTGTGTTTCAGGATGACAGGCTGGTCGGTATCATCACCGACCGCGATATTGTCGTGCGTGCGTTGGCGGCCCAAGGCGTTCCGCTTGGTATGAGCACAGAGGTCGCAGCGATCATGTCGGATAGGGTAATCACCTGTTTCTTGGACAAGGATGTGGAAGTGGCCGCTGGACTGATGGGCGAGCAACAGGTCCGGCGGCTGCTGGTCGTGAATCGCGAGGGCGCGCCGGTAGGCATCTTGTCGGTTGGCGACATCGCCGAACATGTATCCGAGGAACTGGCCGGACAAATTCTAGGCGAGATTAGCGAAGCGCGTGCAGGAGATGCACATAGATGATTCCGCTGTTACGCAGCTCCGGGAATGATCGCTTTGCGAAGCGTTGCAAGATCAACCTCAGCGATTTCGGCAAGCGCAGACACATCATGGATCGTGATGTCCATACGATCCTGCGTCGTGATCAGTCCCAGTCGGTTCATGCGTCGCAGAGTGAGACAGACATGCACGGATGACAGCCCAGTGAAATCACCCAACTGTTTCTGGCCCAACGGGACTTGGAACGTATGCGCCTTCTATGTCCCATTGATTTGGGGTCTTCCGCGAAGTCTTTTTCGAGCTGATACATTCTCAACTGGTATTGTTGGAGGATGACATGGCGGATGGAAGTGGATTTGATGGACGGATGGAGCTTGTTGAGCCGGTTCGGGGCAATCGGCGTTGGCCAGATGATATGAAAGCGCGGATTGTCGCGGAGAGTTTTCAACCTGGTGCGCGCGTTGTGGACGTTGCTAAACGCTATGACATTGTCCCACATCAGTTGTCAGAATGGCGGCGCATGGCGCGAGAGGGCAAATTGGTTCTGCCTGCGGATGTTGTGAAATCATCCTGTAATGCGGCCACGCCCGCCAAGAAGTCGGAGCCAGCTTTTGTTCCATTGCAGATTGCTTTGACATCGCCTGTCACTGATCGCGCATTACAGCAATCTGATGAGATAACGATCACGATTGGATCAGATATCGTGGTCCATGTTCCAGCCAATGCCAATGTGGCGCGGGCGGCTGACTTGATCCGGGCGTTGCGGGGGGTGTCGTGATTGTTGCAGGGCAGCGACTGCCGATTGTGATTGCGACCAAGCCGGTGGATTTCCGCCGGGGACATGACGGGCTGGCAGCGACAGTGCAAAACGAACTGGGACTTGATCCGCATTCCGGCCTGACGGTGGTGTTCCGCTCCAAGCGGGGTGACAGGTTGAAAATCCTGGTTTGGGATGGAACCGGGGTAAGCGTATTCTGAGCGCCACCTTCCAGTCTTTGCCCTGAGCTGCGATCTCCGGCCTGATTGAAATCGGGATGGAGTTTCGCGATGGCGACTACGGATGAGTTTCTCCGTGACTATGGGGTAGATATCCGCACGAATGGTCAGCGGCGCTGGCCGGATGAGGTGAAAGCGCGGATTGTGGCGGAGACGCTGGAGCCGGGGGCTACGGTGAATGA
>JAFIEO010000039.1 GCA_020832445.1 Paracoccaceae bacterium
CGCTTGCGCCATCTGTGCCCCTGCACAAAGGACCAGACCTGCTGCCAATGCCTGCTTTGCTATCGCTGTCATTGCGTGCCACCTCTGGCTGCTGATCTACCCTGCACACGAGGCGGGTTCAACCCGCGCGGCCATCACACAAGCGGCAGTCTGCCCGCGGCGCCGTCACGCCCCACCCGCCCACCCATGCGCGCCGCCTACGCGGGCAGACTGCCGCTTGTGTGATGGCAGCGCGGGTTGAACCCGCCTCGTGTGCAGGGTAGATCAGCAGCCAGAGGTGGCACGCAATGACAGCGATAGCAAAGCAGGCATTGGCAGCAGGTCTGGTCCTTTGTGCAGGGGCACAGATGGCGCAAGCGCACCCGCATATCTTTGTCGATGCGCAACTGGAGGTGCTTTTCGACGCGAATGGTGCCCCGCAGGCCTTGCGCATTTTCTGGACCTATGACCCGTTCTTTTCGATGCTTCTGGTCAGTGACATGGGGCTTGATCCGGATTTCAGCGGAACCGTGACGCCAGACGAGCAGCCGCTTCTGGACGGGTTCGACATGAACTGGATACCCGATTACCACGGTGACACCCATGTTATGCAAAACGGCCAGTCCCTGCCCTTAAGCGGGCCGGTGGAATGGACATCCGATTATGTGGACGGGCAGCTGCAATCGTCGCATTTGCGTGAATTTCAGGAACTGCCGGACCCGACAACGGAATGGACCGTGTCAATCCATGATCCAAGCTATTACACCAGTTATACCATCACCGATATGCCGCAGATCACCGGTCGGGATGATTGCAGTGCGCGTATATTCGAACCGGATTGGGACGCGGCAGGCGCGCAGCTGGATGCGGCACTGGATGAAGTGCTGGCCTCTGGCGGGGATATAGAGGCCGAATTTCCGCCCGTCGGCGCCCTGTTTTCGGAGGAGGTTCGCATCATATGCGCGCAGCCATCGTAAGCGTTTCGGCCCTTGTTGCGATTGCGCTGCTAGGCCTGTGGGCGGCAGGCGGGCTGAACGGGCTGGCCGATTGGGCGCAGGCGGCGCAGCGCAGTTTTCAGGCACAGCTTGCAGGCGGATTGCGCGCGTTGCATGCAGGCCATCCCGGTGCGCTTCTGGCATTGTGGGGGATGTGCTTTGCCTACGGGTTTGTCCATGCGGTCGGGCCGGGGCATGGGAAGTTTTTGTTGGGCGCATATGGCGCGGGCACGCAAGTGCCACTGGGCCGGTTGATGGGCGTGGGCCTTGCTGCATCGCTGGCGCAAGGGATCTGCGCCATTTTGCTGGTGTATGGCGGTGTGCTGATCTTCAACGCCTCGCGCGAGGGGATGCAACATGCCGGTGATGTCTGGCTGGATCAGGCCAGCCTTGTGGCGATTGCAGCGGTCGGGTTGTGGCTGGTCTGGCGCGGTGCGCGCCGGCTGAATGTGAACTGGCATGTCCGGCCCGTCCCCACATATGCCCATGACCATACCCATGACGATGGCGGGGTGTGCGAAAGTTGCGGGCACCGTCACGGGCCAACTGTGTCCGAGGTGGCGCAACTGCATGACTGGCGCGACACCACAGCGCTGATCGGTGCGATTGCCATTCGCCCCTGCACGGGCGCATTGTTTCTGCTGATCCTGACATGGCGCATGGGTCTGGTCTGGCAGGGCATTGCCGGGGTAGTGATCATGGCGCTTGGCACCGCGTCGGTGACAATGGCGGTTGCCGCCCTGGCCGTCATGGCACGCGAGGGCGCGCTGGGATGGGCGCAGCGCATCGGGCGGCTGACAGGTATTATGCCGGTGTTCGAGGTGGTGGCGGGGCTGATCATCGTGATTTCGGCACTGAACATGTTAAAAATATTCTGACCCCCCTTGCCGTTTGTATTGCCGCGCGCGTAAAGCGTGAAACATGAAAATACGGACACACCCATTCGGAAAAGATTTGCGTGCGGTGCTGGCGCTTGGGCTGCCATTGGCGGGCAGTCATCTGGCGCAGTTCCTGTTGGCGGTCACAGATACCATCATGCTGGGTTGGTATGGTGTGCTGGACCTTGCAGCAGGTGTCATCGGGGCGGCATTGTTTTTCACGGTGTTCATTTTTGGCACCGGTTTTGCCAATGCCGTTATGCCGATGGTGGCCACGGCGGCCGCATCTGATGATGATACCATGGTGCGGCGCAGCACACGCATGGGGCTGTGGCTGTCCATTGCATTCGGGATCGCCGTGCTGCCGTTTTTCTGGTTTTCAGGCGCGTTTCTGACGCTGGTGCAACAGCCCGAGGATGTCGTGCCATTGGCCGAGGTGTATTTGCGCATCATCGGCCTGTCGCTGGTGCCCGCGCTGGCTGTTATGGTGCTGAAGAATTATCTTGCCGCACTGGGGCGCACGCAGATAGCGCTATGGCTGACACTGGGCGCTGTGGTGCTGAATATCGGGCTGAACTGGATTTTGATATTCGGCAATCTGGGCGCGCCGGAACTTGGGGTGCGCGGCGCGGCGCTGGCATCCATCGCGGTGCAAGTTGCCACGGTTCTGGGGCTGGCGTTTTACTGTGCGTTATTGCCGTCCTTGCGGCGCTATGCGCTGTTCCAGCGCTTCTGGCGGCCCGATTGGGTGGCCATGGGGCTTGTCTGGCGGTTGGGCTGGCCGATTGGTGTGGCGCTGGTTGCAGAAACCGCGCTGTTTTCGGCGGCCGCCATCATGGTGGGCTGGATTGGCACGCATGAGTTGGCAGCCCACGGCATTGCACTGGAAATTACGGCGCTGTTGTTCATGGTGCATCTGGGGTTTTCCAATGCGGGCACTGTGCTTGTGGGGCGGGCGCGGGGGCGGCAGGACCAACAGGCGCTGCGCGGTGTCGCGCGGGCGGCAAGTTTTGTGTCGATCAGTTTCGCGCTGGCCACGATGGTGGTGTATATTGGTTTTGGACCGCAGCTTGTGGGGGTGTTTCTTGGCCCTGAGGAACCGGCGCGCGACACAATTATTGCCATAGGTGCGTCATTTCTGGTGATTGCCGCGTTCTTTCAGCTGGCAGATGGCGCGCAGGTCATGGGAATGGGGCTGTTGCGGGGTGTGCAGGACACGCGCGTTCCGATGTGGATTGCGGCGTTCAGTTATTGGGGGCTGGGCCTGCCTGTGGCCTATGTGTTCGGTATCCGGCTGGGCTGGGGCGGCGAGGGCATCTGGGCAGGTCTTGCCGTGGGGCTGAGTGCGGCTGCACTGGCGCTGATGTGGCGCTTCTGGCGTGGGCCGGGGCGCAGTGGTGCCAAACCGTGGGCGGTGGATTTGTAGGCTTGTGAAACCCTGCGGCGCGGTTTTGGCATTTTGCGGTTATTCGCGCTTGGATAAAGCCCGCGCCATCGGCAGGCCGCGGGACGGCCAGACCTATGGCGTGGGCCACCTGCGGCCTTTGCACCGCGCCTTGGAATCTTCCCTTCAGGTCGGAAACCACCCGCTACTCGCGACTGCGCCGTGCCAGTTTGCGCACCAGAACCTCGCGCAGGTCCTGCATCGCCCAAAGCAACTCATCGGTTGCCGCGTCCAGTTCTTCGGGTGTTGCGCGAAACTGTGCCCAATGTGCGATGTGGCCAATCTCTGTCACCGCACGGGCCGCGCGCCCGTCCAGCCCGTTGCCGCATGCCAGCCAATCCGCAATCAGCGCGTGTTCTTCATCGCTCAGGGTGTGGTTTTCGGCCGCGCGCACATCGCCTGTCGTCGTATCAATGCCCGCGATCCGGTGCATTTCCGTGCGCCGCAAGCGCGGATCGTGGCGGATTTGCAGCAGCATCGCGCCATTGGGGCGCGGGCGAAAGTAGTATCCGCGCGCGCCCTTCGTCATGTCACTTCAACCCTGCGCAGAAGGTCTGGATGCGCGTGCAGGCCTCGCGCAGCGCCTCATCCGATGTCGCATAGCTGACGCGGAAGCACGGCGATGTGCCAAAAGCTGCGCCAAACACCACCGCCACGCCGGTTTCTTCCAGAAGTGCCGTTGCAAACGCTTCGTCATCGACAATCTTTGCGCCGCCCGCAGATGTCTTGCCAATGCACCCCGCAATGGTCGGATAGACATAAAACGCCCCTTCGGGCACCGGGCATTCGATTCCCTCGACGGCGTTCAGCATCTCCACCACCATGTCGCGGCGGCGCTGGAAAATCTTGTTGTTCTCGGCAATGTAATCCTGCGGGCCGGTCAGCGCCTCGACCGCGGCCCATTGGCTGATGGAACAGGGGTTCGATGTGGATTGCGACTGGATCTTGCCCATCGCCTTGATCAGTTCCACAGGCCCCGCCGCATACCCGATGCGCCAGCCGGTCATGGCATAGGCCTTGGACACACCGTTCACTGTCAGGGTGCGGTCATACAGCTTCGGTTCAACCTCGGCCGGGGTGCAGAAGGTGAAATCGTCATAGACAAGGTGTTCATACATGTCATCGGACATGACCCACACATGGGGGTGGCGCAGCAATACATCTGTCAGTGCCTTCAACTCGTCCCATGTATAGCCCGCGCCCGTCGGGTTGGAGGGGGAGTTGAAGATCAGCCATTTTGTTTTTGGCGTGATCGCGGCTTCCAGCGCGTCCGGCGTCAGCTTATAGGCGGTGTCTGCTGTCGCTTCGGCAATCACCGGCTCGCCGCCCGCCAGCAGAACCATATCGGGGTAACTGACCCAATAGGGCGCAGGGATCACGACTTCATCGCCCGCATTCAGCGTGGCCATCAGCGCATTATACAACACTTGCTTGCCGCCGGTGCCAATGCTTACTTGTGCGGGCGTATAGTCCAGCCCGTTATCGCGCTTGAACTTGGCGCAGATGGCTTTTTTCAGCTCTGGTATGCCATCAACTGCAGTGTATTTCGTTTTTCCCGCATCAATGGCCGCTTTTGCAGCGTCCTTGATGTTGGCGGGCGTGTCAAAGTCAGGTTCACCCGCGCCCAGTCCGATGACATCCTTGCCTGCGGCTTTCAGTTCTGCCGCCTTGGTTGTCACCGCGATGGTCGGCGAGGGTTTCACGCGGGAGAGAGTGTCGGACAGAAAGGCCATGAGGCATACTCCGTTGCAGGTCAGAAATTTGTATCTCGGGCGAGCATGTCATAGGTTGCCCGCGACACCCGTTCAAGCGTTAATACAGAACATTCAAATCCTGAAGGAAATGATATGACCGAAGAGACGCAGGCAAATGACTGGTATGCGCCTGATCAGGCAACATTCGGCGACCGGCTGACCGCCGCGAGAGAGGCGCAGGGCCTTACGCCATCACAACTGGCGGGCCGGTTGGGGATCAAGCTGCAAACCTTGCAGGGCTGGGAAAACGACCGGTCAGAGCCGCGCGCCAACAAGTTGCAGATGGTCGCAGGGCTGCTGAACGTATCCATGGGCTGGTTGCTGACCGGCGAAGGCGAAGGCGTGTCCGACCCCGCCACCCCCGAAGAACTGGCCGAGGATGCGCAGGCGCTGATGAAAGACCTGCGTGCCATGCGTGCCGAGACGATGCGCCTTGCAAACCGCATGGGAAAAGCCGAGAAACGGTTGCGGATGATCCTGAAAGAGACAATCTGAATGACCCTTACCCCAGAACAGGCCCGGTTGAAAATGTTGCGCATGCGGTCATGGCGGCGCGGCATGAAGGAAATGGATCTGATCCTTGGCCCCTATGCGGATGCCCATCTGGCGACCCTTTCGGGGGCGGAGCTGGATGCGTATGACAAGGTTTTGTCGGAAAACGATCAGGACCTTTATCTGTGGGTCACTGGGGCGCAGGATGCCCCTGAATGGCTACAGCCAATGCTGCGCAAGATCGCGCTTGCGGCGGGTGTTACAAAAACATAGTGGCCCTGCCGCCGGATTAACCCAATATTTGGGTGTTGCTGTCATTCTTGCCATCTATACCGAATGATGGAGAAGATGGTGAGTGTTCAGCAAAACCTAGGAACGGCACTGCGGTCGGAATATATGCGCCGCTATCTGGAAAACCTTGCATTGCTGGAGCGGTTGCACAGACTTATGCTTGATCTGATCAAGGATGAGTTCGAACGCCTTGGCGTCATGAATGTCAATCCGGTGCAGGCATTGCTGCTGTTCAACATCGGAGAGCATGAAGTAACGGCTGGCGAGTTGAAATCGCGCGGCTATTATCAAGGCTCCAACGTGTCCTATAACCTGAAAAAACTGGTAGAGCAGGGGTATATGCACCACCAGCGCTGCCCGGTGGACCGTCGCGCAGTCCGTGTGCGCCTGACATCCAAGGGGGTCGCAGTCCGCGACCGTGTCGCGGCGCTGTTTGAACGGCACGCGCAGGAATTACAGGCCGAAGGCATGGTTGATTTCGACGCGCTGGACGGCGTGGCCCGCAGTTTGCGCCGCATTGAGCGGTTCTGGGGTGAACAGATTCGCTATATTTACTGAATGCGTCTGCGGTATGTGGCCCTGAATGGCAGTCTCGTGCATGCACGCAGCTTGAAGATATGGCATGCGCGCAAGCTGCAATATGGCAGGTTGCGCACAATGCTGCGAATTCCGCCAGTTTTGACATGCCGGATCGTATGAAGAAGACGACCTGACAGGCCGTTTGCCTGCACGTCATGCGGCCGCGCGGGGCCGTAGGCAGTAAACTGCCACAAAATACATCACATCCCTGTTTTGTCGGCAATCTGTGATACGGATGACATAAGTTTCCCCCAGTGTTGGGGGCGGGTCTAATCGGTGCGTGAAATCAACAGTCTGTTCTGTGATACTGGGTGGAATGTTGCGACTTCGGGTGTGAATGCCCCCGCCTGATTTTTGTGGATGGGGGTATTTCTGCGCGGGGGTATGCGCATTCATTTAATGAGGCGGGACGTGTGGCTGTGGATGTGCAACCCGCTCTGGACAGGGGGCGCGTCGCAGGATAAACAGCCCATGATAGCGCTAACGCGGCCGAAATGTGCCGCAGGATCAGGAGGGGTTCATGGTCGCTCGCGTCATTCCGGTAGAGTGTTTTGATCTGGTCATATTCGGCGCAACAGGCGATCTGGCGCGGCGCAAAATTCTGCCCGGCCTTTATCGCAGGTGGAAAGAAGGGCAGATCCCCGAAGGGTCCGCGATTATTGGCGCAGCGCGCAGCACCTTTTCGCGTGACGAATTCCGCACCCTTGTTCAGGACGCCCTGACCGAATTCCTGCCGGAACGCGAATTGCTACCCGCCAATGTCGACAGTTTTCTGGACCTGCTGGATTATGTTGCCATTGATGCGCGCGGCACCGATGGCTGGGACGATCTGGCGGCCATGATGCGCGCAGACGTCGTGCGCGCGTTCTATTTTTCAGTGGCCCCTGCCTTGTTTGGTGATCTGGCGCAGCGGTTGCACGCGCGCGGCATTGCGCACCGGCAGTCGCGGATTGTCGTTGAAAAGCCCTTCGGCAATGATCTGGCCAGCGCACGCGCCCTGAACCAGATACTGGCGGAGTATTTCAACGAGGATCAGATCTACCGGATTGATCATTATCTGGGCAAGGAAACTGTGCAAAACCTGATGGCTGTGCGGTTTGCCAATATTCTGTTTGAACCGCTGTGGAATGCGCAATTCGTGGATCATGTGCAGATCACGGTTGCCGAAACGGTGGGCGTAGGCGGGCGCGGCGAATATTACGACAAATCCGGCGCGATGCGCGACATGGTGCAAAACCACCTGATGCAGCTTTTGTGCCTGATCGCGATGGAGCCGCCGCATTGTTTCGAACCCGATGCCATGCGCGACGAAAAGCTGAAGGTTATTCGCGCACTCGACCCTGTGACCCCTGCCGAAATCGTGCGCGGTCAATACAAGGGCAAGGGCAATGATGACTATCTGACCGAATGCGGCAACCCCGCGTCGCGGACCGAAAGTTTTATCGCGCTGAAACTGCATGTGTCGAACTGGCGCTGGAAGGGCACGCCCTTCTATTTGCGCACCGGCAAGCGGCTGAAATCGCGTGCGTCGGAAATTGCGGTCAGCTTCAAGGAGCCGCCACATTCAATCTTCGGCGAATCAAATCAATGGCGTGAAAACGTGCTTGTCATCAGGTTACAACCTGATGAAGGCATGGATCTGCGGGTGATGATCAAGGAACCGGGACCGGGCGGCATGCGGCTGAAGGATGTGGCGCTGGACATGAGCTTTGCCGAAGCGTTGGGCAGCGATCTGGATATTCCCGATGCGTATGAGCGGTTGATTATGGATGTGATCCGCGGCAACCAGACCCTGTTCATGCGCGGCGACGAGGTCGAGGCCGCATGGGCCTGGGTTGATCCGGTGATCGGCGCATGGGAAAAGCGCGAGGACCAGCCCGAACCCTATGAGCCCGGCTCCACCGGGCCGGAAGGGGCGCTGATGCTGATGCACAAGGACGGACGCCGCTGGCGGGAGATCAGATAAATGGAATTTCACACATATCCTGACCGTGAAATGATGATGTTGCGACTGGCGCAGCGCATTTCCTCGGAACTGGGCGAAACGCTGCGATCCAGCGGGCGGGCCAGCCTGTCAGTGCCCGGTGGCACCACGCCCGGCCCGGTATTCGACACGCTTTGCGGCGCTGAACTGGATTGGGCGAATGTGGCGGTCATGCTGAATGATGAACGCTGGGTGGACGAGGACAGCCCGCGGTCGAACACACGCCTGCTGCGCGAACGGCTGCTGACGGGGCGGGCCGCGGCGGCGACACTGGTGCCGCTTTATGCAGATGCCCCTACGCCCGAGCATGCGATGGCGGATCTGACCGAAGGTGTGTCCGCGCATTTGCCGATTTCGGTGTTGTTGCTGGGAATGGGGGCGGACATGCACACGGCCAGCCTGTTTCCGGGGGCGGATAATCTGGCGCAAGCGCTGCAAAAAGATGCGCCCCCCCTGATGGCCATGCGCGCCGACGCCGCAGGCGAGCCGCGTATCACCCTGACCGCGCCGGTGCTGAAATCGGCGCTGCGGGTGCATATACTGATTACGGGCGCTGAAAAACGCGCAGCCCTTGAACGCGCCCTGAAGCTGTCGCCACAGGACGCGCCGGTTGCCTGTGTTCTGGATCAGGCACAGGTGCATTGGGCTGAATGAAAACCGGCGGGGCGGATGCCCCGATTTTGAGTATTTGCGGCAAGATGAAACCTGTTTCATCGGCAGGGGCAACAAGGGGCAGGCTATGAGTGTGTGGAGCGAGCTGGCAAAGAATCAGCGATTTGCGGAAGGGCGGCATATTCTGGATTTGTTTGCCGCGGATGACGCCCGCGCCAGCGATTTCAGTGTGCGTGTGGGCGACATGGTGCTGGATTATTCCAAGACCAATATAGACACGGGCGCGCGCGATTTGCTGGTGCAGCTTGCGCAGGAATGCGGGGTCGAGGGGCGCCGTAGCGCCATGTTCGGCGGCGAGCGTATCAACGAGACGGAAGGGCGCGCCGTTTTGCATGTGGCGCACCGCGCGGGCGATGATGCGGTCATTACTGTTGACGGCGCCGATGTCATGCCACAATTGCGCGAAATTCGCGCGCGCGCCTATGCATTTGCCGAAGATGTGCGGCAGGGCCGGTATCCGGGGCAGGGCGGCGCGATTACCGATGTCGTCAATATCGGCATTGGCGGGTCCGACCTTGGCCCGGCGATGGCCACACTGGCGCTGGCCCCATGGCATGACGGGCCACGGGTGCATTATGTGTCCAATGTGGACGGGGCGCATATTGCCGACACGCTGAAGGGGCTGAACCCCGAAACCACGCTGGTGATCGTGGCATCCAAGACCTTTACCACCATCGAGACGATGACCAATGCGCGCACCGCGCGCGACTGGATGGCGGGGCGGGTTGCAGACCCTGCGGCGCAATTTGTGGCCGTGTCGACCGCGCAGGACAAAACGGCAGCGTTCGGGATTGCCCCTGAACGTGTGTTTGGTTTCGAAGATTGGGTCGGCGGGCGCTATTCGATGTGGGGGCCGATCGGGCTGGGCGTGATGCTGGCCGTGGGCGCGCAGAATTTTGATGCGATGTTGCGCGGGGCGCGCGACATGGACCAGCATTTCTGCGACGCGCCGCTGGATCGCAACATGCCCGTGTTGCTGGCATTGGTGGGGCTGTGGCACAACCAGATTTGCGGCCATGCAACCCGCGCTGTGCTGCCCTATGACCAGCGCCTTGCGCGGCTGCCCGCCTATTTGCAGCAGTTGGAGATGGAATCGAACGGCAAGCGCGTGGATATGGCAGGGCGCGATCTGGATCGCCAGTCGGGGCCGGTTGTCTGGGGTGAACCGGGCACGAATGGCCAGCATGCGTTTTACCAGCTTATCCATCAGAGCACCCGCGTGGTCCCGTGTGAATTCCTGCTGGCGGCGCAGGGGCATGAACGGGATCTGGCGCATCAGCACAAGCTGCTGGTTGTGAATTGTCTGGCGCAGTCAGAGGCGCTGCTGCAAGGCCGTTCGCTGCAGGATGCGCGCGCGCTTATGGCGGCAAAAGGGTTGGACGGGGATGAATTGGACCGGCAGGCCCGCCACCGTGTTTTCCCCGGAAACCGCCCGTCGAGCACGTTGATTTACCCGCAGCTTACCCCGTTTACACTGGGTCAGATCATCGCACTTTATGAACACCGCGTGTTTGTCGAAGGGGTGGTTCTGGGCATCAATTCCTTTGATCAATGGGGGGTTGAACTGGGCAAGGAACTGGCCGTGGCACTGGCCCCGCTGCTGGACGGCGATGATGCGGCGGCGGCGTCAAAAGACCCGTCAACGCGGCAATTGCTGGACTATCTGCGCGCGCATCAGAACGGCTGAAGCATAGTGCAGCACAGGCGCAAACTGCCTGTGCTGCACCTGTTGGTTCAGAATTCCACAATCGTGTCGAAATCGCCCGGCGCTTCGGCTGCGGGTGCGAAATAGCTGTCGACATCCAGTGTGATGGTTGCGCGGGTGCCGTCATCAGAAATCACCCCGCTGGAGCTTTCGATGCGCGCACCGGTGACCGACAGGTTGATCGACATGCCCGCAAGCATCTGGCGCATCATGGCCATCATGGCGGGGTCTGCATCCTCTCCTGCCAGATCTTCGGCGATGGTGCTGAGGGGCAGCAGAACCTGCGTGCGGTTATCCCCCAGATAGGTGATGGAGCCTTGCATGTCATCTGCGGGCGCATCGACGCCATCAGGGCGCATGATTTCTTCATATGTGCCGGTCTGGTCGAAATCGCAGCGCGCATGGGTGTCGGTGACCGTCAGGGTGCCGCCGTCTTCTTCCGCGCAGAAGGAGTCGTCGCCCCCGCTCATGTCATAAAACTGGCGTTGCATTTGCATGAACCCTGTCATGCGGGCGGTGTCCTCGTCCAGAATTTCAAGGGACAAATCCACCTCTATGCAGGCGGACAGGGCCAGGGCGGCAGGCAGGGTGAACAGGATTTTGCGCATGGCGTGTCCTTTTGGGTTTGGAATTGTGTGGCCTCAGGAAAACAGAAAATACGGGTGCGGGCCAGATCAAACTGAAAACGGCACTGTCTGCACAGTGCCGTTTGGATGGGCCAAATACTACCGTGCTGTTTCAGCCGCCTGTGCAATGCGCGCCCGTCGGTGCCTCGCCTGATCCTAATGCGAAGGGCGCGGGGGCGGCAAACAGGTCGGGTGCCCCGCTGCGCGACAGGTCCAGTGCCAGAATGGCCAGCACAAGACCTAGGGCCAAGCCGCCCACTGCGGGGCGTGACATCGTGCGAAACCCGTTCATGCTGCCACCCCGCGCCCCAGTGCAGGCCGCAGGATATGCGGGCGCAGCCTGATCCCCAGAATGGAGCCAGCAAAGGCCGCAACCAGCCAGACCCAGCCATGTAGCGATCCTGTGGAAATGCCGCTGAAAAACGCCCCGACATTGCAGCCAAAGGCCAGCCGCGCCGAATAGCCCAGCACCACGCCCGCCAACAGCACCCAGCCATAGGTGCCAAAGGTCAGCGCCTGCGCGGGGGCGCCCGCGTCACGGCGCCAGCGCATGACCGCGAATGCCCCCACCAGAAGTCCGATATTGGTCAGTGATGTCACATCCGTCAGAATGGACGCATTCAGCCGTTCCGCATTGCCGCTCGCGGCCCAGAACGCAATGCCGCCCAGATCCGCGCCGCCCGCCTGCGCAACTTTTGCCCCCCACAGGCCCAGCCCGTAAACAATGCCCCATGGCTGGCCTGCAACCACCAGATTGGCCAGCGCCAGCGCCGCAATCAGCGCCGCCGCCCACCACAGACGCGCAGGCGGCAGGCGTTTGCCGGGTGCGGCGCGCAGCGCTGTCACCAGCGCCAGCGCGGCCAGACCGGCAAGCGTGACAATCAGCCCGCCCTGTGCACCCAGCACCCCCTGAAATGAGATGACAGGCAGCGTGGCGATATCTGTCCACCAGCCCAGATGCACGGTGCCCGCGAAACTGCCAATGATGAACCCCGCAAGTGCGATCAGCCCGACCAGATTGCCGCTGCCCGCGTTTATCAACGTGCCCGACCCGCAGCCCATGACCAGTTGCATGGCCGCCCCGAAGACAAAGGCCCCAAGGATCATGGCAAATCCCACAGGGGCATGTGCCCCGTTCAGTTCCTGCGGGTTCGCGGCCATCAGCGGGAATGCCACGGCGGCCACAAGCGCAATGGCAACAAACTGCGCGATCAGCCCGCGCCCGTCACGGTCGGTGACAATCATACGCCATGGCCCCGCAAAGCCGAAGCGCAACCCTTCGAGCACCAGCCCGAAACCAAGGCCAATCATGACCAGAAGCCCCGCGCGCGGACCAGCCATGATGAATGTGAAACCTGTCAGGCCAAGCAACAGCACGATCACGGAAAACCGGCGCATGAACATCTGGTCAGACCTTTCTGAATGGCGTGACGCGCGCAAGGTTTGCGCGCGCCCTCAAAAGAACGAAAATGCCGGCGTAAGCTTAGAACAGCCCGTCAACCCAACGTTTGGTCGACATCCACAAGTAGGCGATGCGGCTTGGCTCGTTATCCAGCGAATTTCCGCTTTCAGCATATTCAGCCATGCTTTCGGCGTAAAGCCGTGTGTTTTCGACCTGCGCCAGTTCATGTAGCGCAAACCAGTTCAGCGCGGCCCAGTGACCGGTGTTGCAAAACGACACGGTGACCGGCGCTTCATCCAGCCCTTGTTGGGCGGCTATTTCGCGGGCGCGGTTGGCATCAACCATGCGGTTGCCCTCGAAAAAGTCTGAAAATTCAAGGTTTTCTGCACCGCGAACGGTGCCGGGGCGCGCGATGGACCATGTCAGGCCCTGAAAGAACCCTTCGGGGCGGCTGTCAACAAGGCGCGCATCGCCGCTTTCGACCAGTTCGGCCACTTCCGCGGTCGAGATATACCATTCATCCGACCATTCGCCCACAAAATCGGAAATGGCGGGTTCGGTCACTTCGGTGGAAACCGGCAGGCCCGCTTGCGCCCAGGCAGCAAAGCCCCCGTTCAGAAGCGCCAGATCCTGAACGCCCAATGATTTCAGCGTCCAGTAGACGCGCGCAGCGGCGCCCATATCGGACGGGTTGGTGCCTGCATGGACAATCACAGTGGGAACATCGACTTCAATACCGACGCGTGTTGCTTCCATTTCATAGTCAAGTTCAGCGCGCAGCGCACCGGGATTGTTTGGCCCGCCCCGCCATTCGGCATAGGGTGAAAAGGCCGCACCGGGAATATGCCCTTCGGCAAATTCACCCGTGACATGGATCACGCGGATGTCCTGATTGCTGTCAAGATATGCAGCAAGCTGGTCGGGTTCCAGCAGCGGCGACCAGCCTTGCGGGGTGGCAAAGGCAAGCGTGGGCAGCGTAGCAAGGGTCAGTGTCAATGCAGTTTGGCGCAGCATGTGCAGGCTCCTGTGAAATCAAACGGGGATGGTCATCCATCCGACATGCGCATCAGCTAGGATGCCATGTGACGCAGGGCAAGGCGAAGTGCTGCTGAGGTTGGGCGTCCGGCATGGCGGATTTTCACGATTGCACGGCCAAAACGGAACAGGGTCCGGCGCTATGGGGCCATGCGGGAATAATTCCCGAAGGCTTGGGGTTGGCAGTGAATTTGTTTTAATTTGCAGCGGTCATGGTGCTGATATGGAAAGATGCGTTCTGTGGCCCCGCCGCTGACGGGCATATATGGCAGTGATTCGCCCGCCAATAATCGCACGGCTTGCGGGGGCATTGGGGTTGTCATCATATGAACGGCAGTCTAGCTGGTTTTCGGTATTACAGGAGTAGCTGCTATGGCGGACACATTGCTGGATCAGGCCTATGTCGCATCAGAGGGCGCGCCCGATGATGTGGCCGCGCGGTTGCGGTTCTATTCCCGTCTGGTCGAAGGGGAATTGTATCTGCTGCTGGAAACCGAAGCGGCCGGTGACAGCATTACCCCCAAAGTGTTCGATCTGGAAGACGGGCCTATTGTCGTGGCCTTCGATCTGGAACAGCGGCTGACGGAATTTACCGGCATACCCGCGCCCTATGCCGCACTTCCGGGGCGGGCATTGGTGGAAATGCTGGCGGGCAGCACGCCGCCATTGGGGTTGGGGCTTAATCTGGGGGTTGCCCCGTCGGCGCGCCTGTTGCCGCCCGAAATCATGGACTGGCTGGCGCAAACCCTGTCCGAACGCCCAGAAGAATTGCAGGAACGCGCGACAGCCCTGCTGCCGCCCAAGGGGCTGCCGGATGCGTTGCTGACCGCCCTTGACCAACGCCTTGCGCGCATGGAAGGGCTGGCCGACATGGCTTATCTGGTTGTTGCCGAATATGAAGGTGGCAGGCGGGGGCATATGCTGGCATTTGTCGATGCGGTGGACGGGGCAGAAGCTGCACTTGCGCGCGCGGTTCACGGCGCGCTTAGCTTTTCGGGGGTCGAGGCGGGCATGCTGGATGTGACCTTCATTTCCGCATCGGACGGGCGGGCGGCGGAATTTGCCCGCGTGGGCCTGCGGTTCGATTTGCCGCGCGTGCAGGCACCCGCAGCGCCCAAACCCCCCGGAATGGACCCGAATGCACCCCCGAATTTGCGCTAGGGCATCAAAATTTTGGGGTATTATTATACCTAAATACTAAGCATATGAAATTGCTTGTATTTTTGAGCAAGTTCGCACTTGACCTGACTGCTGAAACCCCTAAAACGCAGCAATCCCGCATGCAGTCCGCATGCGGCCCTGTTTAATCTCTCTGCAAGGTCTCATGATGAAAACCTATACAGCCAAACCGGCGGAGATCGAAAAGAAATGGATCCTGATTGATGCAGAAGGCATCGTTCTGGGCCGTCTTGCTTCGATCATCGCAATGCGCCTGCGCGGCAAGCACAAGGCAACTTTCACCCCGCATATGGATATGGGCGACAATATTATTGTCATCAATGCCGACAAAATCCAGCTGACGGGCAACAAGCGCAACAAGCCAAACTACTGGCACACCGGCTATCCCGGCGGGATCAAGTCGCGCACCACCGGCCAGATTCTGGAAGGCAAGTTTCCCGAACGTGTCGTGACGCAGGCTGTCAAGCGCATGCTGCCCGGCGGCCCGCTGTCGCGTCAGCAAATGACCAATTTGCGCGTTTATGCCGGTGCCGAGCATCCGCATGAAGCACAACAGCCCGAAGTGCTGGATGTGCGCGTGATGAACACCAAGAATACGCGGAGTGCTTGATCATGTCTGAAGATCTGAAAACCCTGGACGATCTGAAATCCGCCATCACCCCCGAGGTTGACGCGGCACCTGTGCGTGAACCCATGCGCGACGATCTGGGCCGCGCTTATGCGACCGGCAAGCGCAAGGATGCGGTCGCCCGTGTCTGGATCCGCCCCGGTTCCGGCAAGGTTGTGGTGAACGGCAAGGAAATGGGTGTGTATTTCGCACGCCCCGTGCTGCAAATGATTCTGCGCCAGCCATTTCAGGTTGCCGGTGTCGTTGACCAGTTCGATGTGATGGCAACTGTTGCCGGTGGTGGCCTTTCGGGGCAGGCCGGTGCAGTCAAGCACGGCATTTCCAAGGCGCTGCAACTCTATGATCCCAGCTTGCGCGCACCGCTGAAGGCAGCAGGGTTCCTGACCCGCGACAGCCGTGTTGTGGAACGTAAGAAATACGGCAAGCCCAAAGCACGCCGCAGCTTCCAGTTCTCGAAGCGCTAAGACGTTTCGGACCGAATGCGAACAGCCGCCCGGACATCATGTCCGGGCGGTTTGCTTTTGCCCCTTTCCCTTTCCGTTCGGGCTTGATTTACTGGGCGGGAACCAAAGGAGCGTCTGATGTATAAGCATATTCTGGTGACTGTCGCATATGATGAGGGCCATGATGCAGGCCCGTCCTTGCAGGTGGCGCAAACACTGGCCGATGAAAGGGCGCAGATCAGCCTGATCCATGTGATGGACCCGCCGCCCAGTTTCGCCCTAAGCTACATGCCCGAAGGCTGGCGTGATGAAATGCGCAATGCCATAGAGGCGGATTTGACCACCCTTGCAGGCGATTGGGACAATACGGCCGTGCATGTCACCGAAGGGGATGCCGCCCAGCAAATTCTGGATATTGCGCAGCTTCAGGCGGTGGATTGCATTGTCATTGCGTCGCACAGGCCGGGCACGCAGGGGCTGTTTCTGGGGTCCACCGCAACCAAAGTGGTGTCGCGCGCGCAATGTGCGGTGCATGTGGTGCGGCGCGCATGACAACAACACCGCTGGCAGGGCATCGGGTGTTGTTCCTGATGGCGGTGCAGGCGGAATATGGCCCGCATCTGCGCGCGCGGTTTTCGCCGGTTCTGACAGGCGTGGGACCGGTCGAGGCCGGTGTGGTTACAGCCGCCACCCTGGCCGCGCTGCAAGATGCAGGTGGTCTGCCTGATCTGGTGGTGTCATTGGGGTCGGCCGGGTCTGCACGGCTGGCGCATTGCGGGGTGTATCAGGCCCGCGCGATTGCTTACCGCGACATGGATGCATCGCCGCTGGGGTTTGCGCGCGGCGTAACCCCGTTTCTGGACGCGCCTGCGGAAATTCCGCTGCCCCACCAGATACCCGACATCCCGCAGGCCAGCCTGTCCACTGGCGGGGCTGTCATTTCGGGGGCGATGTATGATGCGGTGGCGCAGGATATGGTCGATATGGAAAGCTATGCCGTGCTGCGCGCCTGCCAGCGCTTCTGCGTGCCCCTGGTTGCGCTGCGTGGCATTTCAGACGGCAAGGCGCCGCTGGGCGGTTTGCATGACTGGACCGCCTATCTGCACATCATTGACGAAGGGCTGGCGCAAGCTGTGGACAAGCTGGAATACGCCCTTGATGCAGGTGCGGTAAATCTTCGCGTGACGCATTAAATAATATCTCTAATGTGTAGATATTAAACGTAAACCTTATTATATCGCTGACCCAGTGATGTCAGTATTTCATACCCGATTGTCCCAATTTGGTCCGCGATGTCATCGACACCTTGATGCGGGCATAGCAGGTCCAGCGTGTCGGGTGTCGCGTCCAGCGCGCTGACATCAATCGTCAACAGATCCATCGACACCCGCCCGACCAGCGGACAGGGCGTCGCCCCATGCCACAGGGTTGCCTTGCCCGACAGCGCGCGATGAATCCCGTCGGCATAGCCCGCAGCAATGGTGGCCACACGCATATCCTGCGGCGCGGTGAAACTGTTGCCATAGCCTACGGTTTCGCCTTTGGTCACGATCCGCGTCTGGATTACAGGGATCGACAGGCGCACAACCGCGCGCGCATCGCCATAGGGTTGCCCGCCATAAAGCCCGATGCCGGGGCGCGTCATGTCGAAATGATAGTCCCGTCCCATCAGCACGCCGCCTGTGGCCGAAAGCGAGCGTGCAATGCCGGTTCCGTCGGTCATGCGCCGGAATTCCGCCAGTTGTTGCGCATTCATCGGGTGGTCGGGGTCATCCGCGCAGGCCAGATGCGACATGACCAAGGCGCAGGGACCGGCCAGCAGATCAGGCGCAAGCGCTGCCCAGTCCTGTGCTTCCATGCCCAGCCTGTTCATGCCGGTATCAAGCTGCACGCCATAAGGGTGGTCGGGCAGGGCGGCACGGTGGCGCTGCACCTGTTCGGGGGCGTTGAGCATGGGAATCAGGTTCGCGCCGGAAATCAGGCCCGCATCGCCCTGCATATGCCCGCCATAGACGTGAATGGGCAGATCGGGGCCAAGCGCTGCGCGCAATACTGCCCCCTCTTCGGCGATGGCCACAAAGAACCGCCGCGCCCCTGCTGCTGCCAGCGCTTTCGCAACCGGACCCACGCCAAGGCCATAGCCATTGGCCTTGACGGTCGCTGCGGTTTCAACGCCCTGACCCGAGGATGCGTCGAGTCCGGTCCAGTTGGCTTGAAGGGCGGATAAATCAATATGAAGCTGTGCTTGTCCCATGACTGCGCGATTGCGCCAAGCCTGCGCCAAGGTCAAGACCAAAAAACCGCGAAAGTGATGGTGCTGTGAGGGAGGATTGAACTCCCGACCTCTCCCTTACCAAGGGAGTGCTCTACCACTGAGCTACCACAGCCTGTCAGTTTCCAGACAGCTGCCCGGGCCAATGCCCTGATGCAAGCAGGCTCCGGAAAAGCCTATGTCGTTTTCGTCACCTGACGCGGCCCCTTGCGCGGCCTGTCCTGACCCTGCCCGCGGCAGCATCAAACGGTGGCGATGGGCGGCTAGGTAGTCCGAAAATTTTGCGCACGCAACCCCCAATCTGGACGCTTTTCCAAACTTCGGATACCAAGGGCGCATGAGTGAGCACAAACCCAAGCCCGAGCGCAGCACCAAAACCCCGCCCGACCCGCGTGCAGCGCGGTTGAAAGCGGCGCTGAAAGCGAATATCGCCAGACGCAAGGCACAGGCGCGCGCGCGTGATGGCCATAACAGTCAATCCGGTCACCCCGCGCAGGATACAGACCAATATAACGAATAAGGGCAAGCAGTATGGATTCAATCGTCATTACCGGCAATGGCCCCCTGAACGGGGTGATCCCCATTGCAGGGGCCAAGAATGCGTGTCTTACGCTGATGCCTGCCACACTGCTGACGGACCAGCCGCTGACGCTGACCAACGCGCCGCGCCTGTCCGACATCCGCACCATGACGGAATTGCTGGAATCACTTGGCGCGGAAGTGGCCAGCCTGCAAGATGGGCAGGTTCTGGCGCTGTCCAGCCATGAGTTGAGCAGCCACCGCGCCGATTATGACATTGTGCGCAAGATGCGCGCATCCATTCTGGTGCTTGGGCCGATGCTGGCGCGTGACGGGCACGCGGTTGTGTCACTGCCCGGCGGGTGCGCCATTGGGGCGCGGCCGGTGGATTTGCACCTGCGCGCATTGGAAGCGCTGGGGGCAGAACTGGACCTGCGCGACGGCTATGTCCATGCCAAAGCGGTGGGCGGGCTGCGGGGCGCGCGATTCGAATTTCCCATCGTGTCGGTGGGTGCTACGGAAAACGCGCTTATGGCGGCCACGCTGGCACGCGGCACCACAATTCTGGCAAATGCCGCGCGTGAACCCGAAATCGTGGATCTTGCGCAATGTTTGCGGCGCATGGGCGCACAGATCGAGGGCGAGGGGACAAGCACAATCACCATTCAGGGCGTGTCCACACTGGGCGCGGCCACCCATCCGGTCGTGACCGACCGGATTGAGCTGGGCACCTATATGCTGGCCCCCGCGATTGCGGGCGGTTCGGTAGAATGCCTTGGCGGGCGGCTGGATCTGGTGCAGGCGTTTGTCGACAAACTGCGAGAGGCCGGCGTAGAGGTCGAGGAAACTCCGCGCGGCCTGCGGGTCACGCGCAAAACCGACCGGCTGCGCGCGGTGAATGTGTCGACAGAGCCGTTCCCGGGTTTCCCGACTGATTTGCAGGCGCAGTTCATGGCCGCGATGTGCACGGCAGACGGCGAATCGGTGCTGGAAGAGCATATTTTTGAAAACCGCTTCATGCATGCGCCCGAACTGGCGCGCATGGGGGCCAGGATTGACGTGCATGGCGGCACGGCGCGGGTTACAGGGGTGGAACGGCTGCGCGGCGCGCCGGTCATGGCCACTGATTTACGCGCATCGGTGTCGTTGATTCTGGCTGGGCTGGCGGCCGAAGGGGAAACCGTTGTCAGCCGCGTCTATCATCTGGATCGCGGGTATGAACGGGTCGAGGAAAAACTGGGCGCGTGCGGTGCGAAAATCGAACGGGTCAGCGCACCATGAGTGATGCCCGGTTCGAGGATGGCGCGGACAAACCGCTGCGGGTGCAGGCGCTGGATGCGGATGATCTGAAAATCCTGTCTGCACTGGTGCAGGATGCCGTGTTGCCAGTGTCGGAAATGGCATGGGACCGCAAGAAACGCCGCTTTGCCATGTTGGTGAACCGCTTTCGCTGGGAAGATCACGCGCACGCCAACGCTGGCCATGCGCATGAGCGCGTTCAGTCCCTGTTGGTCGTTTCTGATGTGATGGGCGTGGCCAGTCAGGGGGGGTCGCGCAATGACACCGATCTGGTGCTGTCCATCCTGTCGATCGGGTTTGACGCGGGCGAAGATGGCAGCGGGCATGTGTCCCTTATTCTGGCGGGGGACGGCGAAATTCGGCTGGCAGTTGAATGTCTGGATGTCGCGCTATCTGACGTGACGCGGCCCTACCGCGCGCCTTCGGGCAAGGTGCCGCACCACCCGTTAGACAAGGATAACTGATGCCTGTGTATCTCGACAGCCGCGATGCGGGATTTGAAACAGCCTTTCGTGACTTGCTGAATGCCAAGCGCGAAGATGCGGTGGATGTGGATGACACGGTCGCCGCGATTATTGCGGATGTGCGCGCACGCGGCGATGCGGCGGTGATCGATCTGACCGCGAAATTCGACAAGCTGGACCTGACGCCCGACACGCTGGCTTTTTCCCGCGATGAAATCGACGCCGAATGCGCCCGCGTGCCCGATGTGGAACGCGCGGCGCTGGAACTGGCGGCGGCGCGCATTCGCGCCTATCACGACCGCCAGCGCCCGACAGATATGCGCTGGACCGATGACAGCGGCGCGGAACTGGGCTGGCGCTGGGGGCCTGTGGCGGCAGCGGGCCTGTATGTGCCGGGGGGGCTGGCCAGCTATCCGTCCTCGGTCCTGATGAACGCCATTCCCGCGCAGGTGGCAGGCGTGCAGCGTCTGGTCATGTGCGCGCCCACACCAGCGGGCAAGGTCAACCCGTTGGTGCTGCTGGCCGCGAAACTGTCGGGGGTTGAAACGGTTTACCGCATTGGTGGCGCGCAGGCGATTGCGGCCATGGCATATGGCACACAAAACATTGCGCCGGTGGACAAGATCACGGGGCCGGGCAACGCGTTTGTGGCGGCCGCCAAGCGCCGTGTCTTTGGCCGTGTGGGCATTGACATGATCGCAGGCCCGTCCGAAATTCTGGTTATCGCGGATGGCCAGTCAGACCCGGACTGGATTGCGCTTGATCTGTTGTCACAGGCCGAACATGACGAAAGCGCCCAGTCCATCCTGATCACCACAGATGCGGAATTCGGAAAATCCGTCGCGCAAGCGGTGGACAAACGCCTTGAAACACTGGAACGGCGCGCAATTGCGGGGGCAAGCTGGCGCGATTACGGCGCAATCATCACAGTGCGCGATCTGGCGGAAGCGGCGGCCCTGTCCGACCGGATTGCGCCGGAACATCTGGAATTATGCGTGGCCGACGCGGACGCGCTGCTGGCGCAGATTACCCATGCGGGCGCGGTGTTTCTGGGCCATTGGACACCTGAAGCCATTGGTGACTATATCGGCGGGCCGAACCATGTGCTGCCCACAGCGCGATCAGCGCGGTTTTCATCGGGCCTGTCGGTGCTGGATTTCATGAAACGCACCACATTGGCACGCATGACACCCGCGGCGCTGGCGGTAATCGGACCGGCGGCAGAACAACTGGCGATGTCCGAGAGCCTGGAGGCGCATGGGTTAAGTGTGCGTGCAAGGCTGGACCGGCTGAACCGCTGATGCGGGGTGAAAAGATGGCGTTGTGCGGTTGAGTATTTTTGGCAAGATGAAACCTGCACGGGGGTAGAACATCTTTGCAGGTTGTATCGAAAAACAAGGAGACGCGCGTGACCATCCGCCTGTGTGTGTTTGATGCCTATGGCACGTTGTTTGACGTGGACGGGGCTGCGCGCAG
This sequence comes from Paracoccaceae bacterium, assembly GCA_020832445.1. GTDB lineage: Bacteria > Pseudomonadota > Alphaproteobacteria > Rhodobacterales > Rhodobacteraceae > Roseinatronobacter. Next base: position 22,117 of record JAFIEO010000039.1, read on the forward strand.
TGCCGCCAGCGGGCCGGACGGGCAGGAATTGGCGGATAGCTGGCCGCAGTTATCCGCCAGCTGGCGGCGCAAGCAGTTGGAATATACATGGCTGCGCGCGGCAACGGGCCATCATGCCGATTTCGCAGCAGTGACGCGCGACGCGCTGGACTGGGCGATGGAAGATGCGGGGCTTGCGGATGACCGCCTGCGCGCGCGGCTTCTGGCGCTGTATCAGGAATTGCCTGTCTTTGCGGAAGTTCCCGACACATTGCGCGCGCTGGCAGATCAGGGCATGGCGTGTGCGATCCTGTCCAATGGCACGCCTGACATGCTGGCCAGTGCGGTGCGCGCGGCGGGGTTGCAGGACATGTTTCAGGCGGTTTTGTCGGTCGAGGATGTGGGCGTGTTCAAACCCGCCGGCGCTGTTTACGACATGGTCGGCGCGAAACTGGGCGTTGCGCGCCAGGATGTGCTGTTCATCTCGTCCAACGGGTGGGATATCTGTGCAGGGGCGGCCTACGGGTTTCGCACGCTATGGGTCAACCGTGCGGGCGCGCCCCCGGACCGGCTGTTCGGGCGCCCTGATGCGAGTGTCCGCGACCTGCAAGGCCTGCTGGCGCAACTGGGGGATTTCTAGATGCCGTTTTTCACCGCGTCCGACGGGGCGCAGTTGCACTACACAGATAGCGGACATGGGCGCGCGCTTTTGTGCCTGTCGGGCCTGACGCGCAATGGCAGCGATTTCGACTATCTGGCACCGCACCTGCCGCCGCTGCGCATGGTGCGGCTGGATTACCGTGGGCGCGGGCAGTCGGAGTGGACGGGTGCCGAAAGCTATACGGTGCCGCGTGAGGGTGCGGATGCGCTGGAATTGCTGGACCATCTGGGGCTGGAACAGGTGGCAGTTCTGGGCACATCGCGCGGCGGGATCATTGGCATGTATCTGGCGGCAGTGGCGCATGACAGGTTGCGCGGCATCTGTCTGAATGATGTGGGTCCGGTGATTGATATGGACGGGCTTGACCGGATTTCCGACTATATCGGGCGCACGCCTGCGGCGCGCAGCCATGCCGAGGCCGCGATGGCCCTTGCGCGCGCGCATCCTGAATTCACGGATGTGCCCGCAGAGCGCTGGATGGAAGAGGCGCGAAAGCATTTCATCCAGACCGATCAGGGGCTAGATCTGAACTATGACCCCGCGCTGCGCGATGCCTTTCTGGCGGCGATGGACGGGGGCGGTGGGGATTTATGGCCGTTGTTCGAGGCCTGCGCCGGTCTGCCGCTGGCGGTCATTCGGGGCGCAAATTCCAACCTGCTGAGCGAGGCCACAGTGCAGCAGATGCAAGCGCGCCGCCCGGATATGATCGTTGAGGAGGTACCCGCACGCGGGCATATACCGTTTCTGGACGAGGCAGAATCGCTGCGCGCGATTCATCAATGGTTAGGAATGTGCCTGTGAATATTGTGCCTGTGAATATTGACATGATCGAAGCTGCGAATCTGCGCCTGCAAGGCCATGCGCGGCGCACGCCGTTGCTGTCATCGCCGTTTCTGGATGAAATTGCGGGGCGCCGGGTGTTCGTCAAGGCGGAATGCCTGCAACATACCGGCAGTTTCAAGTTTCGCGGTGCGTGGTCCGCTGTCACCGCGCTGCCTGATGATGTGCGCGGGGTGATTGCCTTTTCATCGGGCAACCATGCGCAGGGCGTTGCCTGTGCGGCGGGTCTGCGCGGGCTGTCGGCGGTTATCATTATGCCGCGCGATGCGCCCGCCATCAAGATCGCCAATACCCGCGCGCTGGGGGCCGAGGTGGTTCTGTATGACCGCGCGTCCGAGGATCGTGATGCATTGGGTGCGAAACTTGCCGCCGAACGCGGGCTAAGCCTGATCCAGCCGTTTGATCATCCGCAGGTCATCGCGGGGCAGGGCACAACGGGGCTGGAAATCGCCGAACAAGCCGCCCGACAGGGCGTGACATCGGCACAGGTGCTGGTGTGTTGCGGTGGCGGCGGGCTGACATCGGGGATTGCGCTGGCGCTGGAGCAACACGCGCCCGACATGCAGGTGCGCACGGTCGAACCCGAGGGCTTTGACGATGTGGCCAAATCGCTGGCATCCGGGCATGTGGTGACGCATCCGCAGCGCTCGGGGCTGTGTGATGCGATTGTCACGCCTGCGCCCGGCAAGCTGACATGGCCGGTGCTGAAGCGCCTGTGCGGGGCGGGGCTTGTGGTCAGTGATGCGCAGGTGCTGGCGGCAATGGCGCTGGCGTTTGAGCGGCTGAAGATCGTGGTGGAACCGGGCGGCGCGGTGGCGCTGGCCGCCGCATTGTTCCTGCCTGAACAGATTGACGGGGACAGCGTGATTGTGACGGTTTCCGGCGGGAATGTGGACCGCGACGTTTTCCAACGCGCGTTGAACGAAGCGCGCGCATGACAATCCTGGCCGGTGGCTTGCACTATCAGCTTTCCGGTCCGCCGGACGGGCCGGTTCTGGTGCTGTCTGCAAGCCTTGGATGTGATGCGCGGGTCTGGTCCCCGCTTTTGCCGCATTTACCCAGCCAATTGCGGATTATCCGCTATGATCATCGCGGGCATGGGGCATCGCCTGCGCCGGATGGGCCTTATACGATGGGCCAGTTGGTGCGTGACACGGAATCCCTGCTGGACAGTCTGGGCGTGGGGGCGTGTGTCTTTCTGGGGCAGGGGCTTGGCGGGCTGATCGCACAGGCCCTTGCCACCAAACGCCCTGATCTGGTGCGTGCACTGGTGCTGTCGGGCACAGGCGCACGGCTGGACACGGCAGCGATATGGGACGCGCGCGCAGATATGGTGCAGGCCCGCGGCATGGCGGCGATTGCCGCGCAAATGCTGAAAGGGTGGTTTGCCCCTGCGTTTTTGCGCAGCGCTGATGTGAATATCTGGCGCGACATGCTGCTGGACTGCCCGCCGCAGGGCTGGGCGGGTTGCGCCCGCGCGATTGCGGGCAGCGATTTCTATACCACCACCGCCGGCCTGAGTTTGCCCACCCTTGGGCTGACCGGCGACCGCGACGCGCTGACACCCCCTGATCTGGTGCGCGAGACGACGGAACTGGTCGCAGGGTCACATTTTGCGATTCTGCGCCGCGCGGGCCATCTGGCGCAGATTGAGCAGCCCGAAAGATTCGCGCAGCTCGTAACCGGGTTTTTGCAAGACCATGGCGTGCTTGCGCACAAAACCGGTTGATTTCATCTTGCCAGAAATACTCAAATCGCACCCTTGCACGCAGCGTATCACAGGAAAGGCGAAAACCCGTTTCCCATCGCGCCCGCAGCGCGTTAGGGTATGGGCACATAACCAAGGCTCGGACACATGACTGACAGCCAAACCCCCTATCAGGTTCTGGCGCGCAAATACCGCCCCGAAAGTTTTGCCGATCTGATCGGGCAGGACGCGATGGTGCGCACGCTGCGCAATGCCTTTGCGGCAGACCGTATCCACCATGCCTTCGTGATGACGGGCATTCGCGGCACCGGCAAAACCACAACAGCGCGGATCATTGCCAAGGGGCTGAACTGCATCGGCACCGACGGGCACGGCGGGCCGACCACCGAACCCTGTGGGCAGTGCGAACATTGCCGCGCCATCACCGACGGCCGCCATGTCGATGTCATGGAAATGGATGCGGCATCGCGCACCGGTGTGGGCGATATTCGTGAAATCATTGACAGTGTGGCCTATCGCGCGGCGTCTGCGCGCTACAAGATTTATATCATCGACGAAGTTCACATGTTGTCGAATTCGGCCTTCAACGCGTTGTTGAAAACACTGGAAGAACCGCCTGCGCATGTGAAATTCATCTTTGCCACAACTGAGATTCGCAAAGTGCCCGTCACGGTTCTGTCGCGGTGCCAGCGCTTCGATCTGCGAAGGGTCGAACCGGAGGTGATGATTGCGCATCTGGCCCGTGTGGCCAAGGCCGAAGGCGGGCAGGTCGCGGATGATGCGCTGGCCCTGATCACGCGTGCCGCCGAAGGGTCCGTGCGCGATGCCATGTCGCTGCTGGATCAGGCGATCAGCCATGGCGCGGGTGAAACCAGCGCCGATCAGGTGCGCGCCATGCTGGGGCTTGCAGACCGTGCGCGGGTGCTGGACCTGTTTGACCAGATCATGCGCGGCGATGCGGGGGCGGCACTTGCGGAATTGTCGGCGCAATATGCCGACGGGGCCGACCCGATGGCCGTGCTGCGTGATCTGGCCGAAATTACCCATTGGCTAAGTGTTACCAAAGTGACACCTGATGCGGGCAATGACCCCACCATCAGCCCTGAAGAACGCGATCGCGGCATGGTCATGGCGCAGACCTTGCCGATGCGGGTGTTGACGCGGGCATGGCAGATGTTGCTGAAAGCGCTGGAAGAAGTGGCCGCCGCCCCCAATGCGATGATGGCCGCTGAAATGGCGATTATCCGTCTGACCCATGTGGCCGATCTGCCCAGCCCTGAAGAAGTGCTGCGCAAATGGCATGACCAGACCCCGCCATCGCCGACCCCCGGTGGCGGGACCACCACGCGCGCCCCTGCCGCGGCGGGAAGCACTGGCCGCATGGGTGGCGGCGCGGCATCGTCTGGTCCCTCATCATCCGGCCACGCAGGCGCGCCGCAAGCGGCCCTTTCAGGTGCCGCGCCCGCATTGGGCTACTACCCGCAATTTGATGATGTTGTGTCCCTGATCCGCGAGAAGCGTGACATGGCCCTGCTGGTCGAGGTGGAAACCTGTCTGCGCCTGGTGCGCTACAGCCCCGGCCGTATTGAATTCGCGCCGACACCGGACGCCACACCCGATCTGGCATCGCGGCTTGCAGGGCGCTTGCAGACATGGACAGGGGTGCGCTGGGGCGTGTCGGTCACATCGACAGGTGGCGCGCCGACGCTGGCCGAGACCCGCGCGCGCGAACGCAGCGCGCAAGAAGCCGAAGCCATGGAAAATACATTGGTTGCGGCGGTTATTCAGGCATTCCCACAGGCACGAATTGCCGATATCCGGGATCTTAACCCGCCGGATGCGCAGATCGAAAGCGAAGCGCTGGCACCGGTCGAGGATGAACTGGACCCCGACTGGGATCCGTTTGACGACACATGACGAAAGGACACGGACATGTTCAAAGGAATGGGCGGGCTTGGCGATATGGCCAAGATGATGAAAACCGCGCAGGAAATGCAGGGCAAGATGGCACAGCTTCAGGAAGAGCTGAACGCCATCATTGTCACCGGCGAATCCGGCGCGGGGCTGGTCAAGGCCACAGCGACAGCCAAGGGCGAATTGACGGGGCTGGAAATCGACCCCTCGATCTTCAACGCCGATGAAAAGGAAGTGGTCGAAGATCTAATTCTTGCGGCCATCAAGGATGCACAGGCCAAGGCCGATGCGCGGTCCAAGGAAGAAATGGGCGCGATGGCCGAAAGCCTTGGGCTGCCGCGCGATATGAACCTGCCGTTCTAGCCGCAGCCACATGGACCGTGCCCCCAATGAAATAGAGGCGCTGATCGCACAGATGGCGCGGCTGCCCGGTCTGGGGCCGCGGTCTGCGCGGCGTTTGGTGCTGCACCTGATCCAGCGCCGCGACCAAAGCCTGCGCCCGCTGCTGGCCGCGCTGGACCGCGTGACGCAAACAGCGCAGACCTGCACCCAATGCGGCAATATCTCGACCGCGCCGGTTTGCGCGATCTGCACCGATGATGCCCGCCGCGCGAGTGCGGAAATCTGTGTGGTCGAAGATGTCGCCGATCTATGGGCCATGGAACGCGGGGGCGTGTTCAAGGGGCAGTATCATGTATTGGGCGGCACGCTGTCTGCGCTGGACGCAATCGGGCCGGAAGACCTGCGCATTCCCGAACTTGTGGCGCGGATCAATGACATTGGCGCACGCGAAGTGATCCTTGCATTGGGGGCCACTGTCGACGGCCAGACAACTGCGCATTACATCGCGGACGCGCTTGGCCCGACCGGCGTGAAGGTCACAGCACTTGCACAGGGTGTGCCCATGGGCGGAGAGTTGGACTACCTTGACGACGGCACGATCGGTGCGGCGCTTCGGGCGCGCAAATCGTTCTAAAGGTGCATGTCAGATGGAGCCAGAAGGCTGGTTAGAGCATGTTGCTCAAAAGTGGGAACCGGTTTGAGCTTCCCGGACATGCGAAGTCAATAAGTCAGAGCATGTCGCGTGAATGCGAATGAACGTGATATGCTCTAATTCTGGTCTGAAGGGATTCATTGGCGCTTGGATCAAGCCCGCGCTGCCGGATATGTGCCCATATTATTCAGGCCGGTTTCACCTGTCTTGCGCGGGTGGTGCAATGGTAGTGTGCTTCAGTCAATATCAGTCGCATATCGCTGCAACACAACAAGCGGGACAATATCCAGCGTTTTCTGATGTGTTGATCTTAGATTGACCAGCGGCGCCACGTTTTCTTCATGCGCCTGCAAGAACCGTGCGGCACACAGGCACCATTGATCCCCCGGTTTCAACCCCGGAAAGGCATGCTCGGGGCGCGGTGTTGACAGGTCATTGCCCAGATATTTGGAATAGGCCAGAAATTCAGCAGTCATTCTGGCACAGACCGTGTGCCTGCCCTGATCTTCTTCGCAGGTGTCGCAGGCCCCGTTTCGGAAGAAACCTGTCATAGGGTCGCGTGAGCACGGCTCCAGGGTGCCGCCCAGCACATTTACCGATGGCTCCATTCTGATTGTCATGATGCTCTCCTGATTGCGGGGGTGTTTGGGGGTAGCGTGACAGAAATAAAGCTTAGGGCAAGCCCGACCAGTGCTTTCAGGCAGGAAGTGTTGGTGCGCGCCAGTCGACCCATGCGCCATGAAAATCTGCACGCCCCAAATCTATGCAATCGCCTGCTGGCCAAAGGGTCAGGGTCAGTTTCGCGCCCGGGCCGTTGCCATCATCTTCCATCGACAGATGCGCCAGCGGTTCGTCCTGACGCAGCCTTGCGCCTGTGCGGGCCAGCGCCATTTGCCCGCGTTCTTGCAGGGCAGGGTCAAGATACTGCCAGACGATTGTATGATACACCAGATGCACGGCTTGGGGCAGGGGGCGCGACAGGCGCTTCTCCAGCCAGTCAATCGCGCATCCGCGCGTGATTTCAGGACGCAGTGTTGCAGCAAGGTCCAGTGCGTGTGCGGTCCGGTTCAGGCGGTCGTGCTGGTCTGCCCAGATATAGCTTAGCAGCCGCAACCGGTCTGTTTCAGGGTCCAGCGGGTTCAGATCGACGCCCGCGCGCGCGCGAATGACGGGTGTTGCCAGCGGCGGGGGGGCGCCGTGCCAATCTGGTGTCAGTGTCAACGCGGCATCATCCGGCCCGTAATCATGACCGCCTGCCTGCAAGGCGTATTGATCCCATATCAGGTTCAGCCCTGCGCTGCTGCCCAGCTCCGACAGGACCAGCGGGCGGTTAAACGCAGCAGTCAGCCATTGCGCGGCTGCGATAATGACGCTTGATCGGCGAAATTCATTGGTCTGGGGGGCAAAATCCAGCGTTGCCAGAATTGCGCTTTCATGCAGGCGCAACAATGCTTCTATCGCGCGCCATAGCTGGATGTCGGGAACCGTGTCCGGCGCGTTATATAGCCGCGACAGAATAGGGGCCTGCCCGCACAGCACCAGATGATGCAACGCGCCCGCAAGGCGCAGGGCCACCGCGTCGGGTTTCAGCCGGTCTTCGGGCCAATATAGCAACCTGTCCGCCACAGCACGCCCCGGCAGCAGCCGGTCGGCGACAAGTCCCAGAACCCGCGCGGTTAATGGAGAGCCGAGCGCAGCACAGGCGGCGGCTTGCCTGCGCGCATGATCCCGAAATGTCATTTGAAGCGGTCCATCAGCCTTTGCAGCGGCGTGCGTGTTTCTACGGGTGCGGGATCGTCCTTCGGGGCAGACTGTCGTGCCGGTTCAGGTTTCGGGGCGCCCGGCGCGGGTTTGGCCGATGGACCTTTGCGTTGGGGCGTTGTGCGCTGCGCGACCATGCTTGAAAACCGCGCCCCGTCGCCTTGCGCCAAGGCGTCAGCACCATCGGCAATGCCCTGAAGCAGGGGGTCCAGCCAGTCCTGATCCGATTTTGCAAAATCGGACAACACATAGGCCGACACGCGATCCTTGTGGCCCGGATGCCCGATGCCCAGACGCACGCGCGAATAATCCGGCCCCGCATGGGCATGAATTGATCGCAGCCCGTTATGGCCCGCATGCCCGCCGCCTTGCTTCAGGCGCAGTTTTCCGGGTGCCAGGTCCAATTCGTCATGAAAGACCACCAGATCGGCAAGGTCCAGCTTGTAAAAGCGCAGCGCTTCGCCCACGGATTGCCCGGACAGGTTCATGAATGTTTCCGGTTTCAGCAAGACCAGCTTTTCGCGACCAATCCGGCCTTCTATCATGCAGCCCTGAAATTTGCTGCGCCACGGTGCAAACCCGTGTTCGCTGGCAATACGGTCCAGCGCCATGAACCCGATATTATGCCTGTTTGCGGCGTATTTTGTTCCAGGGTTTCCCAGACCAACAAATAGCTTCATGTGACATGTCCCCTGTGTGCGGTGCAGCATAAAGGTCCGGCGCATTTGTGAAAAGCGCTGAGTGTGCGAATTCGACACTACCCGCCCTGAATTGGCCGTGATGCGGGGTTGCAGGAAAACGCATACGCGTCGCGGCAAGCTACCGCCCCAAATGAAAACGGGGCACCTGTCTGGGTGCCCCGTAAACGTTGTGCGTTGCTGTCAGGAAATACTTATTCCTCGGTAGCAGATTCTTCGTCACCGTCCTCGTTGTCGGATGCAACCAGTGCGCGGGGCGCAGAGATGTTTGCAATCACGAAATCGCGGTCGATTGTAGGTTTGGTGCCTTCGGGCAGTTTGATGGCCGAAATCGTGATGGTGTCGCCAATTTGCAGGCCAGCCAGATCAAAGACCAGCTTTTCAGGAATGTCACCGGCCAACACGTTCAACTCCACCTCGGGGCGCACGACGGACAGCATGCCGCCGCGTTTCAGGCCGACGCATTTTTCATGGTTGATGAATTCAACCGGAATGAACAGATTGATACGGCTGGTGCGGCGCAGGCGCATCAGGTCGACATGTTCGGGCAGGCCATTCACAACATGGCGCTGAATGCCACGGCAGATAACGCGCACATCTTCCTGACCTTCAACCTTCAGGTTGAACAATGTCGATACAAAGCGACCCGCTTTCAGCATCTTGATCAGGTAGTGATAGTTGAAGTTCACGGCCAGGGGGTCGGAACCACCGCCATAAACCACACCGGGTACTTTATGCTCACGACGAGCTTGACGAGCGGCCCCCTTGCCTGTCCCCGTCCGTACCTCGGCCAAAAGATCCGGGATCTCACCAGCCATTGGAATTCTCCATTTTCTACAAGTTGAAATGCCCGCCTCCAAGGGTGCGGGCTGTAAGTCTGGCGGCTATAGGGCAGATTCGGGTTATTGAAAAGGGAAAAAGGCGATTTCACCCCCGCCAATACCCCCGCGAAGGCCATTTCAGTGCCCGAAATGCGCCCAAGGCCGCCGTGGCGTTACAACAATACTGTCGGGTCGCCGAAGCCCTGCGGCACATACAGGTTCTGCGGTCCAAGGTTGCGGACATCGGTTTCGCCGCATAGCGCCATGGTGATGTCCAGTTCCTTATGGATGATTTCCAGTGCTTTGGTGACACCGGCCTGACCCATTGCACCCAACCCGTAAGTAAAGGCGCGGCCGATATAAGTGCCGGTTGCCCCCAGCGCCAGCGCCTTCAGCACATCCTGACCGGACCTTATGCCGCTATCAAGATGCACCTCCACCTTGTCGCCCACCGCATCCATGATCGCGGGCAGCATACGGATGGAACTGACAGCCCCGTCCAGCTGGCGCCCGCCATGGTTGGACACGATGATGGCATCTGCGCCAATCTCTACCGCGCGGCGGGCATCTTCGGCGTCCATGATGCCTTTGATAAGCAGTTTGCCGCCCCACCAGTCCTTGAATTGTGCAATGCGCGTCCAGTCCAGTGCCACATCAAACGCTTCCGCGGTCCATGTCGACAGCGATGAGGGGTCCGTCACTCCCTTGGCATGGCCCACGATATTGCCAAAGAAGCGCCGCTTGGTGCCCAGCATTTCAAGGCCCCACGGAATTTTCGTCATCATATTGGCGATGGATTTTGGTGTCAGTTTCGGCGGCGCGGACAGGCCGTTTTTCAAATCCTTGTGGCGTTGGCCCAGAACCTGCAAATCCACAGTGACAACGATGGCCGAACAGTTTGCTGCGCGGGCGCGTTCAATCAGGCGGCGCATGAAGTCGTCGTCTTTCAATGTGTAGACCTGAAACCAGAAGGGCTTGGTCGTGTGTTCCGCGACATCCTCGATCGAGCAGATTGACATGGTTGACAGGGTGAAGGGCACGCCGAACGCTTCGGCGGCGCGGGCGGCCTTGATTTCGCCATCGGCGGATTGCATGCCCGTCAGCCCGACCGGTGCTAGCGCCACAGGCATGGACACGTCCTGCCCGATCATCTTTGATGCGGTGCTGCGGCCCGACATGTCGACGGCAACACGCTGTTTCAGCCGGATATGTCTGAAATCGCTGATATTTTCGCGAAATGTCTGTTCGGTCCAACTGCCGGATTCCGCATAATCATAGAACATGCGCGGGGTGCGTTTTTCATAGATGCGGCGCAAGTCTTCGATATTGGTAATTACCGGCATGGCAGCCCCCCTGAAATTGGTAAAATTTTGTTACCTGATCGCGGGGGGGCGTGCAAGCTGCGCCACGGCGTTGCGCCCGGGCCTGTAGCGTGCCCGCGTTCGTGTGCCATTCACGAAACCCACTCAACCCTCTTTAGAACGCATGCTCAGGACGCGCAAAGCGGGTTCCCACTTTTGCGCGGCTGCTTTATCCAAGGATACGCTTGACCCAGCCCTTGCGCGGCTGATCGCTGTCTTGTGCGGCTTCGGGGGCGGCGGTGTCTGGCGCGGGCGTGTCCGGCCCTTCGATCTGTTCCTGAAAACGGGTGAAGAATTCTGTGGCCATGCGGCGTGCAAACCCGTCCACGATGCGGCTGCCAAGCTGGGCCAGTTTGCCGCCGACATTGGCATCAACGTCATAATGCAGCAGGGTTCCGCCATCGTCGGTTGGCTCCAGCCGGACGCGCGCCTGCCCTTTGGCAAAACCGGCGGCGCCGCCTTTGCCCTCTCCGACCAGGGTGCAGCTTTCGCCTTCTATGACATCGGCCATGGTCACCATGCCTTTGAATGTCGCTTTAACGGGGCCGACCTTCTGAACGACGACGGCCTCATAGCCTTGCTCGGGGTTGCCGGACAGGTCCTGACATCCCGGCACACAGGCTTTCAGGACATCGGGATCGAACAGGGCAGTCCAGACCTGTTGCGGGGGGGCCGCGATCTGGCGGGTGTCATTCATTTGCATTGGCGGTGTTCCTATATCCCTAAGTTCTGGCGCATAGGTTAGGACATTCGCAGATGACATGAAATCACGCTTTGGTCGTATCTACCTTGGTCGCCCCGAACCCGCCCCAAAACCCGCACTGAATACATTGACGGGAGTGGGAATTTGTGATCACAATTTCGGATGCAGAAATCTGTCTTGCGCCCGTCTGTTGCCGCTGAAACTGCGCCCTTGTCAGCACATGACAGGGTGTATCGCGGCTTGCGCCAGCAAATCATGCATGGGGAATTGCCGCCCGGACATGCGCTGACGCTGCGCGGGATCGGCAAGTCCTTCGGGGTCAGTATGACACCTGCGCGCGAATCCGTGCGCCGCCTGTCGGCGGAAGGGGCGCTGACGTTGTCTGCGTCAGGCCGTGTCACCACGCCGGAACTGAGCAATGAACGCATCGAGGAGTTGGCCTCGATCCGCGCGCTTTTGGAGCCGGAACTGGGAAGTCGTGCGCTGCGGCGGGCGCATCTGGCCTTGATTGACCGGATGGACATTATCAACGAAGCCAATGCACGCGCGGTCAACCAGCAAAATCCGGTCGAGTATATTCGCACGAATCTGGAATTTCATCGCACTCTGTATCTGCGCGCCCAAAGCCCTGCGATGCTGGGGTTGCTGGAAACGGTGTGGTTGCAGCTTGGCCCGACCATGCGTGCATTATACACGCGTTTGCGCCGCACCACGGCCCCGCCGCACCATCGCCTGATCCTTGAAGCGCTGCGTGCAGGTGACGATGCCGCGCTACGACTGGCCTTGCGCACCGATGTGACCCAAGGGCTGCGGCATCTTCAGGCGTGATTTAGAGCATTTTTCTCAGAACTGGGAACTGATTTTGAGCTTCTCGAACCCTCGAAATCAATAAGTTAGAGCATGTCTCGTGAATGCGAATGAACGTGATATACTTTAATCAGGTCAAAGCATTCTGGCTGCGGGATGGCCTGAAGCCGACCGCGAAGGCGCGGGGCAAAGGGCGTAGCTGGCCCACGCCATCGGCGGGCTGTCCCACAGGCTGCCGATTTGGCTGATGGCAATCCAAGCCCTTGAGCACAGGAAATATGCAGCCTGCATAAAGTGCATTCCTACAATGTCGGATCGGCAGACCCCGGCCCACCGACAGCGCGGGCCTTGTCCAAGCACGAACGCACCCTTCAGGCCAGAATTGGGAGCATCGCGTTTCCTGCACATGACCGGGCACTGCCGCCCAGCAAAAAGCCCCGGCACAGGGCCGGGGCTTTTGTCTTATATCGCCGGTATTTACGCGGACGGTTCGGGTTCCATGCCGTCCCCGCTTTCGTCGCCACGTTTGCGGCCACGCGTCTTGGGGATGGCGGCAACCGACGGGGTGCCGCTGCCGGGCGTGTCTGCATCATCATCGCCGCGGTTCAAGGGTTCACCGCGCATGACGCGCGCGATTTCAGGCCCTGTCAGGGTCTCGTATTCCAGCAAGCCCTGCGCAAGGTTTTCCAGATCATCAGCATGTTCGGTCAGGATTTTCTTGGCTGTGTCATAACCTTCCTGAACCAGTTGCCGCACCTTGTCGTCGATCATCTTCTGGGTCATGCCGGAATGGTTGGACCCACCCCCGTAAGCGCCCAGATAGCTTTGCTGTTCATTGGCGTAATCGACATACCCCAATTCAGGGTCAAAGCCGAATTGCGTGACCATGGCGCGCGCAATCTTGGTGACCTGCTGAATGTCGCTTGCCGCACCGGATGTGACCGCATCTTCACCGAAGGTCAGTTCTTCGGCCACACGCCCACCCATCGCCATGGCGATCTTGGATTTGTATTTGCGATAGCTGACAGACAACTGGTCGCGTTCGGGCAGCGACAGCACCAGACCCAGCGCGCGACCGCGCGGGATGATGGTTGCCTTGTGGATGGGGTCGTGTTCGGGCACATGCAGGCCCACGACCGCGTGACCGGCTTCGTGATAGGCGGTCAGTTTCTTCTCATCTTCGGACATGACCATGGACCGGCGTTCGGCCCCCATCATGACCTTGTCCTTGGCCGACTCAAAGTCTTCCATGGTGACAAAACGACGGTTTGACCGCGCCGCCATCAATGCCGCTTCATTCACAAGGTTCGCCAGATCAGCACCCGAAAAGCCCGGTGTGCCGCGTGCGATGATGCGCAGATCCACATTCGGACCCAGCGGCACCTTGCGCGCATGCACACCCAAAATGCGTTCGCGTCCCTTGATGTCGGGGTTGGGCACCTGCACCTGACGGTCAAAACGGCCCGGACGCAGCAGCGCGGGGTCCAGCACGTCGGGGCGGTTGGTGGCCGCCACGATGATGATGCCCTCATTGGCTTCGAACCCGTCCATTTCGACCAGAAGCTGGTTCAATGTCTGTTCGCGTTCGTCATTGCCGCCGCCATAGCCCACGCCACGCGACCGGCCGACGGCGTCAATCTCGTCGATAAAGACAATGCAGGGGGCGTTTTTCTTGGCTTGCTCGAACATGTCACGCACACGGCTGGCACCGACACCCACGAACATTTCCACAAAATCGGACCCCGAAATCGTGAAGAACGGAACGCCCGCTTCGCCTGCGATAGCGCGTGCAAGCAGCGTTTTACCCGTGCCGGGAGGGCCGACCAGAAGCGCGCCTTTGGGGATTTTGCCACCGAGGCGGCTGAACTTCTGGGGATTGCGCAGAAACTCGACAATCTCCTCCAGTTCGTCCTTGGCTTCATCAATGCCCGCAACATCGTCAAACGTCACACGGCCGCTTTTTTCAGTCAACAATTTGGCCTTGGATTTGCCAAACCCCATTGCGCCGCCTTTGCCACCGCCCTGCATGCGGTTCATGAAGTAGATCCAGACGCCGATCAGCAGCAGGAATGGCAGCCACAGCATAAGCGTGGACAGGAAACCGGATTGCTGTTGGGGCCGTGCCTCGATGGGGATGCCTGCGTCCAGCAGCCGCTCGGTCAGGCCTGTGTCATCTGGTCGCACGGTCGAATATTGCTGGCCGTCACTGCCCACGAACACAATGCGTTCGCCATCAATGGTGACCCTGCTGACAGTGCCCGAATCGACCCGCTGGACGAAATCAGAATAATTCACGCTGCGCGCTGATGATGTGCCCTGATTGTTGCTGAACATGTTGAAAAGCATGATCATCAACAAAAACAGCACGATCCAGAAAGCGAAATTCCGTGCGTTGCCCACGGGCGTCTCCTTTGGTTTCGATCAGGTGCGCGGCGTATAGTGCTGCCCGAAAGCGCAGTATCGCGCACCGTTCGTGGTGTTATCACGCACAAAAGCGTGCTTCTTACCCTTGTTACATAGCGATCAGAGTTCTGCAATCAATCTGCACGTATCAAGAAATGCGCATGCGTGGCCAAATATGGTAAGTTTCCGCCTGCCAGCCGCAATTTTGCATCGCCAAAGGGGCCGCAACAAGTGTTGTGCCCTGCCAGATTGCGGGGCTGGCCAGAAGCGATGCATAGGGCACACGCCAGTCGCTGCGGGGGCGGCACTGGTTGGCCCCGTCCGGTCCCAGCGCGGCAATGTGCAGATCGTGCGCATTCTCGGGCGGCGCAGACACGGGCTGAACACGCCAGCGCCCGTCCCATGTCGCACCAAGCGGCGTGCGCAGGCGGGCGACGGCGCTGTATTCGCGCGCAATCCTAAGCGTGCCTTTGCTGCGCGACAATATGCAGCCATGCAGTGTGGCGCGCGATGTGCTGTGCAGTGCGGCGTGCAAGGCGTCCAGACGCGGCCTGTAGGCGTTGCCTGATATCGCCTGAAGGGCGTGGGCGACAAGTCTTGTGCGTGTGTCTTGTGGCAGGGCGTCCAGTTCCAGGGCATCAAAAACAAAATCGCCATGTTCCACGGTCAGGATTTTTGCGGCCTGCGCATCGGCCAGAAACTCCAGACTTGTGCGGGCCGCGCGCATGCGGTCGGCGGTTTGCGCCAGCCGCTTTGCATCCAGTCCCAAAGGTGCCAGATAGTCCAGCGCCTGCCGTGCCTTGACCCTGTCAAAGCTGGTATCGTGATTTGACGGGTCATCCACCCATGTTTCCCGCAATGCGCGCAAATAGGCGCGCAATTGTGCGCGGCCCATTCCCAGAAGCGGGCGCAGCCATGTGGTGCCTTGCGCGACATGGTGTGCCGCCATCCCCGACAACCCTTCGACACCTGATCCGCGTGCAAGGCGCATCAACAAGGTTTCGGCCTGATCATCGAGTGTGTGGCCAAGGGCAACGGCATCAAGTGCATGGGCCTGTGCCCATTGTGACAACAGCCGCTTTCGGGCCTCACGCGCGTGATCTTGCAGGTTGCCATGCCCGTCCCAGCCCCGCCATTCAAGCGTTTGATGGGGCAGGCCAAGTCGGGTCGCGCAGCGGGCGACCATTGCAGCCTCGTCCGCTGCTTGCGGCCGCAGCCCGTGATCGACGGTTGCAACCAGCAGGGTCTTTTGGTGGCGCTGCGCCCAGTCCTGCGCCAGCCGCAGCAGGGCCATGGAATCCCCGCCGCCCGAAACCGCCACCCCAAGCCGCTGGATGGGGGCCCTGGTGCCTACCGCGTGCATCTGCGCGGCAAAACCGGTCTGAAGGGCGCCCACGTCGCTATGCGGCGTGCCTAGGGGCATTCTTGGCGGCTATGGGCGTCGCGCGCATCCGGTGCCTGTGGCGCATCGGGGAAGCGTGTGAACAGTTCCTCGAACATAACGCAGGCCTCGGCTTGTTGCCCCAGCTGCGCCAGACTGTTGCCCAGTTCCAGCAGGGCATGGGGGGCATCAGGCCCTTCAGGATTGGCCAGATACAGGTTCAGCCATGTGCGCGCGGCATCGGATTCGGCGCCGCTGCCGCGCTGTGCCTGTGCCAGCAACGTGCTGGCCTGCGCCGCAAGCGGGCTGCCCGGATATGTTTCCAGAAAGACGGACAGGGCGGATTTGCCCGCGTCGGTGTCCCCGTCGTCCAGCAACGCGCGCGCGGCATCAAAGGCGGATTGTTCGCCTGCGGCAAGTTGGGGGGCCGGCACGGGGTCACTGACCCCGCCACTGGTCGCGCCATTTTCACCACCAAGCGGGGGCGTGGGCGGCAGGGCGGATGTATCCCCGCCTTCCAGTTCGGTCAGGCGGAATTCCATATCCCCGATCCGGTTCGATGCATCATCAACAACGCTGCGAATGCGAAATTCCAATGCTTCGGCGCGCGCGGTCAGACTTGCCAGTTCTTCGCGGATGCGTTCCACCTGGTCAATCATGCTGCCGTCGAAACCTTGCGTTTGCGCGGCCCCGCCCGAACCTGACGACAGGTTCGCCGCCAGATCTGCGACCAGCGCACTGAGGGCGCTGATTTCACTGCGCAACTGGGCAAGGCTGTCGCCTTGCTCTGCCGTGGGTGCTGCCTCTTGTGCCAGTGCCGGGGCCGAAACCGGCCCCAGCATCAGAATGGCGATGGTCGTGATCCGCAACAAACGCATAATGTTACCCCGACAGACCGCCGGAAATCACCGTGACAGAGCGGCGGTTGATATCCCAGCATCGTTGTGCGGCACAGGCCTCGACTGGGCGTTCCTTGCCATAGCTGACGGTGCGCATGCGTCCGGAGCTTACGCCCTGGCTGACCAGATATTGCAGAACGGCGTTTGCCCGACGTTCGCCCAGGGCCACGTTATACTCACGCGTGCCGCGTTCATCGGCATGGCCTTCGACCACAATCGCATATTGCGGGTTCGCGTTCAGCCAGCGGGCCTGCGCGTTCAGTGTCTCGCGCCCTTCAGATGTCAGGCTGGAACTGTCCACAGTGAAGAATACGCGATCCCCGATGCGCTGGTTGAAATGCGCAATGGAACGGGGGTCATTGGGGTCGCCCAGCTCGCCCGTGCTGATGCCCGCGCCAAAGCCCCCGTCGCTGCCGAAGCCGTCAGCGCCCCCACCGCCGAACGTGTCGCCGGGTCGCGGGTTGTTGCAGGCTGCCAGCGCCAGCGCGCCCAGCAAAAGCAGTGTTTTTGTTGTCAGTGTCATGGGTCTATCCCTTGGTCTTGTTGATGTCATGTGTTGGTGGTGCAGGTGTGATCTTGATCAGGGGCGCAACGGTCCCCAGGCGGGGTCTGATGCGGCGCCTTGTGTTGTCACCCGTCGCAGATTTCGCCCTGTAATATCAACCGAATATATAGACGGATCACCGCCTTGTGCTTCGCGGGTAAACATGACGACGCGGCCATTAGGTGCCCATGTCGGCCCTTCGTCAAGGAAGGACGCCGTAAGCAGCCGCTCTTCCGACCCGTCCGTGCGCATGACCCCGATGTGAAAGCGGCCCGCATTCGATTTGGTAAAGGCGATCAGGTCGCCACGCGGGGACCAGACAGGGGTTGAATACCGGCCTTGACCAAAGCTGATGCGCCGTGCTTCGCCGCCGCCTGCTGGCATGACATAGATCTGGCTGGTGCCGGAACGGTCGGATTCAAACGTGATGAATCGCCCGTCAGGCGAAAAGCTGGGCGCGGTGGCGATTGATGGCGAATTGGTAAGCTGGGTTTGCTGGCCATTGCGCAAGTCCATCCGGTACAGGTCCGTGTTCCCGCCGCGCGCCAGTGAATAGACCAGCGATTGACCGTCCGGTGCGAAACGTGGCGAAAAGGTCATTGCACCCGGTTGGTCACCGACCATCTGGCGCTGTCCGCTGGCAAGGTTCAGCAACACAATGCGCGGGCTGCCGGAATCGTAGCTGGTATACACAACCCGGTCGCCGGTGGGCGACATGCGCGGCGCAATCACCAACGCGCGCCCGTCCGACAGGTATTCAGTATTCTCGCCGTCCTGATCCATGATCGCCAGCCGTTTGTTGCGGTTGTCGCGCGGACCGGTTTCGGCCACGAACACAACGCGGCTGTCGAAATAGCCATCCTCGCCGGTGATGCGGCTATAAACAGCGTCAGAGACTTTATGCCCCATCCGCCGCCAGTCATCGACTGTGCCTGCGAATTGCAGCCCCTGACCCAGTTGCTGGCCGGACACCACATCATAGACGCGGAATTTCACATTCATCCGGTTGCCGGATACCGACACCGCGCCGGTGATCAGCGCCTGAACATTGACCGCGCGCCAGTCAGCGAAGCTGATGCCCGCATCAAAACTGGTGATCCGCGCAATGTGGGCATTGGGGGGCACTTCGCGGAACAATCCGGTGCCGGTCAGGTTGGCAACCACCACGCGTGCCAGCGCATCGGTATAGCGCGCCCCGCCGCTGTCTTCGGCCACGAAGGCGGGAACGGCAATCGGCATCGGGTCGATCACGCCTTCGGTAATCTGAAGTCGCAATGGCTGCGCTTGCGCGGGGGCCGGGGCTAGGAACACTGTCATGCATGTCAGGGCAAGCAGGGGCAGAATCTGGAAAATCCGTGTCATCTGAGTCTCATGCCTTCAGGGTTGAATGTAATCTCTATATCACGCCATGCATCATATTGCTCGGTGGGAAGGCCATATCCGTCCCCTGCACAGCGAATGATTGCGCGGCGCGCCACTTCGAATGCCTGATTCACCGCCGCTTCCGACCCGCCAGATGCGCCAACGACGCGAATCGTGCCCTGTTCGGGCATGGCAGACGGGGTCATCGAAAAGCCGACAGTCACGGTGACTTGCAGCGCTTCGGTCGACAGCGACACAATATTCCAGCATTGCTGGATTGCCAGACGCAGCGCATCGGCCTGACTGGCCGACAGGCCGGCACTGACGGGGGCTGACGGTGCGGCGCTTTCGGCCAGGGCGGCCGCCAGCGCATCATTGATGGCATCCGCAGGCGCGTCTGCGGGTTCGGGGTCGGGTTGTGGTGTCGGCGTAGGTGTCGGTGTCGGTTCGGGCGTGGGGGCGGGTGCTGCGGCTGTTTGCGCGGGTTCCGGTTCCGGCGCGGGCGTCGGGCGGTCGGGCCGCGGGCGCGGGCGCTGGCTGATATTGGGGGCCGCTGCCGCGCGTTCGGTCGAACTGTCGTCGGTTTCGGTCGCTTCGGTCACGATTTCGGTCGTGGCTTCGGGCGGCGCGGTTTCCGGCTGCTCTTCTACCGGCGCAGATTGTTCTTCACCCGGATCGGGTGTTGTTGCAGGTTGCGCGGCCAGATCTGTCTGCGCGTCCTCGGGCGGGGCTTCGGTGGGGGTAGGGGCCACGCGGTCCACAGGGCGCGGGCGGGGGCGCTGGCTGGCCCCCGGTGTGGTTTGTGGCGAAAAGATCACCCCCGTCGACGGTGCGGCGGGTTCCGGTTCGGGTTGGGGCGCCGGTTCGGGTGTTGGTTCTGGTGTTGGCGGCGGCGGTGTTGGTTCCGGTGCGGGTTCGGGTGTGGGTTGCGGCACAATCGGGGCAGGTGCCGCGATTTCGGGTTGCGGTTCGGGTTCCGGCGCAGGCGGTGGCGGGGCACTTGCGGGCGCGGACAGTGCCGCAAATTCTTCTGAGGAAATCAGTGCAACATCGGTCACCGGAATGCTGGATGCAGTGTCGGGGGCCTGAAACAGGTCAAACAGCATAACCCACGCGATCAGCGCAATATGAGCTACGCCCGAGACTTTCTGCCCCGTGTCCAACCGTGAAATGATGTCTGTTGCGACTGCCATGTGCCTGACCGGCTCTCTCAGTTTGGCTGCCCGTCGAAGCGCGGGCCGCCTTGTTCGGTCACCAGACCAATATTGTTGAATCCCCCCGAATTCAGCGCGCCCATCACCTGAACGACACGTTCATAGGGAATGGACCCGTCCGCACGCAGATACACGCGGTTGTCACGCCGTTCCGCGGCAATCGCACGCAGTTGCGGGATCAGGTCATTCAGGCTGACCTCGGATGACATGATCATCACTGTCCCGTCGGTGCTAAGGGTGACTGACAGCGGTTCTTCCTGCTCGGCAGGCAATGCGCCCGCCGATGTGCGCGGCAATTCCACCGGCACGCCGACAGTCAGCATGGGGGCAGCGACCATGAAGATGATCAGCAAAACCAGCATCACATCCACAAAGGGGGTGACGTTGATTTCAGACATGCGCGCGGCCCCGCCGCGGCGTCTGCGCCGCCCCGTCCCGCCGCCTTTTTTCAGAAATTGCGCACCCATGGATCAGGCTGCGTCCATCTGGCGCGACAGGATGGTGTTGAATTCGTCTGCGAAGGCTTCATATCCCGAGATGATCTCGTCTGAATCATCGGTAAGTTTGTTGTAGAAGATCGTCGCGGGAATGGCGGCCAGCAGGCCCAGCCCTGTGGCCAGAAGTGCTTCGGCAATGCCGGGGGCGACAACAGCCAGATTGGTGGATTGCGCCAGCGCGATTTCTTCAAACGCGTGCTTGATCCCCCAGACCGTGCCAAACAACCCGATAAAGGGCGATGCAGACCCGACAGAGGCCAGAAAGGTAAGTCCCTGGGTCAGTTCGCGCGATTCCTTGCTGATGGCCACATCCATGGAACGATCAATGCGCGCCACTGCACCGGGAATAAGCGCCCCGTCCGCACGGTGCGACCGGCGCCATTCGGTCATCCCTGACGCGAACACCCGTTGCGGTGACGTGGCGGGTGCAGGGCCGATCTGGTCATACAACTCGTCCAGCGGTTCACCCGACCAGAATGCGGCTTCAAATTCTTCGGCTTCCGCACGGGCACGCCGGTAGCGGATATGCTTTTGCACGATAATGCCCCATGACCAGAAAGAGGCAAGGATCAGGCTGATCATCACCAGTTGCACGGTCAGGGTGGCGCGGGCAAATAACGCAACGAGCGAGAAATCGATCTCTTGCGTCACGCTCAGAGTTTGTGGGTCCATGGTCTGCTCACTCAAAATGCGCCGCTTCTCGGGCGGCTTGCTTTGACGCAAAGCATACAGGAATAAAAGCGCCTTACCAACACAAGCGCGTTATACCTTGGGTTTAATTTGCAACATTTTCGCCTAAACAGGCAAGCAACCGCGCGGGAAGCGGCTGCGGGCGGCCCGTATCGGCCAGACACACCAGCGTGACCTGTGCTTCAAACAGCAATTTGGCGTCGCGCAGCACGCATTGGCGCAACTCCAGCCGCGCACCGGAATGCGACAAATAGTCCGTCGTGACATCCAGCATATCATCGAAACGGGCAGGGGCGCGGTAATCGGCCACCACGCGGCGCACGGCGAACACACCGCCGCCATCGGCCTTCAGTTTTGTCTGATCAATACCCAGATCACGCACCCATTCCGACCGCGCCCGTTCGATGAATTTCAGGTAATTCGCGTAATAGACAATGCCCGCAAGGTCAGTGTCTTCATAATAGACGCGAAGGCGAAATGAATGCGGCATTTTCCCTGCCTGTTGCTGTCAGCTTGCAGCCCAGTCGCGGGGGGCGCGCAAGAACCCCTCGACCGCATCAAGGGTTTCGGTGTCGAAATCGCCCCCGCGACGCGCTTCTGCCAGAACATCCCACCATGTGCACAGGTAGTGCAGTTTGACGCCATGTTCGGCCAGCCGGGGTTCGGTTTCGGGGAAGATGCCGTAATAGAAAATCACCGCCGTATGCGCACATTCCGCGCCTGTTTCGCGGATGGCGTCCACGAAACTAAGTTTTGATCCGCCATCGGTTGTCAGGTCTTCGACCAGCAGCACGCGCTGCCCTTCGGACATGGCCCCTTCAATGCGGGCATTGCGCCCGTAGCCCTTGGGCTTCTTGCGCACATAGGTCATGGGCAGCGCCATGCGTTCGGCCACAAGTGCTGCAAAGGGAATGCCCGCCGTTTCGCCGCCTGCGATATTGTCAAATGCCTCGAATCCCGCATCTTCCAACACACGGCAGGTCAGAAAATCCATCAGCGCGCTGCGAATGCGCGCAAAGCTGATCAGCTTGCGGCAGTCGATATAGGTAGGGGCCTGTAACCCGCTGGCAAATGTGAAGGGTTCGCGCGCATTGAAATGCACGGCCTTGATGTCCAGCAGCATGCGTGCGGTCAGGCGGGCGACAGTCTGGCGGTCGGGATAGGTGGCGGGGATCATGGCTGTCCTCTGAGGCGTCTGGCCCGTGGCGCGGGGGTGGAAATGAGTATTTTTGGCAAGATGAAGCCGGGTGCGTTACGCTGGCGCGTCCTGAGCCACCCGCCAATAGAGGGGGAAGCCCGGGTCAAAGACCGTGACCGGGCCGGTGCCGGTGTCGATCCTGGCGGGATAGGTGACAGGGGTATCGCCGCGTTCCAGCGTCAATGTATCGTCATTGACGGGCAGGCGGTAGAATGCAGGACCGTTGCGCGAGGCGAACCCTTCAAGTTTGTCCAGCGCACCCGCATCTTCAAACACATGCGCCAGAATGGACATAGTGTTTGTCGCGGTGAAACACCCCGCGCAGCCGCAGGCGGATTCCTTGGCGTCATCCGTGTGGGGGGCGCTGTCGGTGCCAAGGAAAAACCGCGCATCGCCAGATGTGGCAGCCCCCACCAGCGCCAGCCGGTGGCTTTCGCGTTTGGCCACGGGCAGGCAATAGTAATGCGGCTTGATCCCGCCCACCAGAATATGATTGCGGTTGATCACCAGATGGTGGGTCGTGATCGTAGCCCCCAGATTTTCCGGCTGACTTTGGACATAGGCCACAGCATCGGCGGTGGTAATATGCTCCATCACGACACGCAGTTCAGGCGTTGCGCGGCGGATCGGGTCCAGCACACGGTCAATGAACACGGCTTCGCGGTCGAAAATGTCAATTGCGGGGTCGGTCACCTCGCCATGTGTCAGAAGGGGAATTCCAGCCTGCGCCATGGCGTCCAGCACAGGGCGCACGCGGTCGAAATTCTGCACGCCCGATGCCGAATTCGTGGTGGCGCCCGCAGGATACAGCTTGACCGCCGTGATTATGCCTGCCGCATGGGCGGCAACGACATCTGCGGGATCGGTGTCTTCGGTCAGGTATAAGGTCATCAGCGGGGTGAAGCCGCTGCCAGTCACGTCTGTGATACGCGTCCGGTAGGCGCTGGCCTGCGTGCCGGTCACCACCGGCGGCACCAGATTGGGCATGATGATAGCACGCGCAAAATGGCGGGCGGTTTCCGGGGCCACGGCCTGCAACATCGCGCCATCGCGCAAATGCAGATGCCAGTCATCAGGGCGGGGTATGGTCAGGGTCTGCTGCATGCATGTTCCCTAGCCAAAACCAGCACGCAGTTCCAGCCCGAATGCGCAGGTCAGTGCGGGATTTTGCGGGGCTGCGGAATTGGCAGGCAGGCCGTCAGCGCGACAATTGCTTTTCGGCCTTGCTCAGGCACTTGCGCAGCTTGCGGCTGTCGGACTGCGCCAGCGCATGTCGCGCGGCCGCAAGTGTCAGTGCGGGATGGCGGCCCAGTTTGGCACAGCGTCTGGTCAGCCGTTCCAGATAGGCCCCGTCATTGCGCCGTGCGCGCATCAGGGTGTGAAACACCGCTGGTGTCAGTTTTCCCTGCGCAGCGGCGTCAATCATGGGGGCCAACGTGCCCATCCGCGCCAGTGCGGCGGCCGTGTCCCGGCCCAGATCGGGGCTGCGCAACAGGGTCACGAAGGGGCGGCGGAACAGGGTTGCGTGCATCAGGTCCAGCCGGCGTGCAGGGTCATGCACGATAAACGCGTTGCGCCCCCCGTCCAGCATGGCGGGCGCAAATCCGAAACGGCTGTTGAAATCCAGCCGCCGCGCATGCATATAGCGGCGGTCCCAGCCTGCGATCATGGGATCAAGTGTCGCCTGCGGGGCAACGGCCAGCACTGTGGCACCGGCAGCCGCCAGACTATAGGCGCAAGCGGCATAGCCACACATCCCTTCACCGTAGAACAGCACGCGGCGGAACCCGTCGAAAAAGCCTGCGTCGATCTGTGCGTCGAAATAGTCGGCAATTTCGGGATCGCGGAACCAGCGCGGCTGCCGGGCCATGATGGACAGGCTGGACCAGCCCCGCGCCTGTGCATGCGTAAACCCCATTGGCCGGTGGTCGGGCTGGCGTTCGCGGATTGTGGTGATGGTTTCGAATGTTACCAGCAAGGTGTCGTCGCCATCACTGTAGAGCGCTGCATGATGGGCGCCAAGCGGGGAAAACCCGCCATCGACAGGATCCAGCTCGTCGCCGATTTCATCAAGACGCGCCAGCCACTCGGCCTCGGTCCCGGCGCTTGCCAGGTCAATTTCATGTGCGACACGCGACACTGGCGTGTCGGTCGCAACAGGTGTGTCAAGAAGTTGCAGGTCGTCTTGATCTTGGTCTGACATATCTGCTTTTTCCGCAAATCAGGGGCATGGTGCACAGTCTGCACGATAGGCGAAACGCCGTTGTTTCAAAAGCCCTTGCAGGTGATTTTGCGTGTGCCTGCGCAAAAGACCTGCGGTCTGTTGTCCGGTTGGGCGACAATTCGGGTTGCGCGCGGCCATTGCACGAAACGGGGAAACAAAAATGAGATTGTGCAGGGTCAGGTATTTTTCATCACGAACCGGATTGCAGCTTCGACAATCCCTCAATAGGGTGGCGCGGTGTTGGTTTGAATGCCCCTGTCCTGTTCGTGCTTTCGTTGGTTATGCCACATAGCCAGCCCGGATTTGGGTATATTTCTGTTGTATCCTTTTATAAAATACTGCTTGTTGCAGCGGCTGGGCAGGGATGGCAGTGATGTTCTGTCTGCCGGATCGACATGCGTGTCGGTCAGCGTTCCGGCATGTGACTGAGCAGCGTGAACCGAAACGGGAGGCTAAATGAGGCAACAGGATATGCCGTTGCGTGTCTTGCGCCAACTGGGCAAACAGGTTCTGTTTGGTGCGCTGGTTGTCGCTTGGGCCGGATATGGCACTGCGACAGATGCAGACAGCATACCCGGCAGGGCAGACCCGAATTTTGACAGCGCTTTTGAAAGCTGGCTGAGCGATGAAGAGCAGGACGCCTTGCCCGCACTTTCGCGGCTGGCCCATGACGGAAATGGTGCGGCGCGCGTCTTGCTGGGTGTGATCGACAAGAAATCCGCCTTGCAGGGGCCATGGGTCACAGCATTGTCCCGACAGGACAGAATTTCCGTTTTGCGCGCGCCCGGTGGCCTGTCTGGCCAGAACTGGATGACGATTGCCGCCCCCGATATTGCCTATGCACAGCTTTGGAGCAGGCTTTGGCATGTGGATGGTGGTCTGGATATCGCGCAGGGTTTCGCGGATAAAGGCGATACCCGCGCCGTGCGCGAAGCCTTGCTGGTGATTTCCAGCCGTCGCGAAAGCGGCTTTCCCGCCGAACTGCTGGCCGCAGAGTGGTTCCCCGCGACATTGTCCTATCTGGCGGCAGACTGGCCTGCCTTGCCCGATGAACTTGGCACCGGCGATCAAGGTGATCCGCAGTTGCGTATGTCGGGGCAATACGTTGATGATGCTGATCTGCGCGGCTGGCTGGGGCAGTCCGATCTGGGCGCACCTTTGCGCAATGTCTGCGATCAGCAATGCCCTGGCGAGGTGTCGGAATGCAGCCTTGCATTGTATAAGGGTCTGGGCAGTTACCCCGCCCTTGCCATGCTGGGCAGTCCGGTGCCTGATCTGGTGTCATCAGACGAATTTTATCAATCCCCCCGCGGGCGCGCCAGCCTTGCGCGCCGTATCATGCTGACCCGTTCGGCGCGGATGCGTGAAGCGGATCTTGTGCGGTTGGGCGATGTCAGCACTTGTGCGGCGGATTGGTTGCGCGACGAATATGGCCGCTACGCATATTCCCTGCCGACTGTGCCTTTATCCCCGCAATAGGCGCCGGGGGGGCGCACCGCCGATATGCCCGGCGGTGCTGGCGTGGCGAGAGCGTTGGACTTTCCCAAGGCGCGGAGCAAAGGCCGCAGGTGGCCCACGCCATAGGTCTGGCCGTCCCGCGGCCTGCCGATTCGGCTGGTGGCAGGTCAAGCTTTTGAAGTAAGTTTGCATAAACTGCGCGTCTCAAATGTCGGTCCGGCAGACCCAGGCCCACCGCTGGCGCGGGCTTTGTCCATGCCCCAACGCCCCCTTCAGCCCTGAATGAGAGCATGTTGCCCAAAAGTGGGAACCGGTTTTGAGCTTCTCGAACATACGAAATCAATAAGTCAGAGCATGTCTCGTGAATGCGAATGAACGTGATATGCTCTAACCAGCCTTGTGATTCTGTCTGACATGGCAATGCTTCAGGGAATCTTGCAAAATCTGGGCGCGCGCCTGCACATGAACGCGGGCACGTCCTACGATTTACGCGCCGCAGAAAGGGCGCGCGCAAGGGCGCAGAACCCTTCCAGGCCGATTTCTTCGGCGCGGGCCGTGGGCGCAATGCCCACTTGTTGCAGCAAATCTTCGATTTGTGGATGCAGCCCGCGCAAGGCGGCGCGCAGCATTTTGCGCCGCTGGTTGAACGCGGCCGCAACCACCGTTTCCAGCACGCGCGCATCCGCCGGATAGCGCGGGCTTGACAGCCGCGTGATATGCACAACGGCCGAGCTGACCTTGGGCGGGGGCGTAAACGCTTCGGGCGGCAGATGCAGCACCACGCGGGCATCTGCGCGCCACTGCACCATCAGCGCCAGCCGTCCATATGCCTTGGAACCGGGGCGCGCGACAATGCGTTCGGCGACTTCGCGCTGGAACATCAGTGTCAGGCTGTCCCAGAAGGGTGGCCATTGCGCGGGCGTCATCCAGCGGATCAGCAGTTCGGTGCCCACATTATAGGGCAGGTTGGCCACCACTTTGACCGGCGAGTTCAGATAGGCCAGCGGGTCCACTGCCAGCGCGTCCCCTTCGATGATCTGCAACCGGCCCGGATAGGCATCTGCAATTTCCGCCAGCGCGGGCATGCAACGGGGGTCTTTTTCAATGGCCAGAACCTTGCGCGCCCCTTCGGCCAGCAAGCCGCGCGTCAAACCGCCGGGGCCGGGGCCGACCTCCAGAATGTCAGCGCCGTGCAGATCGCCTGCTGCGCGCGCGATCCGTGCGGTCAGGTTCAGGTCCAGCAGAAAGTTCTGACCAAAGCTTTTCCTGGCGCGCAGATCATGGGTGCGGATCACATCGCGCAAGGGGGGCAGGGCGTCGATCATGCGGCGCGCCTTGCGGCCATGCTGCGCGCCATTTTCAATGCCGCAATCAGCGATGTGGCATCGGCCTTGCCCTGACCGGCAATATCATAGGCCGTGCCATGGTCCGGCGATGTGCGGATAAAGGGCAGGCCCAGTGTCACATTCACGCCGCCTGCAAAATCAATCGTCTTGATGGGGATCAGCGCCTGATCATGATACATCGCCACCGCCGCATCATACTGCGCGCGCGCACCTGCATGAAACATGGTATCGGCAGACAGCGGCCCTGAAATCACCATGCCTTCGGCGCGCAGTCTTTGCAGAACGGGCGCTATTACTGTGATTTCTTCTTGTCCCATGGTGCCGCTTTCGCCTGCATGGGGGTTCAGACCCGCAACCGCCAGTCGCGGTGTTGCCACCCCGAAATCGCGCATCAGGCCCGCATGGGTGATGCGCAGACTGCGTTCCAGCAGGTCTTGTGTCAGTCGTGCGGGCACGTCTGACAGCGGAATATGAATTGTCACGGGGACCACGCGCAGCCCGTCGCAGGCCAGCATCATCACCACATCGGCACCACCCGCCAGATCGGCCAGAAATTCGGTATGGCCGGGAAAGGCAAAGCCCGCACCGGCCTTCAGTGCGGCCTTGTTTATGGGGCAGGTGACAAGCCCGCAGGCCGCCCCCGACTGAACCAGTGCCACGCCCTGACGAATGGCATCGATCACGCCTGCGGCATTGGCAGGGTCGGGCTGGCCCGGACCGGCATCTGCCGCGAAATCAACCTGAAGCACCGGAAATTTGTGGCCGGTCATCTGGTCGGGCAGGGACACCAGTTCAAATTCCGCGCCGTCGGGCAAATGGCGCGGATCGCCCAGCCACACGAAAGGGCAGCTTGGCCCCATGGCGCGCCATGCCTTCATTGCGATTTCAGGACCAACCCCGGACGGGTCGCCGCAACTCATGACCAGTGGTGCCAACGCCATGCGCGTGCCTGTCCTTTTGTTAGTTCCTGACTTCCCTATCCCCTAGCGGGGGGCAAGGGCAAGGCCAACAGGCGCAAGCCCCGCTCAACGTCCCTTCCATATCCAGCCGCCGCCCATCACACGGCTGCCTTCGGGGGCGTAGAACACACAGGCCTGACCGGGGCTGACGCCTTCTTCGGGGGTCAGCAATTCCACCTCTGCCTCTGTCTCCGAGATGGGCCGCAGTATGGCCGGTGCCGGCGGGCGGGTCGAGCGCAGCTTGACCGACATTTCCCATTCGGCCTGCGCCGTGAAGGGCTGGTCGCCCAACCAGTTGATTTCGCGCACCGGAACGGTTCGGGTGGCAAGCGCGGCTTTTGGCCCCACAATCACCCGCCGCGCGTCAGGGTCCAGTTTCACGACATAAAGCGGCTCTGCCAGCCCGCCAATGCCCAGGCCGCGCCGCTGGCCGATGGTATAATGAATCACGCCCTCATGCAGTCCCAGCACATGGCCTTGCATGTCCACAATTTCGCCCGGGTCGGCCGCACCGGGGCGCAGCTTTTCAATGACAGCGGCGTAATTGCCATCAGGGACAAAACAGATATCCTGACTGTCCGGCTTGTCGGCCACGCTTAGCCCGTGCCTGACAGCAAGGGCGCGTGTTTCGGCCTTGGTGCGCAGGTGCCCCAGGGGGAAGCGCAGATAGTCCAGCTGTTCGCGCGTGGTCGAGAACAAAAAGTAGCTTTGGTCGCGCACAGGGTCGGCGGCGCGGTGCAGCTCCGCACCATTATCGCCCTGCATGCGCTGGATATAATGCCCCGTCGCCATGCAATCGGCACCCAGATCGCGCGCGGTTTCCAGCAGGTCGCGGAATTTTACCCGTTCGTTGCAGCGAATGCAGGGCACAGGTGTCGCGCCCGCCAGATAGGCATCTGCGAATTCGTCTATGACGGAATCGCGGAATTTGGATTCGTAATCCAGCACATAATGCGGGAACCCCATCGCCTCGGCCACGCGGCGGGCATCATGGATGTCACGGCCCGCGCAACAGGCCCCCTTTTTCGCCAGTGCGGCCCCGTGATCATAAAGCTGCAATGTCACGCCGACCACGTCATAGCCTTCGGCGGCCAGTTCGGCGGCGACGACAGAACTGTCGACACCACCCGACATGGCAACGACCACCCGTGTTTGCGCAGGCGTTTTCGGAAAGCCCATTGAATTCAAGGGCGGGTCAAAGGGCATTTGGGAACTCCGGCAAGATTGCCGACAAAATATAGGAAAATGCAACGTATTCTCAAGGGGGCATCCGCAGTTTCGTAAACCCGCCATTAAGACAGGCGCGCGATCATCGCCGCGAAACGAAGCTGGAAAGGGGTCAATATGTATATCAAGAAGGTCGAGGGACCGCGCGCCGTCACGTTGCCGGATGGGCGCGTTCTGACTTTGGCCGACCTGCCCCCGGCGAATACGCGGCGATGGGTTGCCAGTCGAAAAGCCCTTGTGGTGCTGGCGGTTCAGCATGGATTGATGACCCGCAAATCGGCGCAGGATCGCTATGACCTTAGCGAGGAAGAATTCATCTTGTGGGAAACTGCGGTATCCCTGCACGGAATCGAGGCGTTGAAGGTCACAAGCTTGCAAAAGTATCGACAACCTTAGGTTGATGGTGCTATTTTCCTCTATCGGTAATAGAGAATTAACGAATTTCATTAAAGGTGGTGAAAGCTGCGATAAAGGAGAACCTCATGCGCGTTTTGCTCGTTGAAGACGATCCCACCACATCAAGAAGTATTGAATTGATGTTAACCCATTCAAATTTCAATGTATATTGCACAGATATGGGGGAAGAAGCGATCGAACTCAGCAAGATTTATGATTATGATCTGATTTTGCTGGATCTGAACCTGCCTGATCTTGGCGGCCTTGATGTGCTGCGCCAGATACGGCTGTCACGGGTGGACACACCGATCCTGATCCTGACCGGGGAAACAGATACCGATACCAAATTGCGCGGGTTCGGGGGCGGGGCTGATGATTATCTGACCAAACCCTTTCATCGCGAAGAACTGGTCGCGCGCATTCACGCGATCGTCCGCCGCAGTCAGGGGCATGCGCAATCTGTCATTTGCACCGGCAAGGTGGCGGTTAATCTGGATGCCAAAACCGTCGAGGTTGACAACAAGATCGTGCATCTGACCGGCAAGGAATATCAGATGATTGAATTGCTGAGTCTGCGCAAGGGCACGACACTGACCAAGGAAATGTTCCTCAATCACCTTTATGGCGGAATGGACGAACCGGAACTGAAAATCATCGACGTATTTATCTGCAAATTGCGCAAGAAGCTGGCGGAAGCGACAGCAGGCGAAAACTACATCGAAACCGTCTGGGGCCGTGGATATGTCCTGCGCGACCCTGCTGTGGCCACTGAACCCGCACCGGTAAGGATCATGTCAGCATAGCGGCATTAAGATACGGCGTCTTCGGGCTGGACCTGACGGGCCACGCCGCCTATCACTCGCTTTGCAAATATGATGGCCAAAGCGCGAAGGAAAAGGGCAGTGTCCAGCACATCAGACATGGGCGGATTTCGGACTGTTGCAGTAGCAGAACTGACATCACAGCAGGCAGAACGCGAACTCGCCCGGCTTGCTGATGTTCTGAACCGGGCAAATCTTGCGTATCACCGCGATGATGCGCCAATTATGCCGGATGCAGATTTTGATGCCCTGCGACTTCGAAATACTCAGATCGAAGCGCGCTTTCCGGACCTTGTTCGACCAGACAGCCCCGAAACCCGGGTTGGTGCGGCGCCTGCCGCAGGGTTTGGCAAGATACAGCACGCACGGCGCATGCTCTCGCTGGCAAATGCTTTCTCGACCGGGGATGTGGACGATTTTGTATCCGGTATCCGCCGGTTTCTGGGGCTGGCGGCGGACAGCCCGCTTGCATTCTCTGCCGAGCCTAAGATTGACGGGCTTTCCCTGTCGTTGCGTTATGAAAAGGGGGCGCTTGTCTATGCGGCAACCCGTGGTGATGGCGCGACGGGCGAGGATGTAACCGCAAATGCCCGAACCATTGACGATATCCCGTCAACCCTGCGTGACGGACCGGATATTCTGGAAATCCGTGGCGAAGTTTACATGACGCATCAGGATTTCGCGGCGTTGAACACCCGACAGGCGGAATCGGGGGGCAAGGTTTTTGCAAACCCCCGCAATGCTGCCGCGGGATCGTTGCGACAGTTGGATGCCAGCATTACACGGTCCCGCCCGCTGCGGTTTTTCGCATATTCCTGGGGCGAGGTGTCAGAGCCGCTGGCAGATACCCAGATGGCGGCAATCGCGCGGCTGGCGCAGCTTGGGTTCTGCACCAACCCGCAAACCCATTTGTGCCAGTCGGTTCAGGACATGATTGCGGTATATTCAGCGATAGAAGCGCAGCGTGCCAGCTTGGGCTATGACATTGACGGGATTGTCTACAAACTGAATGATCTGGCGTTGCAGGACAGGATGGGGTTGCGTTCCACGACCCCGCGCTGGGCGATTGCCCATAAATTTGCGGCAGAACGTGCCTGGACACAGCTGGAAGCCATTGAAATTCAGGTCGGACGCACCGGCGCGCTGTCGCCGGTTGCGCGGCTGGTTCCTGTCACCGTGGGCGGCGTGGTTGTGTCGAATGCCACACTCCATAATGAAGATTACATTATGGGGCGCGATTCGCGTGGCATGGTCATTCGTGATGGTCGCGATATTCGCGCAGGCGACTGGGTTGAGGTGTATCGCGCAGGCGATGTAATTCCAAAAATCCGTGATGTCGATCCTGGCAGACGCCCCGACACGGCAGTGCCATATGAGTTCCCGCAAACCTGTCCCGAATGCGGCAGCCCCGCCCTGCGAGAGCCGGGGGATTCCGTGCGCCGCTGCACGGGCGGCATGGTTTGCCCGGCGCAGGCTGTCGAGCGGCTGAAGCATTTTGTCAGCCGTGCGGCCTTTGACATCGAAGGGCTTGGTGCCAAGCAGGTCGAAAGTTTCTGGCGCGATGGCTGGATCGCCACGCCAAAGGATATATTCAACCTGAAGGACCGCTTCGGTCCCGGCCAGCCCCGCCAGTTGAAGAACCGCGAAGGCTGGGGCGAGAAATCGGCGGCCAATCTGTTTGCCGCGATTGATGAAAAGCGCATAATTCCCCTTGGGCGTTTCATATTCTCATTGGGAATCCGGCATGTCGGCGAAGCGACGGCAAACATGCTGGCCAGTCACTACGGCACATGGGAAGCCCTGCGGACAGCCCTGCAAGACGCAAAAGACCCTGAAAGTGCCGCACGCCTTGATCTGCTGTCGATTGACGGTGTGGGCGGGGTGTTGGCAGAATCGCTGATTTCGGGGTTCACGGCAGAAAGCGACGAGATTGATGCATTGGCACGCGCGCTGACCATCACGCCTGCGCAAGCGCGCGCAAATGACAGCCCCGTCGCGGGCAAAACGCTGGTCTTTACCGGCACATTGGAGAAGATGACCCGCGCCGAAGCCAAGGCGCGCGCCGAATCCCTGGGGGCCAAAGTCGCAGGGTCGGTATCGGCCAAGACTGATTTGCTGATCGCAGGGCCGGGGGCCGGATCGAAGGCCAGAAAAGCCGCTGATCTGGGTGTAGAGGTGATTGACGAAGACGGGTGGCTTGCCATGATCGGTGCGCTTTGACATGGCGGCGCGCCCTGAAATTCTGTTCCCGTTATTTGCAGGACTGGATGTGCTGGACGGTATTGGCCCGAAATCCGCGCGGAATTTCGCGGCCTTGCATGTGGAAACGCCGCGCGATCTGATATTCCACCTGCCGCATGCGCTTGTGGACCGCTCGCGGCGCGCGTCCATTCAGGGCTTGGAATTTCCCGCCACCGCCACGGTTGAAGTGACGGTCCTGACCCATCAGCCGCCAACGGGGCGAGGCAGGCCGCATCGGGTGAATGTGCGCGATGATGCGCTGGAATTTCAGTTGGTGTTTTTCCATGCGCGCGGCGAATACCTGCAAAAGCTGTTGCCAACCGGGCAAAAGCGGCTGGTATCGGGCAAGTTGGAACTGTTCGATGGCATGGCCCAGATGGTGCATCCGGATCATATTCTGCACCCGGATGATGCGACAACCCTGCCTGCGGCTGAACCGGTTTATGCCTTATGTGCCGGCGTCAGCCAAAAGCTGATGATCAAGGCGGTTGCAGGCGCTTTGGCGCGCGCCCCACGTTTGATGGAATGGATTGATCCCGCACTGATGGCCCGCGAAGGCTGGCCGGATTGGCACAGTGCAATTCTGGCAGCGCATGCGCCCGACACTGTGGCTGATGTGCTGCCGGGCGCACCGGCGCGGGCACGTCTGGCCTATGACGAATTTTTTGCCCATCAGATGACACTGGCGCTGGCGCGTCTGCGTCAGCGGCGCAAGCCCGGCCGCGCCAGCAATGGCGATGGCCGGTTGCGCGAAAGCGTTTTGTCCGCGCTGGATTATAGCCCCACCAATGCGCAGCGTCGCGCCGTGGCCGAGATCGCGGCAGATATGGCCGCTCCCGCGCGCATGAACCGCCTGTTGCAGGGCGATGTTGGTGCGGGCAAGACGCTTGTGGCCCTGATGGCGCTGCTGATCGCGGTCGAGGCGGGCGGGCAGGGCGTGATGATGGCGCCCACCGAAATTCTGGCACGCCAGCATCTGGAAAGCCTGCGGCCCCTTGCGGATATGGCGGGGGTGCATCTTGCGCTGCTGACAGGGCGCGACAAGGCGTCTGATCGCGCGCAAAAGCTGGCTGCGCTGGCCGATGGCCGCATCCAGATTCTGGTTGGCACGCATGCGGTGTTTCAAAAAGGGGTCGAATTCGCGGATCTGCGCCTTGCCGTCGTTGATGAACAGCACCGCTTCGGCGTGGCCCAGCGTGCGGCGCTTGCGGCCAAAGGTGTGGGTGCGGATGTGCTGGTCATGACGGCCACACCGATTCCACGTTCGCTGGCGTTGGCGCAATATGGCGATATGGATGTGTCTGTGCTGGATGAAAAGCCGCCCGGGCGCAAACCTGTCCAGACCGCGCTGGTGTCGACGGCGCGCATGGATGAAGTGGTGGCACATCTGCGGCAGGCCATAGATGCGGGGCGGCAGGCCTATTGGGTTTGCCCGCTGGTCGAGGAGTCAGAGCTGGTAAACCTGACTGCGGCGCAGTCGCGGTTCGAACATTTGCGTGCCGCATTGGGCGAGGGGGTGGTCGGGTTGGTCCATGGCCAGCTTCCCCCGAATGAAAAAGACACCGCAATGTCGGATTTCGTCGCGGGGCGCACCAAACTTCTTGTGGCCACGACCGTAATCGAGGTAGGG
The DNA here is from genome assembly GCA_020832445.1 of Paracoccaceae bacterium. Taxonomy (GTDB): domain Bacteria; phylum Pseudomonadota; class Alphaproteobacteria; order Rhodobacterales; family Rhodobacteraceae; genus Roseinatronobacter. The sequence continues at coordinate 56,854 of JAFIEO010000039.1, forward strand.
GTGAATGTGCCCAACGCCTCTATCATGGTGATAGAACGCGCCGAGAGCTTTGGACTGGCGCAGTTGCACCAGCTGCGCGGGCGTGTCGGGCGCGGGAGTGCGGCATCCACCTGTTTGCTGATGTATGAGGCCCCTTTGGGGGAAACAGCCGCGCGCCGCCTGAAATTGTTGCGCGATACCGAAGACGGATTTCGAATCGCCGAAGAGGACATGGCCATTCGCGGGGCCGGTGACCTGATTGGAACCGCGCAATCCGGGCTGCCACGGTTTCGCGTCGCAGATCTGGAACGGCAGGCCGCATTGATGGCCGTGGCCCAAACCGATGTGCGGAAATTGCTGTCGGATGATCCCGATTTGCGCAGCCCGCGCGGGCTGGCCGCGCGAACAGCGCTTTGGCTGATGGAGCAGGACAAGGCGATAAAATACCTTTCTGTTGGTTGATGTTCTCATTTGTTCTTGACATGTTCCAGATAAAATGAGAACAAATCGTTAACAAACCGGATGGAGGGTGTCATGTTCTACTTTCAGTCTAAATTTGATCGCCACGCCTTCTGGCAAGATCTGGCGGGCGGCGTTGCGCTGACGGTTCTGGTTCTTGCCACGCTTCATCTGCCACTTTTTGCCTGAACTGCCTGCGGGTCAGTCCGCCACGCGTTTTGTGCACCGTCCCGTGCCCGCGCTTTCTGACCCCCACTTCCGCCGCCATGGTCGCCCCATGAGCGGCGGTTTTTTTTATGATGGGCAAATATTGCGTTTTCTTTGGGCAGTATCGGCCCCCTGATGCAGCAGGTTTCGTCGTTTGGATTGAATGCTGTGCGGTTTGAAAAGTTCAACCGCACTTTGACCTGAAAACCGGTCGGTTTTCAGGCAGTTGATCTTAATTGCAGACATATGGCCATTTACAGGCTTGACCGGTTTGCGATTATCGGCGCAAACTTGCCGGCAGTGAGGGCCAGTTTTGGTTTATGCACTACACCCCGGGACAACGCGGGGCAGACCGCCGCGAAGGCGGCGACAACAGAGAGGTAAACATGAAGAAATCCGTATTTCTCGGCGCTTTTGCCGCGACATCACTCGTTGCAGGGCTAGCTCAGGCCCAGTCGACACTTGAAACAGTGCAAACCCGTGGGGAATTGAACTGCGGCGTCTCCACCGGCCTTGCAGGGTTTTCTGCCCCTGATGGGAACGGCGTTTGGCAAGGCTTTGACGTTGCGGTGTGCCGCGCCGTTGCAGCTGCCGTTCTGGAAGATCCCATGGCGGTCAACTTTGTTCCGACAACCGGGCAAACGCGCTTTTCGGCACTGGCATCTGGCGAAGTGGATGTTCTGGCGCGCAACACCACCTGGACCTTCTCGCGTGATGTTGACCTGAACTTCACCTTTGTCGGGACCAACTACTATGATGGTCAGGGCTTCATGGTCACGCGTGATCTGGGTGTCGGCTCGGCGCTGGAACTGGACGGCGCGACTGTCTGTATCCAGACGGGCACCACGACCGAACTGAACCTTGCTGACTATTTCCGTGTCAACGGCATGTCCTACGAGCCGGTTCCAATTGAAACCAATGCCGAAGCACAGCAGCAATACCTTGCCGGTGCATGTGACGTGTACACCACTGATGTGTCCGGTCTGGCCGCAACGCGGGCATCTTTTGCCAGCCCGTCCGACCATGTGATCTTGCCGGAAGTCATTTCCAAAGAGCCACTTGGGCCAGCAGTGCGTCACGGTGATGACCAGTGGGCAGATATTGTTCAATGGACATTGTTTGCATTGATCGCGGCTGAAGAACTGGGTGTCACATCTGCCAATATCGACGAGATGAAGGCAGGGACCGACAACCCGGAGATCAACCGCATGCTTGGCAGCGAAGGTGATCTGGGCGCAATGTTCGGGCTGGACAGCGAATGGGCTGTTCGTGCAATCGCCGCCGGTGGCAACTATGGCGAAATCTTCTCGGCCACGATTGGCGAGCAGACGCCGATTGGCCTTGCGCGTGGTCTGAACGCACAATGGACACAGGGCGGCCTGCTATACGCGCCACCGTTCCGTTAATATAACAGCAAACGCGCGCCCTTGTGGCGCGCGTTTTTCCTGCATCAGTCCAATTTGTTATCTGATCATGCTTTGGCTGCGCCATCACGCGCGACCGGGGACGGGAGTATATTATGTCCACCTCTGATGATCTGCGCATCAAGACGACAGCGCCGAAACCGGCCTTTCGGTTGAGTATGCTGCTTTATGATCAGCGCTATCGTTCAATTACGATTCAGGTATTCTTCCTGTTCATGCTTATGCTTGGCGCGGCGTGGCTGATTGACAACACGGTCAATAACCTGCGTGCCTTGGGCCGCGATTTCAGTTTTGCCTTTCTGAATGCGCCTGCCGGATATGATATCAACCAGCGCCCGATTGAATATAACAGCCAGATGACGCATGGCCGTGCGGCATTGGTGGGTTTTCTGAATACGTTGATTCTGGCCGTGCTTGCCTGTATGCTGGCAACGGTCCTTGGGGTTATTGCCGGTGTGCTGCGGCTGTCCAATAACTGGATCGTGGGCCGGTTGATGACGGTCTATATCGAAGTGTTCCGCAATATCCCGACATTGTTGTGGATTTTGATTTTTGGCGCCATCATGACCGAGGCCATGCCAGCGCCAAGCGCGTTTCGCGGGGATGACCCTGCTGCAAGCATGCTGTTTAATGATGCTGTCGCGGTCACAAACCGCGGTGTCTATGTGCCGTCCATTATGTTCCTGCGTGATCTGGGTGATTTACGTCTTGGGCCGGTTGCACCGTCGTTGAACTGGCTGCTGGTCTTTCTTGTTCTTATTGTTGGCGTTTATGCGAATAAACGGCTGATTGAACATGCGACAGCGGTGCAAAACGCGACCGGCGTGCGCCCGAAGACATGGTGGAAAAGCATCCTTATCCTGCTTGGTCCGGTGGTTGTTATCTTCATCGCCCTTGGCGCATATCTGGAGTATCCCGAACTTCGCGGCTTCAACTTCGCGGGGGGCACGCATCTGCGCAATTCCCTGATTGCGATGTGGCTGGGGCTTGGAATTTACACCGGCGCATTCGTGGCCGAGAATGTGCGCGCAGGCATTCTGGCGATTTCCAAGGGGCAGACTGAAGCTGCCTTTGCCCTTGGCATGCAACCGGGCAAGACGATGCGGCTTGTCATTTTGCCACAGGCGCTGCGTGTGATCATTCCACCGCTGATTTCGCAATATCTGAACATTACCAAAAACACATCTCTGGGTCTGGCTGTCGGGTATATGGACCTGCGTTCGACGCTGGGGGGAATCACGATCAACCAGACCGGACGCGAGCTGGAAGGTATGCTTTTGATGATGCTGATATATCTGGCAATCAGCCTGACGATATCAGGGGCAATGAATGTCTATAATTCCCGCGTCAAACTGAAGGAGCGGTAGACATGAGCGATACCCACGCACAGACCGTCGCCTATGTTCGTGACAGCATGCTTCCCGAAAAACCGCCACCCATCGCGGAAAAGGGTGCGATAAAATGGCTGCGCGAGAACCTGTTCTCGGGCTGGTTGAATACGGCGTTGACAGTGTTGTCGCTGCTTGCCGTCTGGTATGCGCTTATGGCCATTGGGCCTTGGCTGCTGAACACTGTGTGGAACGCGCAATCCTTGCGCGAATGCCGCGAAGTGCTGGATGGCGCAAGCGGGGCGTGTTTTGCGGTTATCAAGGACCGCTGGCACCAGTTGCTGTTCGGGTTCTATCCGCCGCAGCATTACTGGCGCCCGGTTCTGACACTGGTGCTGATGTTCGTGGCGCTGGCACCGGTTCTGTTCAGTCAGGTGCCGCGCAAGATGCTGGGCTTTTCGGCGCTTTACCCCTTTGTGGCCTATCATCTGCTTTGGGGCGGATCGATCTGGTTGCCGGTCTCAGTTATCCTTGGCTTCGTGCTGGGCTATGTGGCTTATCGCCTGTTGGCCAGATTCGCACCACTGATCGCAATCGCGGGGGCGATTCTGGTGCCGGTGATCTGGTGGATCATGTTTGCGGCAGGGTTCACATCTGCCATGACATCGGTGGCACCGATCGGGCTGGACTTTATACGTTCTGACCGGTTCGGGGGCTTTCTGATCTCCCTGGTTATCGGGGTTTCGGGGATTTCGCTGTCGCTGCCTATCGGCGTTTTGCTGGCGTTGGGGCGGCAATCGGACATGGTGTTTGTGAAATCCGTCTGTGTGATGGTGATCGAATTCATCCGTGGTGTGCCGCTGATTACGCTTTTGTTCACGGCCTCCTTGCTGCTGAACTACTTTCTGCCGCCGGGCACAGCGTTCGATCTGATCCTGCGGGTGATCATCATGGTGACGCTGTTCGCATCTGCCTATATGGCCGAGGTTATCCGCGGCGGGCTTGCCGCGCTGCCAAAGGGCCAGTACGAGGCTGCGGATGCGCTGGGTCTGGACTACTGGAAGGCACAGCGGCTGATCATCATGCCGCAGGCGCTGAAAATTTCCATCCCCGGCATCGTGAATACGTTTATCGGCCTGTTCAAGGACACCACGCTGGTTGTCTTTATCGGCCTGCTGGACCCGATTGGCCTGTCAAATGCCATCCGCGCCGATACTGATTGGAACGGCATTTACTGGGAGCTGTTCATCTTTATCGGGGCATTGTTCTTCATCTTCTGTTTCGGCATGTCGCGCTATTCCATGTATCTGGAGCGCAAGCTGAAAACGGACCACAAGTAAGGGGGTCGTAGCATGACCGAACCGACGATTGAACTTCCCGTAGATCGCGAAATCGACACCAGCAAGATGAAGGTCAGCGACGCTGTCGCCATCCAGATTACCGGCATGAACAAGTGGTTCGGCACGTTTCATGTGCTGCGCGACATCAACATGACGGTCAATAGTGGCGAACGGATTGTCGTGTGTGGCCCGTCAGGGTCGGGCAAATCCACGCTGATACGCTGCATCAACCGTCTGGAAGAACACCAGTCAGGGCAGATCATCGTTGATGGCACCGAACTGACAGGGGATCTGAAGAATATCGACAAGGTCCGGTCCGAAGTCGGCATGGTGTTTCAGCATTTCAACCTGTTCCCGCACCTGACCATTCTGGAAAACTGCACGCTGGCCCCGATCTGGGTGCGCAAGGTTCCCAAAAAGGAAGCCGAAGAAATCGCGATGCATTTTCTGGAAAAGGTGAAAATTCCCGAACAAGCGCTGAAATACCCCGGCCAGTTGTCGGGCGGACAGCAGCAGCGCGTGGCAATCGCGCGGTCGCTGTGCATGAAGCCGCGCATCATGCTGTTTGACGAACCCACTTCGGCGCTGGACCCAGAAATGATCAAGGAAGTGCTGGATACCATGATCGCGCTGGCCGAAGAAGGCATGACCATGCTGTGCGTCACGCATGAAATGGGCTTTGCGCAGGCGGTGGCAAACCGTGTGATCTTCATGGATCAGGGCCAGATTGTGGAGCAGAACGAACCAAGGGAGTTTTTCAACAACCCGAAATCAGAACGGACCAAACTGTTCCTAAGCCAGATTCTGGGGCATTGAGTCTGCCGCTGTTGCACGGAAACGGGGGCCGCACTGGCCCCCGTTTTCATTTGGTCAGGATCAGTTTTCCAGCGCGTGTAATCCGCAACTGGTAGGTCTTGCCGTCCAGAAGGATCTGCGCCAGCGTGCCGCCGCGTGTCAGGGAATAGACGTCATGAACAGGGGGCGTCTGGGTTTGTTGCGGTTCGAATCGGGTTATCGCATTCATTTGCGGGGCCTTTCTGGTCGTTGAATCCGGCACGTTTGCTGACCTGTGGGCTGGCTGTTGATGTAATAGATGACAAAAACACTTTGCTTTGTCAAATCCTGATTAATATGGTCGGGTAATATTGTGCAGATCAGCTTAATCTTGGTGCTTGCCCTTGCAACCGGCCCGGAATTCGGACCAATTGTCCCAAAGTTTCTTTTACGGCGGGCAGGGGGCCTTGGTCATGGTCACGGTGGCGATAAACGGGTTCGGGCGTATCGGGCGCACAGTACTGCGCGCCTGGTTGCAGGGCGGGTGGCCTGATGTCCGTATCGTGGCGATAAACGACATCGCGAGCGCCGAAGATTGCGCCTATCTGTTTGAATACGATTCGGTTTTTGGCCCGTTTCGGGGCAGTGTCGAGTTGCGCGATGGCCAGATGATCGCCGCCGGACATTCGCTGCGCCTGACACATGCGGCAGATTTGTCGCAGGTGGACTTGTCAGATGTTGATCTTGTCATGGAATGCACCGGTCACGCAAATACCACAGATATTGCCTGCCGGGGCATTCGTGCCGGCGCGCGCCGTGTCCTGATATCCGGTCCGTCGGATGCAGCGCAGGTGACGGTGGTTCTTGGGGCGAATGAAGATACCCTCAGGCCGGAGCATGACCTTATTTCTAACGCGTCCTGCACCACCAATGCGCTGGCACCGCTTGCAAAGCTGCTGGAGGGTTGCTGGGGCATTGAGACAGGATTTATGACCACAATCCACTGCTACACAGGCAGCCAGCCCACCACCGATGCCCCGCGCGGTGATCCGGCGCGTTCACGGGCGGCGGCGCTATCCATGGTGCCAACGACCACCAGTGCCCAGCATCTGGTCGAACATGTCCTGCCGCAGTTGACGGGCCGTTTGCTGGGGGCAGCGGTGCGTGTGCCGACTGCGTCTGTGTCGGCGGTGGACTTGTCGGTCATGTTGTCGCGCCCCGCGACATTGGAGCAGGTGAATGATGCCTTGCGCAATGCGGGCGGCGTGATTGGCTGGACCGATCGCCCGCTTGTGTCCAGCGATCTGCGCGCCCGGCCCGAGAGTATTATCATGGCGTTGCCCGAAACCCGCATGACACAAAACGGCATGCTGCGCGTATTTGGCTGGTATGATAATGAGTGGGGTTTTTCATGTCGGATGCTGGATATGGCGACGCGGATTTTATGATGATAACTTCGATTTTAGTTGCATTTTCAGCGTGAATGCAGCAGATTATGGGCGCGACGTTACCACTATCGACCACTGTTCTCCGACTTCGGCCACAGTCACTTCGATCTTGCACTGACTGAGCCGGGCTGCCGCATAACGTGGGTAGCATAACTACTAGGAGACATCACTATGGCCAACGGCACAGTGAAATGGTTCAACGCCACCAAAGGTTACGGTTTCATCCAACCCGAAGGCGGAGCAAAAGACATTTTTGTTCATATTTCGGCTGTTGAGCGCGCAGGTCTGCGCGGTCTGGAAGATGGTCAGAAAGTGACCTTCGATCTGGAAAAAAGCCGTGACGGTCGTGAATCGGCCTCCAATCTGGCGCTGGCATAAGCCATATCTGCCTTATTTTTGGCACGATAGTCTGGAAAACCGCCCATTTTTTGGGCGGTTTTTGTTTTTTAGGGTGAAATGATCGTGGACTCCCGCCCGTTGGTGGCAATTCCGACTGCAAGCCCACATGTTCTTTCACATGCAAACCAAACTGAAACGCAGTGAAACTGCAACGAATTGTGACATGGTGCTTGCCACCGATCTTGATGGAACATTTCTGGGTGGCACGGCCACAACACGCAAAACCCTGTATGACTGGCTGCGCGCCCAAGCCCCCCGGACACGCCTTATTTTCGTGACAGGCCGTGATCCTGATTTTATCAGCGATCTGTGTGCCAGCGGCGAAATTCCGGCACCCGAATATGTGATTGGCGATGTCGGCACGACCATTGCGCGGTTCACGGACGGGCGTGTGCAGCCCCTTGTCGAACTTGAAGCGCCGATTGCGGATCTGTGGCGCGGGCATGGTGAAACCGTGCGCGAACGGCTGCATGGTATCTCTGGGTTGAAGCTACAGACCGCACCTTTCCGCTACCGGCTGTCCTATGAATATGGTGCAGGGTTTGACCCTGATAGCCTTGGTGTCTTGCAAGGGCTGAATGTGGATATCCTTATATCGCACGGGTGTTTCGTCGATATTCTGCCCAAAGGTATCAGCAAAGGGCCATCCCTGCTGCGGCTGATCGCGCATCTGGGCCTGGCTGCGGACCGGGTTCTGGTCGCGGGTGACACGCTGAACGATCTGTCGATGTTTCAGACGGGCCTGCATGGTGCAGTTGTCGGCGGTGCCGAGGCCGACCTGTTGGCGGCCACGCGCACGCTGTCCCGCGCGCGTCACTGTGCCCAGCCGGGCGCCGGCGGCATAATAGAGGCGATCAGCGCATTCGGCTTGCACCCCAACCCCCCGAGGGTGATCCTATGAAATCCGATCTTGTCATTGTCTATCATCGCCAACCCTATGAAGAAGTGATTGAGGGCGGCAAGACCCGTTACCGCGAAAATTCCAGCCCGAATGGCATTGTCCCCACGCTGAAAGGGTTTTTTGGCACGGCCAAACGGGGGGCATGGGTTGCATGGAAGGAATGCGAAGATACATCCGACCCCGGTTTTGATCCGGTGATTGAAATATCGGACAGTTTTGGCACCTATACCGTCAGCCGCCTGCCCCTGACCAAGGAACAGGTCAGCAGCTTTTATCATGTCACATCGAAAGAGGCATTCTGGCCCATTCTTCACGGGTTCAAGGAACGGTATAACTATGACCCCGTAGACTGGCCGACATTCCGGTCGGTCAACTGGGCCTTTGCCGAGGCGGCGGCGGAACAAGCCACCGATGACGCGGTGATCTGGATTCACGACTATAATCTGTGGCTGGTGCCGGGGTATTTGCGCCAGTTAAAGCCCGATGCCACGATCTGCTTTTTCCACCACACGCCGTTTCCCGGGCCGGATATGTTCAATGTTCTGCCATGGCGGGGTGAAATCATCGACAGTTTGCTTGCCTGCGATTCGGTGGGTTTTCACATTCCGCGCTATGCCCAGAACTTTGCCGCAGTGGTGCGCAGCCTGAAAGCGGCGCGCCTGACGGACGAGGCTGAAACACCGCCGCGCATGCTGGCCACAGGTGGTGCGTTGAATGATCGGCTGACACCGCTGGAACTGGATGTTGCGGGCGAGCGCACGCGCATCCACACGAACCCGGTGGGGGTGAATTTCGACCATATTCAAACCCTTGCCGCAAAGCCTGAAGTGCAGGACCGTGTTGCCGAAATTCGGGCGGAACTGGGCGATTGTAAACTGGTTCTGTCGGTGTCGCGCACGGATTACACCAAAGGCAATATCGAGCAGCTAGAAGCTTTTGACCGCCTGTTGCAGCGTCGCCGCGACCTGCATGGCAAGGTGCGCCTGATGCTGGTGTCGGTGGGCGCGAACCGGAACATGACCGCCTATGCCGAGATACAGGAGCAGACAGAATCCCTGTCCGGGCGAATCAATGGTACCTATGGCAGCTTTGACTGGCAGCCCGTGTCGCTAATTTCACGCGCCATTCCGTTGGAGCAGTTGGTCGCCTATTACGCGGCCGCAGATGTTGCATCCATTACGCCCTTGGCAGACGGGTTGAATCTGGTCGCATCCGAATTTTGCGCCGCACGCGATGACCGCCCGTTTGCGTCCCTTGTCCTGTCTGAATTCGCAGGCTGCGCGGTGCTTCTTGAAGGGGCCGTGCCAGTGAATCCGTTCTCGGCGGGGTCAATGGATAGCGGTCTGGAACAGGCACTTGAAATGACCCGCGAAGAAGCGACAGCGCGCATGCAGGCGCTTAGAACCTCTGCAAAGGCATGGGATATAGGCGCCTGGACACAGCGCGAGATTGCACATTTTCAAAGCCTGCGGCTGGCGCGTCTTAAGGCGGCACCCGCATTTGATTCACCAAGTGCCGCATGATTGGCGGATAACGCAAAAAATTTGAAATTCGTGCAGGCGGACGCGCTGATACATGATATAGGACGAACCGGCACCCTGCTGGGGCTATCGGATTTTACTATTGGTCACGCCCTATTATCATGTCCCGCTCTCACCTGACGCATATGACAGATGCCGCCGCGCAGGCGATCATGGATGCAGATCAGTCCTTGCACGATCTGCCTGCGATGCTTGCGCAGCGCTGGCCATCTGCGCCGGCGCTGGAAATGGTGCTGGCAATTTCATCCGCCTGCGACGCTATTGAGCGGATGTATAGGTTGCAGGGTATATCTGCCGGGCGCGTGGAACAGGCATGGCGTATCGCGGCACTGATTGGCGCGCAGGTCTATGCCGCCCAGAAGCTGGAGCAACCCCACGGCACAGCGGCGGAACTGCTGGTATTCTGGAACCAGTGATACAAGCGCTCAGTTAGCATAGCATAATGCGGCCGCCGGTTTTCGGGCCGGTGCATGTCGCGTGACGCCAAGCGGTCGCGACATGCTTTGCGTGATATCTGGGTTCAGGCTTTGGTGCCGGATTTTGCTTCATACTCGGCAGCTTCGGCCAGCCATTCGGCGGCATAATCCACGTTCTGCCATTCCTTGAACCATGGCCCGCCGCGGGTATGGTGAACAGCCTGCGGGAACCCTTCGGCGGGTTTGTCATACCAGCCTTCCAGCCAGTTCCAGCCCGTGGGCAACGCGCCGATTTCGTCATCTTTTGCCCATTGCATCCGGTGCAGATAAGCCCCGCTTTCGCGGTTCACCAATTCCGGTGTCAGCTGCTTGGTCGACGGGTGGGCGCAATTCATCAGCATGAAGGACGACCAGTTCTTGCGCGGATAGGCTGATTGCGGCACGCCGTCCATCTTGGTGGTTTCTTTGGGCGTGTAATCGTGCTGGACGCACAGGACCGCGTATTTCGGGTCCATATATTGCTGCAGTTCCGCCACGTCGCCGAAGAACAAAAAGTCGCAATCGACAAAAATCGCCCAGCCGTCATATCCGGCCAGATGCGGGACAAGGAAACGCGAATATGTAAATTCGGTTGACGCCAGCGGGTCGATGTCACGGGTATACAGCCCCTGATCCACCAGATCCTGCAATTTTATGGGGATCACTTCGACCGGGATCGTGGCATGCTTTTCAAGCGACTGTTTGGCAACCTGATAGGCAATATCCTCTCTCGAGTCCCAACCGATATAGACGCGAAGTTTATCCATGGATAATCATCCTTTTACATGTGCGCGCATCGCTATGTATGTAACAACTTCACCCATAGGGTGAAACCCAAAAACATCCCTGCATGATTGATGTCGGCGGCCTTATGTCAGGACGGGGCAGGCAGCATCGACAAGATGGACGACAGCGCCTTGTCCAGCGGCATCATATTCTGATGTTGCACCCGATGCGCACCGGCAATGAAGGGCGCGCGAAAATCTGGGGACTGCGCATCGCACACGGCCTGTGCCATCTGGGTGGCATCTTCTACCTGCCGCGCGCCACCTTCGGCATGCAGCCTGTCATAGGCTTCGCGAAAATTGGCAACGGTGGGGCCATGCACGATCATGCAGTCCAGCGCCACGGCTTCGAACGGGTTTTTGCCGCCCAGTATTCTGTCGGGCAGCGGCAGGGACTGGCCGGTATAGGCAACAGGTGCCAACCGATACCAAAGCCCCATTTCGCCGATGCTGTCGGCAATATAGACAGATGTTTGCGGGGTTATCGCATCGCCGACGGACCGGCGGGCCACCGCTGCGGGGCCAAAGCGTTCGATGGCCAGCGCTTGGGTCTTGTCGGCATCGCGCATCTGGCGCGGGGCGATAATCATCAGCATGTCGGGCACGCGTTCGCAGGCCAATGCATGCGCGTCAAACAACTGCGGTTCCTCCACTGCGCGGGTCGATGCGGCCAGCCAGCGCGGGCGCGCGCCCATGGCGGCGTCAAGCTTCTCGCGTTCATCAGGGTTGTCCGGCAATGCATCGGATGCCGCTTTCAGCACACCTGTCACCTGTAGCTTGTCCATGGGCGCGCCAAGTTCGCGAAACAGATCATATGATCGGGAATCCTGCACATGGATTTCGTCAAACAGGTTCATCAGCCAGCCATTTGCCGCAGGGGCGCGCCGCCTGCGCCGGTAGCGGCGCGGTGTGACATGGGTGTTCAGCAAGACCATCGGACAGCCCCGCGCCTTGGCGGCCAGCAAAATGCGCGGCCACAGATCGGCCTCGGCTATGGCTGTGACATCGGGGCGCCAATGGGTCATGAAGCGGCGCACTGCTGCGGGGGTATCCACCGGCATATATTGATGGATGACGCCATCAGGCAGCGCGCGTTTGGACAAGGCCTGCGCAGAGGCTTGCGTGATGGTTGTCAGCAGGATTGTCGTGTCTGGCCGTTCTGCGCGCAATCGCGAAATCAGTGTCAGCAACGCGACGGATTCGCCCACACTGACACCATGCATCCAGATCAATGGCCCGGCTGGGCGGGGTTGGCTGGCATGGCCCCATTTTTCTGCCAAACGCGCGCGGTCTTCCTTGCCGCGCCGCGCCCGCGCATTCAGCACCAGCGACCATAGCGGCGGCGAGATGCGCGACAGCGCCATATAAAGCGAAATAAGGGCGGGTTTGCGCATTTCAGTGTCCAACGATCCTATTGCGTGGCCTAGAGCATATCACGTTCATTCGCATTCATGAGATATGCTCTAACTTATTGATTTCGCATGTTCGAGAAGCTCAAAACCGGTTCCCACTTTTGAGCAACATGCTCTAAGTGACCCATCAGCCAAAAACCCGCAAGCAAGGATTAACGGGCTGCGGCATTCTTGCCAGATCACGCGGACGGGGCTGTGGGTGTCAGAACAGGATGGATGGCAACCAAAGAACCAGACCGGGGAATATGAACAGCAGCGCAATCGCCACAATCTGCAACACCACAAAAGGAATTGCCCCCTTGTAGATCATTGCGGTGCTGACGGAATTGGGCGCGACGCCCCGCAGATAGAACAGGGAAAACCCGAATGGTGGTGTCAGGAACGATGTTTGCAGGTTCACCCCGATCATCACCCCCAGCCAGACCGGATCGACGCCCAGCAGCAGCAGGGTCGGGGCAGTGATGGGCAGAACGATGAAGATAATTTCAAACGTGTCCAGAATGAAGCCCAGCACGAACATGATGATCATGACGGTGATCATCGCGCCCATCGCGCCGCCCGGCATGGTGGTCAGGAATTCACGCACCAGATTGTCGCCACCCATCTGGCGAAAGACGATGGCAAAAACGGATGCACCAAACAGGATGATAAAGATCATCGAGGTTACCACAGCCGTGCGACGCGCCACTTCGGTAAAGACCTTGAACGACAACCGCCAGCGCGCCGCAGCCAGCAGCGTGGCGCCGACAGCGCCGACCGATGCCGCCTCGGTCGGCGTGGCGATGCCGCCAAGGATGGACCCCAGAACCGCACCAATCAGCAACAAGGGCGGGACCAGCGCAAACAGAATCTCTTTCCACAGGCCCGCCTTTTCTTCGGGGGGGACAGGGGTTGCAGGGCATGATTGCGGGTCGGTGATGGCCTTGAAAATGATATAGCTGATATACAGCGCCACCAGCAGCAGGCCCGGTATCATTGCGCCTGCGAACAGATCGCCCACCGACACGGTCTTGGGGGCAAAATTGCCAAGGCTCATCTGGACCTGGCTGTTCATGCCCGCAATCATGTCCCCCATGAAGATCAGCACAGTCGATGGCGGGATGATCTGGCCCAATGTGCCCGACGCGCAGATTGACCCGCAGGCCAGTTTCGGATCATAGCCTGCGCGCATCATCGCTGGCAGCGAAATCAGCCCCATGGTGACCACGGTTGCCCCCACCACGCCCGTGGACGCCGCCAGCAGCGCGCCCACCAGAATAACCGAAATGCCCAAGCCCCCGCGCATATTCCCAAACAGCCGCCCCATGGTGGACAGCAACTGTTCTGCAATATTGCTGCGTTCCAGCATGACACCCATGAAGATGAACAAGGGCACCGCAACCAGCACTTCGTTGATCATGTAGCCGGTATAACGCCCGGCAAGTGCGCGCAGGTTCGACATGTCGAACACGCCGAAATACAGCCCCATATAGGCAAACAGAATGGACGTGCCCGCCAGCGTGAACGCCACCGGAAAGCCCAGCAGCAAGAAGCCGATGACCCCGAAGAACATCAATCCCGCAAGGATTTCACCGATCAGCACAGGATCCATGTCAGGCTTGCTCCGTATCGTATTTGTAGTGGTAATCGGCGGGTATCAGGTCTTCACGGTCTGCAATAATCAAGATGGACCGGATCGCCATGGCAATGCCTTGCAGTCCGATGGTGATTGCGAACACCAGAATGAAGCTTTTCAGCACGAACAGCCCCTGCATGCCGCCGGGGTTGGATGACGCTTCCACAAGCCCGATGGAACGCATCACGAATGTATAGCAATAAGACCAGACAACCCATGCAAAAGGCAGCAGGAATATGCACACGCCCAACAAATCCAGCCATGCCTTGCGCAGGGTCGAGGCCGGTCTGTAGAAAATATCCACCCGCACATGGTCATTGCGATACAACGCATAACCCGCGACCGCCGTGAACATCATGCCATTCATCCATGGATACAGGTCCTGCATCCACAGGCGTGTTGTGCTGAACATATAGCGTTCCACCACAACCCAGAAACAGACAATCACAATACCTGTGGCAAGCCACATGAAGACATTGCCAAGCACTCTGTTGATCAGGTTGATCAGGCGCATCAGGTAAGCAAGCGCTGTCACGTCATCCTCCAAAGCGGGGCAGAAGGGGGTAAGGGGGGTATGAAAATGGTCCTGACACGGGCCAGGACCATTTGTCATTCTATGCTTGCTCAGGCAAGCCCAAGCTTAACCCAGATCGGAAATATCGAAATATTTCTGACGTGCCAGTGCGAAGGTCAGGTCGGTGTTTTCCGTCCGTGTCCGCAACAGGTTCAGGTTTTTGACAAATCCTTCGGCAACGCGCTTGCTGATCGGGTCCGCGCTGTCCAGAATTTCCACCAGCAATTCGCGCGATGCGTTTGCGCCGGCTTCCAGAATGCTGTCGGGCCAGTCGCGGTGCACGGTCACGCCGTGGTTGTCGACCATGTCGGCCAGCGCGATCGGGTCATTGGCATAGAATTCTGACGGCACTTCGTCATATTCCGCCTGACAGGCATCGCGGATGATGGCCTGCAAATTCTCTGGCAGGGCCTGATACTTGGCCTTGTCCACGACCAGTTCTGTGGCCAGACCGGGTTCAATGAACGATGATGTGTAGTAATGCTTGCGCACCTGATGGAAGCCAAGCGCACGGTCATTATAGGGACCGACGAATTCAGCCGCATCCAGCGCGCCTGATTGCAGGGCTGCAAAAATTTCGCCACCGGCAAGGTTGGTCACACTTGCGCCCATCTTCTGCCAGACCTGACCACCCAGACCCGGCGTGCGGAAGCGCATGCCCTGAATGTCTTCGATGCCGGTCAGTTCGTTCTGGAACCAGCCGCCAGCCTGTGTGCCGGTATCGCCCGACATGAAGCCTTGCAGGCCGAACTGGTCATACACTTCGTCCCAAAGCTCCTGACCACCCAGAATGCGCATCCATGCCGCCAACTCGCGCGATGTCATGCCGAAGGGAACACCGGTAAAGAAGGACAGGCCCACGGATTTGTTCTGCCAATAATAGGCGGCGCCGTGGCTCATCTCGGCAGAGCCGTCGATCACGGCGTCCAGTGATTGCAGCGCGGGCACCATTTCGCCTGCGGCAAATACTTCAACAGTCAGTGCGCCGTCAGATGCGGCGGTAATACGGTCGGCCACACGTTGCGCGCCGGTTCCCAGACCGGGGAAGTTGCGCGGCCATGTGGTGACCATGCGCCATGTAATCCGGCCCTGTGCGACAGCAGGTGCCGCCAGCGAAGTTGCGGCAGCCGCACTGCCCCCGAGTGCCGAGGTTTTCAAAAAGGAACGACGATCCATGATTTCCTCCCATGGTGTTTTTTTATCAGTCACACGCCATTGATGGCGGGTGCCCCCTATAGACCATAGTGCGGGGCAGGATTGAACATTTTTTTTCAAAGGCAAGCACTTTGCCTTCACTGCCGCAGGTGCAACATGATGACACCTTGCACGCGCGACATGGTCAGGTCGGCGGCGTGTTCACGCGATCCGCCTGTGCCGGTGGGCGCGTGCGCCTGATATTGATCCAGTTTGCCAGAACGATGATCGCAGCGCCGACAAATACCAGCGGATCAAGCACTTCTGCATACAGCCAGACGCCCACAAGCGCGATCAGGGGCAGGCGCAAGAACTCCATCGGGGCCACGGTCGATGCGGGCGCAAGGCTAAGTGCTGTGGTCAGGGAATAGTGCGCGCTTAATCCGGTTATGCCGATGATTGCCAGCCAGGGCCAAATTGCCGCAGGGGGCCATGTGAACCCGCCAATCTGCGCCAGCGCCAGCCCGAACACCGTTTGCAGCAGTGTCATCCAGAACAACACGCATAAAACCCCGTCATGGCGCATGATGCGCTTTGTCAGCATCAGGTTCATGGCAAACCCGACAGCGGCCAGAATTGCCGCCAGATGCCCCGAATTCAAGGGTTGCACGCCCGGTTGTGCGACAATCAAAACCCCTACAAAGCCCAGACAGGCCACAGTCAGGCGCTTGCGGGTGAACACCTCTCCCAGCACCAGCGGGGCCAACAGGGCCACCCAGATCGGCATTGTGAATTCCAGCGCCACCAGTTGGGACAACGGAATGACCATCAGACCGTAAAACCACAGGTTCTGTCCCGCGAAATGGAAAATATTGCGCGTCAGGTGCAATCCGGGGCGGGTCGGGCGGATCACGGGGGCAACGGTTGCAAGGGACCGCGCAGAAACCACCACAAGGACGCAGACAATCGCAAACCCGATAAGCGAGCGCCAGAACATCAGTTCAAACGAATCCAGCACTGTCTGGATTGCACGGCCGGACACGGCCATCGCGATAAAGGATGCGATAGCGCCGCACATCCAGAATGCGGCCTTGATGGGGTGGTTGGGGGCCTGGTTCAACTTTTCCTCAAGGGGTTTTGCACGTCGCGCAGGTGTAAGCCAACAAGTGGCCGCGTCAACGCCAAAGATGCGCGCGACTGGCAAGCAGCCCTTGCAGTTTCGCCAGCATGCGCAAGGCGGGCGCTTTGGGCAGGCCGCCACCTTGCAACCTTTCCACCGCCAGTTCCGGCGGGCAGGGCAGGCCCGTCAGCGGGTCGATATAGCGGGGGTAATCAATCAGCGTGGCATGCACGAATGCTGCCAATGTGGGGCGCGCGCGCCGGCGTTCCGGCACATCGCCCAGATCGCGCGTCAGCCCCCAGCCCGCATAGAAGGGCGCGCCGGTTGTGGTGACGGGGACACCGCGCAACAGTGCTTCGAACCCGAATGTGGATGTCATGGTCCACACGTCCTGCACCTGATCCAGCAGCCATGCGGGGTCTGCGCGCCCTAGCACCAGATCGGCGAATTGCAGCGCGGTGTCGGCGGGCAGGGCACCGGGGCGCAGGCCCGCTTCGACATCGGGATGGGGTTTATACACGATCACGGCGTCGGGATTATGGGCGCGCACTTCGCGCAGCAATGCCAGATTGGTGGCAATCCGCCCCGCGCCAAACCGGATCGAGGCATCATCTTCGACCTGACCGGGCACCAGAATGCGGTGCCCTTCGGGCAGGGGTGGGGTGGTGCCTTTCAGGTTATACTTGCTAATCGCTGCGTTGCGGATCGCGGCTATCAGGTTCAGCGCGCGGGTTTCGCCACCGGCAGGCAGGGGGCGCGATAGCAGATATTCCAGCCGCGATGGTGTGCGCGGGTCATAATACAGGCCCATATCATCGGCAATCAGCGACAGCGGCGGTGTCAGTTCTGCCCCCAACCCGCGCGAGCGTAGAAAGCCGTCCTCAACACGGGTCACCGGCCCGTCAGGCGCGGGCGCCGTGCCCCAGACCATCGCGCGCCGCGTGGTGTTTTCATTGTGTCTTGAAATCTGTCTGGCAAAACGCAGCCTTGTCCAGCGCCCGAAAAACGCCTGAAGATGCGGGCGTTTCCACAACCGCATGTTCAGCGCGACATATCCGCGATGATCCTCTCGCCATGCGCGGATCAGGGCTTCCAGATGGTCGGCCACATCCTCGAACTGGCACAGGCGGTCGCGGCAAGGGTCATACCATGTGGGATAAAGCAGCATCGCACCCGCGAAAAGCTGCGCACGCGTCAATATGCGGCGGCGGCGGGGATGGGGGGTCTGGTCCTGCGTCAGTCCCCATCCGGCATAGAAGGGCAGGCCGAAAACATGGGGTTTATGGCCCGCGAATATGGCTTCGAACCCAAGCTGTGATGACACTGTGTAGACTGCAATCGCCCCGTCCAGCAGCGCCCAGCCCGATGGTGCCCCGTCCAGAAGCGTAATGTTGGGGGATGTGCAGTCTTGCGGGCCGAAATAGCCGCGCCGCAACCCGCGTGCCGTTTCAGGATGGGTCTTGATGATGATGCGCGCGCCGGGGTGGTCCAGTTGCGCCTGCACCAGCATTTCGCGGAACATATGTGCGGGAACCCCGCCAGACAGCCCCCCATGGCGCAATGCCGCGTCATCGCGCACCTGATCGACGACCAGCACATAACCCGGCGGCGGCAGGTCGGCATCCGGATCACGGGCTGCGTATTTGCACAGGCCAATCGCCTTCATCCGCGCCATGCCACGGCGCGCGCGTTCGATCAGCGCGTGGTCATCAAAGGGGTGCGTGGCCAGCAGGGTTTCCAGATCACTGGGGCGCGACGGGTCATAATGAACCCCGCTTCGGTCGATCAGCAGGCCAAGCGGCGGCTCGCCCATGCGACCGGGGAAAAGCGAGCGTAAAAACGCATCCTCGATGCGCATAAGGGATGCGCCGGTGCGCAGTGCCACCCCCTCGCCGCGGGCCGCGCGTGGGGCATGCCCCCAGACGGCGACAATCCCTGTGCTGTCCGGCCAGCCAACCCGAACACGCAGACCCGCCAGACCCATAATTTTGCGGATGCGGCGCGCTGCGGGGCGGGGGCCAAGAAAGCCCCCGCTGTAGGCATGGATGTCTTGCGGCCCAAGGGCGCGCATTGGCTTAGTCGCCAGAGACTGTGCTGCGTGCGACAGATGCAGCCGTCAGCGACCCTGTCAGCGCCGAAATCTGGCGTGCCCACAAGACGGAACTTGCTTCGGTCACGAAAATGGTGTCGCCATCGCGGATTTTGAAATCACGCGCGTCGAACATGCCAGTGGGCGCAGTCAGGTCCAGTACATAGACAAAGCGCTGGTCGGTTACGATGTTCTGATGCCCGAGTATGGATTTTGCAACTTCGGGCACTTCATCGCGGAAGATGAACACGCCTTTGGGATCGGCGCGCAGCGGGTCCAGCCCGCCAACCATGGCCAGCGCGTCAATGGCGGAAATGGTCTGTGTATCAAAGACCATGCGACTGGATGCGCCGGTCGCGCCCAGCACCGAAAATGCACGCTGGTCTTCTTTTACCAGCACACGGTCGCCACCGCGCAACGCGATATCCAGCGACGGATTTGAGAAGATATCCGCCAGCCACGCGCTGTCCTGCCGGTTTCCGCGTGTCACCAGCACCTGTGCGGTTTCCAGCGGGATGTTGATGCCGCCCGCCTGCGCAACCATCGCACTTAGCCGCCCCGTCGCGCGCGTAATGGGATAGACACCCTGCGCGTTGACGCCGCCCGATACCGACACGCTGGACCCGTCGCCCGCTTCGCGCGACACCACGACCTGCGGTTCGGGGGTCTGTTCGTCAAGCGCTTGTGTCAGGATACGGCGCAACGCATCAGGGGAATGACCTGCCGCGCGCACGCGCCCTGCATAGGGCACGAAAATAAACCCTGCATCATCAACCTGCAATTCCTCGATGATGGCGTTATTGGCGGTTTCAGGCGCCAGCAACCCTTCGGGGACATTTTCATAGATATTCAGGCGGATCGTGTCACCGGCGCGGATTGTGTCGCCCCCCACCAATGCGCCTGACGTCAGCGCATGGCTGAACCCAAGTGCGGCGGGCCGGTTCGCGGCCTGCGCGACCTGCCGTGTGACGCCGATGATATGCGCATCGCCCGATCGCATGACAGACCCTTCGAAGATCTCGTTCATGGTGGGACCATCGCGGGAAACGCCACACGAAGACGCGACAGCCAAAGCCGCCAGAAGGGCCATTGAATGACCCCATTTTAAAGACAAAGCAAACACTGCTCGGGCTCCTTTGGAAAGGACATGCCTCTGTTAATTATTCTACATTCATACAGGCTTGGGGCGTTTTCGCCAAGCGGTTTAATGACTTGGCGGTTACTTCACCTTGCGCACCTGTTGCCTTGGTGCCGCGTCGCCGCGCAAAAGCGCCGTATAGGGGTCATCCGGCACAAGCATCAAATCTACTACATGTCGCATTAACTGCCGGCGGCCCCGCAAAGAATAGTATCCGCCGGGAACTTGTGACGTTTCCAGCAGGAAGCGGCGGTAATCGCGGTAAGCGCGGGCATCGGGGCGGGCGGGGTGTGCGAAAAATGCCTCTATTCCCTGATCGGACACGAATTCCGGCTTGTCATAGACGGCGCGGCCAAAGATTTTCAGTGGCATTCCGCGCCATAAAACCTGTTGTGCAGCCGTGGAATTCACCGTCACGGCAGACCGCGCGTGGTTCAGAAGTGCGGCAAGTTTGCCGCCGCGCACGAAATGCACGCGCCCTTTCAGCCCGTGGGCCTGTATCAGTTTCGCAATCGCCGCCTGTAGCGGCGCGCGCCCGTCTTCCATTGGGTGTGCCTTGATGACAAGGTGATGGTGACGCGGCGCACCCTTGGCAAAACCGTCAAACACAAGTTCCAGAAATTCAACTGTTGTGGTGAACGGACTGTGCGCCTGAAAGCTGCTGTCATGTTCAAGCTGCAACAACACCAGATGATAGGGAAACCCGCCATTGCGAATGCGCCATGACGCAATGCGGCGCTGTAACGATGTCAGCGGCATGGCCCAAAGCCGTTTCAGATACAGCGCGAATTCCTGTGCCACCCCAAGCGCGCGATGGGGGCGGAAGTGGCGGTAGCGCTGGTTCAGGGCCAGCACACAGAAATGATAAAGCGCCCCATAAAAGATATGATGGCGCATATCCCCCCAATGGGCGGGCGGGTCAGGCAGTTCCAATTCGCTTTTGCGCAGCGCGCGGCGCATGGACCGGATGGACATGTCCATCAGCGCGGAATTCCCGTTAGACCCGCCGCGTTCATAGGTGATCCAGTAAGGGCGCAGGTATCCTTCTTCAAAGACATGGATGGTGATACCGGCAGCTTTTGCAATGCGGACAGCTTGTGCATGGATGGGGCGCACATCACCATAAAGCACGATATCGGTTACCTGATGGCTGGCCAGAATGTCGCGGAACCTGTCGGGCCAGTTTTCCGGCGTATCGGTAAAGGGCAGATAATGCGCCTTGTCGCGCCAGAATGCGGCATCGCCCTGATTAAAGCCAACGCGCCAGACCTGCGCGCCGGTTTGCCGCAGCATTCTGCCCAATCTGTTGAAAAACGGTCCATGTGGTCCCTGTAACAGCAGGAAGCACCGGCCCTCGCCACTTATACGCATGTCACACCAAGCCTGTATTTGCTTCATTTACCAACAAAACGCCGTATTCCCAAACCCTTAAACGCCAAGTGCCAGACTGTCAGCAACATAGTAAATAAAAACGGCATCACTATGGCAGGCTTGCCATCGCACAAGCTGCGGTCTAGGTCAGAAAAACGCGGCAACAGAAGGCATCAGGTCATGTTCACAGGCATCATTACAGATATTGGCGTTGTTTCGGATCTTGTGCAGGAAGGGGATCTGCGCGCGCGCATCCACACAGCCTATGACACCGACAAGATTGATCTGGGGGCGTCCATTGCCTCGGACGGGGTTTGCCTGACTGTGGTGGCACTGGGGCCGGACTGGTATGAAGTGCAGGTATCGGCGGAAACCGTGGCCAAGACAAATCTGGGCGCGTGGAAAAACGGCCGCCGCGTCAATCTGGAACGCGCGCTGAAAGTGGGTGATGAGTTGGGCGGGCATATTGTGTCCGGCCATGTCGACGGGTTGGCCGAGGTGGTGGCGCTGAAAGGCGAAGGGGGCAGCACGCGCCTGCGTCTGCGTGCCCCCGATAGCCTTGCAGGATTTATCGCGCCCAAAGGGTCGGTAACGCTGAACGGCACATCCCTGACGGTGAATGAAGTTGACGGCGCTGAATTCGGGATAAACCTGATCCCGCATACCAAACAGGTTACGACATGGGGTGATGTGGCGCTTGGCGACCGCATCAATCTGGAAGTTGATACCATGGCGCGCTATGTCGCCCGCCTGCGCGACTGGGACAGGATGGACAGGTAGCGCAAGGCGTCCTAGACTGCACCCATGACAGATGATTGGGTTCAGGACAGTATTGCAGAGCGTCGCGCCGCCGAGGCGTTGATTGTCGATGTCGACGGGTTCGAAGGCCCGCTTGACCTGCTGCTGATGCTGTCGCGCACCCAGAAGGTGGATTTGCGCCGCATCTCCGTGTTGCAACTGGCCGAGCAATATCTGGTTTTCGTTGAAAAAGCGCGGGAATTGCGCATCGAGCTGGCCGCCGATTATCTGGTGATGGCGGCCTGGCTGGCCTATCTGAAATCGCGCCTGCTGCTGCCACCGGACCCGACCGAAGAAGGCCCGTCCGGCGAAGAACTGGCCGCGCATCTGGCGTTTCAGCTGGAACGGCGGCAAGCCATGCGCGAGGCGGCCGCACGCCTGATGGGGCGTGACCAGAAGGGGCGCGATTTCTTTGCGCGCGGCGCGCCGCAACCGCTGGCCGTGAACCGCAAGACCGTGTTTGACGCCAGCCTGCTGGACCTGATGCGGGCCTATGCGCGGCTGCGCACCCGCGACGAATTCCGCCCCTATGCGTTTGACAGAACCGATATCTACCCGCTGGAGGCCGCATTGGAGCGGTTGTCACGCATGGTGCCGGGGGCTGCGGACTGGACAAGCCTGCAAGCCTATCTGCCCGAAGGCTGGCGCGGTGCGCCCGCGCGCAAAAGATCGGCCATGGCATCCACATTTGCGGCAACGCTGGAGCTGGCCAAACAAGGCCAGATCGAATTGCGCCAGTCCGACACCTTTGCCCCCTTGCATTTGCGCAGACGGGCAGGGCAATAAGACGCTATTATGAGCCAGCAGCCCGCAGACACCAGTGACAAAAGCCTGTTTCCCGCGCCCCCCATGGCCGAGCAGGAGCGTATGATCGAAGCCATCCTGTTTGCCAGCACCGAGCCGCTGTCGCAGGCGATGATTGCGGCGCGATTGCCGCATGGCTGCGATGCTGCGGAAGCCTTAGCGCATCTGCGCACGCGCTATCAGGGGCGGGGCGTCAATCTGGTGCGGGTTGGCGATGCCTATGCCATGCGCACAGCCCCCGATCTGGCCTATCTGATGCAGGCTGAACGTGTGGAAATCCGCAAGCTGTCCCGCGCGGCGATAGAGACATTGGCGATCATCGCCTATCATCAGCCTGTCACCCGCGCCGAGATTGAGGAAATCAGGGGCGTTGCGGTGTCACGCGGCACAATAGACCAGTTGCTGGAACTGGAATGGATTCGTCTGGGGCGCAGGCGGATGACACCGGGGCGGCCTGTGACCTTTGTTGTGACGACAGAGTTTCTGGACCATTTCGGGCTGGAATCATCGCGCGATCTGCCCGGCCTTCGTGAATTGCGCGAGGCGGGCCTGCTGGACAGCCGGCCAATGCCCGGGCGCGATGCGCCTGGCGATGACGAGGATGATGACAGCCCTGAAACCGGACAATCCGAATTGTTCGAGGATTGAAGGCGCGTGTTCCGAAAGGGGGGCTTGGAGGGCTGCCGCCCCCCAAACCCCCTGCCTTAAGGGGGGCAAGCCCCCCTTAAGAAACCCGGATTTTCGGGGATATTTGTGCCAGAATGAAACTGCAATGGTTCCAGTTCTGTGCGAGATCGGCGCGATCAGGTGCCGCGGTAGGGTTCCACATATTGCAGCGCCATGTCCCATGGAAAGAAAATCCATGTATCCTGACTGACTTCGGTGATGAAGGTGTCGACCATCTCGCGACCCTGTGGCTTTGCATAGACAGTGGCAAAATGTGCTTTTGGATAGAGCTGGCGCACCAGTTCCAGCGTTTTTCCGGTATCGACCAGATCGTCAATGATCAGGATACCTTCGCCGTCGCCCATCATTTCGGGCTGCGGTGATTTGAGCACTTTTGCGGCGTCCCTTGACTGGTGATCATAGGATTTGACGCTGATGGTGTCGACCACGCGAATATCGAGTTCGCGCGATATGATCATGGCAGGAGCAAGCCCGCCGCGGGTGATGGCGACGACCGCCCGCCATTGCCCGCCATCGGGGCCTTGTTTGTCCAGCCGCCATGCGAGTGCGCGACTGTCACGGTGAATCTGGTCCCAGCTGATATGGAAGCCTTTTTCATGGGGCAGGCGGTCGGTCATGTCAGGCGTCCTTCTTGCCGGTGACAACGTCGATATCGGGGGCGTCAACCGCTTTCATGCCGACGACATGGTAGCCCGCGTCCACATGCAGATTTTCGCCTGTTGTGCCGGATCCGAGATCCGACAGCAGATAAAGTGCGGCCTTGCCGACTTCTTCCTGGGTCACATTGCGGCGCAGCGGCGAGTTCAGTTCATTCCATTTCATGATGTAGCGGAAATCACCGATACCGCTTGCCGCCAGTGTCTTGATCGGACCCGCGCTGATGGCATTGCAGCGGATGCCGT
Organism: Paracoccaceae bacterium; assembly: GCA_020832445.1. Classification (GTDB taxonomy): domain Bacteria; phylum Pseudomonadota; class Alphaproteobacteria; order Rhodobacterales; family Rhodobacteraceae; genus Roseinatronobacter. The sequence continues at coordinate 81,538 of JAFIEO010000039.1, forward strand.
CCTTGCCAAGATCTTCGGCGATATACTTGACGGATGCTTCCAGTGCAGCCTTGGCCACGCCCATCACATTGTAATGCGGCATCACCTGTTCGGCCCCGTAATAGGTCATGGTCAGCAGGCTGCCGCCATCAGGCATCAATCTGGCTGCGCGCTGGCACACGGCCGTGAAGGAATAGACCGAGATGTCCATCGTCATGGCAAAATTGTCGCGCGAGGTGTCGACATAGCGGCCGCGCAATTCGTTCTTGTCCGAGAATCCAATGGCATGGACCACGAAATCGATGCTGCCCCAGAGTTTTTCCAACCCGTCAAACACCCCGTCAACCGAGGCCATGTCGGTCACGTCACATTCAAAAAGATGCGCGGTGCCAAGGCTTTCGGCCAGGGGCTTTACGCGCTTCTTCAATGCCTCGCCCTGATAGGCGAAGGCCAGTTCGGCACCGTGCTCGGCAAGGGCTTTGGCTATGCCCCATGCAATGGACTTGTCATTTGCAAGCCCCATGATAAGGCCGCGTTTGCCGCTCATCAGTTGTGCCATTGTCCCGTCGCTCCTTGCTGGTAAGCTGTTAATTCTGCTTTAGGCCAAGCGCAGGGGCCGCGCAAGTCAGCCTGTTTGGCGGAGAAGGCATAAAAGTGATCCCGATGTTCGCATTCGAATGCTGCAATCCGTCCTTCAGGGGTTGCGCAAACTGTGCGCATCATGAATACAAATGGCACATTTTCATTTTGTCATAATTTTAGAGGAGATCGAAGCATGCCAAAGGCGATGCGCGTGACCCCCTTGAAATTATGGACGGAGGATACGTGAGCACGCGAAGCGGAATTTTTGCAGGTGATGACCCTTTTGCGCTTGCCAGGTCCTGGCTGGCCGAGGCGCAGGCGGTTGAACCCAATGACCCCGATGCAATTGCCTTGTCCACGGTGGATGCCGATGGTCTGCCAAATGTAAGAATGGTGCTGCTAAAGGACATATTGGACGACAGTTTCGTCTTTTATACCAATTACGGCAGCGCCAAGGCGCAGGAGATTGACGCAGCAGGCAAGGCGGCTTTTGTCATTCACTGGAAATCACTGCGCCGGCAAATACGGGTTCGGGGCGTGACTGCGCGCGTTGAAGGGCAGGAGGCCGATGCCTATTTTGCCTCTCGCTCGCTCAAGAGCAGGCTTGGCGCATGGGCTTCTCGTCAGTCGCAACCTTTGGGGGCACGCACTGATCTGATGGCAGAGGTGGCACGCCAGACCATGCGACACGGGACAAACCCGCCGCGCCCGCCATTTTGGGGCGGGTACCGGATATCGCCGGTTGAAATAGAGTTCTGGGCGGATGGCGATTTCAGGTTGCATGATCGTTTTCGCTGGCACAGGACAACGCTTGCCGATGCGTGGACTGTCACGCGACTATCACCTTGATCGACGTGCGCGTGGCGTTATGATGCTTTTGATATCCGGCGGAGGATGCGGATGGACATGCCGTGATCGATACAAATATGAGATGTGGAACAAGTAAACATGACTTCGCCTGACGAGACGACAGAAAAATATTCCGGTGTCGTCAAATGGTTTGACCCCAGCAAAGGGTTCGGGTTCATTGTGGCCGCTGGTGCAGGATCGGATATCTTATTGCATGCGAATGCGCTGCGCAATTTCGGCCTGAATTCTGTGTGTGACGGTGCGCGCATTACCATCAATGCGCAAAAGACGGCACGCGGCCTTCAGACTGTTGAGGTATTGGAGGTGCTGCCGCCCGAAGGCGAAGACGGCACGACCGTTGATAATACTGATGCGGCGCCTTCTGGTGTGGATATGTCCATTCCGCTGGAACCTGCGCGCGTGAAGTGGTTTGACAAGGTCAAGGGGTTCGGGTTCGCCAATGTATTTGGCAAGCCCGAAGATGTGTTTGTCCATATGGAAACCCTGCGCCGCGCCGGTCTGGCCGAATTGCAGCCGGGCGAAGCGCTGGCGATACGCGTGGCCGAAGGGGAGCGCGGGCGTATGGCCGTGTCGATCGAGCCCTGGGAAGCGAGCATGCCGCATCTGCGTCAAGGCAGTGATATTGCAGGTGGCGCCTGATGTTTCGCCGCGTTGTCGCGATTGCACTGTTTTCAATGGCGGTGCTGGCCGCAGGCGGGCCGCTTCAGGCGGCATGCAGTGCGGAACGTGTCGATCTGCGCGGCGATTGGGGGCAGGCGCGCTTCAGCATAGAGGTGGCCGATACCGAAGCGCTGCGCGCACAGGGGCTGATGAATCGCGAACACCTGCCAAGATCTGCGGGCATGCTGTTCATATTCGAGGCACCGACCAGCCCGTCGTTTTGGATGCGCAATACATTGATTCCGCTGGATATGATTTTTGTCGATCCGACAGGGGCTGTGACCCATGTGCATCACAACGCCATCCCGCATGACACAACACCGATTCCCGGTGGGGATAATGTGTTGATGGTGCTGGAAATCAACGGTGGATTGTCGCGTTCAATGGGCATCGATGTCGGGTCAGAGTTGCGCCACCCGCGCCTTGATGACGGTATTGCGCTCTGGCCTTGTGATCCATAACGCTATGCGATGCGGTTTCTTCTGCCAAAGGCAAGATTGCCTCTTTTCTTGGGCGGGCAACCTCGTTACATAGCCCTCAGTCGGGGCGTGGCGCAGCTTGGTAGCGCGACGGTTTTGGGTACCGTAGGTCGTAGGTTCGAATCCTATCGCCCCGACCATTCATTGAAGCACGGGTATTTTACGTTGTGATATAGCTTGCCGGTATCAGGCCGCGCAAAGCGTTTCCAACCCATAGGCGCACATGTGGCAGATCGCTTGCCAACAAGGGTTCTTCGGGACAATCAAGTGACGCACGCAAGACACCGGGCAGCAAGCCGGACGTTAGCGGCGGTGTGCGCAGCCCTGCACCACGGTCAAAGAAGACAGTGGTGATGGTTCCATCGCATACCTCATTGCGTTCATTCAGAAAAATCAGTTCATCCAGATCACTGCGAAGGGTTGCGCGCGCATTGTCATATATTGCGCGACGGGTTGATTTGATGCGCAGCCATGGGTCTGATGAATTCAGGCGTTCTTGTGCCAGACCTATGCGCCAAAGTTTGGCAGCAGGGGGCAGGGCGTGTGATTCTATCTTGACTGTGCGATGCGCATCCAGTGTCAGGCGCAATCTGGCGGGGTGGCCGGGGCCGTGTATCACCGGTTGCGGGCACGACCACCCCAGCACGCGCGCGCCCGCTTGCAGCCTTGCCAGATGCAGTGGCCAGTTGCGCGCGGCGTGCCCGTCCCAATACATGGTTTCAATCAATTTCAGTCCGGGTTGATCAGCGCCTGCATATAGCGTGCTTTCCACAACGCTTCCTCCCATTCGCCGGTGGCGGTGCTGTCTTGAACCACGCCGCCGCCCACATTTGCCAGTATCTGACCGTCTGGCGACATGCGCAAGGTCCGGATGCCCACGGACCAGCATTGATCCCCCGATGGTGCGGCCCAGCCGATCGCCCCGCAATAGACGCCGCGCGGATGGGGTTCGAGTTCTGCGATGATCTGCATGGCGCGGATTTTCGGCGCCCCCGTGATGGAACCGCAGGGAAACAATGCCGCCATCAGGCCCGGCAGGTCGGCCCCGTCGCGCAAGCGCCCCTGAATCCGGCTGCTCATCTGGTGGACGGTGGCGAAACTGTCGATGGCAAAAAGTTCCGGCACATGGACAGACCCGACCTCGGAAATGCGGGCAATGTCATTGCGCAACAGATCGACGATCATCAGGTTTTCGGCCTGTGATTTCTCGCTGTCCAGCAACTCCTGCAACAAGGCCGCATCGCGCACGGGGTCGGGGCTGCGCGGTGCGGTTCCTTTCATGGGTCGGCTTTCGATGATGCCACCTGTCACATGAAAGAACAATTCCGGACTGCGCGAGATGATGGCAGGCCCTGTTCCGACATCAATAAAGGCCCCAAAGCCTACAGATTGACGGGCGCGCAACGCGCCATACAAGCCCAGCCCTGTGCCCGACACCAACGCGGTTGCAAGCGGAAAGGTCAGGTTGATCTGGTAGCAATCGCCCGCCGCGATATAGTCTTGCAGCCGTGCGAAGGCATGGTCATAGGCCGCTTGGTCCACCACAGGGCGCAACGGGGCAAGCCGTGCCGCCGTCGCAGTTTCTGCGGCTTGTTGCAGAACTGCGTCGGCAGATGCCGGTGCATCATAACACCCCAGCACGACCAAAGGCGCACTGCCATCAGCCTTGAGCGAGCTGTGCAAACGTTCCTCAAACACATGGCCGGCCTCATAGGCAAGATAGCCGGCAATCCATGCGCCCTGGCGGCGCGCGCGCTCTGCCCGGGCCAGTACGGGGCGCACATCTTGCGGCTGCCACGCGACCAGCAATTCGCGCGGCGATTCAAAAAGCGCGGGTTTGCCCTGGGGGCCATGTTCTATCACGATCACGGGCGGGATGCCTTGTCTTGCAGATATTCGGTGTTTTGCAGGTATCTGGGTCTTGCGGTCATTTCGGGTCGCGGCAGTCTACATCTGCGCCATATAATGCCGCACGGCCGTTTGCACATGCCGAAAACGGTCACCGCCAAGGTGTTTTCCGCCATACCAGCGTGTGACGACAATAATATGGTCGCGCAGCCCTTCACGTTCCAGCATCCGCAGGATTGTCATGCCAGCCCCCGCTTCGCCATCATCACTTTTCAACGGACCATCCGCGCAGATCAGGCCCCAGCTGTTATGTGTGGCCTTTGCAAATTTGCGGTCCTGTTTCAGCAAGGCCACAAATTTGCGTGCCTCTTCACCGTCGCGGCAGGGACCACCGGATACGGCGTATTTTGACCCGCGATCAGTGACGATATTGTTCAGAATGCGCATGTGCGCTGGATAGGTGCTAAAGCCATTGGGGGCAAGTTATATGCGGTGCCCACGCCGCGCTGCAACCAGCGGATGCCCGCGACAATTGGTCTGGATCTGCGAGCATCCCTTGTTTTCAAGCAGTGCGTGCTTATCATCAAACCATATCGTCATGTCAGGAAGTTGAAATGCCTAAACTCGTCAAACTCTATATACAACAGGTGGCGATAGGGTTTGGCCTGTCTGCGGTGTTCACCGCGATCCTGATCTATTTCAACATCGGTAATCTGCAACGTCTGGTGTTTGGATCAAGCGACGGGTTGCTGGGTTTGTTCCTGATCTTCTTTTTCAACGGTCTGGTTTTTGCCGGCGCGCAGTTTGCGATTCGCATAATGCGCATGGGGTTTGAAGATGATGATGATGACGACCATCATGGCGGTGACGGCGTGCGTCACAGCGATATGGTGCCGATCAGAATTTCGGAAAAATCGTAAGGTGGCAGGCCCGCAGCAACCGTGGTGGCGTGAATTTCCCGAGAGCCTGAGTGTTCAGGTGGGCACCAGATAACAAGGCCAGGACCATGTCAGAGCCAGCTCCCTCGGAGATGCTTATCGGCCACTGGAAAAGGGCTACACACGAGAAGAGCAGCACCTGCCAATCGTGAAGATAAGCAGCACTTCGGTGCAGTTCAAGGCATAGTTCGGGTTGAAATATTTTTCACTGCGTGGCGCATGTTCAAGCGACGCGGGAAATTAACGCCAGCGGCGTTCGGTGCAGCCACGCGCGGTGTAAAATAGTCCCGCGTTTTCGCAATGCCGTGTAGGATTGTTATGTCAGATGGGCGCGCATGGTTGGCAATTCGCGGCGTGAAGCGCACCCCCAAAGGCGCGGAGCAAAGGGCGCAGCCCGCCGCGCCATAGGTCTGGCCGTCCCGCGGCCTGCCGATTTGCCCAGCGATACGCCAAGCGTTTGAACGCAAGAGTATGCAGCTTGCATAAAGTGCATTCCTCTAATGTTGGATCGGCAGACCCCGGCCCCCCAATGGCGCGGGCTTTATCCAAGCGCAAAAGACAGCTTCATGCCTGCGCCCCACACAAACCGGATGCTTCAACCTGATCGCATCATGCCCTAGCTGACACCAATGCCCATTTTCATCAGGGCGTGGCGAACGGGGGATGTTGAATACATCATGTCCAGCATTCTGGCGCGCATATCCCGCATCGGTTGCGCCGCGATCATGGACGCGCGGTTCAGCATGCCCACGCCAGCGACACGCAGTGCAACATCAGGGTAGCGCCTGCGGTGATAGGCGCGCAGCATTTCAGCAGATCCCAAATTGTCGGGCGTGGCCAGGTCGACAAGTGCTGTCAGGTCCGCCAGTGACATGTTCAGCCCCTGCGCGCCGATCGGGGGCACCACATGGGCCGCTTCTGCCATCAATGCCGTGCGTTCGCCGTGGAAGCGTTCAGCGATCTGGCTGATGATCGGCCAGACTGTCCTGCGTGTCGCCAGACGCAATTCCCCCAACACCCCGCAAGAGCGTGTGTTCATCTCTGCCTCGAATTCTGCGTCGGACAGGGCGGCAAGGCGGGCAACTTCTGGTCCGGTTTCCATCCAGACGATGGCAGAGCAGGGTTTGCCATCGCGGTCGGGCAGCGGCACAAGGGTAAACGGCCCGCCGGAACGATGGATTTCGGTGGAAACATTGTCATGGGGTATGGGGTGGGTCACCGCGAAGGCAAGGGCCTTTTGCCCGAAACGGGTTGTGCTCACCCCGATCCCAAGTGCGCCGCGCATAGGTGAATTGCGCCCGTCCGCCGCAACCAACAGCCGCGCCGATACTGAAGTTCCATCACTTAACCCTATCAATGCGGCAGTTTCACGCGTGAGCAGGGATTTGGTCCCGACACCCGGCCGAAAGGTGACATTCGGCAGCTCATCCAGCCGTGCAACGCATTCACGCCGCAACAGCCAATTGGGCAGGTTCCAGCCAAAGGGTTGGTCGGAAATATCGGCTGCGTTGAAATCATGGCTGACACGCGGCTCATTGGTGTCGCCGCCCGCATCGACGATGCGCATCACCTGTAAGGGTGTGGCATGGGCGGCGAACCTGTGCCAAAGCCCCGCCGTTTCCAGTATCTTGACCGAAGGTTGCAAAAATGCCGTTGTGCGCAAGTCTGAACTGGGGTCCGCTTCGGCCATTACGGGTGGCGTGGGGTCGACGCACAACACGCTGTAGCCCTGCGATCCGAATGCTGCTGCCGCGGTTAGACCGGCAATTCCCCCGCCCGAAACCACAATATCGACTGTTTCACGCATATCTTACCCTTTATCAAGCTTGGGTCAGACATTAGCGCCATGGCGCGCAGGTGCAATGCGGCCAAAGGCAGCATCCGGCAATAAATCAGTTGCGTCGCCGCGTGTCACCCGAACACGATGAAGCACAGCAGTGCCAGCATGCCCAGTGCCGCAGGCACCATGACCAGCACCAACCCCGGAAGCCCCATGGTCACGATTGCAGTCACCAGTGTGGCAATCACAAACAAGATGCCTGCCCAGATGCCCCAAGGTTCGTTTTTCAGGAATGTGGGGGTTTTGGATGGCTGGGTGGCTGTCATGGTCATTTTCATAATCTCCGGTATTTGATAATTCCGGATATAGTTTTTCCGGTGCGGCAATGCTGCGTGACATGATGCCGCGCTACTTGCCCAGAAGCGTCAGGAACGCTGTCAGGTCATCCGTATGGTGATCAATGAACGGAGAGGCATGACTTTGCGGTGCGACATGCACGGTGCGCATGCCCATCTCGAACGGGGCCGCAAGATTGCGGGGGTCATCTTCGAACATTGCGGCGGTGCTGACGTCAATCCCGTCTTGCGCAAACACATGCTCGAACGCGGCACGTTCAGGCTTTGGCCTGTAATTGGCATTCTCGACCCCGTAGACCGCATCGAAAATACCCGACAGGCCGCGCGCGTCCAGAACCTTATTGGCATAGTCGCGGGACCCGTTGGTGTAGACGATTTTGCGCCCTTGCAGGCCTGCGATCCGGTCGCGCAGGTTGGGATCCGGTGCGATCACTGAAAAATCAATATCGTGGACCTCGTGCAGATATGGGTCCGGGTCAATGCCGTGGCACTGCATCAGTCCCGCAAGCGTGGTGCCATAGGTTGCCCAATACTGTTTACGCAACCGGTTCGCGCTGGCCTGATCCACCTTCAGTTCCTGCATCAGGAAGGCAGTCATGCGTTGCTCGATCTGGTCGAACAGGCGAATTTCGGGGGGATACAGCGTGTTGTCCAGATCAAAGACCCAGCCACGGATATGGGAGAAGGAATCAGATACCATTGCGGCCCCTTTGCCTTGCCCCTTGCACCACTGTCGGGATTGGAGCGGGTGAAGGGAATCGAACCCTCGTATTCAGCTTGGGAAGCTGCTGCTCTACCATTGAGCTACACCCGCATTGGCGCCTCATTAGCCTGCGACGCCGGACCCGTCAAGCGGGGCTTAGAACGGAATTTCGTCATCCATGTCGGACGGGCCTGCCGGTGCGGAACTACCCGCGCTACCATAGCTGGCCCCATAGCCCTGATCGCGGTCCTGCCCGCCGCCGCTGCCGCCTGCTGACCCGCCGCCGCCGCCACCTTCGCCGCGCCCGTCCAGCATGGTCAGGGTGCTGCCCATGCCCGCAACCACCACATCGGTGGAATAGCGGTCCTGACCGCTTTGGTCTTGCCATTTGCGGGTTTGCAGCGTGCCCTCGACATAGATTTTCGAGCCTTTGCGCAAATACTGCTCGGCCACGCGGACCAGCCCTTCGCCGCGCAGCACGACATTGTGCCATTCAGTGCGCTCTCGCTGTTCACCAGAGGCCCGGTCGCGCCAGCGTTCGGATGTCGCAATGCGAAGGTTGCAGATTTTGCCGCCATCAGGGAAGGTGCGCACTTCAGGATCGCGCCCCAGATTGCCAATCAAAATTACCTTGTTCACCGATCCAGCCATATAAGCCCCCTGCGTGTCATCTAGAATCTGCGTTTGGTTTAGGGGCTGTTTTCTATCATTGGCCGCGCGGGGTAAAGCAAGGAATGCAGCGACAGGCGGATAGCTGGGTAAAATTCGCGGATTTTACCGCGCGCGATGTGTATTTTGCCTATAGTTCTGTTTGCTGATTTGCGGTAATAAACTTCGCTATGCGCGTAGTCATTCTACTATCCTGCCTTGCAATGATCTTCACATCTGCCCCCTCCGGCGTGTTCGGGCAGGGGCTTAACCTGTCGCGCGGCGGTGACGGGGCCGGGCGGTCCGATGTGGTGTCGCGGGCAGCGCGTGTCATTGACGGGCGTTTGTCTGAACAATATTCCGCCTCTGTGCGGTTGTTGCCGAATGCGCGTGACAAGGCGCAGGACGAACCCGCCATTCCGCGCTATTCCGGCCCCGAAATGGGCGCGTTTGCCGAATTGGCCCGGGGTGCCGCGCGCCGGCACAGGATTCCTGAAGATCTGTTCTTGCGCCTGGTGCATCAGGAAAGCCGCTGGAATGCGTCCGCAGTGTCGCATAAGGGCGCGATCGGGTTGGCGCAGTTGATGCCTGCAACCGCACAGATGCTGCGTGTCGATCCGCATGACCCGCAGCAAAATCTGGATGGTGGTGCGCGCTATCTGCGTATGATGTATGACAAATTCGGCGATTGGCGACTGGCGCTTGCGGCATATAACGCAGGCCCCGGCGCGGTAGAAGCGCATGGTGGCATTCCCCCGTTTGCCGAAACCCAGCATTATGTCCGGGTGATTCTGGGCGCGGGGTAAGCTGCGGGTTGTGTCCGCCGGTTTGGCAACGCAGACTGGCAGGGAAAACCGACCAAGGGAAACCCTGCAATGACCACTCCCGCACTTGATACAGATTTCGTCCGCAACATGTTTCCGGCCTTTGCCCGGCCCGCGCTGGATGGCCAGCGCTTCTTTGAAAACGCGGGCGGGTCTTATACCTGCAAGCCGGTGATCGACCGGCTGTTTCGCTATTATCATGAACGCAAGGTTCAGCCCTATGGCGCTTATGCCGCGTCGCAGGCGGCCGGGGCCGAGATGGACGAGGCGCGCACCCGTCTGGCCGCGATGATGGGCGTGCAGGGTGACGAGCTAAGCTTCGGCCCGTCGAGCAGTGCGAATACCTATGTTCTGGCGCAGGCCTTTGGCGAAATGCTGTCGCCGGGTGATGCGGTTGTCGTGACCAATCAGGACCATGAAGCGAATTCAGGCCCGTGGCGGCGGCTGGAGGCGCGCGGGATCATCGTGCGCGAATGGCAGATCGACCCCACCAGCGGCCATCTGGACGCAGACGCACTTTGGCGCTTGATTGATGACAAGGTGCGGCTTGTATGTTTCCCGCATTGCTCGAATGTTGTGGGTGAAATCAATCCGGTGGCGCAAATCTGTGACGGGTTGCGGCGCGCGGGTATCTGGTCTTGCGTCGACGGGGTGTCTTATGCGCCCCATGGCCTGCCGGATGTGGGCGCGTTGGGGGCGGATATATACTTGTTTTCTGCCTATAAAACCTACGGGCCGCATCAGGGCCTGATGGTGGTGCGCCGTAATCTGGGCGGGCAATTGCCCAATCAGGCGCATTATTTCAATGCCGATGTGCTTTACAAGCGCTTCACACCTGCGGGACCGGACCATGCGCAGATTGCGGCCTGTGCAGGTATGGCAGATTATTTTGATGCGCTGCATACCCATCATTTCAAGCAGAGCGCGGGACTGGGTGACGCCGCGCGCATGGCGCAGGTGCATGACCTGATGCGCGCGCATGAAACGCGCGTGTTGCAACCCTTGCTGGACTATGTGAAGGGCCGAAACGACCTGCGCCTGATCGGGCCTGAACAGGCGGCTGGCCGCGCGCCCACGGTCGCGCTGGAGCATGCCCGTCCGGGCCTTGAGCTGGCTCAGGCCCTTGCCGCGAAGGGGATCATGGCGGGGGGAGGCAGCTTTTATGCCGACCGTGCATTGCAGGGGTTGGGGATTGAACCGGCACATGGTGTGCTGCGGCTGTCCTTTGTGCATTATACGACACCCGATGATCTTGACGCGTTAATTCTGGCGCTAGATCAGGTTTTGTGAAAGCGCGCCGGTTAGAATGCCGCAGCGTGGCGATATGAGTATTTTTAGCAAGATGAAGCTTGAGGCAACGTGACACAGACTTCCCCTGTTATCTGGTGGGTTCGGCGGGATTTGCGTCTGGCTGATAATCCCGCACTACATGCGGCTGTGTCATCGGGGCGGCCTGTGATTGCTGTTTTTGTTTGCGATGGCCTTGTGGAAACCTTGGGCGCGGCCCCCCGATGGCGCCTTGGGCTGGGGTTGGAGGAATTTGCCAGAAATCTGGAACGTATCGGCGCGCGGCTGATATTGCGCAAAGGGGATGCGGTTGATGTGCTGCGCGATCTGGTCAGGCAGGCAGGCGCAAAAGCGGTTTGGTGGGGGCGCCAATATGACCCTGACCAGATCGAACGCGACAAGAAGGTCAAGGCGGCCCTATGCGACATGGGCTGCGACGCCAAAAGCCATTCGGGCCATCTGCTGTTTGAACCGTGGCAGGTGCAGACCGGTCAAGGCAAGTTCTATCAGGTCTACTCGCCGTTCTGGCGTGCGGTAAAAGATATGGATGTCGCGGCATCATTGCCTGCACCCAAATACATACAAGCGCCGGAGTATTGGCCTGACAGCGATAACCTGGCGGATTGGGGCCTTGGGGCTGGCATGAATCGCGGGGCGGACGTGGTGCGGGCGCATTTGCATATCGGCGAGGGTGCAGCGCAGGCGCGGCTTGCGCGGTTCATGGATTGCAACGTCGCACAGTATAAGGACCAGCGTGACTTTCTGGATCGCGATGTATGCTCTGGCCTGTCGGAAAACCTGACTTATGGCGAAATCAGCCCGGTTGCAATGTGGCATGCAGGCCAGCACGCATTGGATGCAGGCAAACCGGGGGCCGAGCATTTCCTGAAAGAGCTTGTCTGGCGCGAATTTGCCTATCATCTGATCTATCACACACCGCATATCACGACGCAAAACTGGCGCGAGGGTTGGGATAGTTTCGGGTGGCAGGACACAAACAGCGCTGTGCTGCGCTGGAAACAGGGCCGCACTGGCATTGATGTTGTGGATGCGGCCATGCGCGAGATGTATGTCACAGGGCGCATGCACAACCGTGCGCGGATGCTGGTTGCATCCTATCTGACAAAACACATGCTGGTGCATTGGCGTGTCGGACAGGAGTGGTTTGCGCACTGCCTTGTGGATTGGGACCCGGCCGCAAATGCCATGGGCTGGCAATGGGTGGCCGGTTCCGGCCCGGATGCCGCGCCCTATTTCCGCATTTTCAACCCCGATACGCAGGCGCAGAAATTCGACCCGAAGGCCCGATACCGCAGGGCTTGGCTTGCCGAACTCAGCAGCGCACCGCCTGACACGGCATTGTCATTCTTCGATGCCTGCCCGCGCGCATGGGGGCTGAGTGCGCATGACAGGCGGCCAGGTCCAGTGGTCGATCTGGCGCAGGGGCGCAATCGCGCACTGGATGCCTATGAGAAAATGAAAAAAACTTGAACATGCGACAGGGACAAGGACCATATTGCCAATGCGTGACGACACAATATTATGTGACACCATGATGCCACAGGTTCTGACAACACTTGATAATCAGGAAAACCTGCCGCGTTTCTTTGGCGCGGCGCATGCGATGGCCATGCGCCTGAACAAGGGGCGGCTGGATGTCACGTTGCCGGACGGGCGTATTTTTCGGTTTCAGGGGCAACAGTCGGGCCATGTTGCCGCAATAACAGTTCATGATCCCGACCTGTTTGCGCGCCTTGTGCGTGAAGGCGATATCGGATTTTCCGAAAGCTATATGGAAGGCGGCTGGAGCACGCCTGACCTGCAAGCGTTCATGGATCTGATCAATGATGACAACCCGTCACTGTATGACGAGGTGTTGCCGATGAAACTGGTGCGCGCGGTGGAACGGCTGCGCCATTGGATGCGTGCAAATTCCAGGACACAGGCGCGCAAGAACATCGCCTATCACTATGATTTGGGGAATGATTTCTACAAGCTGTGGCTGGATGACAGCATGACATATTCCTCGGCGATTTTCAGGACAGGACAAGAAAGTCTGGAATCCGCGCAAGAGGCAAAATACGCCGCGATGGTTGACAGAATGGGCGTCAGGGCTGGCGATAGTGTTCTGGAAATCGGCTGTGGCTGGGGCGGGTTTGCGGAATACGCAGCCGTAAGGCGTGGACTTAGGGTCACGGGGTTGACGATTTCGCAGGCACAGCACGATTATGCCGTTGCGCGTATGGCAGCCGCAGGGGTGCAGGACCGCGTCGAAATCCGCTTGCAGGATTACCGCGACACGCGCGGCCAGTATGACGGCATCGCATCCATCGAGATGTTCGAGGCGGTGGGCGAGGCTTATTGGCCAACCTATTTCAAATCCGTCCGCGACCTGCTTAAACCTAGCGCAAATGCGGTAATCCAGATCATCATGGTGCCGGATGAGCGGTTTAAGAGTTACCGAAATCATGTTGATTTTATTCAGAAATACATTTTCCCGGGTGGAATGTTGGGCGCGCCCGGACCTGTGCGGCGGGTGGCAGAGGCCAGCGGGCTGGTCTATAGTGATACCCATGATTTCGGGCAAAGCTATTCAGAAACCCTGCGGCGCTGGCATCAGACCTTTACGGAAAAATGGCCCGAAATTTCGGCGCTTGGGTATGACACGCGTTTTCGGCGGATGTGGGAATTTTATCTGACGTCGTGCGCAGGTGCGTTTCGATCAGGCAGTTGCGACGTTACACAGCTTGTATTGCAACGACCGACCGAAAGCTAAGGCCCAATACCAGACCTGCGGTTGTTAAGCTGTCAAACACCCCGTAGTAAGAACTGGTTGTATAGCGGATGACATTATGCCGACATTAACCAGATTGGCCGCGGCCATTTTCTTTGCAGCGCTCGCATTCTATGCGGGCGAAAGCTACAAAATACTCTATGAACACCCGCCGCGCCGTGATGATGGCAGCCTGTATCTGGCAGGCATAGCAGCGTTTGTTGGCTGGCGTTTCGTGGGCAGGCATATCGACGCCAGCTTCGTGCAATCCGTATTCCATACGTTGCAAGGTGTTATTCTGACCTTGTTTCTGGCCCTGACGCTGTTTGGCACCTACCATGTTTTCTGGCATGGATATCGTGTGCGATATTCCAATCTGGAAGAGGCGTTTCTGGGCTTCGTTGGGGTATTTGTGGATCATCTTGTGCGGATGACGGATCTGGATTTCATGCTGATGCTGGGCGGCATGATCGTCGGTACAGGAATTGCCCTGACGCTGATTTTCCGTTGGGCAGAAGCGCGGCGGTTTGAGCGATGATGACAGATGTGTTCCTGTTCGGCACGTTGCGCCATGACGGGCTAAGGGCCGCAGTCTTGGGCGCGCAGGTTCCTGCACGTCCGGCCATTGCGCCGGAATTCATGCAGTTCAATGTATCGGGATACCCCGTTTTGGCGCGCGCCGCGACTGAACAGGCTGATGGAGTTTTGGTCAGCCTGGATGCAAATGCCCTTGCGCGACTGGATTTTTATGAGGCGCTTTTTGACTATCACCGGGGCGGCATCACGGTGCAGTCTGATGGCGGTCCGGTTCAGGCGCAGGTGTATGGTCCCGAAACCGTAGCGCCGGGTCTGGCGCAGCATTGGTCCTTTTCCGATTGGTGCGCAGGTCACGCCGATGCCGCCTTGATTGCCACACGAGAGCTGTTCGCACTTGGCGCAATCTATGCGCCAGAGGTGCTGAAAACCCGCTATCCCATGCTGCTTGCGCATGCGTCATCGCAGATACGCGCGGGGCAGGCGGCACAGCCCGCAACCTTGCGCGGGGATTGGAACCGTGGCGATGTGGTATCGCGCCAGCGGATGCAGCCCTATGCTTATTTCTTCGGGGTTCAGGTTGATGATCTGAGTTTTCGTTGCTTTGATGGCCGCGATAGCAAAGTCGTCCGGCGTGCCGCTTTCGTTATGAGTGACGCTGTCACCTTGCTGCCCTATGATCCGAAGCTGGATCTTGTGCTGGTGATAGAGCAGTTCCGCTATGGCCCCTATGTTCGGGGCGATGTGAATTGCTGGTCGCTGGAACCCATTGCCGGGCGTATTGATCCCGGCGAAACCCCCGAAGAATGCGCGCTGCGCGAAACACAGGAAGAAGCGCAGCTTCACCTGATGAGAGATGCGCTTGTTCCGGTGGGTGCGTCCTATCCGTCACCGGGCGCGATATCGGAATATCTGTATTCCTATGTTGCGTTATGCGATCTGTCGCGCGCGAATGAAGGGGTTTCCGGTCTGGAAACCGAGGCCGAGAATATCCGCAGCCATGTCATACCGTTTGACCGGCTGATGGCGCTGATTGGCACTGGCGAAGTGCACAATGGTCCATTGATTCAAACCGCATACTGGCTGGCACTGAACAGGGCGCGGCTTCAAGGGGGCTGATGCGGACGGTGAGGCCATGAACAAAGCCCGCACCCTGGGACTTGCCCGAAGTCTGCAAAAGACCGGCTGCGCCCCCCTGACAGGCCTAGCCCTGTGCCTTGCGCCACGCGTCCCAGTCTTCGGGCGTGTCCAGATCGGTCAGCGCGCGCTGGCCTGACAGCGGGTGCAGATACGGGGGATGGGCGCGCAGTATTTCGCGCGCGCCCTGATCCCCCTGAAGCGCCTGAATCGCCGCAAATAAAGCCTTTGGCAGAATTACGGGATGGCCCGGCACATGATCGGCACTTGCCGCGCGCAGGCAGTGTTCGGGGTGTTTTGCCTGCGCATTGATCAGCGCGCCAAAATCTGTGGCAGTGACATCGGGCATGTCGGGCAGGGCGATCATCAACGCGCTGGACTGTGTCTCGTGTGCCCAACCAGCCCCGGCCCGCAGGCTGGCGGCCATACCTTCATCTGCGTCGGGTATGCGCAAGATTGTTAGTGGCAAATCAGCAATCACAGCCAACCGTTCTGCCGCTGACGGGCGCAGGGTCACGGCAACATCGGCACTTGCGTGCAACGCTTGCATTGCGACATGGCGCAACAAGGCCATGCCGCCCACCTGTTCCAGCAACTTGTCCCCGCCGCGCATGCGCCGTGCCAGCCCCGCCGCAGGCAGAACTATGGCGCAGGCGGGGCGCATCAGCGTTCCGGTATCAGGCCACGGGGCGCGAAGCGCAGCATCAACAGCAACGCCACCCCCATGGTCAGAAGCCGCATATAGGCGGCAGATGATAACAGGTGCTGCTTCAGGTCAGACCCGTCCGCCATGCCAGATGTCACAAGTTCCATGAACCAACGCCCCGCCGGTTCCACCTGAACCCACAAAAACCAGATCACGAACGCGCCCAGCACAGCGCCCCAGTTATTGCC
Organism: Paracoccaceae bacterium; assembly: GCA_020832445.1. GTDB lineage: Bacteria > Pseudomonadota > Alphaproteobacteria > Rhodobacterales > Rhodobacteraceae > Roseinatronobacter. Next base: position 97,830 of record JAFIEO010000039.1, read on the forward strand.
GGACCCGCCGACAATCACCATCACCCAGATCAGGAAGGTGAAGCGCAGCGGCTCGTAGCTGCCGGGGGTTAGCTGGCCATCCATAGACACCATCATCGCCCCCGCCAGCCCGCACACCGCAGACCCCAGAACAAAAATATGCAGGTGGCGCCTGGTTACATTCTTGCCCATCGCGCGGGCGGAAACCTCATTGTCGCGGATGGCGCGCATCATCCGGCCCCAAGGGGAATTCAGCGCGCGTTCCGCAAGCCAGATCAGCAGGCCAAGCACGATCAGAAACAAGCCTGCATATCCTAAGCCTGACACCACAGAGGCCGTTTGCGACAGGCTCCAGCCCAAGGTTTCCGCAAGGGATTGAACCCAGGGCAAGGGCTGCAATTCCACGGGGCGTGCAACAGGCCGGTCAATGCCGGTCACGTTATTGACGCCACGCGCCAGCCAGCGTTCATGTTTCAAAACCGCGATGACAATTTCGGATATACCCAAAGTGGCAATGGCCAGATAGTCGGACCGCAACCCCAGACTGATCTTGCCCACCACCCATGCGACCCCTGCCGCGAATACCGCGCCCACAGGCCATGCCAGAATGACAGGCATGTTCAGCCCGCCCAGATACCCTTCTGATGCGGGGTTGACCGCTTGCACCGCACTTTTTGCGGGACCGAATACATAGCTGGTCAGCAAATACCCCACCGCCAGAACACCAAATATTGCAGCGCCCCGCATTTTTCCGGGGGACATGGCCTTGTAAACGGCAACAGCGGCCAGAATGGTGGCGACACCCAGCATCAGCCCCAGCATTATTCCAAGCCCGCCCGCGGCCCATGCTTCCGGCACGGGGGGTTGCGCAATCAGCACCACGGCCAGCCCGCCCACCGCGGTAAAGCCCATGACACCCACATTGAACAGGCCCGCATATCCCCATTGCATATTCACGCCCAAGGCCATGATGGCGGAAATCAGGCTCATGTTCAGAATGGTGATCGCCAGCTGGGGGCTTTGAAACATGCCGACCATTGCCAGAACGGCCCCCATCAGCGCAAACAGACCCAGATCGCGCGCAGTCAGGTTCATAGCACTTTCCCCTTGAAAATACCTGTCGGGCGGAACAGCAGCACAACCACCAGAATTGCGAAGGTGACCGCAAATTTATAATCCACTGGCAACAGCTGCATCATGGATGTCGGCTCCAGCCCTTCGGGCATCAGATAGGTGAACACGCGCCGCCACGCATAGGTGACGCCCATTTCGGCAAAAGCCACGATATACGCACCTACGATTGCGCCCACGGGTGACCCAAGCCCCCCCAGAATGGCCGCTGCAAACATCGGCAGCAGCAACTGGAAATAGTTGAACGGGCGGAACCCCTTATCCAACCCGTAAAGCGTGCCCGCAGTCACCAGCAGCATGCCGGTGATCGCCCAAGTGATGATAACCACGCGTTCGGGGTTAATGCCCGACAACAACGCCAGATCCTCATTATCGGAATAGGCGCGCATGGATTTGCCCGAACGTGTGCGGTTCAGAAACCAGAACAGCACCACCATCACAATCAGCGCGGTGACAATGGTTATGGCCTGCGAACTGCGCAGCGCCATACCTTCGGCCAAGCCTGTAAATTCGCGGAAGTCCCTGACCGAAAACAGGAACCTTTCGCCATCTTCAAAACGCGTTTCACTAACGCCCATGAACAGGCGGGTAATGCCGTTGGTGACAAACATGACCCCAAGCGATGCCATCACAAAGATCATGGGCTTGGCCTTGACGCGGCGGTAGTAGCGGTAAACCAGCCGGTCAGTGATCAACAGATAGCCGATCAGCACCAACATCCCGAAAGGCAGGGCCAGAAGCGCGGTTGGCAGGGGGTGAATGCTGACGCCTAGCGTCTGCAAAAAGAACGTCCCCCCGATAACCGCCGCCGTTCCCAGCGCCATTGTGTCACCATGGGCGAAATGGGCAAAACGCAGGATCGAATAGATCAGCGTGATCCCCAGCGCGCCAAGCGCCAACTGGCTGCCATAGGCAAAGGCAGGGATCAGCATGAAGTTTGTCACGCTGACAAGCGCGTTTAGCGGTTCCATCCTGATCAGCCCCCCAAAAAGCTTTTGCGCACATCCGGATCGGCCAGAAGCGCGCGGCCGGTGTCGGTGTAGCGGTTTGCGCCTTGCACCATGACATAGCCTTTATCTGCTATTTCAAGGGCTTGGCGTGCGTTTTGTTCCACCATAAGGATGGATATGCCCGTGCGTGCAATCTCGATAATCCGGTCGAATAATTCGTCCATCACAATCGGGCTGACACCTGCGGTCGGTTCATCCAGCATCAGAACCGAAGGTCTGGTCATAAGCGCGCGCCCCACGGCAACCTGCTGGCGCTGCCCGCCGGACAATTCGCCCGCTGCCTGCCTGCGCTTGTCGCGCAGAATTGGAAACAGCTCATACACCTGTTCCATCGTTTCATGAAAATCGTCACGGCGGATAAACGCGCCCATTTCCAGATTTTCTTCCACGCTCATGGATGGGAAAATGTTACTTGTCTGCGGAACAAACCCCATACCCTTGAGGACACGCGCCTGCGGGGCCAGTCCGGTAATATCCTCGTCATTCAGGCGCACGGACCCTTTGCGCAGTTTCAACATGCCGAACACGGCTTTCATGGCGGTGGATTTGCCCGCGCCATTGGGGCCGACAATCACGGCAATCTGGCCTTTATCCACTGCAATTGTGCAGTCATGCAGAATATCCGCGCCGCCATATCCGCCGGTCATGGCTTCGCCTATCAGAACGGGCTTATCCATGGCGCGCACCTTTTGCGTTGTTCATCTTGCTCCAAATACTCATGCTGTCGGCGCGCAACCACATCACAGCGCGCCCTCCTCGGCTTTGACCTTGTTTTTCAGGCCGGTGCCCAGATAGGCCTCTATGACCTGTTCATTCGATTTGATCTCGTCCAGCGTGCCTTGGGCCAGAACCTTGCCTTCGGCCATGCAGATCACCGGATCACAGATGCGGCCAATGAATTCCATGTCATGTTCAATCACGACAAAGGTATAGCCCTGTTCCTTGTTCAGGCGCACAATCGCATCGGCAATGGTGTTCAGAAGCGTGCGGTTCACGCCTGCGCCCACTTCGTCCAGAAAAACGATGCGCGCATCGGTCATCATGGTGCGGCCCAGTTCCAGCAGCTTTTTCTGGCCGCCCGAAATCTGCCCTGCTTTTTCATCGGCGATATGATCAATGGTCAGGAATTCCAGCACTTCATCGGCGCGCGCACGGATGCGGCGTTCTTCTTCGCGCACGCGGGCACCATGGAACCACGCCGACCACAGGTTTTCACCCGATTGCGCGGGGGGGACCATCATCAGGTTTTCGCGCACGCTCATGGAATGGAATTCATGCGCAATCTGGAAGGTGCGCAGCAGGCCCTTGGCAAACAGCGCATGCGGGGGCAGGCCGGTGATGTCATCGCCTTCCATCAGCACGCGGCCGGATGTGGGCGGCAGCACACCCGCGATGACATTGAAAAGCGTTGTCTTGCCCGCACCGTTGGGGCCGATCAATCCGGTGATCGATCCCTTTTCAATTTCCAGCGATGCGCCGTCAACGGCATGGAACCCGCCGAAATGCTTGTGCAGGTTCTCGACCCTGATCATGGCCATATGTGTTACTCCCTGTCCGCCAAACCTGTTTTCCGCCGCACCTGTTTTCCGGTGGTATCGGAAAACGGCCCGAGGGGTTTCCTCGGGCCGTTGGATCCTGTCGGACCCTTTTCGTGGTTAGTGGAACTGAACCGTGACGAACTCGCCGCCTTCGACGACATATTCACGGTAGAAGCCAGCGGCTTCGCCCGGGCCTACAAGCTCGACATTAGTGGCGCCGATATAGTTGATTTCGCCACCATCAGCCAGAATTTGCAGACCGCGTGCCAGATCACCCGGCAGGATTTCCTCGCCCGGTGCGTTGGCCACGTTCAGGATGTTTGCGGCAATCCCTTCGGGTGTCGCTTCGCCTGCAGCCTGTGCGGCCAGTGCCAGAAGGGCTGCTGCGTCATAGCTTTCGCGGGTGAAGCTTGATTCCGAGTTGATACCCGCCGCCTGTGCCAGCGCGCTGAACGCTTCGGTTCCATCACCTGCGGCCCAGGGGATCGTGCCAATTGTGCCTTCCAGTGCTTCGCCGACAGATGCGACCAGTTCGTCGCCGAACATCCCGTCACCCATGGCGAACTGATCGAATGCACCCAATTCATACGCCGTGCGCAGTACTGAACCGCCGCCATCGGTATAGCCCAGAATCACCAGTGCATCGCCGCCGGCTGCTGCCAATGTGCCAACCTCTGCCGAGTAGTCGCCACGGCCATCTTCATGCGGGACGCGTGCGGTCACAGTGCCGCCCAATGCCTCGAACGAAGATACGAATGCATCTGCAAACCCTGCGCCATAATCGACATTCACATAGGACACGGCCACATTGTCGATGCCGCGTTCCATCAGAACGCTGGCCATCACTTCACCCTGACGCGCATCAGAAGGCGATGTCCGGTAGAACAGGCCATTTGATTCGGTTGTGGTGAATGCGGGCGATGTTGCCGAGGGCGAGATCATCGGCACACCGGCGGACATGGCGACGTTTTGCAAAACAGCCATGGTAACGCCCGAGCAATCCGCGCCCATGATCGCAACCACGCCATCAGATGAAATCATGCGCTCTGCCGCCGCCTGAGCGGCCGAGGAGTCAACGCAAGTTGAATCTGCACGCACAGGGGTGATGGTGGAACCGCCAAGGAACAGCCCGCTATCGCTGATTTCTTTCCACGCCAGTTCTGCACTGTCGGCCATAAAGGGAGTGACAGATTCAATCGGCCCAGTGAAACCAAGCAGCACGCCCATCTTGATTTCATCCGCGAATGCAGCGCCTGCCGAGAAGGCCAGCGCGGTGCTTGCAAGAAGCAGCTTTTTCATAAGGTATCTCCCATAGGGTTTTGTTATCATTTCTGTCCTGTGCCGGTCCGGCACGGAACCGGCGGCCTTGACCGCCCTGCATTATGCGTAGCATGGCGATTTGTTTCAGAAAAGACGTTTTGACGCCCTGCGCGCAAGCTCGCCCCGCAGGCGGGCGCAGGGTGTAAAATATCGGTCACTTCATAGCTGCGCATGATGCCATTCGTCGCCTGTCCCCATGCACTGGCCTTTACCCGTCGCTGATGGGCGTCAAATGCCGCGCGGGTGGCGAAACGCTCGGACACAGTCCAGACAAGCGGGTCTGCATCTTGCGTCACATCGAATTGCAGGCAGCCCGATTCGGCGCGCGACAGGCGGATATGTTCCGGCAGGTGGCGGCGCACAATTTCAGCCTGCGCGGCATCTGCGCAACGCAGCACACCGTGAAGCACGACAGGCATTATTCCAGTTCAATCGTGCCGGGGGGTTTTGACGTGCAATCATAAAAGACACGGTTGATCCCGCGCACTTCATTGATGATTCGCGTGGATGTTTCGCCCAAGAATTCATGCGTGAACGGATAGTAATCCGCGGTCATGCCGTCCACCGACGTTACCGCCCGCAACGCCAGCGCGAAATCATAGGTGCGCCCGTCACCCATGACGCCCACGGTGCGCATGGGCAGAATGGCAGCGAATGCCTGCCAGATGTCATCATACAGCCCATGGCGGCGGATCTGGTCGATATAAACCGCATCGGCGCGGCGCAGGATTTCCAGCTTCTCGCGCGTGATTTCACCGGGGCAGCGTATGGCAAGGCCGGGGCCGGGGAAGGGGTGGCGGCCAATGAATTTTTCGGGCAGCCTCAGTTCACGCCCCAGCGCGCGCACTTCATCCTTGAACAATTCGCGCAGCGGTTCCACCAGTTTCAGGCCCATCTTTTCGGGCAGGCCGCCGACATTATGGTGGCTTTTGATGGTCACGGACGGCCCGCCGGAAAAGCTGACCGATTCGATGACATCGGGATACAGCGTGCCCTGGGCCAGAAATTCCGCGCCATCAATCTGGCTGGCGTATTTCTGGAACACATCAATGAACAATCGACCGATGATCTTGCGCTTTGTTTCCGGGTCGGAAACGCCGTCCAACTCTCCCAGAAACAAATCGGCTTCATCTGCGTGGATCAGCGGAATGTTGTAATTGTCGCGGAACATGGTCACGACTTCTTCGGCCTCGTTCAGGCGCAGCAGGCCATGGTCCACGAACACGCAGGTCAACTGGTCGCCGATGGCTTCGTGAATCAGCACAGCCGCCACGGAACTGTCGACGCCGCCGGACAAGCCGCAAATCACCTGCTTGTCGCCCACCTGTTCGCGGATGCGCGCAATCGCCTCATCCTTGTAGGATGCCATCGTCCAGTCGCCGGTGAACCCTGCCAGCCGGACGAAATTTTCGTAAAGTTTCGCGCCATTGGGGGTGTGGTGCACTTCGGGGTGGAATTGCACGGCAAAGAAATTTCGTGACGGGTCGGCGGTAATCGCAAAGGGCGCACCGGGGGATGTGCCGAATACCTGAAATCCGGGCGCAATGCGGCTGACATGGTCACCGTGACTCATCCAGACCTGTTCGCGGCCATCTGCACCATTGAACCAGCCATCCAGCAAGGGCAGGCGGTCGGCGGCAGGGGTGACATATGCGCGCCCGAATTCGGCAGTGCCATGGCCGGTTTCCACCAATCCGCCCAGTTCCTGCATCATCACCTGTTGGCCATAGCAAATGCCAAGGACAGGCACGCCAAGCGTAAACACCGATTTGGGCGGGCGGGGGGACCCAATGCGCGTGACCGAATCGGGGCCACCCGACAGGATAATCGCCTTGGGCGCGAATTCGGCCAGAAACGCGTCGTCCACCTGCTGATAGGGGTGGATTTCGCAATACACACTCAGTTCCCGAAGCCTGCGCGCGATAAGCTGCGTGACCTGAGAACCGAAATCGATGATCAGAAGGCGTTGATGCTGGGTCATGCCGCCCCGATTAAGTCAAGCCTGCGCGCCCTGCAAGGGCCTAAAAGGGGTATCACGCGTCTATGCACAGGATTTGCAGATCAGCGACATTCGTACCCGTGGCACCAGTCACAAGCAGATCACCGGCCAGTTCAAGCGCGTGGTAGCTGTCGTTATTGGCCAGCAGTGCCGCCGGATCCCCGCCCGCCGCGCGGATGCGCGCCAGCGTGTTGCCATCGACCACCGCGCCTGCCGCATCTGTCGGGCCATCGCGCCCGTCCGTGCCGCCGGACAAGAACCGCCAGCCGGAAACCCCGTCCAGCGCGGTGGCCACGCGCAGCGCCAGTTCCTGATTGCGCCCGCCGCGCCCTGTGCCTTGCAGCCTGACAGTGGTTTCCCCGCCAAACAGCGCGAGACGCGGCCCGCCGCCATCGCGCACGGTCTGAACGATTTGCGCTGCCGCGTCGCCCACATCGCCGGTCAGCGCGTCTGAAAGGATCGAAGCGCCGTCACAGGCGCGCGCCATCGCATCCAGCGACATACGATTCGATCCGATCAGCCGGTTATCGGCATCGGGCAGGGGGGATGTGTCCTCGCGTCTGGCCAGTGCATCGCGTGCGGCCTGTGGCAGGCGGTCCCATAGCCTGGACTCGGCCAGCAAGGCGCGGACGTCTTCACGCGCGGCAATCGGTGCCACAGTGGGGCCGGATGCAATGGCGCGCAGATCATCGCCGATGACATCTGACAGAATCATGGCCTGCACCTGTGCAGGTGCCGCCATGCGCAGCAATCCGCCCCCTTTCATGCGCGACAGGTGCTGGCGCACGGCATTCATGGTCACAATATCCAGCCCCGCGCCCAGCAGCAGATCATTGACCTGTGCCTTGTCCGACAGCGACAGGCCGGCCACAGGCGCAGGCACCAAGGCCGAACCACCACCGGACACAAGCACCAGCACAACGTCGTCCGCGCGGGTTCGTGCCAGCATTTTCTGAATGGCCAGTCCCGCCTGCATACCGTTTTCATCAGGGACCGGATGGCCCGCAGCCATCACGCGCGCCCCGTCCAGCGATTCGGCGTTTTCATAGTTGGTCACCACAAGGGCTGCATGTGGCGCGGGCAAAACCGACAATGCGGCCTGCATCATGGCGCGGGCGGCCTTGCCTATGGCCAGCACATACAGCCGCGCACCATCGGGTAGATGCAAGGGCGTGTCGGCCAACACATCGCACACTGCCGCATGCGGGTCAGCGGCACGCACGCCCATCGCGAAAAGCCGGGTCATCTGCTCGCGGGTCAGCATTTTGTCCCCCTTCTTGACATGATAGCGCTATCTGCGCGTCGTCCCCTTTTGCCATTGTCGGGCGGCACGGCACAACCCGCTTTCGGTTGGCGCAGCAGCACAGGGCTTGCTATAGGGACGCGGAACAAAGCATAATCTGACCGGATTAAGGGAGTAATCATGTTTGATCTGACGGGAAAGACCGCGCTGGTAACGGGCGCATCGGGGGGAATCGGTGCCGAAATCGCGCGGGCGCTGCATGGCGCTAGCGCGGTGGTCGCGCTGTCGGGCACGCGCGAAGGTCCGTTGCAGGAACTGGCGCAGGATTTGGGCGAACGCGCGCATGTGCTGCCTTGCAACCTGTCGGAACCGGACGCTGTCGAAGCCCTGCCAAAGCGCGCGATCGAGGCCATGGGCAGTCTGGATATTCTGGTCAATAATGCCGGTATCACCCAGGATAACCTGCTAATGCGTATGAGCGATGACCAGTGGCAGAAAGTGCTGGATGTGAACCTGACCGCCGCGATGCGCCTGATGCGGGGCAGTTTGCGTGGCATGATGAAAGCGCGCTGGGGGCGGATTGTGAATATCAGTTCGGTCGTGGGGGCAACCGGCAATCCGGGCCAGACGAATTATGTCGCGGCCAAAGCGGGGCTGGTCGGCATGTCGAAAGCGCTGGCGCAGGAAGTCGCCTCTCGCGGGATCACGGTGAACTGTGTGGCGCCGGGCTTTATTGCGACGCCCATGACCGATGCGCTGAATGACGACCAGAAAGCAGCGATCAATGCGCGCATCCCCGCAGGCCGTATGGGCAGCCCCGCCGATATTGCCGCCGCAGTGCTGTATCTTGCCAGTCAGGAAGCGGGCTATGTCACGGGGGCGGTTGTTCATGTCAATGGCGGCATGGCGATGGTCTAAGCTGCGCGCTTGCGGTGGCGCGGCGCTGTGCTATGAAAGTGAGAGTGCAGGTTTTCAGCACCGCAATACTCTTGACCTGCGGGCATGAAGGCCCTATTGGGCGCGCAACACACCGCTGATTACTGGCGGATTGGGGACATTTCAGGCCGGATACCGGCGAAAAACCGAGAGGAAGAACATGAGCGATATCGCAGATCGTGTGAAGAAAATCGTTGTCGAGCATCTTGGCGTCGAAGAAGGCAAGATCACCGAAGGCGCGTCCTTCATCGACGATCTGGGCGCAGACAGCCTTGATACCGTTGAGTTGGTGATGGCGTTTGAAGAAGAATTCGGCATTGAAATTCCTGATGATGCCGCCGAAAATATCCAGACTTTTGGCGATGCAGTGAAATTCATCACGGAAGCTGCCTGATACTCCCGTTGATTTCAGAGTATGAAACGCCACCCCAAAAGGGTGGCGTTTTGCGTTTTTTCGCCCCAGACTGATCGGCAGGTTCCCGCAGCTTGCCGCTTTGTGAGCAATCACGCCATGCTCAACCCTTTCCCTGCGGCCCAAATCCCGCTATCAGAACGATAATATGGGCTTGCAGACAGAAGAGAGGGCACATGCGCAGGGTTGTCGTCACAGGGCTTGGAATGGTTACACCGCTGGCTTGCGGCGTCGAGGAAACATGGGCGCGCCTGTTGGCGGGCCAATCGGGCGCAGGCACGATCACGCGCTTTGATGCCAGCCATCTGACCACAACCTATGCATGCGAAATCCCGCGCGGTGACGGAACCGACGGGACATTCAACCCCGATGACTGGATGGAACCCAAAGAGGCCCGAAAGGTCGATGAATTCATCCTTTACGGCGTTGCCGCCGCTGATCAGGCCGTGCGCGATTCCGGCTGGATGCCCGAAGATGAAGACAGCCGTTGCCGCACCGGTGTGATGATCGGATCGGGCATAGGCGGGTTGTCCAGCATCGCAGAAACAGCAGTGCTGCTGAAAGAACGCGGGCCGCGCCGGGTGTCGCCCTTCTTCATTCCGGGCGCGCTGATCAACCTGGTGTCGGGGCATGTCAGCATCCGCTTCGGGTTCAAAGGCCCGAATCACGCAGTTGTCACGGCCTGCTCGACCGGCGCACATGCCATTGGTGATGCCGCCCGACTGATTGCGTTTGGTGATGCCGATGTCATGGTTGCAGGCGGGGCCGAAAGCCCGATTTCGGAAATCGGTATTGCCGGGTTCAATGCCTGCAAGGCGCTGTCAACAAAACGGGCCGACGACCCCAAAACCGCCAGCCGCCCCTATGATGCCGACCGCGACGGTTTCGTGATGGGCGAAGGGGCCGGTGTGGTGGTGCTGGAAGAATACGAACATGCCAAAGCGCGCGGCGCCAAAATCTACGCCGAGGTGTTGGGCTATGGCATGTCGGGCGATGCCTATCACATCACTGCCCCGTCCGAAGATGGGGACGGGGCCTTGCGGTCGATGAAGGCCGCAGTGGCGCGCGCGGGCATTCACCCGTCAGAGCTGGACTACATCAACGCGCATGGCACATCCACGATGGCCGATGTGATCGAATTGGCCGCAGTTGAAAGACTGTTGGGCGACAGTGCGGCCAAGGCCACCATGTCGTCGACAAAATCGGCAATCGGGCATTTGCTGGGGGCCGCCGGCGCGGTAGAGGCGATTTTCTGCATTCTTGCAATCCGTGACCAGATCGCGCCGCCCACGCTGAACCTTGACACACCGGCTGTGGAAACTCCGCTTGATCTGGCCCCGAAAGCGGCGCGCAAACGTGACATACGGCTGGCTTTGTCCAATAGCTTCGGCTTCGGTGGCACCAATGCCAGCCTGATCCTTGGAAAGATTGACAACTGATGGTGCGCCATATTGTAGCAAATGCCCTGACACTAATGATTGTCGGCCTTATCGGGGTGGCAATCATCATCTCGGCGGGCAAACGGCAATTTTCAGGCCCCGGCCCGTTGTCGCAGGCCGTGTGTTTTCGTGTGGAACCCGGATCATCATTGAGGGTTGTGTCGCGCGGGCTGGCCGAACAGGGCGCCATCGCCTCCGAGCAGGTGTTTCGTATTGGCGCACAATATAGCGACCGCGCTGACCAGTTGCGCTTCGGGTCATATCTGGTTCCCGAAGCGGCCTCGATGGATGAGATACTTGATATTCTGACACGCGGCGGGGCATCGACATGCGGCAGCGAAATCCAGTATCGCATCGGGGTAACCCGCATCGAGACATTGGTGCGTGAACTGGACCCTGCGACGCAACGTTTTGAAACAGTTGTGCGATTTGAAGCGGGGCAGGAACCGCCTGAAGAATATGCAGGTTTTGCGTCCCAGTCGGATATGCAGTATCGCGTGACAATTGCCGAAGGCGCGACCAGCTGGCAAATCTGGGAAGGGGTCCGTCTGGCCGAATTTCTGGACGGCGAGGCAGGCGAGGTGCCACCGGAAGGCATGCTTGCCCCTGACAGCTATTCGGTCACGCGGAATTCCGACCGCCAGACCTTGCTTGCAGAAATGCAAACACGACAAGACGCCATTCTGACGCAGCTATGGGACAATCGCGCCGAAGACCTGCCCTATGACAACCCGCAAGAGGCGCTGATTATGGCCTCGATTGTCGAGAAGGAAACCGGCGTGGCCGATGAGCGCCGCCAGGTCGCCAGTGTCTTTGTAAACCGCTTGCGCATGCCCATGCGGCTGCAAACAGACCCGACGGTCATTTACGGGATTACCGAAGGGCGCGGCGTGTTGGGACGGGGCCTGCGACGGTCTGAACTTGACGCTGTAACGCCTTATAATACCTACCGCATTGACGGCTTGCCACCGACGCCTATTGCCAATCCGGGGCGCGCGGCCATTGCGGCGGCGCTTGATCCTGACGACACACCATATCTGTACTTTGTGGCCGATGGCACAGGGGGCCACACGTTCAGCACAAATCTTGCGGATCATAACAGCGCTGTTGCCCGCTGGCGCGAGATCGAGGCCGAAATGCGCGCGCGGCAAGAATCTGACTGAGTGTGATTTCGTATAGATCGTATGGAAAAGGGGCGCTTGAAAGCGCCCCTTTTCAGTATCTTGCAACTTTTTCTTAATCCATGAGCCGCACTGAACGTGCCTAGGCCAGCATGGTGACCGGGTTTTCCAGATAGGCGACCACTTCTTTCAGAAACTCGGCCCCCAAGGCCCCGTCAATGACGCGGTGATCCACCGAAAGGGTCATCGACATGACGATCGCCACCTTCAATTCGCCATCCGCACCCACGACCGGCTTTTTCACGCCAGCCCCAACGGCCAGAATGGACCCGTGCGGCGGGTTGATGACGGCATCGAAATTCTCAATCCCGAACATGCCAAGATTGGACACGGCCATAGCGCCGCCCACATATTCATGCGGGGCCAGTTTTTTGTTGCGCGCACGTCCGGCAAGGTCTTTCATCTCTGCCGACAGGGCGGATAGTGATTTCAGATGCGCATCTTTCAACACGGGCGTGAACAACCCGCCTTCGATGGCGACGGCAACCGCCACGTCCGACGGCTTCAGGCGCAGGATCCTGTCACCGGCCCAGACTGCATTGCAATCGGGAACGGCCTGTAGGGCCATCGCGCAGGCCTTGATGATAAAATCATTGACCGACAGTTTGACACCGCGCTGTTCAAGCTGCTTGTTCAGGTTGGCGCGGAACGCCATCAGCGCATCAAGCTGCACATCGCGGCGCAGATAGAAATGCGGGATTGTCTGCTTGGCTTCTGTCAGGCGGCTGGCGACTGTCCGGCGCATACCATCCAGCTTGACCTCTTCATAATCGCGCCCTTCATACATGCGCGCGACCTGATCTGCGCTTGGGCCAGCAGCCATTGCGGCGGCCTTGGCCGGTGGGGCAGCGGTGGTTTCAGTGGGTGCTGCACTGGCTGCGGGTTTCGCGCCGTCCAGATCTGCCTTGACGATACGCCCATGCGGGCCTGACCCCGAGACTTGCGCAAGATCAATTCCCTTGTCGGCGGCAATACGTCGCGCAAGTGGAGAGGCAAATATGCGCTTGCCGTCCTTGGCCGGTGCAGGGGGGGCGGCCGCGGCGGAGGCCCCTGCGGGGGCCGCCTTCGCGCCCGCGTCAGCCGCAGGTGCGGCTTCCGGCGCATCAGCGCTGGCGGGGGTGCTGGCGGTCTGGATGTCATCGGCGCTTTCGCCATCTTCCAAAAGCACCGCGATGGGGGTGTTGACCTTCACCCCCTCGGACCCGGCCTCTATCAGGATTTTGCCGATGATGCCTTCATCCACGGCTTCAAATTCCATCGTGGCCTTGTCGGTTTCAATCTCGGCCAGAATGTCGCCGGAGGAGACGCTGTCGCCTTCCTTGACCAGCCATTTTGCAAGCGTGCCTTCTTCCATCGTGGGCGACAGGGCGGGCATCAGGATTTCTGTAGGCATGTGTTCCCTCCCTTAACGATAGGTGACTTTGCGCGCGGCCTCGACCACTTCGTCGGTGGTGACCAGCGCAAGCTTTTCAAGATTGGCGGCATAGGGCATGGGCACATCCTTGCCGGTCAGGTTGATGACTGGCGCATCCAGATAGTCGAATGCCCGTTCCATGACGACCGACGTGATGTAATTGCCGACCGAGCCTTGCGGATAGCCTTCTTCAACGGTGATCAGACGGTTGGTTTTCATCACAGAGGCAAGGATCGCATCGGTGTCCATGGGCCGGATCGTGCGCAAGTCGAGCACTTCTGCACTGATCCCGTCCTTGGCCAGACGTTCGGCAGCGTCCAGCGCATAGGTCATGCCGATGCCAAAGCTGACGATGGTAACATCCGAGCCTTCGCGCCAGATTTTGGCCTTGCCGAAGGGCACGGTGAAATCATCGAGCACAGGCACATCAAAGCTGCGCCCATACAGGATTTCGTTTTCCAGAAAGACAACCGGATTGGGGTCACGGATGGCTTGTTTCAGCAGGCCTTTTGCATCGGCTGCGGAATAGGGCATCACGACCTTCAGGCCCGGAATCTGGGCATACCATGCGGCGTAGCACTGGCTGTGCTGCGCGCCCACGCGTGCGGCAGCGCCATTTGGGCCACGGAACACAATGGGACAACCCATCTGGCCGCCGGACATATAAAGGGTTTTCGCCGCCGAGTTCAGGATCTGGTCAATCGCCTGCATGGCAAAGTTGAAGGTCATGAATTCGACAATGGGGCGCAGGCCCCCGAAAGCCGCACCAACCCCGATACCGGCAAAACCGTGTTCGGTAATCGGCGTGTCAATCACGCGGCGGGCGCCGAATTCGTCCAGCAACCCTTGGGTAATCTTGTAGGCGCCCTGATATTCGGCGACCTCTTCTCCCATGATGAAGACTTCGTCATGGGCGCGCATTTCTTCGGCCATGGCGTCGCGCAGGGCTTCGCGCACAGTCTGGGTTTTCATCTGCGTGCCATCGGGCCAGTCTGGGCTGGTATCGGGCGCGGGCGCAGCAGGGGCGGCGGCCTTCGCGGGGGCCCCTTCGGGGGCCGCCTTGTCAGCCGCGTCAGCCGCCGCGGGGGCGGCGGCCTCCGGCGCGGGCGCAGATGTTGCGATATCATCCGCGCTTTCGCCGTCTTCCAGCAGCACGGCGATCGCGGTGTTGACCTTGACCCCTTCGGTGCCTGCGTCAATCAGGATCTTGCCAATGATCCCTTCATCGACGGCCTCGAATTCCATCGTGGCCTTGTCGGTTTCAATTTCTGCCAGAATGTCACCGGCGCTTACAGTATCGCCTTCTTTCACCAGCCATTTGGCCAGTGTGCCTTCCTCCATCGTGGGAGAGAGTGCGGGCATCAGTATTTCGGTTGCCATGTTTCCTGTCCCCCCTGTCAAGCGTTCTGCGGCACGCTGGATGCGTAGATGTCGGTCCAAAGTTCTTCCAGCGCGGGTTCCGGGCTTTCCTTGGAAAATTCTGCCGCTTCATTCACCACGGCCTTGATTTCCTTGTCGATGGCCTTCAGGTCATCCTCGCTGGCATGTTTGCCCTGCAACAACAGGTCACGCACATGCTCGATCGCGTCGCGTTCCTCGCGGATTTTCTGAACCTCGTCGCGGGTGCGGTATTTCGCAGGGTCCGACATGGAATGCCCGCGATAGCGGTAGGTCATGACTTCAAGAATATAAGGCCCCTTGCCAGCACGGCAATGTGCGACAGCCTTTTCGCCAGCCGCCTTGACGGCAAGCACATCCATACCATCCACTTCTTCGCCCTTGATGCCGTATGCTGCGCCGCGTTCCCACAGGCTGGGGGATTTGGTGGCGCGCTGCACGGATGTGCCCATGGCGTATTTGTTGTTCTCAATGACAAAAATCACCGGCAGATCCCACAACATGGCCATGTTATAGGTTTCATAAACCTGGCCCTGATTGGCTGCACCATCGCCGAAATAGGTGAAGGTGACATTGTCATTGCCCTTGTATTTGTCCGAGAACGCCAGACCTGCGCCAAGCGGCACCTGCGCGCCGACAATCCCGTGCCCGCCATAGAAATGCTTTTCCTTGGAGAACATGTGCATCGACCCGCCCTTGCCCTTGGAATAGCCCCCTTCGCGCCCGGTCAGTTCGGCCATGACGCCCTTGGGGTCCATTCCGCAGGCCAGCATATGGCCGTGATCGCGGTAGGATGTGATGCGCTTGTCGCCTTCTTTTGCTGCGGCTTCCAGACCGACAACAACGGCTTCCTGCCCGATATACAGGTGGCAGAAGCCGCCGATCAGGCCCATTCCGTAAAGCTGACCTGCCTTTTCCTCGAATCGGCGGATCAACAACATGTCGCGGTAATATCCCAGCAACTCTTCAGCCGAGACGTTTGATTTCGCGGCAGTTTTCCGTGTGGCCATAACTGGCAGCCCTCCCGTCAAAAGTGATAGTTCAACGTTAAACAATTAAATAGCGCAATTTTTTACAGGTTGCGAGTGTTTTTCGACAAAACGGCTATGCACCCTGAGAATGCCCGCTAACGGGTATGAAGAACTGTCAATCCGGGGGGGCGGGGGATCAGCAGGGTTTGGCGATCAGCAGGTCCGCAGGGGGGGCGCGCATCAGGTCGCGGGCATAATTGCCAAGACTGTCTGTTTTCCTGCCTGAAGCACTGCCGAGAACAATCAGATCCGGTTTCAGTTCATTGATGCGAAACTGTAGCACCTCATGAACGCCGCCGGGCACGATTTCGGGCATGTTCAGTTGCGCGGGCAACCCGTCCATGCGCATGAACGCCTCGCGCAGCAGCATGGTCTGGGTCATGGTGGCGCTTTCTTGGGCGTCGGAGTTCGGGAATTTATCCTTCAGCGGCAGTTGCAGTGCGTGGATGGCGTTGAATTCCGCATCCGGCGCAAGGTGTCCGGCAGTTGCCATGGCTTGTGCGGATGCCGGCGCGAAGGTGATCGCGCCCAGCACGCGGCGATAGGGCTGTGCGCCTGCGGTATGGGCAACCAGAACCGGACAGGCCACAGCAAGCGTGATGCGTTCCATACTTGTCAGGCGCAACGTGTCCAGCACGGCGCGCACCTTATGCAGGCCCAGAACCACCAGATCGGCCGATATGTCATGCGCAGTCCGGGAAATGACATCCTCGACCGAACCTGATGCAATGACCTGATCTATGGCGACATCAGAATATTGCTGCCTGATTTGTGCAAAGGCGGCTTCGATCTTGCTTTTGTCGGTGGCGTTTCTGCGCAATCTGAAACCTGCCACTGTCCCGTTACGTTCGGGAATGGCGTGGGCCAGAACAACCCTTGCCCCCAGCGCACGCGCCAGTGCGGCCGCACGCTCGGGGGCTGCTGCTGATCGTTTTTTCAAGTCCGTAGCGACAAGGATCGTTCTTATGGCAGCCAACGCAGGGTTCCGTCATGCACTGAAATTATGGGATGCACTCATAGCAGATCAGATCAAAGCCGTCACTTTGCTTTCGCGACCTTTCGTCAGGAACGTGTGAAAATCATGTCGCGCATTGGCCCGGACAGCATATCTGACGACATTTCCAGCGCAAAATGGGGTTTATGGTTCAAATTCGGATACCGTGCTTCCAGATCGGATTTCAGCGCGGCAGGCAACCGTGTGACGGCGGCGCGTGACACCAGCATGCTTTCCATTGGCACGCCTTCTGCATAGATGATCTGATGCGCGTCAAATGCCAGACTGTAATAATCCACAAACCCGCCCTCATTCTGGGTAATCCCCGCTGACCCGACAAGGTGATGCGCCTGTAGCAATATTTCGGCGCGGTGGCCCAGTCTTTTGTCCCCCCGTTGATAGACGAAAATGCGTTGACGGGGGGCAAGTTTCAGACTGCGCAGATTGCCCATCCCGCCTTCGGGAATGACAACCGGGGCAAACGCCCCATAGCCGCGCAAGGTGACCTTGCCCAGCCAACGCACCGGTTGCGCGCCATGATCACGCGTCAGCACCATGTCGCCTTGGTCCAGTTGTTCGATGGGGACAAGGCCTCCATCGGCCATGGTCACCCGTGTTCCCGCCCCGAAGCATCCATGAACGATTTCGGACAAGCGCAGTGCGGTGTCTGTGGTGTCGATGTCTATCAGGGAATAGCTGGTGCCTGCGCGTATAGGGCTAAGCGGCAAGCCAAATCGCTGCCGGTCTATTGCAAGCAAGATCACATCAAGAATATCGCCATCTTGCGCCATGAACCGCAACTGGCACAGGGGGCTGACGGTCGCGTTGTCGGAAAATATATGCGAATGGGCGTCCAGCACCGTTATGGTGGTGCCAAGATGTAGGGTCAGCGGGTGAAAATGGCTGTCGGGGGTCAGGCAGTATATATCCCCAAGCGCACATGTTTCCGGCGGGCCAAGGGCGTCATCCTCGTTTATGCCCCAACTGACCACAAAGTCATTCGCGGAAAACACTTCGCATTCGTATTTCGTCCCTGACATGCCGTACCTTTGTCCCAACTCTTCCTCTCGTCAGGTGCGAAACGCGTGCAACATCCGAAAGTTTCGACCATTGACTAAATCGGGAATACTGTTGCGCGCTCAAATAGCCTGCACAAAGGATGTTACGCTGATCGGCAAAACTGGGACTTATCCTGTGCGCGGTATGGGCGACAGCATAGATATGAATAGTGCAATAGCAAGCATGTCAGGAAAGAAATTGTCATTGGCGTCGGGCAAAACCGAAGCCAATGCTGTGCTGGCATATGGGGTGATTGTGGTCTGGGCCTAGTTTACGCGGGTCCAAAGCTGCTCGCGGCATATTCCCATCACACACCCTGAAACCCCAAGCTGATTTGGGCGCAACTCCATTCTGGAATTATAGGTGCGGTCGCGATCGGGCGCATAGACGCGGCCATTGCGGTACTGGCCATCCCCTTGGGGTTCCATATCCCAGACAATGGCGCGCCCTATATTGGGCGAGTCGATCTGCTGTGCGTTGCCGTCGAACGCTGCGACCAGCCCGCCACAGATTTTCCCGTTGGAACAGGTCTGTATCTGGACATGGCCGAAATTCCCGTTGTCATCGGGGGCTGTTTTCCAAAGCCCGTGTGCCGGATCTGCCAGCGCAGGTGCTGCAAGAATGGCCAGCAGGGCCGCCGCGAGTGCTGTCTTGTGCATGTTTACTCCTCCCTGAGTGTGACAAGTTTTGTCCTATTGCGCGTCTGTGGCAAGCACGACCTCGCGTCAGGTATGCAGCAAGTGCCGCAGCAAAAAGGCGCCCGCGAAGGCGCCTTTTCGTAGGTTTGCAATGATGCGCGGTCTAGAGCATATCACGTTCATTCGTATTCAGGAGACATGCCCTGACTTATTGATTTCGCAGGTTCGCGAAGCTCAAAACCGGTTTCCACTTTTGCGCAACATGCTCTAGCCGCGTGGTTCGCTTAGCAGCCCCTTGATCAGGGCATAGCACGCCAAAATCAGCACAACCGCGAAGGGCAGACCCGTTGACACAGATGCAGCCTGAAGCGCGGCCAACCCGCCGCCGATCAGCAAGGCCGCCGCAACCAGCCCTTCAAAGATCACCCAGAATACGCGCTGGCTGACGGGTGCATTGATCTTGCCGCCCGCAGTGATGGTATCAATCACCAGCGACCCTGAATCCGACGACGTCACGAAAAACACAATCACCAGAATGATCGCAATCGTTGATGTGATCGCCGCCAGCGGCAGTTCAGACAACATCCCGAACAGCGACAGTTCCGGCACATAGGCAGAGATGACATAGCCATACACCGCGCTGTCAGATACCGTGTTGATCAACTGGTCGATGGCTGTGCCGCCGAAAATCGTCATCCAGATGGCCGATACAATGGTCGGGATCAACAGAACGCAGGTGATGAATTCACGCACTGTGCGGCCACGGCTGACACGGGCAATAAACATCCCCACGAATGGCGACCAACTGATCCACCACGCCCAGTAGAACGCCGTCCAGCCTTGGCGGTAGCCGTCATCTTCACGCCCGATCGGGTTGGACAATGCACCTATTTCGCTGAAATACGCGCCCAGATTGCCGAAAAACTGGGTCACCAGTGTCAGCGTCGGGCCGACGAGCAACACGAAAGCCATCAACAGGATAGCAAGGCCCATGTTGATTTCCGACAGCACTTTCACACCGCCATCAAGCCCGCGCAACACCGAAATCAGCGCCATGCCGGTGATCACCGCAATCAGGATAACCGATGCTGTGACCGTATCATTGATGCCGTCTATCCCGAACACGAATCCTATGCCCGCAGATGCCTGTTGCGCGCCCAGGCCCAATGATGTGGCCAGCCCGAACAGCGTTGCAAACACGGCCAGAATATCAATGATATGGCCCGGCCAGCCCCAGATGCGTTCGCCGAAAATAGGGTAGAAGATGGACCGAACAGTCAGCGGCAACCCTTTGTTATAGGCAAACAGCGCCAGCGACAGTGCCACGACCGCATAGATGGCCCAAGGGTGCAGACCCCAGTGATAGATGGTCGCGGCCATCGCGGTCAGGCGCGCGGCCTCGACCGCGGCCGGGTCGGCCAGAACGCCGTCCACAATGCCAATGTCGCGCATCAGCGGTTGATCGCCCCATGGCGTGCCGAAGTAATAGACAGGTTCGAGCACCCCAAAGAACATCAAGCCAATGCCCATGCCTGCGGCAAACAGCATCGCAAACCACCCTGCATAGCTGTAATCCGGCGTCGCATCGACACCGCCCAGCCGCACCTTGCCCAAGGGCGATACCAGAATGCCCAGACAGACCAGCACGAACAGGTTGCCTGCCATCAGAAAGAACCAGTCAAAACTGGATGTCAGGAACCCGCGCAAATCGGTGAACAGGGGGCCGATCTGGTTCTGGAAGGCCAGCGTGATGATAACAAACGCAGCCACGACTATCCCTGAAAACAAGAATACAGGGTTGTGGATGTCCAGCCCGAACGGGCCGATTTTCGGGGTTATATTGTCCTGACCCACTTCATAATCAGTGTCGATGATGTCCGATGCCCCTTCAGGTTCCGGCAATGCGTCAGATGGTTCCGTCTGTTGATTTTCATCGTCATGTTCTGACATTTTCTTCTCCGGTTTCTGTGACGGGCGCGGGGGAATGCCGTCCTGTGCCCGCGCTTTTGCTATGATGATGCGTTAGTGGCCCGTTGGCCTAGCGCACCAAAAAGACCGATACGTTGGCGCGTGCGGCAATCGTGTCGCCATGCCCGGCCCACACATAATCCAGTGCTGTGGGGGCATGGGTCTGCATCACCACAAGATCGCCACCAAGATCTTCAATGGCGGCAAGCAGCGTTTTGTCCGTATCTATGGTTGGGTCCGGGCTGATACGGGCAGATGCACTGCTTTTCAGTCCATGTGCCGTGCCTTGCTCGTCCGCAAAGGCCCGTAGTTTGGCTTCATATTCTTTGGGGTTATGGGCCAACGCACTGGGCGTTGTGCCGGTTACGCCGACAAAGCAGATTTCAGCTTTGTAGTGATTTGCCAGATCAAGCGCGGTCTGTAGCGCCTTGGACAAATGGTCGACATGCGTCAGGTCGACCGGAAATATCACTTTCCGATACATGGTCCCTCCTGCTGTGGTTAGGGGACAGGTTATGATGTTTGAGTGGTTAATGGTAACATGGGTGTGAAGGGGCTTTGCAACCCCTGCGGCGAAAAAATGTGCAATTCCGACACAATAAGGTACGGCGCATCTGCTTTTACATTGCCCGTTCGGGTGCTAGATCTGGCGCATACCATAACGGGAGGCATCATTATGGATCTTGGAATTTCAGGGAAACGCGCGCTGGTTTGTGCCAGTTCCAAAGGATTGGGGCGCGGCTGCGCCGAGGCTCTGGCCGCAGAAGGCGTGCATCTGGTGATGAATGCGCGCGGGTCCGACGCGTTGGAAAAAGCCGCCGCCGATATTCGCGCGGCGCACGGCGTCGATGTGGTGACGGTAGCCGCCGACATCACAACCGAAGACGGGCGCGCGAAGGTTCTGGCGGCTTCGGGCGCTGTGGATATTCTGGTCAATAACGCCGGTGGGCCACCACCGGGCATGTGGACCGACTGGAACCGCGACGATTTCATTGCAGCACTTGATGCCAACATGCTGACCCCGATTGCACTGATCAAGGCATTGGTGCCGGGCATGATGGAACGGGGCTGGGGCAGGGTGGTCAACATCACCTCTCAATCTGTGAAATCGCCGATACCCGTTCTGGGGCTGTCAAATTCCGCACGCGCGGGCCTGACAGGCTATGTCGCGGGCACATCGCGTCAGGTTGCGGGCAAGGGGGTGGTCATCAACAACCTGCTGCCGGGCATTCATGACACCGACCGCGCCACTTCGCTGGACGGGGGCGTGGCCAAGGCCGAAGGCATCAGCATGGATGCGGCGCGCACCAAACGTCAGGCCACGATTCCCGCCGGACGCTATGGCACCGCGCAGGAATTCGGCGCGGCCTGTGCATTCCTGTGCTCGCAGCATGCAGGATTTATCGTAGGGCAGAACCTGTTGCTGGATGGTGGCGCGGTGAACGCCACGCTTTAGCAATCGCGGCGCATAATTCTGGGGGGTGACGGGCACCGCAGGCATAAAGGCAGTTGACGTGTCATGTCTTTGTGCCGCCCCCGGTGCCCGTTCACACCCGGGCCGAAGGCAGTGTTCGATCAAACCCGCTAAAGGCCCATCACGACCCAACCGCCGCCGCTACATGTCATCAACGCTGGCCGCTGGCCGCCGGATGGGCTATAATTTCGCAATGCGCCCCATCTTGATCATATCACTGTGCCTGTGTCTGAACATTGCACCGCCCGCTTTCGCCGATGACGTTGGCGATTTGCCAAATTCCGGGCAACCGGAAGGCTTTTTTGACCTGATAGAGCGGATGATGCGCGGTTTTTTTGACGATATGGACCCGCATATGCGGCAGATGGAACGCAGTCTTGAAGCGGCCGAACCGGAATTGCGGCGCTTTCTGGGGCAGTTGCGCGACATGGTGGAGTATGAACCGCCGGAAATCCTGCCCAATGGCGATATTCTGATCCGGCGCAGGCACCCCACCAACCCTGATGTTGACGCGCCGGATCAGGCCGTTCCCGCCCCGTCAGACGAGGATGCACCCTCTGCCCCCGATTTTGAGTTGTAACTGCGCTGCACGCGCACTTTTGCCTGCGCATCCACCTGTTGCGCCAGTGCATGGAAGCGTTGTTCTGCAACTTCGGTAAACAGGGCCTGCATGCCCCGTGCCAGCACCAGTTCCAGCACATGTTTCTTGGGGAAATAGCGCAATTCGCCCGCGTTTTCCGGCCCGTTCATTGAAAACATGGACCCGAAGCGCAGCGCGCGGCCCAACATCTTGGCTTCTGCAAGGTCTTTGGCGGGCAGCAAACCGGCGATTTCCTTGACCCGCGGGCGCATGCCGCTGGTCTTGTAGCGATACATCAGCGCAATGCCCAGATACACACGCCCCTGATGGTCCAGCCCGCCCAGATTTGCGCGTGTGGATGTGTCGAAACACGCATCTGCGCGGTAATCGGGGTGCGCCCGCCAGTTCACATCATGCAGCAAACACGCCGCACGGATCAGGCGCAAGCGCCCCTCGGGGCGGTTGCGATACAGCGGCAGCAGGAAATTATACAATTTCTTGCCAAATCCCGGCAGGCGTGCGCTGGCATGTTCCATGAAATGGCACGCCTCTATCAGCGGATCGCGCGCGCGCAGGGCATCGGGCATCTGTTCATACAAAATGCCTTCGCGGATACCATAGCTGGAAATGCAGATAACCTGCGGGCTGAACACATGCACCAACTGGCGCAACACCTGCGCTGCCAGCGGCACAAGCGACATGCGTTCAGCCGAAATACCGGTACGCGCGCGCAGGCTGGCCAGATCCTGATCGGCGATCCAGTCGATGGTTTTGCGCACCGATTTTGGCGTCATGGTATATTCGTGCAGAACCTTCAGCGGATAGCCGCGCCGTTCCATGTCCAGCCGTGCGATGGCCCGCCATGACCCGCCCACCAGATACAGCGCGTCATGATGGCTGCCAACCTGATCGCGCAGGGATTTCAGGATTGCGCTGATATGCTGGCGCAACCCGCGTTTGCCGCCCGTCACCTGTTGCAGCCGGAAGGGACCAAGCGGGGATGTCACGGTCTGATGCACCTGCCGGTCGCCAATGACGGCCAGTTCCATGGAGGACCCGCCAATATCGCATACCAGCCCCTTCGCTTCGGGCCAGCCGGTCAGCACGCCCTGTGCGGACATGCGCGCTTCTTCGGCGCCATCGATCACGCGCATGCGCAATCCCGTTTCGCGTTCAATCACGGCCTGAAATTCAGGGCCGTCCTCGGCCTCTCGCATGGCGGCGGTGGCAACCATGGACAGGTTCGTCATGGCCATGCCTTGCGCAAGCAGGGCGAAACGCTTGATGGTGGCCAGCGCGCGAACGCGTCCTTCGGGGTTTAGCCGGCCGGTGGTGACAAGCCCCTTGCCCAGCCCGCACAGCACCTTTTCGTTGAAGAAATACGCAGGCGACCGGGCTGCACCGTCAAACACGACCAACCGGACAGAGTTTGACCCCACATCTATCACGCCAACCTGTGACAGGGCGCGGGCGGACGGGTCGCTGAAAACTGGGTTGTCAAAGAAACCCGCTTTGGCGGGGGGTGCGTCGTCCGTTTCCGGGACGCGCGAATTGCCATCCATTCGGCAGCTCCTGTCTGGCACAATCTGTTTGCACTGTACCCGACTGCGGCGCGCACGGTCAATCGCGCAGATGCCGCAGGGGGCAGATGATGACGCAAGGGTAAAGTTGCGCACCCTCTCGCCCCTACCACTTGACGGCAGGATGGGTCATAACGGGCGCGCCGGGATCGATTCCCCGCGCAGCCACGCCAGTTTCCGAAGAGCCAGTTTCCGAAGAGAGGGACCATGCACGACATTCGCGCCATCCGTGAAAACCCAGCCGCCTTTGATGCCGCCTTTGCCCGTCGCGGGCTGGCTGCGCAATCAGGCCGCATTCTGGACATTGATCAGGCACGCCGTGCGGCAATCTCGGCGGTGGAAACGGCGAAGGCTGCGCAGAACGCGGCCTCAAAGCAAGTGGGCGCGGCCAAGGCCAAAGGGGATGAGGCCGAATTTGAACGCCTGCGCGCCCTTGTTGCAGACAAAAAGGCCGAAATCGCAACGCTGGAAGACCAGGCGCGCGCGGCTGATGCGGAATTGACGGCGCTTCTGGAAACCCTGCCGAACCTGCCCATGGCGGAGGTGCCCGATGGCGCAGACGAATCCGACAATGTCGAGTTGAAAACATGGGGCACACCGCGCGAATTTGATTTCCAGCCGGTGGAGCATTATGAGATTGCGGGCATCGCCCCCAATATGGATTTTGCCACTGCGGCGAAACTGTCGGGGTCGCGTTTCGTGGTGTTGCGTGGCGCTGTTGCGCGGGTGCACCGTGCGCTTGCGCAATTCATGACCGACCTGCATGTGGACCACCACGCCCTGACCGAGGTGAACAGCCCCGTTCTGGTGCGTGATGACGCGATGTATGGCACGGGGCAGTTGCCGAAGTTTTCCGAAGACAGCTACCAGACGACAAATGGCTGGTGGCTGATCCCGACATCGGAAGTGACGCTGACCAATTTTGCCGCTGGCGAAATTCTGGACGGGGCCACCCTGCCGCTGCGGTTTTGCGCGCATACGCTGTGCTTCCGGTCGGAAGCGGGCAGTGCGGGCAAGGACACCACCGGCATGCTGCGCCAGCACCAGTTTGAAAAGGTAGAAATGGTGTCGATCACCCACCCTGCTGACTCTCTGGCGGAACATGAACGCATGACCCGCTGCGCCGAGGCCGTGCTGGAAGCGCTGGAACTGCCTTACAGGCGCATTGTGCTGTGCACCGGCGATCTGGGGTTTGGTGCGCAGAAAACCCATGACATCGAAGTCTGGGTGCCGGGGCAGGCGACATATCGCGAGATTTCCAGCGTGTCGGTCTGTGGGGATTTTCAGGCGCGGCGTATGAATGCACGTTTCCGCCCGCAAGACGGGGGCAAGCCGGAATTTGTGCACACGCTGAACGGGTCGGGCGTGGCGGTCGGGCGTTGCCTGATTGCGGTGCTGGAAAACGGCCAGACAGCGGACGGAGGTGTTAACCTGCCCGCAGCGCTGCACCGGTATCTGGGCGGCAAGACCCGTATTGCACCAACGGGTGAATTGGTCTGAATGCACACCTGATGGGGTGGTGTTGTGCTGTTGCGCAATGGCATCACTCGCGGCGTTGATTGCGCTAACGCCGCGAGATACGCCCCTGAATGCCCGAATTTAGCCAGTTTTCCCCCGCCAGATCATGGTTATGTGCATTCAGGTAAAGGATTAAGTGTCATGCGTTCAACAGCCACCCCGATTTCGACAAACCCAAAGCGCCCCGGCGCAGCCCCCGGACTAAGCGCCGATATGCGTCCCGGCCACCCGCGCAACGCGGCCCCGCAAAAGCCGGTCACGCGTTTCACGGACTGGGCGCTGATCTGAACATTCTGGCCGGTTCCCGCCTATAGGGGCGTGTTACTGGCGCGTGCGCGCGCAAAGATGCTTTGCGCGGCCACAATCGTTTGTTAATGAAGTTCAGGATGTGACCCTGACCGGGCACGCAGCATCATTACCCTGACCATGCCCACGCCGATTTCATCAATACGCAACCTTGGCCCCGCGATGGAGGCGTCATTTGCGCGTGTGGGCATTCACAGTGCCGAAGAGCTTCGCGATCTGGGCTGTGACGCCGCCTATGCGGCGCTGTTGCAATCGGGTGTGCGCCCGCATTTCATCGCCTATTATGTGCTGGAAATGGGGCTGCAAGGCCGCCCGTGGAATGATTGCAAGGGCGAAGAAAAACGCCGCCTGCGCGCGCGGTTCGACGATCTGAAATTACAACATTGTCCGAAATCCCTGCCGATTGACGCCGCGCTTGATGCGTTGGGTGTCATTCCAGCCCCACTACGACAGGATTGATCCCATGCCGCGTATTTTTCTAATGATTGGTGTTGTGCTTGCGCTTGCAGCCTGCGGAAATTCCAGCCCGGAAGCATCGCGTGCCATGGGGTCAAGCGCGAACCTCTATCCCGGTGAAACACCGCAGATGCGCGCATTGGTGCGCCAGTATGCGGCCAAGCACGACATTCCCGAAGCCCTGCTGCACCGCGTGATCCAGCGCGAAAGCGATTACCGCCCGCATGCCCGCAATGGCCCGTATTGGGGGTTGATGCAAATTCTGCCGCAAACCGCCCGCCAGATGGGCTTTCGCGGAGAGCCGCAGGATTTGCTGGATGCCGAAGTGAACTTGAAATACGCGGGCCGCTACCTGAAGGGCGCATGGCTGGTGTCGAATGGGGATATTGACCGCGCGGTTATGTGGTATGCACGCGGGTATTATTATGAAGCGCGCGACCGTTGTTTGCTGGTCGCGACCGGATTGCGCCAGCGCGAAGTGCGCCGTGACTGCCCGTCGCGTCAGGCCAGTGACCGCACATAGGGACGGTTTTCCTGAAATCGCAATACCTTGGCAGACCGCATGGCAGTTAAGCCGCAGCGGTCTGTCTTGTTGTGCAGCGCAGCACCTACGGGCTGGTCGCCTTGCAAATTGCCGCGATGCAGCGATTCATGCTTGACATTATCTTGCGCTTAAATCATCCGTTTGGGTAAGAAAGTTGCGCGGCGTGTTTTTTGTGCTGCGTGCAATACCCGAACCGACCATAGGTGCCAAGATGAATGACGCTGCAACCGGACCTGCCAAAGACAAGCCATGGCTGTTTCGCACTTATGCGGGCCATTCCACGGCCAAAGCCTCGAACGAACTGTATCGCATGAACCTGTCCAAGGGGCAGACGGGGCTTTCAGTGGCGTTCGATCTGCCCACGCAAACGGGCTATGACAGCGATCATGAACTGGCGCGCGGCGAAGTGGGCAAGGTCGGTGTGCCGGTCTGCCATCTGGGCGATATGCGCATGCTGTTCGACCAGATTCCGCTGGAGCAGATGAACACGTCGATGACGATCAACGCGACCGCGCCGTGGTTGCTGGCACTGTATATTGCTGCGGCGCAGGAACAGGGCGCAGATGTGACCAAGCTGAACGGCACGGTTCAGAATGACCTGATCAAGGAATACCTGTCGCGCGGCACCTATATCTGCCCGCCCGAACCCAGCCTGCGCATGATCACCGATGTTGCGGCCTATACGCGTGAATACCTGCCCAAATGGAACCCGATGAATGTGTGTTCCTACCATTTGCAGGAAGCGGGCGCGACACCCCAGCAGGAGCTGGCCTTCGCGCTGGCCACGGCCTGCGCGGTGCTGGATGACCTGAAAACCAAAGTGCCGGCTGAACATTTCCCTGTCATGGTCGGGCGGATCAGTTTCTTTGTAAACGCCGGCATCCGTTTTGTGACCGAACTGTGCAAGATGCGCGCCTTCGTCGAGTTGTGGGACGAGATTTGCCGCACCCGTTACGGGGTCGAGGATGCGAAATACCGCCGCTTTCGGTATGGCGTGCAGGTCAACAGTCTTGGGTTGACCGAACAGCAGCCGGAAAACAACGTCTACCGCATATTGATCGAAGCGCTGGCGGTGACGCTGTCGAAGAATGCGCGCGCGCGCGCGCTGCAACTGCCCGCATGGAACGAAGCGCTTGGCCTGCCGCGCCCGTGGGACCAGCAATGGTCGTTGCGCATGCAGCAGATTCTGGCGTTTGAGACTGATTTGCTGGAATATGACGACCTGTTCGACAATAACCCCGCAGTGGAACGCAAGGTGGCCCAACTGGTGGCAGGCGCGCGCGAAGAACTGGCGCGCATTGATGACATGGGCGGCGCGGTCAAGGCCATCGATTACATGAAATCGCGTCTGGTCGAATCGAATGCCGAACGGATTGCGGGCATTGAAAGCGGCGCGACTGTGGTGGTGGGCGTCAATAAGTTCACGACAACAGAACCCTCGCCCCTGACCACCGGCGAAGGGGCCATCATGGTGTGCGATCCGGCCGCCGAGGCTGACCAGATCGCGCGGCTGGACGCATGGCGCGCAGCGCGCGATGAGGGGGCGGTGCGCGCCGCACTGGATGATCTGCGCGCGGCAGCACGGTCGGGCGTCAATGTCATGCCCGCCTCGATCGCGGCGGCCAAGGCAGGGGCCACAACCGGCGAATGGGGCGAGACTGTGCGCGCGGCCTTTGGCCAGTACCGCGCGCCAACCGGCGTCAGCCGCGCCATGTCAAACCGTACCGAAGGTCTGGACCCGGTGCGCGACGCAGTAGATGCGGTCAGCAGCAAACTGGGGCGGCGGTTGAAGTTTGTAGTGGGCAAGCCGGGGTTGGACGGGCATTCCAACGGGGCCGAACAGATTGCCGCGCGTGCCCGCGATTGCGGGATGGACATCCACTATGAAGGGATCCGCCTGACGCCGGCCGAAATCGTGGCAGCCGCGCGCGATGAGGATGCGCATGTCGTGGGCCTGTCGATTCTGTCAGGGTCGCATATTCCGCTGATGGAAGAGTTGATGGCGCTGATGCAGGCCGAGGGGCTGGGACATGTGCCGGTTATTGTCGGCGGGATCATTCCTGAAGATGACGCCGCACGCCTGCGCGCCATGGGGATTGCGCAGGTCTATACGCCCAAGGATTTCCAGCTAAACCGCATCATGATGGATATTGTGGCACTGGTTGACCCCGCGCCCATCGCAGCCGAGTAATTTATTCGCAAAGGGGGGCCGCCCTTGGGGGGATTGACCCCCCTGCGGGCGGCATTGCCATGGCCACGCCCAAGGCCGGTTCACACCTGCAATCCGCGCGCCATGACCGCGGCGCCATACTGCGCCGCGGCGGAGTTTCACTTGAAAAACAATGCGCCATATCCGATAGCCCCTGACTGCACAGTAACAGGGGGCGGAACATGATTGCGGGGTTTGTCGCGGGGTTCTTTTCAGGTTTGGCATTGATCGCGGCCATCGGGGCGCAGAACGCATTTGTGCTGCGCCAGGGGCTGCGGCGCGAGCATGTGGGCGTCGTGGTGTTGATTTGCGCGGTATCAGATGCGGTTCTGGTGGCCCTTGGGGTTGCGGGGGCACAGGTCATTGCAACCGCGCTGCCGGGATTTCAGCAGATCATGCTGTGGGGGGGCGTGGCGTTTCTGGTGGCCTATGGCGCGTTGCGGTTTCGCGCGGCAGCCAAAGGGGGCGAAGCGTTGCGCCCGACGAATGGCGCTGCGGTGCCGTTGGGCCGTGTTGTGGCCATTTGTCTGGCTTTTACCTGGTTGAACCCGCATGTCTATCTGGACACTGTGGCGCTGCTGGGGGCGTTGTCGCTGCAATATGCGCCATGGCAATGGGCCTTCGGCACCGGGGCTATCCTGTCGTCTTTTGTGTTTTTTGCAGCGCTTGGCTTCGGGGCGCGTTTGCTGGCGCCGGTTCTGGCGCGGCCACGGGCATGGATTGTTCTGGAAATCATCATCGGTGTGATCATGTGGGGTATCGCGGCGAAGCTTTTGTTGCGCGCGATTGCATTATGACATGCGCAAAGAGCTTTCGTTGCATTCGCTGAATTGGTAATGATATGTTACCAAAAACAGGGGTGGAGGGTTATCCATGCACATGCCGGAACCAAACGGCACAATTCTGGCCAAGCGCGATCATGTTCTGGCGCGTCTGCAAGCCGTTCTGCCGCCAGAGGGGTTGATTACGGATGAAGCCGAACGCCGTGCGTATGAATGCGACGCGCTGACGGCCTATCGTTGCATCCCCATGGCGGTTGCCCTGCCATCATGCACCCAAGAGGTGGCCCAGATCCTGCGCATTTGCCATCAAGAAGGCGTGCCTGTTGTGCCGCGCGGGTCTGGCACATCGCTGGCCGGTGGCGCATTACCGACCGAGGATTCGATCATCCTTGGCGTGGCCCGATTGCGCGACGTGCTGGAAGTGAACACCCCCGACCGCTACATTCGCGTGCAGACCGGCATCACAAACCTTGCGGTCACCGCCGAGGTGGAGGGGGAGGGGTTCTTCTATGCGCCGGACCCCAGCAGCCAGCTGGCCTGCGCGATTGCGGGCAATATCGCCATGAATTCCGGCGGCGCGCATTGTCTGAAATACGGCGTGACCACTAACAACCTGTTGGGCGTGACCATGGTGTTGATGGATGGCACCATTGTCGAGATTGGCGGCCCCTATATGGATGCGGGCGGGCTGGACCTGCTGGGGGTCATCTGCGGATCGGAAGGGCAGCTTGGGGTTGTGACCGAAGCAACCTTGCGCATTCTGCGCCAGCCCGAAGGCGCGCGCCCCGTGCTGATGGGGTTTGACAGCAACGAAGTTGCCGGTGAATGCGTGTCCGACATCATCAAGGCAGGGATTTTGCCGGTGGCCATCGAATTCATGGACCGCCCCTGCATTCGCGCCTGCGAGGATTTCGCCAAGGCCGGATACCCCGATTGCGAAGCCCTGCTGATTGTCGAGGTGGAAGGGGCTGCGGCCGAAATTGACGAGCAACTGGCGCTGATCAAGCAGATCGCGCAGCGCCACAACCCGGTCGCGTGGCGCGAAAGCGCATCGGCCGAGGAAAGCGCCAAAATCTGGCTGGGGCGCAAATCGGCCTTCGGGGCGATGGGGCAGATCAATGATTACATGTGCCTTGATGGCACGATCCCCGTGTCCAGCCTGCCATTCGTGCTGCGCCGGATTGGCGAGATGTCGCGCGATTACGGGCTGGATGTGGCCAATGTGTTCCATGCAGGCGATGGCAATATGCACCCGCTGATCCTGTTTGATGCCAATAAACCCGGTGATCTGGAACGCTGCGAGGCATTTGGCGCGGATATTTTGAAACTATGTGTCGAGGTGGGCGGGTGTCTGACCGGCGAGCATGGCGTGGGTATTGAAAAGCGCGATCTGATGAACGTGCAATATACGCCCGCCGACTTGGAGGCGCAGATGCGCATCAAGGATGTGTTCGACCCCAAATGGCTGTTAAACCCCGCCAAGGTGTTCCCGCTGGCCACAAGCGCTGCGCGGCGCGCGGCATAAGCGCCCGCGCCCCGTTTCACCCTTTGAGTATTTTTGGCAAGATGAAGGCTGTTTTGCGCAGCCATGGAGGCCGGTGCAATGCGCCCAGAAAGTGAACAAGACCTGTCCGAGATGGTGCGCAGCACCGATGCGCCCTTGCGTGTTTTGGGCGGTGGCACGCGCGATATTGGCAAACCCGTGACGGGGGCCGCACTGTCGACCGCAGGGTTGTCCGGCATCACGCTTTACGAGCCGGGCGCATTGACGCTGGTGGCGCAGGCGGGCACCCCGCTGGCGGCTGTGACCGCAGCGCTTGCCGCCGAAGGGCAGCGATTGCCGTTCGAGCCGATGGATACGCGTGCGCTGTTGGGCACAGATGGCGTGCCAAGTGTGGGCGGCATGGTGGCTGCCAATGCATCCGGCCCGCGCAGGGTGCAGGCGGGTGCGTGCCGCGACAGTCTGATCGGGGTGCGGTTCGTCGACGGGACGGGGTCCGTTGTCAAGAATGGCGGGCGTGTGATGAAAAATGTCACTGGCTATGATCTGGTCAAGCTGATGGCGGGCAGTTGGGGCACATTGGGGGTGTTGACCGAATGTTCGTTCAAGCTGCTGCCGGTGCCAGAGTCTGAGGCCACACTGCGCAGCGCGCCCATGTCCGCGCAGGATGCACACAAGGTGATGTCAGCGGCACTTGGCACGCCCTATGAGGTGTCGGGCGCTGCGCGGGCGCTGGACGGGCATGTGTATTTGCGGGTTGAAGGGTTCGCGCGGCAGGTCGCCTATCGGTGCGCGCAGTTGCAAGCAACGCTAGGGGGCGCGTGGGATATGCTGGATGCATCTGCAAGTGCCGCGCAATGGCAAACTATCGGTGACGTGCGCGAGTTTGCAGCGCAGCCCGGAGATGTGTGGCGCGTGTCGGTCAAACCGTCACAGGCGGGCGATCTGGTGGCGCGGGCGCAATGTCCGGTGGTCATGGATTGGGGCGGCGGGCTGTTATGGATGCTGACACCGGAAGGGACGGATTTGCGCGCGCGCCTTGGGCAATTTGCAGGGCATGCGACATTGGTGCGGGCTTCACAGGCCACACGCGCCGCTTTGGCCGTGTTCCCCCCCGAAAGCCCGCCGGTTGCGGCCCTGTCGCAGGGGGTGCGCATGACATATGATCCGCGCGGGGTTTTGAACCCCGGATTGATGGGCTAGGGGGCGCGTCATGCAGACAAATTTCACACCCGATCAGTTGCAAGATCCAGCCATCGCGCGGTCCAACGAGGTGCTGCGCGCCTGTGTCCATTGCGGGTTTTGCACGGCCACCTGTCCCACTTATGCCGTGCTGGGGGATGAATTGGACAGCCCGCGCGGGCGGATATACCTGATCAAGGACATGCTGGAAAAGGGGCGTCCGGCGGATGAAAAGACCGTCAAGCATATTGACCGCTGCCTGTCGTGTCTGGCGTGTATGACCACCTGCCCGTCGGGGGTGCATTACATGCATCTGGTCGATCATGCGCGCGAGCATATTGAACGCACCTACAAGCGC
This sequence comes from Paracoccaceae bacterium, assembly GCA_020832445.1. GTDB lineage: Bacteria > Pseudomonadota > Alphaproteobacteria > Rhodobacterales > Rhodobacteraceae > Roseinatronobacter. Next base: position 131,010 of record JAFIEO010000039.1, read on the forward strand.
CCCGTGTCGGACCGTGTGCTGCGCTGGGTACTGGCGCGGATATTGCCCTATCCCACGCGGTTCCGGCTGGCGCTGCTGGGCGCGAAACTGGGCCGGCCATTCGCGCGGGTGATGCCCGATGCACGGCTGCGCGCCATGCTGGAGATGGCCCCGAAACACATTCCGCCGGTCAGTCGCAATGACGATCCGCAGGTGTTTTCTGCCATAGGCCCAAAAAAGATGCGGGTTGCGCTGATGACGGGCTGCGCGCAGCGCGCGCTGAACACCGATATCAATGATGCCACCATCCGCCTGCTGCGCCGCCATGGTGCAGAGGTGGTGATCGCGCAGGGGCAGGGGTGTTGCGGCGCGCTGACCCACCATATGGGCAAAACCAGTGAAAGCCACGCAACGGCCGCAAAGAATATCCATGCCTGGCACGCGGAGATGCAAGGCGACGGGCTGGATGCGATTGTCATCAATACCAGCGGTTGCGGCACCACGGTCAAGGATTATGGCCATATGTTCCGCGATGATGCATTGGCCGACAAGGCGCGCGCTGTGGCTGACATTGCACAGGATGTGTCCGAAGTGCTGATGAAACTGGACCTGCCCGCAGGCAGCAGCCAAGGCATGAAAGTTGCCTATCACGCCGCCTGTTCCTTGCAGCACGGTCAGAAGATCAAGACTTTCCCCAAGGATTTGCTGAAACATGCAGGATTCGAGGTGGTGGAGCCGCGCGACAGCCATTTATGTTGCGGATCGGCGGGCACCTATAACCTGATGCAGCCCGAAATTTCAAAAGAGCTGAAATCGCGCAAGGTGGCCACATTGGAAGCGCGCGCGCCCGATGTGATTGCTGCGGGAAATATCGGCTGCATGATGCAGATCGGGTCTGGCACAGATGTGCCGGTGGTCCACACAGTGGAATTGCTGGACTGGGCAACAGGCGGACCGATGCCCGCACAGCTGCAAAAGGATAAGGGCTGATTGCCATTTTATGGCCATCATGGCATGCGATATTTTCCGCAAACGCCCCTGAACCAAAGGCAGACCAATGCGAATTCTGGCCGCGCTGACCGCGATCCTTGCGCTATGCGCCACCCCGCCTGTGCAGGCGCAAACCACCGACAGCCCGTTGGAAATGCTGGACAGTGGCATGCAGATCTATGGCTGGGAAGGGGTTGGCCGCGTGGATTTCGGCCAAACGGGGTTTTGCACAGGGGCGTTGATCAGCGACACCCATGTTCTGACGGCTGCGCATTGCCTGTATGACCGCCAGACGGGGGACCGTTTCCGCGATCAGGACATTACCTTTCGGGCAGGGTATCGCAACGGGCGTGCGGTTGCCGAAGGGCGCGTGCTGCGCACTGCCATTCACCCCGGTTATGACCGTGCGGGTGGTGTATCGGCGCAAAATATCGCGCATGATCTGGCGCTGCTGGAACTGACCCACCCCATGCGGGGCTTTGGTGTTGCGGCGTTTGGTGTGCACAGCCAGCCGCGCGCGGGTGAACGGATCGGGGTTGTGTCCTATGGGCGCGGCCGCAGCGAAGCCCCCGCCTTGCAGGAAGCCTGCGATGTGCTGGGAGAGGAACGCGACGGTATTCTGGTCATGTCGTGCTCGGTCGATTTCGGATCGTCCGGCGCGCCGGTGTTTACCATCACTGACGGGCAGGCGCGCATCGTTTCCGTTGTGTCGGCCAAGGGCGATGCCACATTGGGCGGGCGCGATGTCGAAGTGTCCTTCGGGGTGACACTGGGTGCACGGCTGGACCAGTTGCGCGCGGCCCTTGCCGAAGGGGACAGGCGGTTTATCCGCGCGCCTGACGCAAATATGACGGCCCCGCGCGAAATGAGTTCAGGGGGCGGTGCGCGGTTTCTGCGGCCCTGATTTTTTGCCGTTTCGGGGCCTTGAAACCCCGCATTTCCATTCCCAGATCTGAAGCGTCGCAGGGGCCGGTTTTGGACCTGCGGCAAGAGAGCAGCACCTGTCCATTGATGGAGGGTGCATAACATACCATCGCTTCTTGATATGGAGGATGCCTATGCGTCGTTTTGATCCAACCCCACTTTACCGTGCCAGTATCGGTTTCGACCACATGGCCGATCTGCTGGACCGTGTGATGTCCAGTGACCTGCAAAACCCCACCTATCCGCCGTATAATATCGAAAGCGTGCAGGAAAATGCCTATCGCATTTCCATTGCCGTGGCGGGCTTCAGCGCCGATGACCTGAGTGTAGAGGTCAAGGAAAACGCCCTTCTGGTTGCAGGGCGCAGTCAGGACAATGAAGATGGCCGCCAGTTCCTGCACCGCGGCATTGCCACCCGCGCATTTGAACGCCGTTTCCATCTGGCCGATCATGTGCGGGTCACGGGGGCTGTGCATCAGGACGGAATGCTGCATATCGATCTGGTGCGCGAATTGCCCGAAGCCCTGAAACCCCGGAAAATTGAAATTCAGGGTGCAGCCCCGCGCCAGATCATGCGCGATAAAGCGGCCTGAGGGACATAATGCAAAGGGCGCTCGAAGTGAGCGCCCTTTATACAAAATACCATGTTTACTTGTTACCAGAACTTACTGACCAGATACTCGTTATCACACTGACTGCACGGGTTTGCGGCCCACGTCATGGCGTTTTGCACGATGTTGTGACCTATGCTGCACCCGACAACAAACAGACCGGTGCCTTGGCGTTGCGCCGCGCGCGTTTGGCGCTGCGAGACCATGGTAGCGGTGTTTGCGAAGCCTCTGCCTGCGCGATGATACTGCTGATCCAACGTGTGGGTGCTGCTGTCGCCTGCATATGTCGACCTTCCTTTATGCGTGAACTCTTAACCTGTTGTTAGGGAATGCAGGTCAAATCGGGCATGACTTGGGCAGGGTCGTGATGATTGAAGGGCAGGGCGCAAGCTGATTCAGGTTTCGCAAAATCCGTCGGGCGGGGCATTCCGGTAATGTGCCAGCCGCGACGCAAGATCGCCAAGATGCAACTCCAGCTTATGCCCGTCAGGGTCCAGAAAATACACCGATTCCCCTTCAGATCGGTTGTCTTTCCACTGTCGCGCATTGGACGCAATGCGTTGTGCCAGCGCTGAAAACCCATCCGGCGGGCAGGAAAACGCAAGATGCGTGTGATCTGTGCGGGCGTCAGGGTCGCCATGTTCCAGACACAGCCACAGATCACCCGCATTCAGATAGGCGCCATGCGCCCATTGCGCGCGCAACTCGCACCCCAGCACATCGCAGTAAAACCGCACAGAGCGGGGCAGATCAGCCACCACAAGCGTTACATGGTTCACGCCCGTTATGCGGGCAGGTGCCATCCTAGAATCCGTCACTGCCCTGTTGCCATGGTTTGATCAGATTGCCGAAACGGGTGAAGCGCCCCTCAAACGACAATTCAACCGTGCCGATTGGGCCGTGGCGCTGCTTGCCAATGACAACTTCGGCCTTGCCGTGGACAGTTTCCATAATCTCCTGCCATTTTGCCATGGCTTCCAGATCATGATCTGACGGCTTTTCGCGTTCGCGGTAATATTCATCGCGGTACACAAACATCACCACATCGGCATCTTGTTCAATGGACCCTGATTCGCGCAGGTCCGACAGTTGCGGGCGTTTGTCTTCGCGGCTTTCCACCTGACGCGACAGCTGTGACAGCGCGATAACGGGGATGTTCAGTTCCTTGGCAATGGCCTTCAGCCCTTGGGTAATCTCTGACACCTCCTGCACGCGGCTTTCTTTGGATGTGCCGCGCAGCAGTTGCAGGTAATCCACCATCAGCACATCCAGCCCATGTGTGCGTTTCAGCCGCCGTGCGCGGGCTGCCACCTGTGCAATCGGCAGGGCGGGCGTGTCGTCGATATAAAGCGGGCAGGCTTCCAGTGACTTGGCGGCTTCCACAAAACGGCGGAATTCTTCTTCGGTCATGTCGCCACGGCGAATCTGTTCGCTGGGCACCTCTGACGCTTCCGACAAAATACGCGCGGCCAGCTGTTCGGCGCTCATTTCCAGACTGTAGAAGCCCACGACACCGCCCTGAACGGCCCCTTCGGACCCGTCAGGTTTTTGCCCGCGCTTATAGGCTTTGGCGATGTTGAACGCGATATTCGTCGCAAGCGATGTCTTCCCCATCGACGGGCGACCCGCCAGAATAATCAGGTCCGACGGATGCAACCCGCCCAGCTTCTTGTCCAGATCAATCAGTCCGGTGGAAATACCTGCAAGCCCGCCATCGCGCTGATAGGCGGCATTGGCGATATTCACGGCTTCCGTCACTGCCTTCAGAAAGCTTTGGAACCCGCGTTCAGCCACACCCTGTTCGGCCAGTTTATACAGCCGCTGTTCGGCCTCGATGATCTGTTCTTTGGGTTCAGACGCAACATCCATCTGGCTTGCGCGCGCCGAAATATCCTGCCCCAGCCGGATCAGGTCGCGCCGCACCGCCAGTTCATAGATCATCTGCGCATAATCGCGCGCCGCATAGGCCGAAATCGCCGCCGCCGCCAGACGCGCCAGATAGGCCGGACCGCCCAGTTCCTTCAGCCCTTCATCATCTTCCATGAAGGCCTTGATCGTCACCGGACTGGCCAGCGCGTTTTTCAAAATACGCGCCGCCGCGATTTCAAAAATACGCTGATGCACGGGGTCAAAGAAATGCGCAGGCTTTACCAGTGTCGAAATCCGGTCATACACATCGTTATTGACCAGAATTGCCCCAAGAAGCTGTTGTTCGGCTTCTATATTATGGGGCATTGTGTCAGGGGTCGCTGTGTCCCCCGACCGGATCGTTGTGATCTCGTTCATGCCTGTTACCGCCAGTGTCCATGCTCAATAGCGCACACACTAGCAGGATTCGGGCCTGATGCGCAAATTGTATAAGCCTGTGCATGGTCTGTGGATAAGCGTGATGTGGTGGTTGCGCGAATATGCGCCGCAATATCTGGTGGTTGCGGGGTGGATTGGGCTGTGCACAGGTGATGTGCCCGCTCTTGCCCCTTCCCGCCCCTTGGGCTAAGGCCAAGCCGACCCTGACAGGAGTGTCCGATCATGGCAAAAACCAAAGGCCCCAGACGCCCGAAAGCCGAAACCCCCAAAGGGTTCCGCGACTATTTCGGCACCGAAGTAACCGTGCGCAAGGCGATGCTGGACAAGATCGCGGGTGTGTATCATCGCTACGGGTTCGACGCGCTGGAAACATCCGCCGTGGAAACGGTTGAGGCTTTGGGAAAATTCCTGCCTGATGTGGACCGCCCCAATGAAGGCGTGTTCGCATGGGAAGAAGATGCCGACTGGCTGGCGCTGCGCTATGACCTGACAGCGCCCCTTGCACGGGTGGCCGCGCAATACCGCAACGACCTGCCGACCCCTTACCTCCGCTACGCGATGGGCCCTGTCTGGCGCAATGAAAAACCCGGTCCGGGGCGGTTCCGGCAGTTTTATCAATGCGATGCCGACACGGTTGGCGCGGCGAGTGTCGCGGCAGATGCCGAGATTTGCGCGATGCTGTCAGATGCGTTGGAGGCCGTGGGGATAGAGCGCGGGGATTACGTCATCCGCGTGAACAACCGCAAGGTGCTGAACGGCGTGATGGAGGTTGCGGGGATATTGGACCCCGCCGACCCCGAAAAATTCGCCAGCGAGCGTGGAATTGTCCTGCGCGCGATTGATAAGTTGGACCGGCTGGGGGTAGAGGGTGTCTGTGCGTTGCTGGGCGAGGGGCGCAAGGACGAGAGCGGGGATTTTACCAAGGGCGCGGGCCTGGCTTCTGCGCAAGCTGAGGTAGTGTTACGCTATGTTCTTGCGAAAGAAAGAATCCTCAAACGCTTGTCAGATGAGTTTCTCGCACGAACGGATGAAGCCTTTACCGATTACGAAACTCAAAGAAAATTGCTCGGCATAGAAAGAGGAATGGGTAAGGCTTCGGGGGAAAAGCACACCACAGAAACCGCTCTACTACTTTCAAACCGAACTTTGGCTTATCTCCGCGAAATCGTGGGCGCGTCTGAGACAGGCCTTGATGGCGTTTCGGAACTGGGTGAGATTTCGGCTTTGTTGGCCGCCCAAGGCTACGGCCCCGACCGCATCATCATCGACCCTTCTGTCGTCCGTGGCCTCGGCTATTACACTGGCCCTGTGTATGAGGCTGAACTGACCTTTGAAATCACCGATGAAAAAGGCCGTCCGCGCCAGTTTGGCAGCGTGGCGGGTGGCGGGCGGTATGATGATCTGGTCAAGCGCTTTACCGGCCAGTCCGTGCCCGCAACCGGCGTCAGCATCGGCGTGGACCGTCTGTTGGCCGCACTGGCCGCCAAAGGGCGGCTGGACACCACTGCGCAAGGGCCGGTTGTCGTGACCGTGATGGACCGCGACAGAATGAGCGATTACATGGGCATGGTGGCCGATCTTCGCGCAGCGGGCATTCGCGCAGAAATGTATCTGGGCAATCCCAAAAACTTCGGCAACCAGTTGAAATACGCCGATAAACGCGGCAGCCCCATCGCCATCATTCAAGGCGGAGACGAAGCCGCCAAGGGCGTGGTGCAGATCAAGGACTTAATCCTTGGCGCGAAGATCGCCCAGCAAGCCACTGTAGAAGAGTGGAAATCCCAGCCCGCGCAAGTGGAAGTGTCCGTTGAAAACATGGTGCAGGCCGTGCGCGAAATTCTGGACCGCCATACATGAGTGCCGCTGAAACCCTTGCACAGACGCTGTTGGCGCAAATGCAAGACGCAGGTGCGCAACTGGTCAGTGCCGACATCCTGCAACCCGCCGAAACGCTGCTGGATTTATATGGCGAGGATATTCGCGCGCGCGCCTATGTCACCCATGACCCCGCCCTTGGGGAAATGATGCTGCGCCCTGATTTTACCGTGCCGGTGGTGCAGGCGCATATGCAGGGCGGTGCGGAACCGGCGCGCTATTGCTATGCGGGGCCGGTGTTTCGCAAGCAGGACCAAGGGCGCGCGCGCGAATATTTGCAAGTGGGCTATGAAGTATTTGCCCGCGACAACCCCGCCCGCGCTGATGCCGAAGTGTTTGCGCATTTCGCGCAGCTTTTGTCGGGCTATGATCTGCGCCCTGTCACTGGCGATATTGGTATACTGAAGGCCGCCGTTGCAGGGCTGGACACAAGCGCGCGGCGCAGGGCGGCCTTGATGCGCCATATCTGGCGGCCAAAGCGGTTTCGCGCGCTGCTGGAACGCATGGGCGGGCAGGGACCGCTTGCCGCCCCGCGTGCCGATTTGCTGCGTGCCTTGCAGGACGCGCCACCGGAACAGGCGGGGCCAGTGGTGGGCCTGCGCAGCAAGGACGAGATTGCCGCGCGCATTGCGGCCCTGATCGAAGATGCCGCCACCCCGCCCTTGCCTGCCAGCCAGATCGCCGCTGTGGAAGCGGTGCTGAACCTGCGCGGGTCGGCGCGCGATGTGGCGCGTGATTTGCGCGCGCAGGGCTGGGATGCGCTGACCCCTGCGCTGGACCGGCTGGAGGCGCGGCTGGATGCGTTGCAGGATGCGGGCATTGACACTGCCAGCTTACCGTTTGAAGCCAGCTTCGGGCGCACCACGATGGAATATTACGACGGGTTCGTGTTCGGGTTCATCGCCGACCGCGCGGACCTGCCCCCCGTGGCCACAGGCGGGCGCTATGATGCGCTGACCGCCGTTCTGGGACAGGGGCGCGCCATTCCGGCCGTGGGCGGCGTTATCCGCCCCGACAGCCTGATTGCACTGGGCCTGATTGCACCAGGGGGGGGCGCATGATGTTGAAACTGGGGGTGCCGTCCAAGGGGCGGTTGATGGAAAAGACCTTTGACTGGTTTGCAACCCATGGCCTGACATTGAAACGCACCGGCGCAGACCGCGAATATGCGGGCAGTGTCGCAGGCGTGGACGGTGTGCAACTGGTGTTGCTGTCGGCCAGTGAAATTCCGCGCGAACTGGCGGCGGGGCGTATTCATCTGGGGGTGACAGGGTCCGATCTGGTGCGCGAAACACTGGCCGACTGGCAGGCGCAGGTCATGGAACTGGCGCTTATGGGCTTTGGCCATGCCGATCTGGTGGTGGCCGTGCCCAAAGCATGGGTGGATGTCGAAACGCTGGATGATCTGGATGCCGTGGCGGCTGCGTTTCGCGCACATCACGGGTTCCGGCTGCGCATTGCCACGAAATATCACCGTCTGGTGCGCGAGTATCTGCGCGCCCATGGGGTGGCGGATTACCAGCTTGTAGACAGTCAGGGCGCGACCGAAGGCACGATCAAGAACCTGACTGCCGAGGCGATTGCCGACATCACATCAACCGGTGAAACGCTAAGTGCGAACCACCTGAAAATCCTGCGCGATTCGCCCGTGCATTGCTCGCAGGCGACACTGTTTGCCAGCCGCGCCGCAGATTGGGACGGTGTCGCGGAAATTCGTGCGCGCCTGTTTGCGAAGCTGGGTGTGGGGGATGTGTCGGGGCTGGGCCGGTAGGGTCAGATTGTGCGGGGCGTGTCTGGTCGGGTGTCCGGGCATTCAAAGGCCGCAGACCACAGCCTTATTTCCGCGCGCGCAGGTCCAGCCAGATACCATCGCGCGACCGTACAGTCATATGCGCCATGGGCACCGGCACGCGTCCGGCCATGGCGCGAAAATCCCAACTGCACAGCAGCCGCGCCAGTATCAGCACAGCCTCGGCCATGGCAAAGCCCGCCCCTGTGCACACGCGCGGCCCTGTCGAGAATGGAATGAACCCGTCGCGGGCATGGCCTTTGGTTTGTGGTTGTTGCCAGCGTTCGGGCTGGAACTCATGCGGGTCGGGCCAGATACCTTCGTGCCGGCCCAGATGCCATGGGCTGACAATAACCTGCGCGCCGCGCGCAAGGTGGCGACCGCGAAAACACTCTGCCCGCGCCGTTTCGCGCACCAGCATCGGCACGGGCGGATAGAGCCGCAGCGCCTCGCGGAAGGTGTCGCGGATCAGCGGAAATTGCTTCAGCACCCCGAATTCCGGCGCAGTGCCGCTTGCGACATAGGGCGCAAGTGCCTGTGCCTCCTGCGCCAGTTTGTCCTGCCAGTCGGGATGGGTGGCAATCAGGTACAACGTCCATGCCAGCGCCGAGGCGCTGGTTTCATGCCCGGCCAGAAAGAAGATCGCGACCTGATCGACCATTTCGGCGGTATCAAACGTGCTGCCGGTTTCAGGGTCGCGCGTGGTCATGATTTTGGTGGCCAGATCATCGGGGGCGGTGCCTGCCTGAATAGCCTGCATGCGTTCGGTGGTCATATGCGTGATCAGCGCGCGGATACGCGCGGCGGTGGCGCGTGTCTGGCGTGGAAAGAAACGCGGCATCCATGCGGGCAAGGGCACAAGGGCCGCGATGTTCACAATAGGCGCGCTGCGCTGGTGGGCGCGGAAGGTGCGATACACTTCGGCGGCGGTGCCATCGGCAATGGGCACGGAAAACAGCGTGCGGAAAATCACATCGGCGGCGGCGTGACTCATCTCCCCCTCAATCTCGACCTGTCCGGTTTGCAGGCGGCGGGCGGCGGCCTGTGCTGCGTCCCACATTGCGGGAAATGTGTCGCGCAACCGCCCCCCTTCAAATGCGGGGTCGATGATGCGGCGCTGGCGTGCCCATTCGTCGCCATTGGTCACAAAGACCGAATTGCCCAGCAGCAACCGCAACCCTTCGCGCACGCGGTCGGATTTCGGGAAATCGCGCGGCCGGTCTTGCAGCACCAGCCGCACCAGTTCGGGCGTGTTGACGGTGACGGAATGCACAAACGGCAGCTTCACTTCGGCCATTTTTGCGCGGTACAGGCGTGCGGGCTGCGTCGACAGGATGTCGCGCCGGAACATGGCCAGATGGCGCCAGAATGGCACGCGATCGGGGCGGTGCTCGGGCATGGGGGGGCGTGTCATGGCAGGCGCGCGCTTTGTGGCAGGTAGCAGTCATGCGACACCGACGCCGACGGTTTGCGGTCGCGGAAGCGATCGGCCAATGTCAGCGGGCCTGCGGTGATCAGGAAATAATCGTAATCCTTGGGGGCATCAAACGCGCAAAGATACTGGAAATGCAGCCGGAAATAGCGGCGGCGCAATTTGCGATATGTCTCGGGGCGCAGGCTTTGGGTGAAGGCTGCGGAAATAACCAAGGGCCAGCGCTTGCCAGTCGCGGGGGCCGCGCCGGAACTGGCGACAGGGTCGCACAGCGCATAGCAGCACCCATCGCCGGGTGCCGTGACATCCAGCCAGAACAATTCGGGGCGGGTGGACAAATAGCGCAGATCAAGGCGCAGATCCTGCGCATGGGGCAGGTAGGATTGCATCGGTATCGCATGGCCCAGCGACATGAATCCTAGATCAGGGACTGTATCTGTGGCGTGGCCCGCGCGGATGACACGCGCCAGCACCGACACGCCCAGATGCACGCCCGATGAATGGCCCACAACCAGCACTTCGTCCAGATCGGGGTTTTGCAGGGCCTGCGCGATCAGGTTCGCAAACTCATCCAGCCGCGTTTCCAGTTCCGGCGGGTTGCGGCCCCGGTGCTTGGCGGTGAATGCGAAATCCAGCAGCAGGTAATGCACGAAAAACTTGCCATCAATCTTGCGAAACCCGTGCAGGATGGGCGCGACCACCCCCAGACCCAGCGCATAGCCCAGCCAGTGGGGCAGCACATGTGCCAGCCCCCAGCCAACCAGCCCCGCAACAGCCAGCGCGGTTGCCAACTGGCCCAGCAACATGATCACCGGATACATGGCCGCAATGCCCGGACCCGCGCGCAGCCGGAACAGCCGGAACATGACGCCGCCTGAAAAGTAAATCCATGCCGTGCGCACCAGCAGCGCATAGGTGGCCCAAATCCCCGCCTGCATGGAATCGCGCACGATATCGGACCATTGCAGGATCATGATGTCGGTTTCGGTATTGTGCCCGTCAACTGCCGTGCTGACATGCCAGCCATAGGGGCCATCTGTGGCAGGTTTTGGCTGCTGGTTTATCCGGTAGCCGGAAATCCCTGCCTGAAGGGCAGATTCGGTGCGATACAATTCGCGGTAGCGGCGCGGGGGGAAGGGGTCATAGCCGGGAATATAGAACACATGACGGCGGCGCACGCGCTTGCGTGTTGTGTCGTCCTTTGTCTGGGAATCGGCCATGTGACGCGCCCGTTTTGCCTGTTGGCTGCGATGATAGTCCTGAAAACGGGTGAAAATAAGCCCTGTCCTGCACATCAATGTGGCCGCTGGCATATTATGCGGCGCGGGTTGCATCCTGCAAAAGAACCCGCAAGACTGCACCCTGATCCATGAGCCGACAATACAGGAGGACAGAATGGCCGTTTCCCCACCCGTATGCGATTTTGGCTGGAAGGCACCCGATTTCAACCTGGCCGCCACCGACGGGCGCAGCTACACATTGAATGACATCAAGGGGCCGAAAGGCGCGTTGGTCATGTTCATCTGCAACCATTGCCCCTATGTGCTGTCCGCGCTTGATCGTATCCTGCGCGATGCCCGCGATTTGCAGGCGATGGGCGTGGGCGTGGCCGCGATCTGTGCCAATGATGCGCGCGCATATCCTGCCGACAGTTTCGACAAGATGGTGGAACTGGCGCGCAAACATGATTTCCCGTTTCCATATCTGCATGATGATACGCAAAGCGTAGCGCGGGAATGGGGGGCGGAATGCACGCCGGATTTCTTTGGCCTGAATGCGGACGGGGAATTGCAATATCGCGGGCGGTTGGACAGCGCAGCTCGCACCCCTGCGCCCGAAGGTGCCCGCCGCGACCTTTTTGACGCCATGACGCAGATCGCGCAAACCGGGTCCGGGCCGCGCGATCAGGTGGCATCCATGGGGTGTTCGATCAAATGGAAATCCGCCTGAGGGCGGGGCCTTACAGCATTGATGGCAAAACCTGATCCGGCGGGCGGTGCCCGTCGGCGAAGGTTTTGATATTGATGATCACTTTCTCGCCCATCTCGACCCGGCCTTCCAGCGTGGCCGACCCCATATGCGGCAGCAGCACCACATTGGGCAATTCGCGCAGCCGCGGGTTGATGTCATTGCCGCGTTCAAACACATCCAGCCCTGCGCCCGCAATTTCGCCCGCGCGCAAGCCGCGTGTCAGGGCGTTTTCGTCGATCACTTCCCCGCGCGAGGTGTTGATGACAACGGCGGTCGGTTTCAGCAATTTCAGGCGCCGCGCATTCAGCAGGTGAAAGGTTGATGGCGTGTGCGGACAGTTGATGGAAATCACATCCATGCGCGCCACCATCTGGTCCAGACTTTCCCACCATGTGGCTTCCAGCTTTTCTTCGACCTCGGGGCGCAGGCGGCGGCGGTTGTGGTAGTGAATTTGCATGCCAAACGCCTGCGCACGCCGCGCCACGGCCTGACCAATGCGGCCCATGCCCAGGATACCCAGCCGCTTGCCGCCGATGCGCGTGCCCAGATTGGCCAGCGGGGACCAGCCCTGCCATGTGCCCGCCTGCATTTTCTGTAACCCTTGCGGTATCTTGCGGGTGACGGCCAGCATCAGCGCCAGCGCCATATCGGCGGTATCTTCGGTCAGCACGCCGGGGGTGTTGGACACCAGAATGCCGCGCTGGCGGGCTGATTGCACATCGATATGGTCCACGCCTGCGCCAAAATTGGCAATCAGCTTCAGCCGTTCGCCCGCGCCCGCCATCAGGCTTGCATCGATATCGTCGGTGATGGTGGGCACCAGCACATCTGTGCTGCGCATGGCCTGCGCCAGTTCGTCGCGGGTCATGGGGGTGTCATCATCGCGCAACGTGACGTCGAACAATTCCTTCAGGCGTGTTTCAACCACGTCGGGCAGGCGTCGCGTTACGACAACACTCAGGCGTTGTGTGGGCATGTCTGCGTCTCACCTCTTTGCAAGTCAGGGGCTTTCTGGCAAAGTGCATTGAACTGGGGCAGGCTGCAAGCACGCATTGCACAATGTCGCAGCTAAAAGAGCAAATGAACGGCAATGAAGTCGGGCAGTCACCGATCACGGGAAAACCCGGGGCAGACAGGCAAAATGATGTATATCAAATATCTACTTGTGGCAGTTATGGCTGCGTCACCTGTGGCTGCGATGGAGCTGGAGCGCGGCCCGATCACAAACCTGCCTTTGCCGCGCTATGTCACAATGAAGGCAAGCGAAGGCAATGCGCGGCGGGGACCGGATACATCCCACCGCGTGGACTGGGTGTTCACGCGCCGTGACCTGCCATTGCGCGTGACGGCTGAATACGAACACTGGCGCCGCGTGGAAGATGCCGAAGGGCAGGGTGGCTGGATGCATTACGCGCTGTTGTCAGGTGTGCGTTCCGTGCTGGTGCAGGGCGATATGGTCCAGATGCATAATGCCCCCGATGCGGGTTCCAGCGTTGCAGCCCTGCTGGAACGTGGCGTCATCGCCCATTTGCGCGCCTGCCAGATTGACTGGTGCCGGCTGGAAGTGGACAGCGCGCGCGGATGGGTGGAAAAACGCCACATCTGGGGTGTTTCGGCGGATGAGGAATTCTAGGATTGTGGGTAGGCGTCAGGCGGGACTGCAAGGAAGCAGTGGCCTATGATGAACCCAAAGGCGCGGAATCAAGGCCGCAGGCCGCAGCGCTATCGGTGGGCCGTCCCGCGGCCTGCCGATTTGGCTGATGGCATACCAAGCTTTCAATCTTGGGAGTATGCAGCCTGCATAAAGTGAACTACACGAGTGTCGGATCGGCAGACCCCGGCCCACCGATAGCGCGGGTTTTATGCATAGGATAACGTCCCTTTCAGGATATTACCGCATTCTGGGGCATTTAATTGATTTATAAACAATTGCTTGCGTTCAGTTCTTCGATCCCAATCACGCCCTGATCCGGCTGACACCCAATTGCGACAGGTTGTCATCGACCATGTCGCGCAATTGCGGGCTTGCAGGGCGCGCGCGGGGATAAAGCGGGGCCGCGCGATCATCCAGAACGCTGCCCCAGCCGGTGGTTGTCGCAAAGAAACGCGCCACGCCATCACTGCCAAATTCCGCCAGAAACCCCGCGACCACAACATCCAGATAACTAAGATGGACCTGATGCGGCGGACCGGGCAGATCGGACGTGTCCAGTGACACCGCATAGATCTGCGCAATCACAGGTTCGGGGGATTCGTGGCTAAGGTGGTCATCGGGCACGGGATGGCGCAGATAGCCGGTTTCCCGCAGATCAAGTGCCGCCCAGTCTGCGCCGGGAACACGCGCAATCAACCCGTCAATGCGCGCGTCAGGGTCGGGCACGACACTTAGAAACGTGTGGTTCAGGTGGTGCGACACGCGCCATTCCCGCCGCCAGCCGCGAATCGCGGCGCGGTGGGCGTCGGTATAATCATGGGTCTGGCGATTCACCAAAGACCCGTAGCCGAAGAAATAAGGATCACTCATGCTGCATTTCTGAACAGTTTGGCGCCTGTGCGCAAGTCTGGCATTTTTACTTGCCAAATGCGCCGACTTTCCGCTACCAGAAAAGCGCAGACACGGGAGACGCTGATCGCAAGGTCAGGGCCGAAGGAGCAACCGCCCCGGTAAACTCTCAGGCAAAAGGACCGGTTTGCACAACAGACTCTGGAGAGAGGTGCGCCTTGAGTGGCGGCCCGCCGAAGGGATAGCGATCTCAGGCGCACAGGACAGAGGGGGCATGGAACGCGGCCAGCGCGCCGCAACATGGACCCGGGCCGTCTGGCCCAACCGGAAGGGGCAGTATGACCGATTCGCAAACCGACCTGCGACGCACCGCATTACATGCATTGCATCTGGAACTGGGGGGCAAAATGGTGCCCTTCGCGGGCTATGACATGCCGGTGCAATATCCGATGGGGGTGATGGGCGAGCATCTGCATTGCCGTGACAAGGCAGGCTTGTTCGATGTCAGCCATATGGGGCAAGTCATCCTGCGTGGCCCTGATGCGGCGCTGGCGCTGGAACGGCTGGTGCCTGTGGCACTGGCGGAACTGCCGCTAGGGCGGCAGCGCTATGCGATGTTCACCAATGACGCGGGCGGTATTCTGGATGATCTGATGGTGGCCAATCGCGGCGCCCATGTTCTGGCGGTGGTGAATGCGGCCTGCAAGGCGGCGGATCTGGCGCATATGCAGGACAATCTGCGGGATCTGGACGTGACCGAGGTGACCGACCGCGCCCTGTTGGCCTTGCAGGGGCCGCAGGCCGAGGCGGTCTTGGCGGGGCTTTTGCCCGAAGTTGCCAAGATGCGTTTCATGGATGTGGCCGATCATGACTGGAACGGTGTCACGCTGTGGGTGTCAAGGTCGGGCTATACCGGCGAGGACGGGTTTGAAATTTCGCTGCCGAACGCACAGGCAGAAGGCTTTGCCCGCGCGCTTCTGGCCCATCCCGATGTCGCGCCAATCGGTCTGGGCGCGCGCGACAGCCTGCGTCTGGAAGCGGGGCTGTGCCTTTATGGCAATGATATTGACACAACCACCACCCCGATCGAGGCTGGACTGACCTGGGCCATTCAGAAGGGGCGTAGGGTGGGCGGCGCGCGCGCCGGCGGTTTTCCCGGTGCGGATGTTGTTCTGCCGCAACTGGCACAAGGTGCGCCGCGCCAGCGTGTGGGGCTGTTGCCCGACGGGCGCGCGCCCATGCGCGCAGGCACAGCGCTGTTTGCCACACAAGACAGCGAAACGCAGATCGGCACCATTACATCCGGCGGGTTCGGTCCGTCACTGGGGCGACCTGTCGCCATGGGATATGTGCCTGCCCAATACGCGGGCGCTGACACGGAACTTTGGGCCGAATTGCGCGGCAAGCGTTTGCCTGTGCGCGTGGCCGCTTTACCCTTTCGCCCATCTAACTACAGCAAATGAGGGACACTATGCGTTTTACCGAAGAACATGAATGGCTGCGCGTCGAAGGCGATGTCGTGGTCGTGGGTATTACCGAACATGCCGCTGAACAACTTGGCGATGTGGTATTCGTGGAATTGCCCGAAATAGAGGCCATGGTGGCCAAGGGCGACGAAGTCTGCGTCATCGAATCGGTCAAGGCCGCCAGTGACATTCTGGCCCCTGTCGATGGCGAGATTGTCGCGGTCAATGAAGCGCTTGTCGACAGCCCCGCCCTGGTCAATGAAGACCCCCAGGGGGATGCGTGGTTTTTCAAGATGAAACTCGATGATCTTGGCGTTCTGGACGATCTGATGTCCGAGGACGAATACAAGGAATTTCTGGGCTGATTGCCCATTGGCGGAGAGACGCATGACCTATACCCCCACGGATTATAACCCCTATGATTTTGCCAATCGCCGCCATATCGGGCCAACGCCCGAAGAAATGGCGCAGATGCTGGATGCAGTGGGCTGTGACAGTCTGGAGCAGTTGATCGACCAGACCATCCCCGCCGATCTGCGACAGGCCGACCCGCTGACATGGGCACCCCTGTCCGAGGGGGAATTACTGGCAAAATTGCGGGCCGTGGGGGCAAAGAACCGGATCATGACCAGCCTGATCGGGCAGGGCTATTATGGCACGGTCACCCCGCCTGCAATTCTGCGCAATATCTTTGAGAATCCGGCATGGTATACGGCCTATACCCCCTATCAGCCCGAAATTGCCCAAGGGCGTCTGGAAGCGCTGCTGAATTTTCAGACTATGGTGGCCGATCTGACGGGCCTGCCTGTTGCCAATGCGTCGCTTCTGGACGAATCCACCGCATGCGCCGAAGCCATGGTGATGGCGCAGCGGCTTGCCAAATCGAAAGCACAGGCATTTTTTGTGGATGAAAACTGCCATCCGCAAAATATTGCCGTCATGCAAACCCGCGCGGCCCCTTTGGGGATCGAAGTTATTGTGGGCGCGCCTGACAGCTTGCAGCCGGAACAGGTTTTCGGGGCCATATTCCAGTATCCCGGCACCCATGGCGATCTGCGTGATTTCACGCCCCAGATCGCGGCCTTGCATGACGCCAAGGCGCTGGCGATCATGGCAACCGATCTGCTGGCGCTGACCATGATCCGCGAACCGGGCCACCTTGGGGCCGATATTGCGGTAGGGTCTGCGCAACGCTTTGGTGTGCCCATGGGCTATGGTGGCCCGCATGCGGCATTCATGTCGTGCCGTGACGACTATAAGCGGGCTATGCCGGGGCGCATTGTGGGCGTCAGCATTGATGCGCGCGGCAATCGCGCCTACCGGCTGTCGCTGCAAACCCGCGAACAACATATCCGGCGCGAGAAGGCGACAAGCAATGTCTGTACCGCGCAGGCGCTTCTGGCGGTCATGGCGTCGATGTATGCGGTGTTCCATGGTCCCAAAGGGCTGCGCGCCATTGCGGAACGGGTGCATTTCCGCACGCAGCGGTTGTATCATGCGCTGCGCGCGGCGGGTGCGCGGGTGGTGGTCAAGGATTTCTTTGACACAATCACAGTCGATGTTGGCGTGGGGCAGGCGGGTATTCTGGCCGCCGCGCGGCACGAAGGGCTGAACCTGCGCAAGGTCGGTGCGACACATGTGGGCATTTCGCTGGATGAAACCACAGATGAGCAGGTCTTGCTCCGCGTCTTGCGGGTATTCGGCATCGAAGGGGTGCCGCCCCACCGCGCGGAACTGGGATTTGACGAAAGCTTCCTGCGCGAAAGCGACTATCTGACCCACCCCATTTTCCACATGAACCGCGCGGAAACGGAAATGATGCGCTATATGCGCCGCCTGTCCGACCGCGACCTGGCGCTGGACCGCGCGATGATCCCGCTGGGGTCTTGCACCATGAAACTGAACGCGGCGGCAGAAATGATCCCGCTGTCCTGGCCGGAATTTTCCACCCTGCACCCGTTCTGCCCGCCCGATCAGGCGCAGGGCTATGCGCAGGCGATTTCCGACCTGAAGGCGAAACTATGTGAAATCACCGGCTATGACGCCATGTCGATGCAGCCCAATTCCGGCGCGCAGGGCGAATATGCGGGCTTGCTGACGATTCAGGCCTATCACCGCGCGCGCGGACAGGGGCACCGCGATATCTGTCTTATCCCCGTGTCGGCCCATGGCACCAACCCCGCCAGCGCGCAGATGTGCGGCATGAAGGTGGTTGTCGTCAAATCCAGCGCGAATGGCGATGTGGATCTGGATGATTTCCGCGAAAAGGCCATCAAGGCAGGCGACCGTCTGGCGGCCTGCATGATCACCTATCCCAGCACGCATGGCGTGTTTGAACAAACCGTGCGCGAGGTTTGCGCCATAACCCACGATCATGGCGGGCAGGTCTATATTGACGGGGCAAACCTGAATGCCATGGTCGGGCTGGTCAAACCGGGCGATATTGGCGGCGATGTCAGCCACCTGAACCTGCACAAGACCTTTGCCATTCCGCATGGTGGGGGTGGCCCTGGAATGGGGCCAATCGGGGTGAAGGCGCATCTGGCGCCGTTCCTGCCCGGACATCCTGAAATTGGCGGGGCTGAAGGGCCGGTATCGGCGGCACCTTACGGGTCGGCGTCGATCTTGTTGATTTCATGGGCTTATTGCCTGATGATGGGCGGCGCGGGCCTGACACAGGCCACACGCGTGGCCATTCTGAACGCCAATTACATCGCGGCGCGGTTGCGCGGGGCCTATGACATCTTGTTCATGGGCAACAAGGGCCGCGTGGCGCATGAATGCATCATTGATACGCGTCCTTTTGCGAAGGCCGGTATCACCGTAGATGACATTGCCAAGCGGTTGATTGATAACGGTTTCCATGCCCCAACCATGAGCTGGCCAGTTTCGGGCACCTTGATGGTGGAACCCACCGAATCCGAGACCAAGGCCGAGATTGACCGTTTCATCACCGCACTTCTGGCCATCCGCGATGAAATCCGCGCGGTCGAGGATGGCACGATGGATGCCAATGACAACCCGCTGAAACACGCCCCCCACACGGTCGAGGATCTGGTGGCGGATTGGGACCGGCCTTATTCGCGCGAAGCAGGGTGTTTCCCGCCCGCAAGTTTCAGAGGCGACAAATACTGGCCGCCCGTGGGGCGCGTGGACAATGTGTTCGGCGACCGCAATCTGGTCTGCACCTGCCCACCTGTGGAAAGCTACCTTGACGCGGCGGAGTAGTGTCGCGTGACGAGATGAACCAGCGGTCCCGATAATTTTCGGGGCCGCGTTGCGTGTCGAGGGCGGAAGATATGCGATTCTGGCCTGAAGCTGACACCCCAAGGCGCGGGGCAAAGGGCGCAGCCCGCCGCGCCATCGGTGGGCCGTCCCGCGGCCTGCCGATTCTGCTGATGGCGGGCCAAGCCTTTGAAGTAAGGATATGCAGCCTGCATAAACTGCATTCTTATAATGTCGGATCGGCAGACCCCGGCCCACCGATAGCGCGGGCTTAGTCCCCGCGCGAATGACCGCTTCAGGCCAAACGCCGCCGTAAATCTAGTTCAGCCATTCCCGCCCGAAAACCGTCCTGCATCTTCGGCAGCGCGGCGCAGTGCGTGGGATTTGTTGACGGTTTCCTGATATTCAGACTCGGGGTCGCTGTCATAGACAACGCCGCCGCCTGCCTGAATATATAGCGTCTGATCTTTTAGGACGGCCGTGCGCAAACAGATGCACATGTCCATTTCGCCATTTGCCGCGAAATAGCCAGCGCCACCACCATACACGCCACGTTTTTCAGGCTCCAGCTCGTCAATGATCTGCATCGCGCGGACTTTGGGCGCGCCTGATACCGTGCCAGCGGGCAGCCCTGCCAAAAGCGCCGAAAGCGCGTCCTGCCCGTCGGCCAGTTCCCCCACCACGTTGGACACAATGTGCATCACATGGCTGTAGCGTTCGATGATGAATTCTTCGGTCGGGCGCACTGTGCCAACCTTGGCCACGCGCCCCACATCATTGCGCCCCAGATCCAGCAACATCAGGTGTTCGGCCAGTTCCTTCTGGTCGGCAAGCAGGTCTGATTCATAGGCGCGGTCCTGCTCGGGCGTGGCCCCGCGCGGGCGGGTTCCCGCAATGGGCCGGATGGTCACTTCGCCATCGCGCAGGCGCACCAGAATTTCGGGGCTGGCCCCGATAATCTGAAAGCCCCCCGACTGGTTGGCAAAGTCGAAATAGAACATGAAGGGTGACGGGTTCGTGCGGCGCAAGGACCGGTACAGCGTAAAGGGCGGCAGGGCGAATTTCTGCGACCAACGCTGCGACGGCACAACCTGAAAAATATCGCCCGCGCGAATATATTCTTTCGCCACCTCGACTGCCGCCAGATAATCGGGTTTCGCAAAATTGGACACCGGCGCGCCAAGGGGCTGCGCATCGCTGCCCAATTCGCGCGGGGCCTGCGCCACACTGCGTTCCAGATCGCGCACCGCGTCCATGACCCGTTCCGCCGCCTGCGCATAGGCCGCGCGCGCCGACAGGCCGGACCCCGCCCATGCAGGCGACACAACAATCACTTCGCCCTTCACACCGTCCAGTACCGCAACAACCGACGGGCGCAGCATGATGGAATCGGGCACGCCAATGGGGTCGGGGTTGATGTCTGGCAGATCTTCGACCAGCCGGATCATGTCATAGCCCAGATAGCCGAATAACCCTGCTGACGCCGCAGGCAGGTCATCGGGCATATCAATGCGGCTTTCGGCCAGAACATCGCGCAATGTGTCCAGCGGGTGGCCTTGCAGGGCTTGCCAGCTTTCGGGATCAAAGCGCGCATCGCGGTTGATACGGCTTTGCGTGCCGCGACATTCCCAGATCAGGTCCGGTTTCAGCCCGATGATGGAATAGCGCCCGCGCACTTCGCCACCCGTGACAGATTCAAGGATGAAGCTGTCGCGGCTGGCGCCTGCAAGTTTCATATACAATGAAACCGGCGTATCCAGATCGGCGGCAAGGCGGGTGTAGACAAGCTGGTTTTCACCGCGCGACCAGCCGTCTTCAAAATGCTGGTATTCAGGGGTAAGGCTGGCCATGGGTGCTCAGAAATTCGCGTGAACAGCGTCAATCACCTGTTGATTGAACTGTATGGGTTGGGACTGGCGCAATGCAGATGAGAAATAGGTGAACAGATCCTGTGCCAGACTTTGTTCCAGTTGCTCGGACAGGGCATCGCGGAAATCTGCGACATCTTCCATCAGCAGATCAGGTTCGGAAATCGCATGCAACTGCACCAGATAGACACGCTCCTGGCCTTCGATAATGCGCACGTCATCGGGGGTCATGTCAAATGCGGTGCTGACCAGATCGCGCGGCAGATCAGGCAGGAAATCTGTGCGGCTCATCCCTTCGAACCGTTCGGGGGCCAGTTCCAGTGCGGCAAAATCGGCACCGCTGCGCAGCGCATCTGCGATAGCTTCGGCCTGCGTGCGCAGGCTTTCGACGGTTTGGGCACTGCGCCAGTCGCGTGTCACCTGCGTTTGGATATCATCGAGGGGGCGCGGGGTGGCGGGCAGATCTTCGAGCAGTTCTACAGCGAACAGGCCGCCGTCATCCAGTATCTGGATTTCGGGGAAATCACCTTGCTGTACGTCGCCTGCCGCCGCGCGGAAGGATTCATATGCTGCGATTCCGCTGGTTTCACCGGAACGCCAGTCAATTTCGCCGCCGCGCATTTCAGTCTCGGATGCCAGTTCTTCGACGGTGGCACCGCCTGCAAGAAGATCTTCAAACATGTCCAGATCGTCGGACAGAATGCGCCGCGCGCGGTCGGCCACAAGTTCTTCGCGCAGTTGTGATGCGGCTTCTTCAAACGGGGTTTCGCGCGCGGCCAGTATGGCGTTCATCTGGAATATGGCCGGCCCGAGCGAGGTTTCGACCGGCCCTGCAAATCCGGGTTCGGTCAGCGCAAAAACGGCATCGGCAGAATTTCCAAGCTGGGCGCGCGTGACATCGCCCATGTCGGTGTCTTCGGCACTTAGGCCGCGTTCGGCGGCCAGTTCGACAAACCCGATTTCGCCCGATGTCAGCCGGTCAAACGCGTCCTGAGCCTGTTCCATATCGGAAAAAACCAGCCGTTCGACAAGGCGGCGTTCAGGCTGGCGAAATTCGGATGCGCGCGATTCATAGGCGTCGCGCAACACGGATTCGTCGATTTCAACAGTGTCGATCAGCATGTCGGGCGTCAGCCACGCATAGCGGATGCGCTTGCCTTCGGGCAGGGTGTAGCGGTCGATATTGGCATCATAAAACGCCTGCAACGCCGCGCTGTCGGGCATGCCGACAGGGGTTTCAAGGTCGGATGCGCCAAGCGACAGAATGGAATAATCGCGGGTCTGTGCCTGATGGTTCAGCAGCGGCAGGGTCAGCATGTCAGGCGCACGCGCGGCGCTGATGACGGCCAGTTGCAAAATGCTGCGGCTGACATCTTCGCGAATGGAATCTTCGAATTCGGTTTCGTTCAATCCGGCATTTTGCAGCGCAAAACGATAGGATTCGCGGTCGAACCGGCCGCCAACGCCCTGAAACGCGCTGATTTGCAGAATTTCACGCTGCACTGTTTCGTCGCCTGTGGACACGCCCAGACGGTCTGCCTCGTTGTTCAGGGCAGCTGTGGTGACCAGTTGTTCCAGCACCATCTGGTCCAGTCCGAACTGTCGGGCTTGTTCCATCGTGATGGACTGACCGGACTGACTTTGCAGAACGCGTAATTCATTTTGCAGCGCGCGTGCGTATTCATTGGTTGAAATATCGCGCCCGCCCACACTGCCGATGCTGCGTGCGCCACCGCCAAACCCCTCGACCCCGAAGCCAAGCAGGCTAAGGGCCAGCAGTGCCATCAGAAATCCTGCGGCGATGTTTTTGGCCGAAAACTTCTGGCCGGATTTGGGTTTGGGCTTCGACATGCGATAACTCTTTTCACGTTTCCCGTTGGGTTTGCGCCTGTGTAAGGAAACCTGTGCGAAGGGGCAAGCATTCAGATCAGCGGATCACGCCTGCGCGTGTCACAAGGGCGCGTTATCTTGCGATATTGATGCGTATTCGGACGGGCATATAATGTCAGTCCACGCGCCCTGCCGGTTGAAAATCAATGCAAAAAGATGCCATTTCCGGGCGGGTCAACATGCTTTCGGTGCAGTGGCAATAGGCCGTATCGGTCCCTTCCTTGCAATGGCTGCAATCAGCACAGGTGCCAAATGTCGGAACCTGCCGCAAGGTCGCAAGGTTCATTGTGGCGCGTTGCAGTGTCACGGACAAGGTGCGCTGCACATCTTCCGGCAGTTCGGACAGCACGCGCCGCAGGTCGCCCAGCGGGTCGCGACACAACATTTCATGGCCTGCCGGTGTCACCTCTATCAGGGTGGAACGTGCGTCTGCGGCGTTGTTTTGGCGTTGCAAAAGACCAAGTGTCACCAGTGACTTGACCGTTTGCGATGCGGTTCCGCGCGTTGTGGCGTGGAATTCGGAAAATGCCGAAGGGGTGCGCGAAAACCTGTTGGCGCGGGCAAAGAAACGCAGCGCCGTCCATTGTGCGGCGGTCAGGTCTGTGCGCGCTGTATTCTGTGCCAGTCGCGCCAGATGCACAATCAGATCGGCCATGTCTTGGGTCATGTCTGTGATGTCGCCCCATAAGTCGCGTTGCTGTTGACGCATAGCAGGTAATCCGCAGTCGGGGCATTGACAAGCCTGCGGGCCAAATGGTAGCGATACGATATAGTTTCGAGTCGATACCAACTGTGGACGAGAGGACGCAATGGAACAGCGAGATCCCAGAACAAGCCAGTTTATCCGCAACGCCATGAAGCGTGAAATGCTGGAGCCACAGACCGAACACGCCCTTGCCATTGCATGGCGCGACCATCGTGATGAAGCGGCGCTGCATCGTTTGATCAACGCCTATAGTCGGCTGGCCGTTTCTGTGGCGACCCGTTTTCGCCGGTATGGCATGCCTCTGGATGACCTGATCCAGCAAGGCAATCTGGGCCTGATGCGCGCCGCCGAGAAATATGACCCCGAAAACGGTGCCAGATTCTCGACCTATGCTGCATGGTGGATCAGGGCGTCCATGCAGGAATATGTCATGCGCAACTGGTCGGTTGTGCGCACTGCCACCAACGCGTCCCAGAAGAAGCTGTTTTTCCACCTGCGCAAAACATTGTCCAAGCTGGATGATGGTGAAACGCGCAATGAAGCGCTGTCCACAACTGTGGCGCGCGAACTTGATGTGCCGCAGGCGCAGGTTGAAATCATGCTTGGGCGCATGTCCGGGCAGGACCTGTCGCTGAATTCGCCGCAAAGCAGCGGCGAAGATGACGGGCGCGACTGGCTGGACACCATCGAAGATGGCGGCACGGCAACCGAAGACTACGTTCTGGACGATATGGAAACGCGTCGCCGCCGCCGGATGCTGTATTCAGCGGTCGGTGATTTGCCCGACCGCGAAAAGCGCATCATCACCGAACGGCATTTGCTGGATGTGCCGCGCACCTTGTCCGAAATTGGCGTAGAGCTGGGCATATCGAAAGAACGTGTGCGCCAGCTTGAAGAACGTGCAATGGGCAGAATAACAGCACAGTTGCGTCAGGATGCAGAGCCGGAGCGGCTGCGGGCTTGATACTTTGGGGTGTTTCTGTCACGGACGCGGCATTTGCCACTGATCGGGACCGCACACGACATGTTCAAGCCGCCAGTAATTTCTGAACGCCTGCGCCGGATTGCGTTGGTCATGTCGGTTATTTTGCTGGTCGTGGTAACCGTGCTTTTGTTGATGCCTGTGCCTGACGGCGACGGCCGGTTGCCGCGCCATGTTGACAAGCTGGTGCATTTTTCCGTGTTTTTCGCTGTGGCCTTTCCGGCCTATGTTGCGCGTATGCGGTTCTGGCCGGTTATTCTGGTCGGGTTGGTTCTGTATGGCGGCGCGGTTGAACTGATACAGCCGCATTTTGGCCGTTCCGCCGAATTTGCAGATTTCATTGCCAACAGTCTTGGGGTGATGGCAGCGCTTCCGTGTGCTGTGTGGTTTCGGCACCGGCGGCAGTTAAAAGCGCGGAAGCCTGCCCAAGGATACAGGCCCGAATGACATGACAGACTGGCGCACCTGAAGCGGCAGATCAAGGTGGCCGGTTTCACGGTCGCTCATCGATGTCAGCAGCATCTGCGCCATTTGTGCCGCATCAGGTGCCATGACCGACGCCGCCACCAGCAGCTGCAACAGTTCATCCCAGTTGTTTATGCGCAGGTCAAGCTGCCCGGACAGGGTTCCGCCAATGTCGGGCCGCAGCCTGCCTGTTGCCTGAATGGCGATGTCGCCCCAGATCAGGCCCATCTCGTCTATGGTGATTTCACGCAGCGCGTGCGGGTCATCGGCCACGCGCAGCGGTTCCGCATAGGAAAGCGTTGCCAGAATCCGGCTGCGTGCCAGCATCGGCGGCAGGGTGCCGTTCGGGTCAATCCCCGCCAGCACGGTCGCATCGGGGCGCAGGCCGGACAGTTCCAGCGCAACCTTGTATTGTGCTTCATGATCATCCGAGCGGTTGAAGCTGGCGCGCAGGCTGTCGGCGGTATGTGTCACGGATTGATGGGTTATTTCCGGTGTATCAAACACCAGATTCGCGCGGTCCACGTCGCCACTCTGGTTGCGTTCATATACAAGGCTGGCGCGGGCATCGGGGCTGCGCAATGCCCATTCCTGCCCATACAGATCAAGCACCTGCTCCGGCGGGAACACGGCTATGACATGATGCGGCTGATAGCTTAGCGCATGAATGTTCAGAACCGCGCCTTGCCAGTTCATGGAACGGTCCGGCGTGTGCAGATGTGGTGAATGCAAGGTCAGGTCAAACCGGTGGGGAAACCCGCCAAGGTCGTAATCGGATGCACCGAAACTGTTGCTGTGCGCAAGTGTGGCGCTGATTTGCGAATCAAGATTGCGCGCCGATATGTGCCAGTATGCGCTATAACCGATTGCGGCCAGCAGTATGGTTGCCAATATAAAGCGCATCACTTGCCCCTGTTCATCATTGCGTGAAATGTGTGTACACCTTGCGTATAGGAAAGGGCCAGTCACATGCTGCGGCGTAAGTCACTTTGGGTATTCGGGTATGGATCGTTAATCTGGGATCCGGGTTTTGCATGGTCCAGTCGCCACATCGCGCGGCTGGACGGGTATGAGCGGTCTTTTTGCATGCGATCGATTCATCATCGCGGAACAGTTGCGCAACCCGGACTGGTGCTGGCACTGGACAGGGGGGCAGGGCATTGCGAAGGGGTCGCGTTCGAAATTCCCGCCCGGATTGCGGATGAAACGTTGGAATACCTGCGTGCACGGGAACTGATTTCAGCCGCGTATCTGGAAAGCCGTGAATCCCTGCACCTGCGTGACGGACGCCGGATTGATGCTGTCACCTATGTGATTGACCGCGCGCATGACCAGTATTGCGGCGGACTGGATCTGGAAGAGCAGGCGCAGATCATTGCGCGCGCCGTTGGCGGGCGCGGGCCGAATTGCGACTATCTGATCAACACTGCCGCCCATCTGGGCGAACTGGGGCTGCGTGACCCGCAGCTTGACTGGCTGGCGCAGCGGGTGCGTGAAATCGGTGCCGTGCCCGTGAAATGATTTGCGACAGATCAAGGTTTTTGATGCCTGTTTCAGCTAAACTGAAAGGATGTCAAAACAGGAGCATTGAATGTCGCATACCCCGCACGAACTGGCCGAAGAATTCCCGCAACATGTTGATCTGATTCATCGCCTGAAAACTGATGATGCGCATTTTGCCCGGATTGCTGATCAATATCATGAGATCAACCGTGCCGTTCATCGCGCCGAAACACTGGTCGAGCCTGTTTCCGGTGACCATGAGATAGAATTGCGACGCAATCGTCTGGCCCTGAAGGATGAGATCGCGCGTATGCTGAACGCGGCATCTGCTTAATGGGTGGGGCGCTGCGTGCAAAGTGGCCGCACCCAGCGCCTTTGGCTTGGCCGCATCACTGCTTAGCTTGCGGCAATCACATCGGCTTTCTGCGTGCCCAGCCCTTCGACTGTCAGCGAAACAACATCGCCCGGTTTCAGAAATTGCGGCGGTGACATACCAGCCGCAACCCCTGACGGGGTTCCCGTTGCAATGATATCACCGGGCAGAAGTTCCATGAAACGGGACATGTAGGACACGATCTGTGCAACAGTGAAAATCATATCCGCCGTTGTCGAATCCTGCCGCGGATCGCCGTTGACCGAAAGCTGCAACCGAAGCGCTTGGGGGTCTTGCACGTCATCGGCTGTGACCAGCCAAGGACCGATCTTGCCAAAACCGGGGGCGGATTTTCCCTTGATCCATTGCCCGCCACGGTTCTTTTGAAAATCGCGCTCGGACACGTCATTGACCGCGCAATAACCTGCGACATACTCCAGCGCGTCCGCTTCATTGACATATAAGGCGGGTTTGCCGATGACGATGCCCAACTCAACTTCCCAATCCGTGCGGTTGGCGCCGCGCGGAATGATGATCGGGTCTTGCGGGCCTGCAAGCGATGAGGTGGCCTTGGAAAATACCAGCGGCTCTTTGGGTTTTTCAGCGCCGGTTTCTGCGGCATGGGCTGCATAGTTCAGCCCGATGCAATAGAAATTGGGAACATGCGCCAGCGGCGCGCCTATGCGCACGGGCTGGTCAACCACAGGCAGGGTGGCGGGGTCAATCTGCGCCAGTTGCGCGAGTGCGTCCAGCGACACAGTGTCGCCACCGAAATCGGCGGTCACACCGGACAGGTCGCGCACATTGCCCTGAGTATCCAGACAACCGGGTTTTTCCTGCCCTTTCGGGCCGTAGCGAAGTAGCTTCATTTGGCGATGCTCCGTTGGTCACGTTGTGCAGCGAAAGACTTATAGTGTTGTCATGCCAGATGGAAGCGCAAGGCTGGTCAATTTTGGCCTGAAAGGGGACACTCAAGGCGCGGTGCAAAGGCCGCAGGCCGCCGCGCCATAGGTCTGGCCGTCCCGCGGCCTGCCGATTTGGCTGATGACAGTCCAAGCCCTTGAGCAAAGGAGTATGCAGCCGGCATAAAGTGAACTTCACGAATGTCGGATCGGCAGACCCCGGCCTGACCTATGGCGCGGGCTGTATCCAAGCGCGAAGGGCAGCTTCAGGCCATGCGCCTATCCTGTGGCAATGGCTTCCAGTTTGTCACGATCAAGTTCACCGGGCACAATCGTGATCGGGATGGGCAGCGTGCCGGAGTTGCGCACAAGCTGGGTCACAATCGGGCCGGGGTTGTTGCCTTCTGTGCCCGCCCCCAGAACCAGAAACCCGATATCGGGATCATCCTGTATCTGGGCCAGCACTTCTTCCACCGCATCGCCTTCGCGGATGACAAGTTCGGGGTGCAGCCCCTTGCGGTCGCGCATCCATTTGGCAAAGACTTCAAAATGCGCCTCTATCCGCTCTCGGGCTTCGGCGCGCATGACATCGGCCACACCGATCCAGCCCTGAAACTCCTCCGGGCTTATGACGGACAGGATCTGCACCTCGGCGCCGGTTTTGGCGGCCCGCAGCGCCGCAAAGCGGATCGCATTCAGGCATTCGCGGCTGTCGTCCAGTACAACCAGAAATTTGCGCATGACGCTTTCCTTTGCTGATAATCCCCGCATTCTGACCAAATAGACGCGGGCTGTAAACACAAAGCCTGCACCTGCGTCAGGCCCATGCCACATCCCCCAGAAAGATATACCCGGCCCCGTAGATGGTTTTGATCAATCGCGGGTTGCGCGGGTCTTCGCGTAGTTTGGTGCGCAGGCGCGATATGCGCACATCCATGGCGCGGTCAAAACTTTCGCCAGCGCTGCCGCCAAGCGTGTCCAGCATTTGCGTGCGCGAGATCAGGCGCTTGGGACTTTCCAGAAACAGGCGCAACACTTCCCCTTCGGCATGGCTGAACGGGGTTTCCAGCCCCTGATCGTCGATCAGCACATAGCGGTCGAACTGCGCAACCCAGCCGTTGAAATGCGCGGTCTGCGGGCTGGCGCTGCCGGCGGTGGCGGGTTTGCGCAGCCTTGCGCGGATGCGGGCCACAACTTCGGCGGGGTCAAAGGGTTTGATGATATAGTCATCCGCGCCCAGTTCCAGACCTGTCACGCGGTCCTGCACCTGCGCGCGTCCCGAAATGATGATGATTGTGGCCCCTGATTCCAGCGCAAGCCTGTGCACCAATGCCAGCCCGTCGCGGTCGGGCAGGCCCAGATCCACCAGACAGACATCGGGCGTGACCTTGCGCAAGGCGGCTTCAAATTCGGTTGCGCGCGCATAGGCCGATGTCTGAAACCCCGCATCCTGAAGGGCCTGTGACAGGATCTGCCGGATTTCGGGTTCATCGTCCAGAATGGCGATATGGGCAGTCGTCATGCAATTCCCTCCAGGGTGAAGCGCAGGTCTTGGGGGCCGAACGGTTTTGTCAGAACCGGAAACTCTGTCGCGGCTTCGCGGTGCAGCTTGTCGTAGGGCGGCAATGCAGTCATCAGGCAAAGCCGCATGCGCCCGCGCCCGCGCAGGGCACGCGCAAGATCCAGCCCCGACAGCGTGCCGGGCAGGTTTATGTCCGACAGCATGATGTCCAGATCCGGCAGGTCGGCCAGCGCCAGCGCCTCATCTGCGGTGGTTGCCTCGATCACGGTATGGCCCATGTCGCACAGCATGGCACGCACGGATTCGCGGATGCTTTGCGTGTCTTCGACCAGCAGCACCAGCCCTGCCTTTGGCGTGGTGCGGGTGTTCACAACCGGTTTGAACGGCAGGCGCAATGTCACCTGCGCGCCCCCGTCCGGCCGGTTTGCCAGCCGCACGGTCCCGCCGGACAGCGTGATCTGGTCATAGACCATAGCCAGCCCCAGACCGGACCCTTCAGCGCCCTTGGTGGTGAAAAAGGGATCAAGCGCCTTGTGCAGTGCCTCGTCGCTGAACCCGGTTCCGGTGTCTGTCAGGGTCAGTTCCAGCCATGTATCGGCCACCGTTGCGACTGTGACTGCGATATGCCCCGCCTTGCCTGTCATCGCGTCACGGGCATTCAGGATAAGGTTCAGCAAACTGTCCTGCAACACGCCCTGATCCAGCATGACATGCGGCAGATCGGGCGTGATCTGCACATCAAGGTGCAAGTTGTCGGGCAATGCGGGGCGGGCCATCAGGGTCAGGTCTTGCAACAATGCACGCAGGTCTGTGGGTCTTGGTTGCAACTGCCTGTGGCCGGAAATCGAAGCAAGCCGTTCCAGCAATACGCCCCCGCGGCGCGCGGCGGCAACGGTCGATTGAACAAGCTGCGCCATGTCCGCAGGCAGGCCGCTGCGCCGCATCAGTTGCCCCTGCAATCCCAGAATGATGGTCAGAAGGTTTCCGAAATCATGCACCATGCCTGATGACAATTGCGCGGCCAGTTCGCGTTTGCGCGTCTGGGCAAGGGCCGCGCGGGCCTGTGTTTCCTCGGTCACGTCCATCGACATGATATAGATGCCGTTTATCGGCCCATCCCCCACGCGGTCGGGTGTCAGGGCCAGCCGGATACGCCGCCCGCTTTCATCATGGGTGAATTCATGCACGGCGTTTTCGCCCGCCAGTGCGCGTTCCAGCAGCGGCAGGATCTTGTCATAGACACTGCCCAGAACCGCCTGCGCGGGATGGCCCACAACATTGCGCGGCAGGCCGGGGAAAATGGATGACAGCCGCCGGTTGGAAAACGTATAGCGCAGATCGCAATCCATATGCGCAATATGGGCCGGCATCATTTCCGTGGTCAGGCGGGTGCGGGCTTCCATTTCTGTCAACTCGCGCTTGGTCTGCTCCAGCGCGGCGTTGCTGGCCGCCAGCGCGCGGTTGGTGGCCGCCAGCCGTTCGGCATGGGCCAGCAATTCATCGGACAGTTCTTCGGACCGCGCGCGCAGCAGCCCTTCTTGCAGCTTCACTTCGGTGATGTCGGTATAGACGGTGATCCAGCCGCCTTGTGGCAGGGGGGCACCTTCGACACTGATCCAGCGGCCATTGGCGCGCAGGCGTTCCATATAATGGGGAACAAAGGCGCGCGCGGCCTCGACGCGCTTGCGCACCGCCGCTTCTTGATCCTCGACCGGGCCATATTCCCCGCGCGACACCAGATACCGGATCGTATCTTCAAAGGCGACACCGGGTTGCACCAGCGTTTCGGGCAGTTCGAACATTTCCTGATAGCGCTGGTTGCTGACCGACAGCCGCAGGTTGCTGTCGAAGATCGACAAGGCCTGCTGGATCATGTTCAGGCCCGCAGCCATCAGGTTGATGCGGGTGCTTTCCGTCAATGCCACGCCTGTTTTCCCCCGGTCCATACCTGCCTGAACCCTAGACTGCCCACGCCCCGTTCGGAAGCCCCCAACATCGCGCGTTACAATTCGTAAGGTTTGGGCAAAACTGCGGAAAGAATCACAACGCCACATGACGGCACACGATCGGACATGGCAGAGCAAAAGCGGCAAGAGAGGGGGCCGCCTTCGCATAAACCAGCCCGACAGGAGGACGAGGAGGAGCTTGCCTGTGACGACCACAGCAACACCGACACCCGCACCGGACGAGCTATGCTCGGTTCCTGCGCTTTTGGCACGCAATGCCGCGCGATACAGCCTGCAAATGGCGTATCGCGAAAAGGAATTCGGCATCTGGCAAAGCTGGACATGGGCCGAAACCAACGAACATGTGCGCGCCATGGCGTTGGGGTTTCTGGCCCTTGGCATGAAGCAGGGCGATTATGTTGCCATCATTGGTCGTAACCGTCCGGCCTTGTATTGGTCGATGGTCGCGGCGCAATCCGTGGGCGCCATCCCTGTGCCGCTGTATCAGGACGCAGTCGCAGAAGAGATGGCCTATGTGCTGGACCATTGCGGTGCGCGTTTCGTCGTGTGCGGCGATCAGGAACAGGTCGACAAGGTGATCGAGGTGCAGGAAACGGTGCATTGCATCGATGAAATCCTGTATCTGGATAAGCGCGGTATGCGCAAATATGACCACAGCCATATGAACTGGCTGGAAGATGTCATGCGCGAAGGGCGCGCAGCCCAGGCCCGGCTGGAACCGGAACTGGACAAGCGCATTGCGGCACTGGGCTGGGACAGCACATGTGTCATGCTTTACACATCAGGCACGACCGGCAAGCCCAAGGGTGTGGTGCTCAGCAATCGCAACATCATCATCACATCCAAAAACAGTTCGGAATTCGACAAGCTGCGCCCCGGTGATGAAATTCTGGCCTATCTGCCCATGGCATGGGTGGGCGATTTCATATTTGCCATCGGGCAGGCCTATTGGACGGGGTTTTGCGTCAACTGCCCTGAATCCGCACAAACCATGATGACGGATCTGCGCGAGATTGGGCCCACCTATTATTTCGCTCCGCCGCGTATCTTTGAAACCATGCTGACTACTGTGATGATCCGCATGGAAGATGCATCGCCCATCAAGCGGCGGTTGTTTCATCATTTCATGGATTTTGCGCGTGATGTCGGCCCGAAATTGCTGGATGGCAAACCTGTCACGGCAATGCAGCGGCTGAAATATGCACTTGGCAATATTCTGGTCTATGTCCCGCTGAAGGATACACTTGGCCTGCGGCGCATTCGCGTGGCCTACACTGCGGGTGAAGCGATCGGGCCAGAGATCTTTGATTTCTACCGCGCCCTTGGCATCAATCTGAAGCAACTTTACGGCCAGACCGAAGCCAGCGTGTTTATCACCCAGCAACCGGATGGCGAAGTGCGGTCCGACACCGTCGGCGTTCCGTCGCCGGGTGTGGAAGTGCGCATTGCGGATAATGGAGAGGTTTTCTACCGCTCTCCCGGCACGTTTGAAAGCTATTACAAGAACGCAGAAAGCACGGCATCAACCAAAGACGCTGAAGGATGGGTCGCCACGGGCGATGCAGGTTTCTTTGAAGAAGCCACCGGCCATTTGCGCATTATCGACCGTGCCAAGGATGTGGGCAAGATGGTCGATGGCGGCATGTTCGCGCCCAAATATGTTGAAAACAAACTGAAATTCTTTCCGAATATTCTGGAAACGGTCGTTTTCGGAAACGGGCGCGACCGTTGCGTGGCCTTCGTAAATATTGACCTGAGCGCTGTTGGCAGCTGGGCGGAACGCAACAACATTGCCTATTCCAGCTATCAGGAACTGGCAGGGTTGAAGCCTGTGCTGGACACAATTCAGGCCCATGTCGAGCAGGTCAACGAAAGCATTGCGCAGGACAAAATGCTGTCCGGCTGTCAGGTGCACCGCTTTTTGGTACTGCACAAGGAGCTTGACGCAGATGACGGCGAAATGACCCGCACGCGCAAAGTGCGCCGCCGCATCGTCGAGGAAAAATACGCCGACCTTATCGACGCACTCTATGCGGACAAGGACAGCATCTATACCGAAACCGAAGTCACCTATGAAGACGGGCGCAAGGGCAAGCTGAAAGCGACGCTGGAAATCCGCGACGCCAGGGTTTTCGGAACCCTCGCACAACAGGTGGCCGCAGAATGAACGGGCAGGGGGGAACGATGCTCGATACCAATCCAGACGAGGGATACACCACCGCAGACGGGCGCAAGATCGGTGGGATCGCTATGGAAATGCGCAACATCACCCTGCGCTTCGGGGGTGTTGTCGCCATCAAGGACATCAGTTTTGACATTCGATGGGGGGAAATCCGCGCCATCATCGGCCCCAACGGCGCGGGCAAATCGTCGATGCTGAACGTGATTTCCGGCTTCTACCATCCGCAGGACGGAGAGGTTATCTACAAGGGCTACAAACGCCCGCGCATGCGCCCCTATCAGGTGGCGCAGCAAGGGATTGCGCGCACGTTTCAGAACATCGCGCTGTTTGAAGGCATGAGCGTTCTGGACAACATCATGACCGGGCGCTTGCACCACATGAAGGCGAATATATTTCACCAAGCCATCTGGTGGGGCCGCGCGGCCCGCGAAGAAGCCGAGAACCGCGAGCAGGTCGAGAAGATCATCGATTTTCTTGAAATCCAGCATATCCGCAAAACCCCCGTGTCACGCCTGCCATATGGCCTGAAAAAGCGGGTGGAACTGGCGCGCGCGCTGGCGGCCGAACCCAGCATTTTGCTGCTGGATGAACCGATGGCGGGCATGAATGTCGAAGAAAAAGAAGACATGTGCCGCTTCATTCTGGATGTGAATGACGAATTCGGCACCACCACTGTGCTGATCGAACATGACATGGGCGTGGTCATGGACCTGTCCGACCGTGTGGTGGTCATGGATTACGGCAAAAAAATCGGGGACGGCACCCCTGACGAGGTGCGCAACAATCAAGAAGTCATCAATGCCTATCTTGGCGTTGCACATGACTGAACAGGCGACAGACCGCAGGGGAGGGGGCAGATATGCCTGATACGTTACTTTTCGCACTTGAGGCGTCCTTGAACGGGCTGACGGCAGGCGTGATGTATGCGCTGGTGGCGCTTGGTTTTGTGCTGATCTTCAAGGCCAGCGGCATCTTCAACTTTGCCCAAGGGGTGCTGGCGCTGTTCGCGGCATTGACGCTGGTGGGCTTTCAATCCGGCCAGATACCGTTTTCGCACCTGATCAACGCCATGCTGGGCACACGGCTGCATCATTTCGGCTGGAACATGCCCACGGTGCTGGCCATTCCGGCAACGGTTCTGGTCATGATCGGGCTTGCCATTCTGGTAGAGCGGTTCATTCTGAAGCATCTGGTCAATCAGGAACCGATTATCCTGTTCATGGCGACCATTGGTCTGGCGTATTTTCTGGAAGGGTTCGGGGACATCATGTGGGGCGCCGAAGTGAAGGCGCTGGATGTTGGCCTGCCCAAGGGCATGTCATCGGCAGTGGATGAAGCAACCTTCGCGTGGTTTGGCTATGGCTTTTATATTGACCGGCTGGAAATATGGGCCGCGGGCATCGCCGCCGTGCTGGTGGCCGTGCTGACAGTGTTTTCGCAATACACCAAGCAGGGCCGCGCCCTTCGCGCAGTGGCGGACGACCATCAGGCCGCGCTATCCGTGGGTATTTCGCTGCGCTTTATCTGGGTGCTGACATGGTCGATCGCGGGGATCGTGGCGCTGGTTGCAGGCATCATGTGGGGGTCAAAATCCGGTGTGCAGTTTTCACTGTCACTGATCGCCCTGAAGGCGCTGCCGGTGCTTATTCTGGGGGGGTTCACATCCATTCCCGGCGCGATTGTGGGCGGGCTGATCATCGGTGTGGGTGAGAAATTGTTCGACTTCTTCATGAACCCCATCATCGGGGGCGCTACCGAGAACTGGTTTGCCTATATGCTGGCGCTGATCTTTCTGCTGTTCAGGCCGCAGGGCTTGTTTGGCGAACGCATTATTGAGAGGGTTTGATTCATGCTTTACCGTGAAGCGGGCGACTACAAGACAAGCTATGTCGCCGACAGCCAGACCTTTCCGATAAAGTTTGATCGGTATGGCTATTACATCCTTCTGGGCTTTGCCTTTCTGGTTATGCCGCTGATCATCAACGATTACTGGGCCAATTCGATTGTTGTTCCCTTCCTGATCTATGCGATTGCGGCATTGGGGCTGAACATCCTGATCGGCTATTGCGGGCAGTTGTCGCTGGGCACCGGCGGGTTCATGGCCGTGGGCGCTTATGCCAGCTACAAGATGATGACGGCATTTCCTGACCTGAATATCATTTTCGTCA
The DNA here is from genome assembly GCA_020832445.1 of Paracoccaceae bacterium. Taxonomy (GTDB): domain Bacteria; phylum Pseudomonadota; class Alphaproteobacteria; order Rhodobacterales; family Rhodobacteraceae; genus Roseinatronobacter. The sequence goes on from JAFIEO010000039.1 coordinate 166,610, forward strand.
TCATCATCGCAGGCATGGTGACAGCGTGTGTGGGCGTGTTGTTCGGCCTGCCATCCTTGCGCATCAAGGGGTTTTATCTGGCCGTGGCCACATTGGCCGCGCAGTTCTTCCTGATCTGGCTGTTTACGCGCACTGCATGGTTTTACAACTATTCGCCCACCGGCATGATTTCCGCGCCGACCCGCGAGATCTTTGGTGTGCCTGTGACTGGACCACGCGCATCTGCGGTGTCGATGTATATGATCTGCCTGTGCTTTCTGGTGGCCAGCGCATGGCTTGCGCGCAACCTGACGCGCGGCAGTCTGGGGCGCACATGGATGGCCATCCGCGATATGGATATTGCGGCGGAAATCATCGGGGTGAACCCGCTGATTGCCAAGCTGACAGCTTTTGCCGTGTCCAGCTTCCTTGTGGGTATTTCCGGCGCGCTGCTGTTTACCGTGTATCTGGGTGCCGCCGAGGCAGGCGAGGCGTTTGGCATCGACAAGTCATTCCTTGTTTTGTTCATGGTGATCATCGGCGGGCTTGGCTCCATATTCGGGGCTTTCGCGGGGGCGGCCTTTTTGATCGTCGGGCCGGTTTTGCTGAAGCTTTTGCTGGTCAACAGCTTGGGCTGGCCCACCGATCTTGCCGCGCATCTGGAAATCATGATCGTGGGGGCGCTGATCATCGTCTTTCTGATCGTCGAGCCGCATGGCATCGCGGCATTGTGGCGCACAATAAAAGAGAAACTGCGCCTTTGGCCCTTCCCGTACTGATTGGGGCGGGCTGATCTTTCGAACTGTCATCCATATGGGAGGAGAACCGATGAAGATGACCAAACTGGCCGCGACACTTGCGGCGACCATGGTAGTGGCTGGGCCAACGCTGGCCGACACACTGCACTTTCCGTCACTCAGCTACCGGACGGGACCATTTGCGGCAGGGGGCATCCCTTTTGCGGACGGGTATTCCGATTATCTGACGCTGATCAACGAACGCGATGGCGGTATCGGGGGCGTGCCCATCCGGCAAACCGAATGCGAAACCGCCTATAACACCGAACGCGGGGTCGAATGCTACCAGTCCATCCGCAATGACAACCCGCTGGTGTTGCAGCCGCTGTCCACGGGCATCACCTATCAGCTGATCCCGCGCACCATGGAAGATGGCATTCCCATGCACACCATGGGCTATGGCCGCACATCTGCGGTGAATGGCGAGGTGTTCAACTGGACCTTCAACTACCCGGCCAACTACTGGGACGGGGCCAGCGTGATCATCAACTACCTGCTGGACGAAAACGATGGCAGCCTGGAAGGCAAGAAGATCGCGCTTCTGTATCACAACTCGGCTTACGGGCGCGAACCGATCCCGACATTGACACGGCTTGGCGAAACCCACGGCTATGAGTTGGTGACAATCGGTGTCGACAGCCCCGGTCAGGAACAGGGCAGCCAGTGGTTGCAGATCCGGCGTGAACGGCCCGACTATGTGGTGATGTGGGGCTGGGGTGTGATGAACCCGACCGCCATTCAGGAAGCCGCGAATATCCGCTTTCCGATGGAAAACTTCATCGGCGTGTGGTGGTCCGGTTCGCAACAGGATGTGCGTCCTGTAGGGTCGGGCGCGCATGGCTACAAGGCGCTGGCGATGCACGGCACCGGCATGGATTACCCGATCTATGATGACATGCAGCAATATGTCATAGACGCGGGCAAATACGCGGGCACGGGCGATGAAGTGGGCACAGTGCTGTATTCGCGCGGCATGTATGCAGCCATGCTGGCGGTAGAGGCCGCGAAGAAGGCGCAGGAAATCCACGGTGTGGCCGCGATCACACCCGCGATGATGCGCGACGGCATGGCCAATCTGGAAATCACCGAGGAGTTGATGGCCGAGTTGGGCCTGCCGAATTTCGGCCCTGCCTTCTCAGTGGCGTGTGAAAACCATGGCGGTTCCGGTGCGGCGATGATCCAGCAATGGGACGCAGAAGCCGGTGAATGGAACCTGATCACTGACTGGATTGAACCTGATCGCGACCTGATCATGGAAATGGCCATGGATGACAGCCTTGCTTACGCGGCTGAAAACGACATCACCCCGGCCTGTCTGAACTGATAAGAACCAAAGGTTCCGGGCATTGCCCGGGACCTTACCCCCACCTTGAACGCGAAGGCCCAATGCCATGCTTGATGCAAGCCCCACGCAGACGACCCTTCTGGAAGTCAACAATATCGAAGTGCTTTACAATCATGTCATTCTGGCACTGAAAGGTGTCAGTCTGGATGTGCCCAAAGGTGGCATAACGGCCATTCTGGGCGGCAATGGCGCGGGCAAATCGACCACATTGAAGGCGATTTCAAACCTGATCCATTCCGAACGGGGCGAAGTCACCAAGGGCAGTATCCTGTATGAAGGGCGCAATGTGGTCGGGCTGGACCCTGCTGATCTGGTGAAATCCGGTGTCGTGCAGGTGATGGAAGGCCGCCATTGTTTCGAGCATCTGACAGTTGAAGAAAACCTGCTGACCGGCGCCTATACCCGCACCGACGGGCGGGGCGCTGTGGCTGCGGAACTTGATCTTGTGTATGAATATTTCCCGCGCCTGAAGGAACGCCGCAAAAGTCAGGCGGGCTACACCTCGGGGGGCGAGCAGCAGATGACAGCGATTGGCCGCGCGTTGATGTCGCGCCCGTCGATGATCTTGCTGGATGAACCCTCCATGGGGCTGGCCCCGCAACTGGTGGAGCAGATTTTCGAAATTGTCTCTCGGCTGAACCGTGAACAGGGCGTGACATTTCTGCTGGCCGAACAGAACACCAATGTTGCACTGCGCTATGCGCATACCGGTTTCATCATGGAAAACGGGCGTATCGTGATGGAAGGCAACGCGCAGGAATTGCGTGAAAACCCCGATGTAAAGGAATTCTATCTGGGCATGTCCGACAAGGGCCGCAAAAGTTTCCGCGATGTGCGCAGCTATCGCCGCCGCAAGCGCTGGCTGGCGTGATCCTTGCCTGCCACACTTCGTTTTTCCGCTGTTCGTTTTCCCGCCGTCCCGCAAACCCCAAAAGGCACAGCCATGACCTCGTTCGACCCTTTGGAAACCCGATCACAGGATGCGCGTTGCGCTGATTACGCCATTGCCCTGCCAAAGGTGATTGCGGCTGCGATGAACGCGCCCGCAATGGCGGCACATCTGGGCCAACTGGATGCAGGCCGGATCATTGACCGCGCCAGCCTTGCGCGGCTGCCGGTTCTGCGCAAATCCGACCTGACGGGTGCGCAGGCGGCAAAACCACCTTTTGGCGGGCTTACGGCGGGCACGCCCACCGCGTTCGAGCATGTCTTTCAATCCCCCGGACCGATTTACGAACCCGGACGTGTCTTGCCGGACTGGTGGCGGTTGGGGCGGTTCCTGCATGCCAGCGGGGTGGGGCATGGCGATATTGTGCAGAACTGCTTTTCTTATCATCTGGTGCCTGCGGGCATGATGTTTGAAAACGCCGCGCGTGCCGTGGGCGCTACAGTATTGCCTGCGGGCACCGGCCAGACCGAATTGCAGGTTATTGCCGCGCGCGACATTGGCACCACGGCCTATGCGGGAACACCGGATTTCCTGAAGATCATTCTGGACAAGGCCGACGAGATGGGAATTGCCTTGTCCATCACCAAGGCGGTGGTGGGGGGCGGCGCGCTGTTTCCGTCCTTGCGCGAATTCTATCAGGCGCGCGGAATCACCTGCCGCCAATGCTATGCCACCGCCGATCTGGGCAATGTGGCCTATGAAACTGACGCCATGGATGGCATGGTCGTGGATGAAGGGGTGATTGTCGAAATCGTGCGCCCCGGCACCGGCGATCCCGTCCCCGAGGGCGAGGTGGGCGAAATTCTTGTCACCACATTAAACGCCGATTACCCGCTGATCCGCTTTGCGACGGGCGATCTAAGCGCGGTGCTGCCGGGGCAAAGCCCCTGCGGGCGCACCAATATGCGCATCAAGGGCTGGATGGGGCGCGCCGACCAGACAACCAAGATCAAGGGCATGTTCGTGCGCCCCGAACAGGTTGCAGCCCTTGTGGCCCATCATGATGAAATTCACCGCGCCCGGGTTGTTGCCACGCGAAACGGTGAAAAAGACGTGATGACCGTGCGGATTGAAACCCGCGCATCAAATCCGGCATTGTATGAGGCGAGCGTGCTGTCTACCCTGAAGCTTAGGGGTGAGGTCGAATTGGTGCCGCCGGGATCATTGCCCAATGACGGGCTGGTGATAGAGGATTTGCGCCGCTACGACTAAAAACCCCGCACGCGTGTCAACATTGGGGGTGTCATCATGCGCTTGGGTTTTCTGGTTCTGTTCGTTCTGCTTCTGGTCAAACCGCTATATGCAGGCGGGCTGGCACTGGTCATTGCGAATGACAGCTATGACCATGCCCCGAACCTGCGCGGTGCCGAACAGGTGCTGGACCTCACCGCCGCATTGGAAATAGCGGGGTTTCAGGTGGTTTCCGGGCGAAACCTGACGACCGAGGAAATGCGCGCGCAACTGTCCGGCAGCTATGCGCAACTGCGCCGCGACGGTGCGGACCGTGTGATTGTGGTGCTTGCCGGTCATTTTGTGCATTCGCGCAGTGGCGCATGGTTTCTGGGGGTGGATGCGGATGAACCGGGCCTTGCACTGGCCGACGGGGCAGGGTTGCGGCTGGATGTCATCATGGAAATCGCAAGCGGCGCTGCGGATGCGGCGCAACTTTGGCTTGCGGGGGCCGATCTGTCACGCGGCAGCTACGGCGACGGGTTGGATGGCGGGTTGCCGCCACGCTTGCTGGTGCCGCAGGGTGTGGGCGTTGTGCGCGGGCCGGTGCCGCAGGTGGTGCAGGGCGCGCGTGCCATTCTGCGCCCTGGTGCCATTTTGTCCGATGTGGTTGACCAGACACGCAACCTGTCGGGCGAAGGCACGATTTCACCGCTTGTGCCATTCCTGCCCGCAGGCTTCGCACCGCTGGCGCGCGCGGACCGTCAGGCCTGGGCGGATGCCCAGGAAACCGACACGGAAGCCGCCTATCAATCCTATCTGGAGCGCTTTCCCAATGGACTGAATGCGCAGGCCGCGCGGGGTGCCATTGACCGTTTGCGCAACAGCCCCGAACGTATTGAGGACGCATTGGCGCTGACGCGCGATGAACGCCGCGCCATTCAGCGTGATCTGACCACCATGGGCTTCAATACCCGCGGGATCGACGGGATATTCGGGCCGGGCACGCGCGGGGCCATTCGGGGATGGCAGGGCGGCAACGATCTGGATGAAACCGGTTTTCTGACGCGCGAACAGGTGATGCAGCTTGCCGGACAGGCCGCCCGCCGCACAGCCGAGATCGAGGCCGAGGAACGCGCCCGCCGCGAAGCCGCCGAACGCGATGACCGTGCATTCTGGGATGCCACGGGTGCCGGCGCGGATGAGGCGGGCTTGCGCAGCTATCTGGAGCGCTTCCCCGAAGGTATATTCGCAGGTCTGGCGCGCGACCGGCTGGAGCAAATGGAAGGCGCGCAACGCCAGCAGCGCGACCGTGCCGCATGGGAACAGGCGCGCAGGCGTGACAGCGTGGACGCCTATGAAAGCTATCTTGTGGCATGGCCCGAAGGGGAATTCACCGCAGAAGCCCTTGCCCGCATTGATGCGTTGGACCCGCCAACTGCGCCGGACCCCGAAGATCAGGCCCGCGCCAATGCGCGCGCCGCCGAATCCGCGCTTGGTCTGACAGGGCCGACCCGTCTGATGATCGAGCAGCGACTGGCGGGAATGGGCTTTGACCCGGGCGCAACCGATGGTGCCTTTGACGCAGATTCCCGTCAGGCAATCGAACGCGCACAGCAGCATTTTGATTTACAGGCCACCGGCTATGTCACGCAGGATCTGATTACGAAGATGCTAAGCGACACGTTGCGCAGTTTCTTTGATTGATGGGGCCTGATTGCTGATCGGCGTGTCTTCGCGGGCTGCAAGTGTCTTGTCGGGGGGGGTGCAATCCTATAGATCGCATCAACCCCGAACCCCCGCTTCCGCCGAAAGGATGCCGCGCCATGACAATGCCCAGTGACGACCGCCTGATTGTTGCCCTTGATGTGCACAATGCCCTTGCGGGGCTGGAACTTGCACGCCAGCTTGGCGATACGGTCAGTTTCTACAAGATCGGGCTGGGCATGCTGACAGGTGGCGGGCTGGCGCTGGCCAATGAACTGAAACAGGAACATGGCAAACGCATATTTCTGGATATGAAGTTCTTTGACATCGGCGCAACTGTAACCGCGGCCGTGCGCGGGATTGCGCAATATGATCTGGATTTCCTGACAGTGCATGGCGATCCGCATGTCGTGCGCGCCGCACGCGAAGGGGCGGGCGGGTCCAACCTGAAAATCCTTGGCGTAAGTGTGCTGACATCGCTGGATCGCGCTGATCTTGATGATGGCATGATCCAGCCCGGTGATATTGCCGAAATCACGCTGGAACGTGCGGCCCGTGCCTTGGCCGCCGGTGCGGACGGGGTGATTGCCAGCCCGAATGAAGCCGCCGCCATCCGCGCGCTGCCCGAAGCTGCGGGCAAGCTGATTGTCACACCGGGGGTCCGGCCCGCGGGGGCCGATCTGGGTGATCAGAAGCGTGTCGCCACACCGGCGCGCGCCCTGAGTGAAGGGGCGGATCATATTGTCGTGGGCCGGCCCATCTGGCAGGCCACCGACCCAAAGGCGGCCGCGCGTGCGGTGCTTGCAGAAATTTCAGGCGCGTAAGCCGTTTCCTGCACGCGATTGCACAGATCAGCGCGCGTGGCCTATCGCTGCAATGCGCGCGGCTTAGTGTTTTGCAGACCAGCTCATGGACACGCGCGAGCGGGTGTAGAATTCGCCCATAAGCCCCAGAACCAGCGCGCAAATGCCAAACACCAGCGGGTAGTAAACCCAGGTATGCATAGGGTTGTAATTGATAAACGCATAGCCGCGCGCCTGATCAATGGCGTGGAACAACGGGTTCCACATGAAATAGGGCAGCACGGATTCGGGCAGCGTGTTTGCCAGAAAAAACTTGCCGGACGCCACCATGTTCAACCTTGTGTAGAACATTGTAACCAGCTTGCTGGCACTGGGCACCCATGGTTTTATCGCATACATGACCACACCGATGGCCAGCCCCGCAAACCAGACGGTCAGAAACACCGCGAATGTCTGAATGGGCTGATAGATGGTCAGCGGTGTCCAAAGCGCGTGATACAGAAACAGCAGCACAACCACGGTCACAACCTGAATATACAGCTCTGCCAGCGCGGCGCCGCCGATGGCCACAATCGGGTTCATGGGGCGGTGCTTCATCATCGCGGATGCAGGCCCTTCGGCCCCCGCGACGGCCCCGATGACCTTGACATGCGCCATGAACATGAACACGCCTGTCATCAGATACAGCAGCACATCCCCGCGCACAGCTGCCGCGCGCATGCCTGCGAACAGAAAAATCGCCATAAAGACGGCAACAAGGATCAGCGTCTGGGCAATATTCAGCAAAAGCCCGATAATGGCATTGCCGTGGCTTTTGCGCACATTGCGCACACCTTGATTGAAAATCAGGTTCAGCGTTGTAAAAAACTGCGCCCAGATAGAGTTGCGCCCTGAAGAAGAATACATTTCTGCGCTCATTGTTTCGGTGCGGATTGCGCAAAATCGCGCCTGAATTCATATACAACGTAGCGCGAAACAACTATTTGGGCAATCACCCTTGCACCCCACCCTGACATTCGCAAGATGAACCGCGCACAGCAAAGGATCACATAATGTCGGATATTGACTTTCAGAAGATCGAATTGGAATTTCGCGCGCTTGCCTTGCAGGCCGGCGACGTAATCATGCAGATTTATAACCGGCCTGATTTCGACATCCGCACCAAATCTGATGACAGTCCTGTAACCGAAGCGGATGAAGCCGCCGATGCGATTATTTCCGCAGGGCTGGCGCGTGCGTTTCCCGGCGTCGCCGTGGTGACGGAAGAACAGGCCCAAAGCCATGGAACCAGCGCAGATGTGTTCATTATCGTGGACCCGTTGGACGGCACCAAGGAATTCATCAACCGGCGCGGTGATTTCACTGTCAATATTGCCTATGTCGAAAATGGTGTGCCGCTGCGTGGTGTGGTGTATGCGCCCGCCAAGAACCGTATGTTCTATACCCGTGCCGACGGGCACAGTGTGGAAGAAGCAGGCCCTTTCGCACATGACACCCAAGGTCAGCTGTGCGATTTGCAGGTGCGCCACGCGGATATGGCGGCGCTGCTGGTGGTTGCGTCGAAATCCCACCGCGATCAGGCCACCAATGATTATATTGAGAAATACAATGTTGCCGATCTGTGCAGCGCAGGATCATCGTTGAAATTCTGCCTTGTCGCCACGGGAGAGGCCGATCTGTATCCGCGCCTTGGCCGGACAATGGAATGGGACACTGCCGCAGGCGATGCCGTGTTGCGCGGTGCAGGCGGGCGTGTGGTGACATTTGCGGGGCATGATGTGCTGGCATATGGCAAGCCCGGTTTTGAAAACCCGTTTTTCATTGCCGCCAGCCCGACCGTTGACTTGCTGCCCTGAAGAATTGCGGGCGGTGATTGCCGCCCGCTGCATTTGCGGTGCGAAAACCCTGAAATTGCCACCTGCGCCCCCTGATTTGACCCCAAACCTGCCGCATTTTCCCTGTTAACTATTCTTTAACAAAGACAGGTTCAACAGAATGGAGCGGCAGATGAAGCGCAAGGTCACCAAAGCAGTTTTTCCGGTTGCAGGTATGGGCACACGATTCCTGCCCGCGACAAAATCGGTTCCCAAAGAAATTATGACACTGGTGGATCGTCCGTTGATCCAATACGCGATTGATGAAGCGCGCGCCGCAGGCATTACCGAATTCATCTTTGTCACGTCGCGCGGCAAAGGGGCGCTGGAAGATTATTTTGACCACGCGCCGGAACTTGAAAACTCGCTTCGGGCCAAAGGCAAAACCGAACTACTGGAAACCCTTCAGGCGACGAATATGGACAGCGGCGCAATCGCATATGTACGCCAGCATCAGGCCCTTGGTCTGGGTCATGCCGTGTGGTGCGCGCGCCATCTGGTGGGCAATGAGCCGTTTGCGGTGTTGCTGCCCGATGACGTAATTGCGGCTGAAAAACCCTGTCTTCAGCAGATGATAGAGGCATATGAGCAAACCGGCGGCAATATGATTGCGGCCATGGAAGTCGCACCCGACAAGGCGTCCAGCTATGGCATCATGGATGTGCCCCCTGCCATTGGCCCGATCCTGCCCATGTCGGGCATGGTTGAAAAGCCTGCATCCGGCACGCAGCCGTCCAATCTTGCGGCCATCGGGCGCTATGTTCTGTCACCCGATATCATGCGCCATCTTGACCAGATCAAGCCGGGCGTGGGCGGGGAAATTCAGTTGACTGACGCGATTGCGCGCGAAATCGCGGAAAAGCGCAATGTCTACGGGTTCCGCTTTGAGGGGCAACGTTACGATTGCGGGTCCAAGGCGGGGTTCTTGCAGGCCACGGTGGCCTTCGGGCTGGCGCGTGCAGAGTTGCGTGACGAGCTTGATGAATTCCTGACCGATATGATGGCACAACGCCACGCCGCGCAATAACCCGCGCGCTGCGATATGGTATGCGCCGGTCAGGTTGAAAGATTGTGATTGGTGGTGGTTCTGGCCTGAAGGGGACACCCAAGGCGCGGAGCAAAGGGCGCAGCCCGCCGCGCCATCGGCGGGCCGTCCCGCGGCCTGCCGATTACTCTGCTGATACGCCAAGCCTTTGAAAGCAGGAGTATGCAGCCGGCATAAAGTGAACTTCACGAATGTCGGATCGGCAGACCCCGGCCCACCGTTGGCGCGGGCTTTGTCTACGGCAGCAAACAGGCCAGAATTGACCAGCCTCGTGGTTCCACCTGACAATCTTATACGGCATGAACAAGGGGCGGGCATATCGTGCGCCCCTTTTCATATGCGCGGCAAACCCCTGTTTGGGCTTGCCTTGCGCCTGAACTGTGGCATGACTGACCCATGCTTGACCCTGTCCCGTTGTCACAAGATCGCTGGTTTGATTTTCGCATGCGCTGGAAACGCCGCCGCCTGCGCACGCGCGCCATAGCCAAGGCGCGGGAATTGAAGGTGTTGAAGCGCAGGACTTGGGCGCGCAATGACATCTTGCTGTTTTGCACCATCCGCAATGAACGCGAGCGTATTGACTGGTTTCTGAGCCATTACCGCAAACTGGGTGTCGGGCATTTCCTGTTTATCGACAATGACAGCACCGACGGCACACGGCAGGTTCTGCTGGATCAGGCGGATGCGTCCGTGTGGCACAGCGGTGCCAGCTACAAACAATCGCGTTTTGGCATGGACTGGATTAACGCGTTGATGCTGCGGTATGGGTCGGGGCAATGGTGTGTTGTCGCTGATGCCGATGAATTGCTGATTTATCCGCATTGGGAAACACGGCCCTTGCCTGCATTGGCCGACTGGCTGGACATGCAGGAACAGCCGGTGCTGCCCGCCATGATGCTGGATCTATACCCCGAAGGCCCGCTTGGTGCCCGTCACTGCCCCGCAGGGACAGACCCGGTGCAGGTTCTGAACTGGTTTGACGCGGGCAATTACGTCATCCAGCATAAACCCTTGCTGGATTGCCTGCTTATTCAGGGCGGGCCGCGGGCAAGGACATTTTTCAAGGACACGCCGAACCGCGCGCCCACCTTGACGAAATTGCCGTTTATCAAATGGAGCTGGCACAACGCATGGGTAAATTCCACGCATTCCATTCTGCCAAGATCACTGAACCGCGTATATGACCGCAAGGGTGGCGAAGCCATCGCAGGGGCGTTGCTGCATACCAAGTTCCTGCATTCGATCGTTGAAAAAGCCCCGATAGAAAAGGCGCGCGCGCAGCATTTCGGCAATGCATCGGTGTTTGACAACTACTATGATGCTGTGTCACAGGCCCCTGTTATCTGGTGTGATGCCTCTACCCGGTTTGAAGGGTGGCAGCAACTTGAACAGCTTGGTCTGATTTCGCGGGGGGGATGGGCCTGATTGGCCACGGGGGGTTGTTAAATTTACGAATTATACGATGAAATATTGCAAGTTTTGGTCCCGTTGGGCAAAGCTGAATAGAAACCCAAAGCCAAGGGCACACAGTGTATTACAGGTGCCGGGCAAGTTTTGTATGAGTGTGCGGTATGAAGGCAATCAGGGCGCAACTTAGACTGCGCGCGCAACGTCAGACTAAACTGATGCGGGCCTTGCGCAAGAGTCTGGAATTGAAATCACGTGTCAACCGTACGGCCGATATCCGGCAGGGTGATATTCTGGCTTTCACGACATTGCGCAACGAACTGGTGCGGTTGCCGTATTTTCTGGATTATTACCGCGCGCAGGGGGTGGGGCATTTCCTGATGGTTGATAACGCATCAGATGATGGCACGACCGAGTATCTGGAAGGGCAGAAAGATGTCTCGCTTTGGGTGACGGGTGCCAGTTACAAGCAGTCGTGTTTCGGGGTGGACTGGCTGAATCATCTGCAATGGCGCTACGGGGCAGGGCACTGGACGCTGGTTGTGGATGTTGATGAATTTCTGGTCTATCCGTTTTGTGACACACGCCCCTTGCATGCCCTGACCGACTGGCTGGAAAGTCAGGGACGAAAGTCGTTTTCGGCCATGCTGCTGGACATGTATCCCAAAGGGCCGGTAACTGCGCAGCCCTATTGCAGCGGCCAGAATCCGTTTGAAATTGCGCGTTGGTTCGATGCTTGCAACTATTCGTTAAAGCGGAATGGGAAACTGCAAAACCTGTGGATTCAGGGCGGCGTGCGGGCGCGCGCCTTCCATGGCGCCAGGCCCGAACAGGCACCGGCGCTGAACCAGACACCGCTTGTGGATTGGGCGCGCAAATATGCCTATGTCAGTTCCACGCATATGCTGCTGCCGCGCGGGCTGAACAAGGTGTATGATGACAGCGGCGGCGAGCAGGCGTCAGGCGTGCTGATGCATGCCAAGTTTCTGGACACAATCGTTGCGAAAGCCCGCGAAGAACTGGCGCGCGGGCAGCATTATGCCGGCAGCCGCGAATATGCGGCCTATGACCGGGGGCTACAGGATCAAGGGGATTTGTGGTGCGATTTCTCGACCGAGTATATCAACTGGCGTCAACTTGAAATCCTGGGTCTGATGTCGAAAGGAGACTGGGCATGAGCACCGATCCCCACCCGACACCCGCACCGCAATCCGGCCCGTTGGGTATTGTCATGTTGTGCCACACCGCCTTGCACCGTGCAGCGCAGGTGGCGCAGTTCTGGCTGGCGGCGAATTGTCCGGTCGTCATTCATGTTGACCGCGCAGTCGGCGCTGCACAGATGGACGCGTTCAAGCAGGCGCTTGGCCCGCATCCGCTATTGCGCTTCAGCACGCGGTTCCGGTGTGAATGGGGCACTTGGCCGATTGTCGCGGCAACGCAGGCCGCATCCGAGCAGATGCTGAACGAGTTTGCACAGGTCGAGCATGTGCTTTTGACATCGGGATCCTGCATTCCGCTGCGCCCCGCGGACGAGTTGGCCGAATGGCTGGAACAGCGCCGCGACGTGGATTTCATTGAATCCGTGTCCATTGGTCATGCACCATGGATCAAGGGGGGCCTGTCCGAAGAACGCTTCACGCTGTATTTCCCGTTCTCATGGAAGCAGCGCAAATGGGCGTTTGATCTGCTGGTGAATATCCAGCGCCGCTTTGGCATACGCCGTGATGTGCCGCGCCCGTTGCAGCCGCATATGGGGTCGCAATGGTGGTGCCTGTCGCGCAAGACATTGCAAGGAATTCTGAACCATCCCAAACGCGCGCGCTATGACAGGTATTTCAAAGGCACATGGATACCCGATGAAAGCTATTTCCAGACCATGGTGCGCATGGTGTCCGACCGCATCGAAAGCCGGTCGCTGACATTGGTAAAATTCGACCGCAACGGCCGGCCCAATCTGTTTTATGACGATCACCTGCAACTTCTGCGCCGTTCGGACTGTTTTGTCGCGCGCAAGCTTTGGCCGGATGCGCAGGGGCTGTATGATTTCTTTCTGTCCGGCCAGATCATGCGCGAAACCCCGATTGACCCGCAACCCGCCAAGATTGACCGCTATTTCGAACTGGCCGCCAAGCAGCGCAGCGATGGGCGTGCGGGTCTGTATATGCAAAGCCGATTCCCGCTGGATGACAGCATCAACGCCAAGACCGCCGCGCCCTATTCGGTGTTTTGCGGGTTTCAGCAGTTGTTTCGAAATTTTGATTTCTGGCTGGGCAATGCGGCGAACTGCCGTGTGCATGGCCATCTTTTCGCGCCGGAAAAAGCAGAATTTTATGGCGGGGCCAAGGTCTATCATGGTGCCATCAGCAATTCAGCGGCGCTGCGCGACTATAACCAGCGTATGTTTCTGGCCAATCTGATATGGGCCACGCGGGGTGAACGGCAGTGCTTTTCCTATAACAGCCGTGACAAAATGACACCGGACCTGAACTGGTTCATGGCCACAGATCGCAACGCGCAGATTTCCGTCATCAGCGGGTGTTTCATTCTGCCCCTGTTTCGTGGTGATTATAAGGTTGATGATGTGCTGGGCCATATAGGCTGGCTTCAGCGACGAGAGCAGGAATTCATCGCCATCCTGCAATCCAAATGGACATCCGCGGATATCAGGGTCTGGACTTTGGCCGAATTCTTGCAAGACCCGCAGCGCTTTTTGTCCGAAACGGTTCGCGCGGCCTTTCCCGATGCGCAGCTTGCAGAAAATGACCTGCCGCAGATCGGGTCATTGGACGGTTTCGAGGATTATCTGACACATTTGCGCAATCTTGGTTTGCCACCTGTCTTGCTACAAGACTACAAGCGATAACCGCCAAGGCTTGGAACGACACATGACAGTATCACCGGAATTCACCCATTTCGTCTTATTCGCCGAAATGCGTACAGGCTCCAACTTGTTGGAATCTAACCTGAACGAATTTGACGGTCTGGAATGTCTGGGCGAAGCGTTCAACCCGGCCTTTATCGGCCATCAGGGCTGTGACGAAATGCTGGGTGTCACCCAAAAGCTGCGCGACATGAATCCGTTTGCCTTGCTTGATGCCATTCGCCTGCAAGACGGGCTGGCGGGGTTCCGGTATTTCCACGACCATGACCCCCGTATTTTAAATACAATCATGGAAGACCCGCGCTGCGCCAAGATCGTGCTGACGCGCAACCCTTTGGACAGCTATGTGTCCCTGAAGATTGCGCAGGCCACCCAACAATGGAAGCTGGGCGATGTGAAGACAAAGCGCAGTGCGCAGGTGACATTCGATCCGGTGGAATTTGAAAACCACGTCACGCAGTTGCAGGCGTTTCAATTGCGCATCCAGCGTATGCTGCAAACCTTTGGCCAGTCGGCGTTCTATATCGCCTATGAAGATGCAAATGATCTGGATGTGCTGAATGGTCTGGCCAAATGGCTGGGCAGTCCGGCGCGTATTGAAAAGACATCCGGCAAGCTGAAACGCCAGAACCCCGAACCCTTGGAACAGAAGCTGACAAATTTTGATGCAGTGCGCGACGGCATGGCGCGGCTGGATCATTTCAACCTGTCGCGCACCCCGTGTTTCGATCCTGCCCGTGGTGGTATGGTCTGGGCGTATCGCGCATGCCGCAGCGTGCCCTTGGTCTATGCACCCCTCAGCGGGGGGCATGACGGCGATATACTGGACTGGATGGCGCGGATTGACGGATCAACCCGCGACAATCTGTTGCATGAGTTCAGCCCCGAAAGCTGGCAGCACTGGTTGCGCGACAATCCCGGCCATACGTCCTTTACTGTGATCCGCCACCCGCTGGAGCGCGCGCATGATGTCTACCGCCGTCAGGTGCTGCACGGGGCGCGCGAGAATGTGCGCCAGTTCCTTGCGCGTATCTATGATGTCACCTCGCCCGAAAAAGGGGCGCTGCCTGATGATTACGGCACCGATGACCATAAACGTGGGTTCACCGCGTTCTTGCGGTTTATCCATGCCAACCTGAATGGCCAGACCGGCATGACAACCCATCCTGCATGGGCGCTGCAATCAGACCTTATTGCCGATATTGCATCGCGCGGTCCGATCCGGCATGTCCTGCGCGCAGACGGGTTGCATGACACGTTGAGTGTATTGGGTCAGGGAACAGGGCGTGAATTGCCACCATTCGCCCCGCCGCCCCGCACATACAGGCTAACGCTTTCAAGCATTTATGACGCAGAAATAGAAGCGTTGGGGCGCGCCGCCTATGCCGAAGATTACGCGCGCCTTGGATATGCGGACTGGCAGGCCGGCCCCCAATAGGCTGACCGAAGGGCTATGCCGCCTTGATCGACTTGTCGCTGTTCAGGATTTCATACAGTTTCGACGTGTCCTCATTTGACCGCAACTTGTTGCAGATATCAGCGTTGCGCAATGTTCTGGACACAAAGGCCAATGCCTTCAGATGCTCGACCCCCGCAGACCTTGGCGCAAAGAGCGCAAACACCAGATCCACCGGCACCTTGTCGACAGACGCATAGTCCAGCGGTTTGCCAAGGCGCAGAAAAACGCCAACCACGCGGTCCAGACCTTCAAGGCGGGCATGGGGCAGCGCCACGCCATGCCCGACGCCCGTTGGCCCCAGGCTTTCGCGTTCCTGCAATGCCTCTATCGCCAGATCGGCGTCAATTCCGTAAACGGATTTGGCCACATCGCCCAGGGTTTGCAAAAGGCGTTTCTTGCTTGTGGTGGACCCAAGCGCACGAACGGCACCGGGGGTTAGCAGGGTCGACATGTCCATTTGTCTTGCTCCGTCAAAAAAAATGCCGCGCCTGACGCCGGTGTCAGGCGCGGTGTTTACGGAATCTGGGGGTTAATTCTGCGGATCAATCCAGCCGATATTGCCGTCCTCGCGCCGGTAGACGACATTCAGGCCGCCATGACGCTCATTGCGGAAAACCAGAACTTTTGTATGCGACAATTCCATCTGCATAACGGCTTCCCCTGCGGAACATGATGGAATTCGGGTTTCCATCTCGGCAATGATAATCGGCTGAAGCGAGTCTGCTTCGACCGCGCCATCATCTTCATCTGATGCGAGGATATACGAGGGTGCGCCGGCAAATTCAACCGGGCTTGTGCGGTCGCGGTGATGGTCTTTCAAACGGCGTTTGTAGCGGCGCAGCTGCTTGTCCAGTTTTTCGCGGCAAGCTTCAAAAGCGGCATATATTTCATGGGCTTGCGCTTTTGCCTGTGCGGTCAGTCCGGTGGACAGGTGAAAAGTGGCTTCACATACAAAAAGATGGGCATCCTTGGAAAAGACAACCACTGCTTCGGTCGGGCGCTGTTGGTATTTTTCGACCAGTTCGCCGAATTCGGCCTTCACATGGGTTTGCAGGGCTTCACCGATTTCAATATGTCTGCCACTAATCTGATAGCGCATGCGCCTCTCCTTGCTAAAAAGCGGGTAGGCGGGGCCTGTCCCGCGGGGTAATTCTGCGCTTTTCGCACCAGTGCCCGAAACAGATTTTTCATCCCTGACGCTCACCGGTGGATTGCCTGTTTTGACCATTTGGCGCTTAATGAGGGTATCTTGTCAATGCTTTCGACCAACTCTTTGTGCAGGCAGGCGGGGGACCGCGTTCAGTCCAGCCGAAACTCTGCCCCAAGATAAACGCGGCGCACCTCTTCGTCGGCGACCACCTCTGCGGGGGTGCCGCTTTTCAGGACGCCGCCATCATGCAAGATATAGGCACGGTCCACGATGGCCAGTGTTTCGCGCACATTATGGTCAGTGATCAACACGCCCAGCCCGCGGGTTTTCAGATCCGCCACCAGGGCGCGAATCTCGCCCACGGCAATCGGGTCCACACCGGCAAAGGGTTCGTCCAGCAGCACATAGCGCGGGTTCGCCGCCAGCGCGCGCGCGATTTCCGCGCGCCGCCGTTCCCCACCTGACAACGCAAGGGCAGGCTGATCGCGCAGATGTTCGATGGAAAATTCCTGCAACAGATCTTCCAGCCTGTTGCGCCGCTTTTGTTTGTCAGGTTCGCGCAATTCCAGAACCGACATGATGTTCTGTGCCACACTCAGCCCGCGAAAGATCGACATTTCCTGCGGCAGATACCCCAGCCCCAGACGTGCGCGGCGAAACAACGGCAGGCCCGTGGCATCGCGCCCGTCAATGCGCACTGTGCCCCCTTCATGTTTGACGATTCCCGCAATGCAGTAGAAGCAGGTTGTCTTGCCGCACCCGTTCGGCCCAAGCAGTGCCACCACTTCACCGGGATGCAGCGTCAGCGACACATCCTTGATGATCACGCGCTTGCCATAGCGTTTCTGAAGATGCGTGATTTCCAGCTTCTGGCCGCTGGCCGCACGACCATCACCTGCCGCAGACGGCAAGGGGGCGTTCTTGTCGATTATCGGATGATCGGTCATTGCGGCTTCAGGGGTTGGTCTGGATCAAGGTGCGCACATTCCCTTCCATCCGGCCCTGTTCGGTGTTCAGATCGACAAACAGCGTGTCACCCGTCAGAATATTCGGCCCTTGTGTCAGCAACACCGACCCTTGCATGCGCACGGTTCCCGCCGCAACCTCATAGATTGCGGTTTGCCCTTCGGCGGCTTCATCTGCGGTCACCAGTGTGACGCCGCCATAGGCTTCAAGCCGTTCGATGCTGTTATCCCCGGCTGCATCATAGATGATTCTGATTTCAGGGGCGGACAGCCGCATATCGCCCTGTCCCAGCACAGCGTCGCCAGTGAATATGGTTTCGCCGGTCTGGTTGTTGACTTGCAGGTTTTCAGACGTGATCTCGACCGGCAGGCCGCGAACATTCTGCAATCCCGAAAAATTCAGCCCCGTGCCTTGTGCCGAAACCTGGAATGGCTGCACTGCAAGGGCAAGTCCAACCCCAAGAATAAAGCCCAAGATCCTGCGCTGATGCACCATGCCTGCTCCCTTAATCTGCCGGAATGTATAGAAGCCTGACATCACCGGTGAAATCAAGCATATATCCGCCTTCGCCGCTTTCCAGTGGTGTGACGGTCAGGGATTGCGCGCTGATTTCACCAGGCGGCCCATGTCCGAAAACACCGCCGGTGCCTTCAATTCTGGACCGGTCCAGAAAGGCCTGCAACATCGGCATGGTGACAACATACCCGTTTTCATCTTCCAGTTCCACTGCGCCGGTCATGGTCAGCAGGTTTGCCATCTGGTCCAGATGGCCATGCGCGGACCGGAATGCAACAATACCATCGACGCTGAATTCGGCGGTTCCATCGGGGTTTTCCAGCATCAGTTGCACGGGATCACCCGGTTGCGGGTTTGCGGGTGATCGAACAGTGCTTGCATCAATCGCTATGGCAGTGCCATCGGTTGTGACGGTCGCAAAACGTGCCGTTCCGATCCGCGGCTCGCGTGTCAGCTCCTCGATGTCCAGATTTGCCAGCGCAACGGCCTGACTGGGATCAACGCTGCGCGACACCAGAAAGATTGTCGACAACAGCACCAGCGCCCCCAAGGGCAGCACCAGACGCAATGTCAGGGACAGGCCGGAGCGCCAGGTTGTTGGGGTGCGCGACATTTCAGGGCCAGCCCTTAATGCGAGAAGATGTCGATGTCAGGCCAACCTGCCAGGTCCAGTTCCGCCCGCGTTGGCAAGAAATCGAAACAGCGTTGCGCCAGATCACTGCGCCCCTCGCGTTCCAGCATGGCATCCAGTATATCGCGCAGACGGTGCAGATACAGCACATCTGATGCGGCATAATCCTGCTGCGCCTGTGTCAGCTTCGCAGCCCCCCAGTCCGAACTTTGTTGCTGTTTGGAAATATCCACGCCTAGAAGTTCGGTCAGCAGGTTTTTCAGCCCGTGGCGGTCCGTATAGGTGCGCACCAGTTTAGAGGCGATCTTGGTGCAATAGACCGGCGCCGTGGTCACCCCGTAGCTGTGACGCAACAGCGCTATATCAAAGCGTCCGAAATGAAACAGCTTCAGCGTGTCGGGGTCCGACAACAGCCGTGCCAGATTGGGCGCAGGTTGAATATCGCGCGCCACCTGAACCAGATGCGCATGCCCGTTTCCGTCGGACAGTTGCACCACACATAGCCGGTCACGATGCGGGTGCAGCCCCATCGATTCGCAGTCGATCGCAACAACAGGGCCGAGCTTCAGATCATCCGGCAGGTCATGGGCATACAAGTGAACAGTCATCGGCGCCTTCCATTACAGCATTGTGCGGGGCTAGGCGGGAATGGCGTGAAAATCAAGACATATGACACTGCAACACTGCCGCAAAGTCATGTTGATGTGATGTTAATTGTGCTTTGTGCAACAGCCGGGCGCTGTATGATGGGCGACATGACAGATTCTGGTCCGAAAACACTGCTGCGCAAGACCGCAGGCTATACCCGTGCGGAACAACGCGCGGATGCGGCTGTGCATGTCATCGGCGTGCTTGGGGCCATTGTTGCTGTTCCGCTTATTATTGGCGCGGCGTTGCTGTTTGGCCATGACAGCGACCAGCCTTGGGCGTTTGTGGCCGTTTCGGTGTATGGGCTGGCCTTTCTGGCCATGATCAGCGCATCCGCGCTGTATAACCTGACACCGGATGCGGGGTTGAACTGGCTGTACCGGCGGCTGGACCATTCGGCGATTTATATCAAGATCGCGGGCACATATACACCATTCACACTGATACCGGGGCAGGGCCTTTGGCTGATGACAGGGCTGTGGGGGGCCGCGCTATGCGGGGTGGTCCTGAAATGCCTGTCGCCTGAACGGTTTCGTTGGGCGGCGCTTGCACTGTATCTGGGTATGGGCTGGGTCGGTGTGCTGATATTGCCGCAAATGCTGGCAAGCCTGCCGCTGGCAACCGTTATTCTGATTATCGCAGGTGGGGTGGTCTACACATTGGGGGTGGTGTTCTACCTGTCAACACGGTTGCTGTTTCACTACGCCATCTGGCATGTTTTCGTGCTTGCCGCGTCATTCCTGTTTTATGCAGCCGTGATGGTTCTGGTTGTGAACGGGACCGTGCACTGACATCAAGCGGCCTGTCTGCGGGCCATCACATCATTCAGCACGCTTGGTCTGTCCGTCATCAGCCCGTCAACGCCCCAGTCCAGCAAGGTCTGCATCTGTGCGCTGTCATTCACGGTCCAGACCTGAACATGAACCCCGCGACGATGGGCCGCTTTCAAAAAGCGCGGCGTGACCAGCGGAATGCCGCGCCAGTTCAGCGGCACCTGCACAACGGCAAAATCGTCCAGCGCAAGCGGCAGCCCCCAACCGGCAGCCCATAGCCGTGCAACCTGCATATGCGCAGGCGACCATAACAGGTCCGGTCCCAGCAATTGGCGCGCGTGATCTGTGCGCGCAGGGTCAAACGCCCCGATGCATACCCGTTCCAGCGCGTTCATGCGGGTGATCACGCGGGCCAATGGGGCCACCACGTCCAGCGACTTGGCCTCGATCGCGACAAAAAGGTCTGGAAATTCTTCCAGAACATCCTCAAGGCGCGGGATGGTTGCACCGTTTCGGGTGCGAATGGTCTGCAATTCTGCCCAGCGTGTCGCGGCAATCTGGCGCATGTCACCACAAATGCGGTGCAGGCTGTCGTCATGATGGACCACAACAACCCCGTCGCTGGTGGCATGCACGTCCAGCTCGACATGGGTATAGCCTAGTGCAACCGCATGCCGGAACGCAGGCAGGGTGTTTTCCTCGGCTTCCAGCGCGCCGCCGCGATGGGCAAAACAACGCGCGCCGGGGCTGGTCAGAAAGGGGTGGGTGCTTAATCGTGCCATGGACGGCATTTTGCGCCTTTTGCGCGCGGTGTCGAGTGGTGCAGGCAGCGCAGGCGCAGAAAATCCTGTCCGCACTGCGTGCCATCTCATCCTAAAGGACAGATTTGCCAAGGGGCATCGTCAATGCGATGGTGTGTCCTGTCGCAGCAAACAGGGCCAGAATCATGCGCTATCGCCACGATCAGATTCCCGAAATCGCCCTAGGCTGGCATCACGACGGGCGCGGGGCAGCGCTTGCAACCGTGATCCAGACATGGGGGTCCGCGCCGCGTCAGGCGGGCAGCCAGCTTGCAATTTCAGGTGATGGCGAAATCATGGGGTCGGTGTCAGGCGGCTGTGTCGAAGGCGCGGTCGTGATGGAAGCATTGGACGCGTTGCGTACAGGCACGCCGCGCATTGTGGAATTCGGTGTCAGCGATGACACGGCGTTTGAAGTGGGGCTTGCCTGCGGGGGCACCATCCGCATTCTGGTAGAACCCGTTGGCGACACAGCGCCCGCACTGCCACCCGCCCTGCTGTCCGATATTGTCGCGGCCCGTGCCACGCGCCGCGCGGTCGCATGTGTGACAGATCTGGTGACATGGGCGCGCTGGCTTGCGGGGCCAAACGACAGCAAGCTTGCAGCGCAGTTCCGCGCTGACCAGTCCGGCCTGAATGATGCAGGCCAACTGGTCACGCTGCACAACCCGCCCTTGCGGCTGGTGGTCGTGGGTGCTGTGCATATCGCGCAGGCGCTGCTGCCCATGGCGCGGCTGGCAGGCTATGATCCGGTGCTGGTGGACCCGCGCGAAGCGTTCGGCGCGCAGGCCCGCTTTCCGGGTGAGAGTATATTCCATGACTGGCCTGATGAAGCGCTGGCTGCCATCGGGCTGGATGCGCGCAGTGCGGTTGTCACGCTGACGCATGATTCCAAGCTGGATGATCCGGCCATCATTGCGGCGCTGCAATCGGATGTGTTTTATCTGGGCTGTCTGGGGTCCACGCGCACCCATGCCAAACGGTTGGAGCGGCTGCGCGCCGCCGGTCTGGATGATGCGCAACTGTCGCGCATTCATGCGCCTGTGGGGCTGAATATCGGGGCCAGAACACCGGCTGAAATTGCGGTGGCAACGCTTGCGCAGATCACACAGGCGCTGCGGGGGGCGCGGGCATGAAGTTTGGCCCCGTTCCGCTGTCACTGGCCGAAGGGGCCATTTTAGCGCATTCCGTAACGCTTGATACAGGCCGCTTGCGCAAGGGAACGCAGCTGACGGACAAGGACGTGACCACGCTGCGCGCGGCGGGGCTGGACCATGTGACGGTCGCGCGGCTGGACCCTGATGACATCAGCGAAGATGCCGCAGCCCTTGCTGTGGCGCAGGCATTGGTGCCCGATCCGGTCGCGTGCGGCCTGGCGCTGAAACCGGTTGGCACAGGGCGGGTCAATATCGTGACGTTGGGCGCGGGCGTGCTGCGTGTTGCGGGGCCGCAGGTAAATGCGCTGAATGCGGTTGACCCTGCCATCACCTGCGCGACGCTGCCGGATTTCATGCGCCTTGACCCCGGCGGCATGGTCGCCACGGTCAAGATCATTCCTTATGGCGTGGCGCGTGCCGCGGTGGCGCAGGCATGTGCTGCGGGGCAGGGCGCGCTGCGGGTGTTGCCGCCGGTGCTGAGCGCGGCCAGCCTGATCCAGACATGGGTGGACCCGTCCGCAGATGGCCGCAAGGGGCATGCCGCGACCAAAGCGCGGCTGGACCGGCTGGGTGTCGCGCTGGATGCGGGCGCGTTGGTGGCCCACGATATTGACGCGCTTGCGCAGGCATTGGCGCAGGCAAGCGGGGATCTGCTGCTGGTGCTGACAGGGTCCGCGACATCAGACCTGTATGACACCGCCCCCGAAGCGCTGCGCCGTGCGGGCGGTCAGGTGGTGCATTTCGGCATGCCGGTTGATCCGGGCAATCTGCTGTTTGTGGGACAGCTTGGGGGGCGTCCCGTCATCGGCCTGCCCGGTTGCGCGAAAAGCCCTGCGCTGAATGGCGCCGACTGGGTTCTGGAACGCATAATCTGCGGGCTGGACGTCACTGCCGCCGACATCATGGGCATGGGGGTGGGGGGCTTGCTGAAGGAAATTCCAACCCGCCCGCGCCCGCGCCGCCATGGCGAAACGCCCGCGCGCGACTAAGCCTAAGGTGGCATATGCGGACTGGAAATTTTCGTGTTTAACTACATCAAAGCGACATATGGGAGGAGCCAGATGACCAAGGTAACAATGACAGTGAACGGCCGGCAGATGTCCGCAGATACGGAAGGGCGCACATTGCTGTCCAGCTATCTGCGCGATCTGCTGGGACTGACGGGCACGCATGTGGGCTGCGATACCAGCCAGTGCGGGGCCTGTGTGGTGCTGGTGGACGGCAAGGCGGTAAAATCATGCACCGCTTTTGCCGGTGATCTGGACGGGGCCGAGGTGACGACCGTGGAAGGTATGGCAAACCCCGACGGCAGCTTGGGCAAGATCCAGCAGGCGTTTCAGGATTATCACGGCCTGCAATGCGGCTTCTGCACGCCCGGCATGGTCATGTCCACCGCAGCCCTGCTGGCCGACAACCCCACCCCCACGGAAGAGGAAGTTCGCCATTATCTGGAAGGCAATATTTGCCGCTGCACCGGATACCAGAACATCGTGCGCGCGGTCATGGCCGCATCAGGGCAGGATGCGGCCACGCTTGCCGCCGAATAAATTTATTTGGTGCATGTGCTCCATGCGCCGCCACCAGATTTCTTGAGGAGGAAGAAATGCCCAAAGATGACGGCATTGGCGCCAGCACAAAACGGCGCGAGGATGTGCGGTTTCTGACAGGGAACGGCAAATACACAGATGACATCAACCTGCGCGGGCAAACATATGTCCATTTCCTGCGCTCGGATGTGGCGCATGGGCGCATCAACGGGATCGACACATCTGCCGCTGAAGTGATGGATGGTGTGCTGAAGGTGTTTACCGCCGCTGATTTCGAATCTGCGGGCGGCATTCCCTGCGGCTGGCAGGTGACGGACCGTTTCGGGCAGGTGATGCAGGAACCCAAACACCCCATCCTGGCTGAAGGCAAAGTGCGCCATGTGGGTGACCCGATCTGCGCCGTGGTGGCCGAAACCTATGAACAAGCCCGCGATGCCGCCGAGGCGATCGAGGTTGACATTGAAGCGCTGGAGCCGGTGATCGACATGAAAGCCGCGCTGACCGAGGGCGCGACCAAAGTGCATGACGAATTGACCAGTAACCTTTGCTATGACTGGGGCTTTGTCGAAGAAAACAAGGATGCGGTGAATGCGGCGTTTGAAAGTGCCGCGCATGTCGTGTCATTGGAGTTGACCAACAACCGCCTTGTCGCCAACCCGATGGAGCCGCGCGTGGCCGTGGGCGATTATGACCCTTGGGGCGACAGTCACACGCTTTATACCACCAGCCAGAACCCGCATGTGATCCGGCTGCTGATGGGGGCGTTTGTGCTGAATATCCCCGAACACAAGCTGCGCGTGGTGGCCCCTGATGTGGGCGGGGGCTTCGGGTCGAAAATCTATCACTATGCGGAAGAAGCCTTTTGCACCTATGCGGCAAAGGTGCTGAAGCGACCCGTCAAATGGACATCATCGCGCGCGGAAGCATTCATTTCCGATGCGCATGGCCGCGACCACAAAACCAAGATCGAGCTGGCGCTGGATGCAGACCATAATTTCACTGCGCTGCGCACCGAAACCTATGCGAATATGGGCGCGTATCTGTCCACCTTCGCGCCGTCCATTCCCACATGGCTGCACGGCACCTTGATGGCGGGCAATTACCGCACGCCGCTGATTTACGTCAACGTCAAGGCAGTGTTCACCAACACAGTGCCGGTGGATGCCTATCGCGGGGCAGGGCGGCCGGAAGCCACGTTCCAGATTGAACGACTGGTGGACAAGGCCGCGCGCGAATTGGGCGTTGACCCGATTGAGTTGCGCCGCAAGAACTTCATCAAACCCGACCAGTTCCCGTATCAGACACCGGTTGCGGTGGTCTATGACACGGGCAATTACGACGCCACGATGGACAAGATGCTGGAATTGTCGGACTACGCCAATTTCGAAAAGCGCATGGAAGAAAGCAAAGCGCGCGGCAAGTTGCGTGGTTTTGGAATTGCCCATTACATCGAAGCCTGCGGTATTGCGCCGTCAAACCTTGTGGGCCAGTTGGGCGCGCGGGCGGGCCTTTATGAATCAGCCTCCGTTCGGGTGAATGCAACAGGGTCCATCAGCGTCTATACCGGCAGCCACAGCCACGGTCAGGGGCATGAAACCAGCTTTGCCCAAGTGGTCGCTGAAATGATCGGGATTGATGCCAACAGCATTGAAATCCACCATGGCGACACGTCGAACACACCGATGGGCATGGGCACCTACGGGTCGCGGTCCCTGGCCGTGGGCGGATCGGCCATTGTGAAAGCCACAAACAAGATCATCGACAAGGCCAAGAAGATCGCAGCCCACCTGCTGGAAGCGGCCCCCGAAGATATCGAGTTGAAGGACGGCAAATTCAGCGTGGCGGGCACGGACAAATCGGTGGATTGGTCGGGTGTGACACTGGCGGCCTATGTGCCCCATAACTACCCGCTGGAAGATCTGGAACCGGGGCTGGAGGAGACGGCGTTTTACGACCCGTCGAACTTCACCTACCCGTCCGGCGCGTACGGGTGCGAGATTGAGCTGGACCCCGAAACTGGCAAGATCGACATTCTGCGCTTCATCGCGGCAGATGATTTCGGCAATATCGTCAACCCGATGATTGTCGAGGGGCAGGTTCATGGCGGTCTGGCCCAGGGGATCGGGCAGGCCTTGATGGAAAACTGCGTCTATGATGATCAGGGCCAGCTTCTGTCCGGCAGTTTCATGGACTACAGCATGCCCCGCGCCGATGATGTGCGAGGCTTCACGGTGGACCATAGCTGCATCACGCCCTGCACGCATAACCCGCTGGGTGTTAAAGGCTGCGGCGAGGCGGGTGCGATCGGATCTCCGCCAGCCGTGGTCAATGCGGCAATCGACGCGCTGCACCGCGCGGGTCACACCCATGTCACCCATATCGACATGCCCCTGACGCCTGCGCGCGTCTGGGCGGCGATCAACGGCTAAGGGAGCAGAAAGTCATGTATAATTTCGAACTGGTCAAACCGTCGAGTGTGGCCGAAGCGGTTTCCGCACTGGCCAATGACGAAGCGCAGCCCCTCTCGGGTGGTCAAACGCTGATTCCGTCGATGAAGGCACGGCTGAATGCGCCAGAGGTGCTGGTCAGCCTGACGGGGATTGCCGAACTTACGGGCGTGTCGCGCGATGGTGACACCCTGACCATCGGCGCGGCCACCACTCATGCGACTGTCGCCGAACAGGCGTCAGCGGATTTTCCGGGTTTGGCGGCACTTGCAGGCCAGATTGGCGATCCGGCGGTGCGCAACCGTGGCACCATCGGCGGCAGTCTGGCCAATAACGACCCGTCTGCCTGTTATCCGGCAGCGGCTTTGGGAACGGGTGCAACCATCATCACCAACAGTCGCGAAATTGCGGCGGATGATTATTTTCAGGGCATGTTCACCACTGCCCTTGAAGAAGGCGAAATCATCACCGCTGTGCGCTTTCCCATCCCGCAAGCGTCTGCCTATGCGAAGTTTCTGCAACCGGCATCGCGTTTCGCGCTGACGGGTGTGTTTGTAGCGAAATACGCATCCGGCGTGCGGGTTGCGGTGACGGGTGCATCTGAAAACGGCGTGTTCCGCTGGGCCGAGGCGGAAGCGGCACTGTCGTCCAGCTTCACACCTGATGCGGTCGCAAGCCTGTCCTGTCCGGCAGATGAAATGATTGGCGATCTGCATGGCAGCCCTGAATACCGTGCGCATCTGGTGGGCGTGATGACGCGGCGCGCGGTTATGGCCGCTGGCTAAGCATCACGCTGTATGTGCAAATATGAAGGGGGGGCAGTGCGCCCCCCTTCTTGCATTTGTGGCTTGGAATTTCGGGCTGGATGCTTAGCTTGTGCAGCAACCACTTATGACAGGAGCATTCATGAGCATCGCGCTACATTACTGGCCCACGCCCAACGGCTGGAAAATCTCTATCGCACTGGAAGAAATGGGCCTGCCCTATGATGTCCATTTCGTCAATATCGGTGCGGGGGACCAGTTCAAACCCGATTTCCTGAAAATCGCCCCCAATAACCGCATGCCCGCGATTGTGGACCCTGACGGACCTGATGGCAAAGAAATCTCAATCTTTGAATCGGGGGCGATTTTGCAATATCTGGCGCGCAAGACCGGCCAGTTCTATGGTGATAGCGAACGCGACCGTGTTGCCGTGGACCAGTGGCTGATGTGGCAGATGGGCGGTGTTGGGCCAATGGCGGGGCAGGCGCATCATTTCCTGAAATATGCACCCGCACTAGAACCGGCGCAGGATCTGCCCTATGCCAAGGACCGTTACCGCAATGAAGTGACGCGCCTCTATGGTGTGCTGGACCGGCAGTTGGCAGATAACAAATATGTGGCGGGCAATTTCTATTCCATCGCGGATATGGCGATCTGGCCATGGGCCACACTGTGGGAAGGTCAGGACCAAAGCATTGATGACAAACCCCATCTTGCACGCTGGCTGGATGAACTTGGCGCGCGCCCCGCAGTGCAAAAGGGCCGCACCCTGGGCGAAGAGCATCGCGCAAATCTGCAAAAAGACCGCGACGCGCAGAAAATCCTGTTTGGCAAACGTGACTGAAGCACCATCCCAAAGGTCCGGCACAGCAAAAGTGCCGGGCCTTTTTCGGGCGCGCTTCTATTTTTCGGATGCAGGCTTGTAGCGCTCGAACACCTTGGCCTGCGCCATGAAGAACACAAACAGCGCGAATGGCAGAACGAAGGTGCGGAAATTGACCCACGCATCCGTCGACATGCTGCGCCAGACCAGTTCATTGGCAATGGCCATCGCCGCAAACATGATGGCCAGCCGTTTCGTCAGCACGATCCAGCCGTCATGTGTCAGCGGCAGCGCCCCTTCCATGACCAGTTCCAGCCAGCTTTGGCCGCGCGCCAGACCAATCCCCAGCAGGATGGCGAAGATTGAATACACGGCGGTGGGCTTCATCTTGAAGAAACGTTCATCATTCAGCCAGACAGTCAGCCCGCCAAACACCACAACCATGATCAGCGTCACAAGCTGCAACCGGCTAAGGCGGCCGGACAGTTTCCACAAGGCGAATGTGGCAATTCCCATGACCGGAATAAACGCGGCCGTCATCAGGATGAAGGCATCATATTCGGTGCCGCCAATCATATAACTTTGGCCGCGAGTGGTGATATACCCCACGAAGAACGCAAAGACCGGACCGAATTCCAATGCGATCTTGACTGCGGGTGAAACCTGCTTTTCGGACATGTGTATTTCCTGTGTTCAGGCGCAGGGCACCATATGGCCCCGTTCGGGTGCTGTTATCGCGGACACAGGGTCAGGATGCAATGCGCAAGACGACATCACGTCCACGGCGGTTATAACGCAACTCTGTCTCGCCAATGGCGGTGACCTGCCCGCCATCCAGCGATTCGCCCACGCGCACGGTCAGGACCCGGCCGTTTGACAAGCGCACCAAAGCCCGCCGGTTCGAGGACGTGCCCATCACACCGATCAGATTGACCTGCCGCAGATTGATCGCCCGTGCCTGCGTCGCTTCGCGCGACACCGACGCAGAGCTGGGAATATTCGGTTGGGCCGCAGCCGCGCTTGCCGTCTGAACGGGTGCCTGCGGGGTGCTTTGTGCGGCGGGGGCAGGGGCGGCTGCCGTGCTTGTCGCGTTCAGGGCGCGCTGCACGGTCGATGCAAACGCGCTTGGCCGGTCTGTAGGGCGCAAGGATGCCGCAACCGCTTGCGGGGTTGCATTCTCGATCTGCGGTGTTTCGCGTTCGATGATGGCTTCTGCGCGGGCCGCCAGATCGCTGGGGCGGCTGGCCGGGCGCAATGCACTTAGCGCCAATCCGCCTGCGGTTGCATCGGCACTGGCCTGCTGGGTTTCATCAGACTGTGATGGTGGCTGCCCTTGCGACTGGTCGGTTTCGGGTTGCAGCGCGTCAGGGCGTGCGGGTGGCACAACGGGCGGCGTGCCGGGTGTGATCAGAATTTCCAGATCGATTTCATCCAGCGCCGCCGAAGCGGTATCAACGTCGGCTGCATCATCCGGCGTGCCAGTGGTGTCAGCCGGTTGGGTGGCTGCATCTTCTTGCGGCAGATCGGGTGCGTCAGCCTCTGATGGCTCTGGTTCCGCCGCGTCCGGCCCCGCCTCTGGTTCGGGCGCTTCGGGCAGGGTAAAGCGGACGGGTTTTTCCGGCGGGGCTGTGGTCGGGCGGCCCTGTGTCACGCCAATTTCCAACGCCTCTTCGCCCGCTGGCAAACCTTGTTCGTCGGCAAGTGTGCCGGTGTCCGGCTCGCTGCTGTCCAGGGCCGCAATATCTTGCGTATCTTGCGCTTCAAGTTCGCTTCGCAGTGGTGGCAGCGGGTCTGTGCCAAAAGGTTGGGGGGCCTCCGGGCTTGCTGGCAGCGCCGCAAGTTCCTGTGGCATGATCAGTGTCGAGGACCGCAGGCCCGCAATGCGGCCCTGCTCCATCTCGGCGCTGGGGGCGGTGCCGCTTTCGATCGGGGTTGCGTCTTCATCGGCCAGTGCGGATGTCGATGCACCATCTGGCGTGGTTGCGTCTGTTTCCGGGCCGCGTTCTGCGACATCTTCTACACCAAGTGCCGCCTCGATCGCGTCGGCTTCGGCGGTTGCGGGGTCATCCTCCAGCGGGGCGGGGGTGTCTACGGCGGCTTCCGGCGCGGGCGCAAGGGTCACGGGAATTTCCGGCGGCGCAGGCCGCGCAAAATAGAACGCCCACACCGCCGCTGCGGCAAGGATCATCACAATGCCGCCGCCGATAAGCAGGCGCGATTTCAGCTTTGGCGTCGATGCGCCGCCTGAACCGGCAGCCCCGCGCGCGCCGAAAACTGTCAGCCTTTCGGCTTCGGGGTCGGTCGCGCTGGTTGCACCGGCGGCAGATGTCTGGCCAATGCTGCGCAGCGTTTCAAGCGGGCTTTTGCGTGTTGTGGCGGATTGGGCAGCGTCGGTGGGTCTTGAAGCTGGCGTCCAGTCAGTGGCTTTCGGTGCTGCGGTGCTTTTTGCCGGTGCTTTCTGGGCGGGCGGTTGCCACGCTTCTGATTTTGCCGCAGGTATCTCATCTTGTCGGCGCTTGGGCAGGTCCAGCATGGGGGCGGCGGCCGGTTTGGGGGCATCCTGTTCCACCGTCTTCTTCGCACTCATGAAGCGTGCGCGAAGCTGGCCCATGCTTTCGGCAATACGCGCATTCGCACTGGCATATGTTCCGCGCAACCCCTGCGCGGTTTTGCGGGCTTCTGCTGCGTTTTCCTGCTGGTCATCTGCATCGCGAATGCCGGCAAGTTTTTGGGTCAGACCTGTCAGGCTGGTGTCTGGTTTTGCACCCGATGCGGCGGGGCTTTTGCGATCAAGCGTCGGTTCGGCTTTCCGGCGGGTCATGAAACCGGGCAATATGTCATCCTGCGCGCCTTTGGGCGCTGCTGATTCCGACGCCTTTGGTGCGGATTCCGTGCCTGCCGTCTTGGTGCCGGTTTTCGCATCTTTCAGGTCTGCGCCCGCCGCGCTGTCCGTGCGCTTTTCGCCCGCCAGTTTCTTAGGGGGGACCGTGGCGTTGTCAGGTGTCGTGTCCGTCTTGGCGCTTTCGGTTTCTACGGGTTTCGACTGCGGCGGTTCTTTGTCCGCCTGCGCCTTGTCTGGGACAGGCGTGGTCTTGTCTGCGGCGGGCGCGGCAGGTGTTTTTGCAGCGGGCGGTGGCGGCGTGACAGGCGGGGCCGCTGCACCGGTTTCATGCAATATCTCGCGGTCGCGGACCAGTTTTTCGGGATCGCCGACAATATCGCGCACTATCCGGCTGGTTCCGAAAAAAGGTGCGTGTTTGAACGCGCCATCTGTGGGGGCCGCAACAAAGCAAACGGGGTTCAGCTTGTGCTTCTTGGCGAAATCTTCGGCCTCGATCAGGGTTTCGCGGGCGACAACGGCCACATCCACATCCGGCCCCGCGCCGGTCCAGTCGAAATCCAGTTCCTCAACCGGAAAGGGCGTGCGCCCTTCCAGTGCCTTGCGGATCTGGCTGCGCTGTGCGTCCATGCCCGGCCCGGGCGCCGAAATGCGCGTGTAAAGTATCTGGTCATCAGGAATGACAAGCTGTGTCACAAACCTGTCTGAACCCAGCTTTCGGGCGGTTCCGACAAGATCAGCAACCGCTGCATCCAGATTTTCATGGTCAAGTGCGACGGCACCCACACGCAACCAACCACGTTCACCGCGTTGCCACAATGTGACACCGGACTCGGTAATGCCAAGAGCGAAATTCGTTTTCATATTGCGCCTTTAGCACATGATTCAGGTATGAAGGGAGTCTCATTTCCGCGATCTGCTGCGGCGATAGCAAAAAATCGCCAAGATTCCCAATAACAAACTACACGATCAGCGGTGGCCAGAGTTTGATATAAAATATGCGTTATGACCTTTGCTGCCGTATTCAGGTGGCCGGATGCGTGCGACCTTTCGGACAGGGGCGCTTTGGGATGCCGCATATATGTCCGAAAGGTCGCGTGGCTGTGTCGCATGGGCGGCGTGCGTTATTTTCCGCAGGCTTTGGTCATTGCCTGATCCAGATCGGCAATCAGGTCTGCGGGGTCTTCCAGCCCGATGGACAGGCGCACCACATCAGGTGCGGCCCCTGCGGCGATCTGTTGCGCTTGCGACAACTGTCTGTGTGTGGTGGACGCCGAATGGATGATCAACGACCGCGTGTCGCCCAGATTGGCAACATGGCTGAACAAATCAACGCTGTTGATCAGCTTGACGCAGGCGTCATATCCGTCCTTCAGCGCGAAGGTAAACAGTGATGACGCACCCTTGGGGCAAATTGTTGCCATCCGCCCGTGATAGGGCGATGATGGCAGGCCCGCATAGGTGACAGTGGCCACGCGGGGGTCTGCTTCCAGCCATTTTGCGACCTTGAGCGCGTTTTCGCAGTGCCGGTCCATGCGCAGCGACAGGGTTTCAATGCCCATCAGCGTATAATGTGCCGCCTGCGGGTTCAGCGTCATGCCAAGATCGCGCAGCCCGACCGCGATGGAATGAAAAGTAAAGGACAGCGGCCCGAATGTTTCGTGGAACTTCAAC
The DNA here is from genome assembly GCA_020832445.1 of Paracoccaceae bacterium. Taxonomy (GTDB): domain Bacteria; phylum Pseudomonadota; class Alphaproteobacteria; order Rhodobacterales; family Rhodobacteraceae; genus Roseinatronobacter. The sequence goes on from JAFIEO010000039.1 coordinate 198,761, forward strand.
CCGTGATAGGCAGGTTCCGGCTGCGACAGTGACGGGAACTTGTCATTGGCCGACCAGTCGAATTTGCCCGAATCAATGATGCACCCGCCTGTGACCGTGCCATTGCCTGTCAGGTATTTTGTCATTGAATGCACGACCAGCGTGGCGCCGTGTTCGATAGGGCGGCACAGATAGGGGGTGGCTGTAGTGTTGTCGACAATCAGCGGAATGCCATGCCGGTCGGTGACGGCGGAGACCGCATCAAGATCGGTAATGTACCCGCCCGGATTGGCGATGGATTCGCAAAATACCGCGCGCGTGTTTTCGTCAATGGCGGCATCCAGCGCGTCCAGATCATCGAAATCCACGAATGTGGCTGACCAGCCGAACCGCCGTATGGTCTGGCTGAACTGCGTGACAGTGCCGCCATACAGACGATTGGACGCAACAATATTCAGCCCCGGTCCCATCAACGGGAACAGCGCAAGGATCTGCGCGGAATGCCCCGACGCCACACAGACCGCGCCTGCGCCACCTTCCAGCGTGGCCATGCGTTCTTGCAATGCGGACACGGTCGGGTTGGTCAGGCGGGAATAAATATATCCCACTTCCTGAAGGTTAAACAGCGCGGCGGCGTGGTCCGTATCGCGGAACACAAATGCGGTTGATTGATAAATCGGAACCTGCCGTGCTCCCGTTGCGGGATCGGGCCGTGCCCCCGCGTGGATTTGCAATGTATCGAAACCTGGGGGTGTGTCGGCCATAACTTCCGTCCTTTGCGCTTATTGAACCTTGCGGACGCTACGACAGTGCGGGTCGCCGCGCAAGTATTGCGCCATGTGATTATGGACATACCAACAAGCCCCCACCGCTTCGGGCAGGGTCAGGCCGGATGGCACGCCAACCGCGCATTGCTCAGGGCTTATCGGCCTGGGCGGGGGTGTCGGGCTTGGTTGCGGTATCAGCGGCATCCAGCGCGTCGGGCGTTTCAGGTTCAGGTTTCGGTTCCGGGGCGGGCAGGGCCTTGGCTTCATCAGGCATCTGTTCGGGCAACGCGATGGACAGGGTGCCATTTTGCAGATCAACACCAATGCTGGCCCTTGGGCTTAGGCCCGGCAAAATCTCGTTCAATTCGCGCACAGTGCGCATTACCGTTTCGCGTTGCGTTTCACGAACAATGACTTCCGGCTTTTTCGAGGCCCTGCCAAACAGAAATTTAAACATATCTTCCGCCCTTAATCTGGTGTTTTCCAATATCCAGCCTTACCCCATAGCCACAGGGTAGCAAAGCTTTCGCGCCGCGATGCAGCACATTTCATGTGCCAGCACAAAGATCGGGCAGGGTTATTGTACAAACCCGCTGGCACAACGGGTGTGCCCCACAACCAGATCGCGCCGGTTGCGCATTGGTCCCAGATAGCGCGCGACCACCGGATGATCATGCGCAAGTGCGCCGTGGCGGACCAATAGCGCGGTTATCGCGGCTTCTGCGGCGCGCACGCCGCCATCGATGATTTTCAGCGCGATCCCCAGACCGGCCTGCGGCAATATCGCGACAAACACAGCCTCTGCCCCGGTTTTGACGGCGGCCTTGCCGCCCATGGCGCGCATCAGTTCGGTGCAGGCGCGGGTTTCGCCCGCAACCAGTTCAGGGTGGCGCATCATCGCCTCGCGCAGGGCGACCATTGCGCGGGCGCGGGCATCGCCCATATCTGACGCGACTGCAAATCTGGCCATGGCCAGCGCAAGCCCTTGCAGGCTGGTGGCGAAATTGGGGGCGGAACAGCCGTCAATGCCAAAATGCGGCGATGTCATGCCGGTGACTTCTTCAAACGCCAGACGCACGGCGCGCTGCACAGGGTGGTCCACCTCAACATATTCGCGCCCCCCGCCCAGATGGCGGTTCAGTGTCAGAAAGCCCGCATGTTTGCCCGAACAGTTATTGTGTAACTGACAGGGGGAGTCGTGCGCTACAATCAGGCGGTTGCGTTCATCAATATCTTCCGCTGATTGCGTGCCGCAGCGTAAATCGCTGTCGCTCAGGCCCAATTCCGCCAACCAGCGCGCAACACCTTGCACATGAATGCCCGCGCCCTGATGGGACGCGCAGGCCAGCGCCAGCTGCGCGCTGCCCAGATCACGCGCCGCACCGCTTTCGATCAGCGGCAGTGCCTGAATCATCTTGCAGCTTGATCGCGGGTAAATCACAACATCGGGCTGTCCCCAGCTTTCGACGATTTCACCGTTTGCCCGCATCACAACAGCGTGCCCCAGATGGACACTTTCAAGCAAATCACTGCGCCAAAGCTCGATCAGGGGCACTGCATGGTCGTGTATTTGTGAAGGTTTCGGCATTTTGTTGCTCAATTCCGTGATCTGGACGCAGGCAGAATTCACGCCTGCGCGATTTTTTGCGATGAGGGCTTTGAAATCCTGGACCCTTGGCGATAAAAGGCGCTAGGGCCTTGCGCAGGTTATTGCGCAAATACCAGTCTAAAGCCCGGACCAAGTGGAGGCAAGAAAGCAGATGGCGTCGAAACGGATGAACGGAACGACACTCGCATATGCGGCGATGATATGTGCGGGCGGGTTCGCAAATACCGCACTCGCGCAGGAATCCACAAACCGCGTTGCCGCTGACACGGCCTGGAGCGTGTTCGTGGAAGACGAACCCAAGGAATGCTGGGCAGTCTCGGCCCCGCGTGAAACCCTGAATACCCGCGGCGGCGAACCCGTCGAAGTGCGGCGCGGTGATATCTTGCTGTTTGCAACCTATCGCGGCGACAGCGGCACACCACAGGTTTCCTTTACGGGCGGCTATCCTTTTGCACCCGATTCCACTGTGAACGTGACAATCGGCAGCGATGAATACCAGCTGTTCGTCGAAGGGGAATGGGCATGGGCCGGTTCGCCGGAAGAAGACCAGCGTATCTTTGCGGCCATGCGCGCGGGGTCTGACGCGGTTCTGAACGCGCGTTCATCGCGTGGCACGAATACGCGCGACACGTTTTCACTGTTCGGCTTCACCGCAGCAACCGAAGAAGCACAACGTCAATGCGCTGAATAATCGCGTTTGATTTTGCGAATGTGACCGCCCGGGCTGTAAATTCCGGGCGGTTTTGTTATATCTGAACAAAGCCCACCGCCAAGGATAACCAAAATGTCCATCACAGCCCCGATCACGCAGGATGTCATGACCATTCCGCGCCGCCTGCCACAGGGGGGGCTGCCCAATCTTGTGGGTATGACACGCGCCCAGATGGCCGATGCATTGGTGCAAATTGGCACGCCCGAGCGGCAGGCAAAAATGCGCGTGGGTCAGATTTGGCAATGGATATACCATTGGGGTGTTCAGGATTTCGCACAGATGACCAATCTGGCGAAAGCCTATCGCGTGGAACTGGCGAAACATTTTGAAATTGTGCGGCCGGAAATCGTGACGCGCCAGATATCTGACGATGGCACGCGGAAATACCTGCTGCGCATCGCAGGCGGGCATGAGGTGGAGGCGGTTTACATACCTGAAGAAAGCCGTGGAACCCTTTGTATTTCTTCGCAAGTTGGCTGCACGCTGACCTGTTCCTTCTGCCATACCGGCACCCAGAAACTGGTGCGCAACCTGACCGCTGCGGAAATCGTGGGGCAGGTTCTGGTGGCGCGCGATGATCTGGGTGAATGGCCCGAACCCGGCGCGCCCAAGGATGAAACCCGCCTTGTCAGCAATGTTGTGCTGATGGGTATGGGAGAGCCGCTTTATAATTTCGACAACGTCCGCGACGCGATGAAAATCACCATGGATGGCGAAGGTTTGTCCATCTCGCGCCGTAGGATCACCTTGTCCACATCGGGCGTTGTGCCGGAAATTGCACGCACAGCGCAGGAAATCGGCTGTCTGCTGGCGGTCAGTTTCCACGCCACCACGGATGACGTGCGCGACAAGCTGGTGCCCATCAACAAGCGCTGGAATATCAAGACCTTGCTGGACGCGCTGCGTGAATACCCGCGCCTGTCGAATTCCGAACGCATTACGTTTGAATATGTCATGCTGAAGGATGTGAATGATTCGGATGATGATGCGCGCCGTCTGGTCAAACTGATTGCAGGCATTCCGGCCAAGATAAATCTTATCCCCTTCAATGAATGGCCGGGCGCGCCGTTCCAGCGCAGTGACTGGGCGCGGATCGAGGCGTTTTCCGATATCGTCCACAAGGCGGGCTATGCAAGCCCCATCCGCACCCCGCGCGGCGAAGATATCATGGCGGCCTGTGGCCAGTTGAAATCCGCGACGGAACGCGGGCGGAAGTCGCGTGCGGAAATTGCCGCACAGCTTGCGACAGGTCAGGACGCCTGACATGCCGGTTGTCGCACTTGTCGTTCTGGGCGCGCTGGCGGGGGTTCTTGCCACCCGTCTGATGCGTATGAACACGGATTTGCCCACCGCCATGGTCATTGGCATTCTGGGGGCGGTTATCGGCGGGCTTGGATTTCGCTTTTTGATGACATCTGCTGGTTGGGTTGGCGGGTTTGTGCTGGCGCTTCTGGGATCTCTTGCGCTGCTGTGGTTGTATCAGGTCTGGCAAGGGCGGCGCTAGTTTAGTGTAATATCAAGTTGTTGCGCGGCGATGCTTATGTGATGCTACAGGTGCGGATTCTTATCTTTCTTCCTGAAGCGCCTGCATCCACCGCTCTGTCCGGGCACGATTGGCACCCATGTCGGAATGCCCGAACCGCGCGCGGGCAAAGGCAAGCACCATCGCACCATCGCCCGCAGGTTCAATCACGATAGACGTGTAATCAGGAAACCCCATAACCAGAGAGCGTGTCAGATAGGTCATATGCCCTGACGCCACCGACCCGCCGATCAGCTTTGCGCCATCGGCTGTCGCAACGCGGTCCATGCGCGCGGCCAGATCCTGCGCGCTGATTTGCAGCACAGGTGGCATGGCATCGCCACCCACCATGCGTTGCAGATAGAAATTCGGGCTGCTTGGGCGTGCGACAAGGCGGGGGTCTTCATGCCAGCGCGCGGGATCGCTGGGCGCAAGCCAGACATAGCCCATCAGACCGGCGGCCAGTAACAGCAATATCAGAAGTATAACTTTGATCATGTAACCCCCGCAGCGTTGCCTGTGTCAAAGGAGTAGCACGCCCGCGCCTGAATGCCATATACCGCGCGGCTATTGTTTGGGCGGGTGGCTTTTATAGACGGGCAGGCACCAGCCAAACAACAACGATCCCGTGCGCAGTGCAAATGTGGTGACACCGCAGACCAGCAAAATAACCACACTGTCATTGGTAAACATCGCCGCACCCAGCGCCGACATTGCGCCCACAAGTGCGGCGGTGGCATACAACTCGCCCTTTTTCAGGATCAGCGGCAGTTCATTGCAGACCACATCGCGCATAAGCCCGCCGAAGGTTCCGGTGGCGACCCCCATGATCAGCACAATCGGCCAGGACTGCGCCATCCCCAACGCGACACCCACACCCGCAGGAACCGCAACGCCCAGCGCCAACGCATCCAGCCATTCCAATGTGCGCAGCCGCGATTCCAGAAAATGCGCTGTGAAGAACACCAGAATTGCCGCCACACTTGCCGACAGGATCATGCCGGGGTCTGCAATCCAGAACACCTGATCACGGTTCAGCAACACATCGCGCAAGGTGCCCCCGCCGACGGCGGTCAGGCAGGCAAGAAACAGGAAACCGACAATATCCAGTTGTGCGCGGCTGGCGGCCAGCGCGCCCGTCAGGCCAAAGATGAACACCGCCGCGTAATCCAGCCCCTGCACAAGTGTCATGTGGCGGCCTTGCCGGGCTTGAAGGGGGCCATGCCCGCGCGGGCCAGTTCATCCGCACGTTCGTTTTCGGGGTGGCCCGCATGGCCCTTGACCCATTTCCATGTGACGCTGTGGCGCGCTTGTGCGTCATCCAGCCGTTGCCACAGTTCCGCGTTCTTGACGGGCTTGCGGTCTGCGGTGCGCCAGCCGTTGCGTTTCCAGCCGTGAATCCAGCTGGTGACGCCGTTTTTGACATAGGCGCTGTCGGTGACAATCGTGACGGTGCTGGGGCGACCCAGTACCTCTAGTGCGGAAATGGCGGCCATCAGTTCCATGCGGTTGTTGGTTGTGTCGCCTTCGCCGCCGGATAGTTCGCGTTCCTTGATGATGGTTTCACCCTGATAGGCGCGCAGTAACACCCCCCAGCCACCGGGGCCGGGATTGCCCGAACACGCGCCATCGGTATAGGCTACAAGTTCCGTCATGCCAGCCCCTCGAACCCGTCAAGCTGCGTCATGCGTTCGATCCATGCGTTGACGGCCCCGAACCGCGCCATATCGAACCCGCCACGGCTGCCGGCTGTGTGCGTATAGGCAAACAGACAAATATCCGCGAGGGTGACAGTATCGCCCACCAGCCAGTCGCGCTTGGCCAGATGGGTATCCATGATCTGCAACAGATCATGGCCGCGTTCCAGCAAGTCTGCCATGCGGTCCGGCGTGGCCAGTGCGCGCCGGTGCGGGTAGCAGCGCAAGGACGCGCGCACGGTAATCACGCCCTCATGCTGGTTTTGTTCCCAAAACATCCAGCCCAGCATCTGCGCGCGTGTCACCGCATCTTGTGGAATGAAACGGCTGCCTTCGCCCAGAAAGCACAGGATCGCGTTTGATTCCGGCAAAAGCGTGCCATCCTTCAGCATCAGCACAGGGGCCTTGCCGAAGGGCAGGCGGTGTTCGAGTTTGGCCTGCGCCAGCGCATCGGACTGGTCTTCTACATCGATGAGTGTGACATCATCGCGCCCCAGAAGCGCCAGCAGCAGGCGCACCTTATAGCTGTTGCCGGATGAGGGCATGGAATAAAGGATCATAGGTGCGGTATCCTGAAAAGCGGCGTTTCGCGGACGTCTTAGCCCAACCAAAGGCCCAAGGCCAGACAGGCCACGACGCCCGATGTCAAAATCAGGCGCAGGCGCATCCACCAGCGCGGGGTCAGCCCCCAAAGTGCGAAGCGAAAGTCAATGACCAGCAGCACGACAAAGCCGGTGATCAATGCGTTCAGCGACTGCGCGACCGGGCCGCCCACAAAAAAGAACGCCCACAAGGCAGGCGCAACCGAGAGCACATAGCCTTGCCAACTGCTGCCGCGTCCGCGCGCGGCAAACCCCCACAGCACGCCGGACATGAAGCATAATATCACCACGCCATAACCGGTCAGAACCGCATGGCCGGAAAATCGCGGGCCAATCAGGGCGCGTGTCGCATCCGCCAATGCGGGCGACAGCAAGGTTATCACCCCCCAAAGGAACGGGATCAGCCCCGCAAGGCCAAGATACAGGGCAGGGCGGGGGATTGTGCTCATGCAGTTTCCCGCAACGCGCGGGGCACTTTGAATTCAACGCGCTCTTTTGCGGTTTCGACCAGTTCGACACTTAGATCAAACCGCGCGGCGAAGGCGTCAATCACCTCATTCACCAGATCTTCCGGCGCCGATGCACCTGCCGTTATGCCCACGGCCTTTATGCCCGCCAGCGCGCGCCAGTCAATATCTGCGGCACGTTGCACAAGCTGCGCATAGGCGCAGCCCTTGGCGCGGCCCACTTCGACCAGACGTTGCGAATTTGACGAATTGGGCGCACCAATTACCAAAAGCGCATCAATCTTGTTTGCAATTGCCTTGACCGCTTCCTGCCGGTTGGTGGTCGCATAGCAGATATCTTCCTTATGTGGCCCGATGATGGCGGGAAAACGGGCCTGTAGGGCGGCCACAATTCCGGCAGTATCATCAACCGACAAGGTGGTTTGCGTGATGAAAGCCAGCTTGTCGGGGTCGCGCACCTCCAGCTTCCCGACATCATCGACAGTCTCGACAAGCAACACTTCGCCTTCGGGCAACTGCCCCATTGTGCCAATGGTTTCGGGGTGGCCCTGATGGCCGATCATCACCATTTGCAGCCCGTTCGCGTGGTGGCGTTCCGCTTCGATATGCACTTTGCTGACCAGCGGGCAGGTCGCATCCAGATACAGCATCTGGCGGGCCTGCGCTTCTTCGGGGACGGATTTGGGCACACCATGCGCGGAAAAGATCACGGGCCGGTCGGTGGGGCAGTCGGCCAGTTCCTCGACAAAAACCGCACCTTTGGCGCGCAGCCCGTCCACCACATATTTGTTGTGCACGATTTCATGACGCACATAGACGGGCGCGCCATATTTTTCCAGCGCCAGTTCCACGATTTTGATGGCGCGGTCCACACCTGCGCAAAATCCGCGCGGTGCGGCCAGATAAAGGGTCAGGGCAGTTTTTTCAGTCATGTCTGGCGGTCCTGTTGCTAGGTCCAGACCTAAACATTCATCCGCGCGGCGTCCAGTCAAATGGGCACCGCGCGGGCAGGGCAGGGTTGGTTCAGTTGCCCGATACGCAATCTGCAATGGATTGCGCGATGCCACGCATCACCGCCGGGTAAAGGTCCGCACCGGGTTCTTGCAGCACGCCCGCCGGGTCCAGTTCGGCGCCGACGCGCACGCTGGTTCCCTCGACCACAGTGTCGATATAGCGCGATGAATGGTTCACTTCCGGGAAGATGCACACGGCACCATCGTCGTGCAGTTGCGCGCGCAATTCGCTAAGGCGCTGCGCACCGGGGGCGGCTGCATCGCCCAGCGCGATTGTGCCCGCGATGTTCAGCCCGAACTGGTTGGCCATATAGCCATAGGCATCATGGAACATGACCAGCGGGGCCGTGCCGACAGGTTCCAGAATTCCGGCCAGTTCATCCGCAAGCGCCGCAATCTCGGACTTAGCCGCATCGGCATTGGCAAGATAGATGTCCGCATGGTCGGGATCATGCTGTGCCAGTTCGGCGGCGATGACATCCAGCCAGATTTTGACATTTCCGGTGTTCATCCAAGCATGCGGATCACGGCCATCATGGCTGTGGCCGTGGTCGTCATGCCCATGTGCGTCATCATCATGGCCGTGGCCGTGATCGTCATGCCCATGTGCGTCATCATCGTGGCTGTGGCCATGGTCGTCATGGCCATGCGCATCGTCATCATGGCCGTGCCCGTGGTCGTCGTGGCCATGCGCATCGTCATCATGGCTGTGCCCGTGGTCGTCATGCCCATGCGCGTCATCATCATGGCCGTGCCCGTGATCGTCATGCCCGTGCGCGTCATCATCGTGGCTGTGGCCGTGGTCTTCATGCCCATGCGCGTCATCATCGTGGCTATGCCCATGGTCGTCATGTCCGTGATCATCGTGGCCGTGATCATCGTGCCCATGGTCGTCATGATCATGGCCGTGACCATGCGCGAAGTCCTGCACCGCCAGACCATCTGCGTTCAGCAACGATACAATGTCCGCCTGCGTTTCAGTCCCGGCAAGGGCGCGGGCCAGCCATGGGGTCAGGTCTTCACCCACCCAGAAAATGACATCCGCATCAGCCAGCGCGCGCGCCTGAGAGGGGCGCAACTGAAAAGAATGCGGGTCACCGCCACGGTCCAGCAACAGATCAGCGCTGCCATGCCCACCCTGCACCATCGAAACAAGCGAATGCGTGATCGGAAAATCGGTGACAATCTTCAAATCATGGGCGGCAAGCGGTGTGGCCATCATGGCGCAGGCCAATGCGAGAGAGTGGCGCATCGTGATCTCCTTGTGTTATGGTATTTTAGTACATATCTTATGTTATATCATAACAGTCAAGGCGCTTGGAATGGCAGACAGCCCTGAATCACAGTCATTTTGTTGCCCCGACCATAGCGGGCATGCCCCTGCACAGGCGATTCTGGCGCAGGCGGAATCACGTGTGAAGTCGCACGGATTGCGGCTGACCCCGGTGCGCAGACGCACGCTGGAGATTTTGTTGCAGGCACATGGTGCGCTGGGGGCCTATGACGTTCTGGAACAACTGGCCGCTGACGGGTTTGGCGCGCAACCGCCCGTGGCCTACAGGGCGCTGAATTTTCTGGTCGAAAACGGCCTTGCACATCGTATCCGGCGGTTAAACGCCTTCACCGCCTGCGCCCATCCCGGCCATGACCACCGCGCCGCGTTTCTGATATGCGAGACCTGCGAAAGCGTGACCGAAGCCCCAAGCGATGCGGTTGGGGCCGCCTTGGGTGTGGCGGCGCAGGATATGGGTTTTGCCCTGTCGCGCGCCACCATCGAGGCCGTGGGGCAATGCCGCGACTGCATTGCGCGCGAAACTGCTGACCAAAGGACCATTGCGTGACATTGATACAGGCAAGCGGCGTTTGCGTGCATTATGGCGGGCGGCGGGCGCTGTTCGACATTGATTTCAGCATAGCCAAGGGTGAAATCGTTACAATCGTCGGGCCGAACGGGTCGGGCAAGACAACCATGCTGCGCGCGCTTCTGGGGGTGGTTGCGCCCAGTCGGGGATCGGTCACGCGCAAAGCTGGCTTGCAGGTTGGCTACGTTCCGCAGCATTTGCACATTGATCCAGGCCTGCCATTGCCGGTGCGGCGGTTTCTGTCCTTGCCGACACGGCGCAGCGCGGCCCAGATTGCCGCAGTGCTGGATCGTGTGGGCGTGCCGGATGTGGCAGCGCAGAATATGACGACCCTGTCGGGCGGCCAGTTCCAGCGCGTGCTTCTGGCACGCGCGCTTCTGATGCAGCCCGACATTCTGATGCTGGATGAACCGACCGCAGGTCTGGACCAGCCCGGCGTTGCCAGTTTCTATCGCCTGATTGAAGATGTGCGCCGTGACACGGGCTGTGCGGTATTGTCTGTCAGCCATGACCTGCATGTTGTCATGAGCGCGTCTGACAGGGTGGTGTGCATCAACGGGCATATCTGCTGCGAAGGGACGCCAAATGTCGTGCGCGCGGCCCCCGAATACCGTGCCCTGTTCGGAATGGGCACAGGCGGCGCGCTGGCCTTGTTCCAGCACCAGCATGACCATGATCACGAACACGAACATCACAAGGAAGATGCCCCCCATGCTGGATGATTTCATGATGCGGGCGTTGTTGGCGGGTCTGGCGGTGGCGCTGGCAACCGGGCCGTTGGGGTGTTTCGTGGTGTGGCGGCGCATGGCCTATTTCGGCGATGCCACATCGCATGCCGCCATTCTGGGGGTCGCGCTGGCGCTTGGGTTCCAGATCAGCATATTTGTGGGCACATTGGTGGTGGCCCTTCTGATGGCGATGATTGTGTCGGTGATGGCGGGTCGCGGCTGGGCCATGGACACCACGCTGGGGGTGCTGGCGCATTCCGCGCTGGCCTTCGGTTTGGTGGCGGTGTCTTTTTTGCCTGCCGTGCGGGTTGACCTGACCGCTTATCTGTTTGGCGATATTCTGGCCGTGTCGCGCATGGATCTGGCCATTATTGTGGCAGGCTCGGCGCTGGTTCTGGGGTTGATCCTTTGGCGGTGGTCAGCCCTGCTGACCGCCACGTTGAACGAGGATCTGGCCCATGCATCCGGCCTTAGTCCCGCGCGCGAACGCATGGTGCTGACGCTGTCGCTGGCTGTGGTGGTGGCGGTGGCGCTGAAAATCGTGGGGGCCTTGCTGATTGCGGCCATGTTGATTGTGCCCGCCGCCGCGGCGCGCAATCTGGCGCGCACGCCCGAAGTGATGGCGCTATGCGCTGTTGCGATCGGGGGCTTTTCGGTGTGGGGGGGGTTGCAACTGTCGCTGTGGCAGGACACGCCGTCAGGCCCGTCGATTGTTGTGGTGGCGGCGCTGATATTTTCGCTGTTCACCTTCGCGGCGGCACTGGTTCAGAAACGGCCCGGACGGTAGGGCCCAATATCCAGCGCAGGCATGCGCCCTGCCACCAGATCCGCGACAATCTGTGCAGTGACCGGCGCCAGCGTCAGGCCCAGATGCCCGTGCCCATAGGCATGGATCACATCCGCGCCCTGCGCTGACGGCCCAATAACTGGGCGCGAATCCGGCAGGGACGGGCGGCACCCCATCCAGCGCCGGTCAGGTTCGGGCAGGTCGGGAAATATGGCACGCGCGCCGCGTTCCATCACGGCCCATCGGTTTGGCGCGGCAGGCGCGTCCCGCCCGCCCAATTCAACCGTGCCTGCAACGCGCAGCCGCCCTGCCATGGGGCAGAAATAGAACCCCCGCGACACAGGCGTCATCTGGCGGGTCAGGGGCTGGTCGGCCATGTCATATTCCAGATGATAGCCGCGTTCGGTGTCCAGCGGCACCTTGTCGCCCGCCTGCCGCGCCAGATCGCGCGACCATGCGCCCGCCGCCAGAATGACCTTGCTTGTGCGCAGGCGAATACCGGCGCCTGTCAGGGTGACATGCCCGTGCCCGTCGCGGGCCAGTCCGGTGATGCGCGCGGGGATATGGCGCACACCTGCACCCGCGACCGCCGCGCGCAACAGGCGCAGCATGGCGCGCGGGTCATGCAGGGTGACCGTATTGGGAAAAAACGCTGCACCATGCCCGACATGCGCGGGCAGGCCAGGTTCAAGCTGGCCCAGTTCCGCGCGCGAGATGATGTCGACAGTGACGCCCAAAGCGCGCGGCAGGGTGAAATCGGCACTGCGCTGGTCGCTGGCGGTTTCAAACAGATACAGCGAGCCTTGGGGCTTCAGCAACGCCGTCCCCCCGATCTGGCTGGCAAACGCGCGCCATGCGGCAGGGGTAGGGGCCAGCAATGCGGCAATGGCGCGCGCGTTTTGTTCTGCGCGCGCAGGCAGGCATTCGCGCGTGAACCGCAGCAACCATGGGGCAAGCGTGAAAATGGCGGCTTTACGGATGGAGAGCGGGCTGTCGCGGTCAAACAGCAGCGAAGGCAGGTTGCGCAGCACATCCGGCGTGCCCACCGGCATGACCGCGTAATCTGCAATCACACCGGCATTGCCATAGGATGCACCCGTTTCATCATCCTCGGGGGCCAGTATCGTGACCTCATGGCCCTGATCCGCCAGCCGCAGCGCAATGGACAACCCCACGATGCCTGCACCGATGATGGCAATTTCGCTACTTTCCGGACGGAGTTGGTCTGGCATGATTTGGCAGGGCCTGAAAGAAAGGATACACCCGTTTGTGGCGCGCTCGGCAGACGGATGCAAGATGCTGTAAAGCGGTTTGTGGTGTGGTCGTATCGGGCTGGGGCGTTTCGTGCGGGGGAGTATTGGCCTTTTGCGGTCAGTGGGAATGCCCAAGGCGCGGAGCAAAGGCCGAAGGCCGCCGCGCCATCGGCGGGCCGTCCCGCGGCCTGCCGATTTTGCTGATGGCGGGCCAAGCCTTTGAAGTAAGGATATGCAGCCCGCATAAACTGCATTCTTATAATGTCGGATCGGCAGACCCCGGCCCACCGATGGCGCGGGCTTAGTCCCCGCGCGAATGACCGCTTCAGGCCAGAATCCGACCACAGGGGCAGCAGCCGTCAATACCCGCGGCCGCGATCCACCATATGCAGAAATGGCAGCCCCTGTTCCCCCAGCGCTATATTGTCTGCAATCACCTGTGCTGCGGTGCGCGCGCGTGTTGTGGCTGCAATATGCGGGGTCACGGTGACGCGCGGATGCGCCCAGAACGGATGGTCCGCAGGCAGGGGTTCGGTGCGGAACACATCCAGTGTCGCGTGACCGATTTGCCCACTGACCAATGCCGCAATCAGGGCCGCATCATCCACCAGCCCCCCGCGACCGGGATTGATAAGCGCCGCCCCTTTGGGCAGCAGCGCCAATGTGCGCGCGTTCAGCAGATTTTCGGTGCCTGCGGTCAGCGGCAGCAGGGTTACCAGAATTTCTGCATGGGACAGGCAGGCATCCAGACCGTCCTGCCCGTGATGGCAGTGCATCCCGGGAACCGATTTTGCGCTGCGCGCCCAGCCATGCAGGTCAAACCCGAAACCCGCCAGCGCTTGGGCAACTGCTTGCCCCAATGCCCCCAGTCCCAGAATGCCAACTTTGCGTTCCTGCGCCAGCGGGGGTTCCACTGCGTTCCAGTCGCCGGGGCGGGCATGGATATGGGTGTCCATTCCCAGATGATAGCGCAGCACATGGCCGCAGACATATTCGACCATACCTTGGGTCAGCGACGGGTCGACCATGCGGCAAAGTGGCTGTGTCAGGGTGGGGTTGCTCACGATCCTCTCAACCCCCGCCCAAAGGTTCAGAACGGCCTTGCAGCGCGTGTAGGGGGTGAAGTCCTGCACATCACTTGAGGGGGCATAGATGATGTAATCGACAGATTCAGGTGCGGCGTCGGTCACAAGCCGGGCATCAAGCCCCTGCTTGTCCATCGCCTGCATCAGGGGCGTCCGGTACTCTTCATACATCTGCGGCCCTGCGGCAAACAAAACAATCGCTGTCATGATGGCAACCTTGGTCTGTGAATATGCGCGGATTGAACCAACCCGAATGCGACCATCAGCACGATCATTGCAGACCCCCCGAAGGACACCAATGGCAACGGCACCCCCACCACAGGCGCAAGCCCCATGACCATGGCCATATTCACGGCAAAATACAAAAAGAACGTGCCCACCACCCCGATCACCAGCAATGCCCCGAACCGGCTGGTCGTGCGAAAGGCCGTCAGCAGGCAAAACCCGATGATCATAAGATACAGCACCAGAAGCGACGCGGCGCCCACAAATCCGAATTCTTCTGCCAGCGTTGTGAAAATGAAATCGGTGTGTTTTTCAGGCAGGAAATTCAGCCGCGCCTGCGTGCCTTCCATGAAACCCCGCCCGGACCACCCGCCGGACCCCAGTGCAATCATCGACTGGTTGATGTGATAGCCCGCGCCCAACGGGTCAAGCGAGGGGTCAAGGAAGGAATCTATGCGCCGGTACTGGTAATCCTTCAGGATTTGCCAATCCGTCCCGCGCGATGACATAACGGCACTAACTCCGGCAACCATGCTGCCAATCAGTGCCGCAAAATAGGCCCAATGCACCCCTGCGGCAAAAATCACCACACCGCCGCCCAGTGTCAGCAAAAGCGCCGTGCCCAGATCAGGCTGGCGCAGCACCAGAAGCGCCGGAACGGCGGCAATCAGAATGCCCAGCACCACCCATAGCGGATGCGAGACTTTCTTGATGTTCAGCCAGTCGTAATAGGCCGCCAGCGCCAGAATTGTGGTGATCTTGGCCAGTTCGGACGGTTGCAACCGCAAGGGGCCGACAACCAGCCAGCGTTTCGCGCCCATGCCGATTGTCCCGAAAAATTCGACCCCCAGCAGCAGCAGGAGAGATACGACATATGCAACCCCCGCAATGGAGCGCCAGAACCACAGCGGCACGAACCCGATTGCCAGCATCAAAAGAACGCCAATGCCGAAGCGGCGCATCTGCGGGTCCATCCAAAGCTGCGCATTCCCGCCGGCAACCGAATACAGCATGACAAACCCGTAGCATGCGACAGCCACAAGCAAGACCACTAGCGGCCAGTTCACATACAGCACTTTCGCCAGCCCCGACGGCATGCGCTTGGTGTTGTATTCAAGATAACTCATGCGCGGCTTATCCGTAAAAGCTGCGGGTCACGCAGGCGTTCTTCCAGTTCGATCTGTTCGGCGCGGATGCGGTTGCGCTGCGGGGAGGGATAGGCCGATAGCGGCGGTATGCCGTCATTCAGCGCAGCAAGCGTGATGTCGCGCCCGATGGGGGCCGCCGCGGACGAGCCGCCGCCCCCATGTTCGATGACGATGGCCACGGCAATGCGCGGGGCCTCGACCGGGGCATAGTTTACAAACAATGCGTGGTTGCGCCGGTTCCATGGCAGGTCACTTTGCTGGCGTATGCCCGCATCACGTTCCGCGCGCGTAATCGAGAAAACCTGACTCGTGCCGGTTTTGCCTGCCATTTCCTGACCTTCTGCCACCACACGCGACGAATAGGCCGTGCCGCGCGCATGGTTGACAGTATCAAACATGCCACGACGGATCATGCGCAACCATTCAGGGCGCAGGTCCAGCGACGCGGCCTGTGGTTCGGCCTGATCCAGCGGGTCACGCAGCAACCGGGGCAGAATGGCCTTGTTGGTGGCAAGCCGCGCGGTCATCACGGCCAGTTGCAGCGGTGTGGACAACACAAACCCCTGCCCGATAGAGGCATTGACCGTATCGCCAATGCGCCATTCTTCATTGCGGTTGCGCCGTTTCCAGTCCCGTGTGGGGTTCAGCCCCCCGGCCATTGACGGAATTGGCAGATCATAGCGTATGCCAAGGCCCAGACGTTCGGACATGGCGTTGATGCGGTCGATGCCACAGCGCTGTGACATTTCATAGAAATACACATCACAGCTTTCCGACAGCGCGGACACAAGGCCCACGCGCCCATGCCCGCCGCGCCGCCAGCAATGGAAACGGTTGCCCGACACATCCATATGGCCGGGGCAGAACACGCGTTCCTCGCCATCTGTTTCGCCTGCTTCCAGTGCGGCAAGGGCCGTTACCATCTTGAAAGTGGACCCCGGCGGATACATGCCCTGAACGGTTTTGTTCAGCAGCGGGCGATATTCATCTTCCAGCAGGCCATTGAAATCGGTGGTGGAAATGCCGCGCACAAACAGGTTGCCGTCAAAGCTGGGGGCGGATGCCAGTGCCAGAATATCGCCGGTTGCCGTGTCCATGACCACCGCCGCGCCACTTTGGCCTTGCATGCGTTGCAGGGCGTAATTTTGCAGCCGCGCATCAATCGTCATATGCACATTGCCGCCCGGTTGCCCTTCGGCGCGATCCAGTTCACGCATGACACGGCCAACGGCGTTCACTTCCACACGTTGCGAACCGGCGGTGCCGCGCAGCCGGTCTTCCATGGCGCGTTCCACGCCGCTTTTGCCGATCTGGAATCGCGGGATCATCAGCACCGGATCAGGCGCTTCCAGCGCTTCCAGATCACGGTCGGACACAGGGCCGACATAGCCCACGACATGGGCCATATCCTCGCGCAGCGGATAGGCGCGCGACAGGCCCATTTCGGGCGTCACCCCCGGAAGCGCAGGCGCGTTACTTGCAATGCGGCTGATCTCCTCCCAACTCAGGCGTTCGGCAACCGTGACCGGCACAAAGGGGCGGTGGCGCAGCAAATCGCGCCGCGCGCGTTCCAGATCATCCTCGCTTAGTGGTATCAGCTGTGACAGCCGGTCCAGAACAAGGTCGATATCACCTGCATCATCGCGTTTGATCACCACACGGTAATTCTGTTCATTGCCCGCCAGCAACACGCCGTTGCGGTCAAAAATCAAACCGCGCGTGGGCGGCAGCAGGCGCAGGTTAATGCGGTTTTCTTCGGCCAGCAGGTGAAACTGTTCGGACTGCATAAGCTGCATATCACGCAAGCGCCACGCAAGCGCGCCTGCAAATGCCAGCTGCGCACCGCCCAGGATCAGCCCGCGGCGCGTGATTATCCTTTGGCTAAGTTCCTTGTCGCGATCCGTGCGTTTCACAATTTCTGTCCCAGAACATCCACCTCGCCTGTCGCCGGTTTGCGCAGCTTCAACACATAATGCAAGACCACTACGACAGCAGGATACGCCAGAACTGTGCCCAGAAACTGCGCAAAGCTCAAGTCAAGCGGGGCGTTTGGCATCATCACAATCGCGAGCAGGGCGCGATTTGCCAGAAACATTGTCAGCATCAACCCGAACACAATGGCATATTCCAGCCAGAACCCGAACCCGCGCAGCAAGCCCGCACGGGTGCGCAGAAATTCCGTCGCCAACAAAACAACCAGCGCCCACAGGCCGGGGGGGCGCAGCAACAACAGATCCTCGAACAGGAAATATGCCGCGATAACGGGTGCAGGCAGCAAATCAGGACGCCGCACGATCCATGCCAATGTCAGACACAGCAAAAAATCCGGCGCGGGCCAGTCGCGGGCCGACAGCCCAAACAGCCCGCCCGTGGAACCGGATGCGGCGGCGCCATAGTCCTGCATTGGCAAAAGCCGCAAAAACGTGACCAGCGCCGCAAGCCCCAAAAACAGTGCGACATACAGCGCTTTTCTGGCGGGGCGGCGGTTACTCATCAGGCGGGCTTTCGATATTCGGCCCTTGCGGCAAGACCACATCCCCCGGCAAATCCGGCGCGGGGGGGATGTCGGGAACGATCAGGCTGCCGGTATCAACGATACTCTCGACCGGGCGGGAACGCATCACGCGCAGGAATTCCAGCCGCCCGTAATCGGCGGCAAGGCGCACCCGCAACCTGCGGTCCCGTGCCTGGACAACTTCGCCAATCAGTAACCCCGCCGGAAACACGCCACCGTCATCGGAACTTATAACACGGTCGCCAGGGCGCAATTCATCAGGTGTTTCAATGAATTCCAGCAGCGGATAGGATGAATTGTCGCCCGACAACATGGCCCGTTGCCCCGATGGCTGAATCAGCACCGGAACCGAACTTGCGGTATCCGTGAGCAGCACCACCCGCGATGTCCGGTTGCCGACACCCGCGATCCGGCCTGCAAGCCCAAGGCCATCCATCACCGCCCAGCCATCGTGAACGCCGTCGCGCGCGCCCACATTCAGCAGCACAGACCGCCGGAATGGCGATCCGCCATCCGCCATCACAACCCCTGTCACATGGGTCAGTTGCGGATCAATACGCACCTGATTCAGATCCAGCAGCTGGGCATTGCGCTGTTCCAGCTGCAAGGCCGCTTCGCGCCATGCGCGCATTTGTTGCAATTCGCGGCGCAATTCCTGATTCTGTTCCACGATACGGGCATAGGATTGCAGGTTCTCCAGCATACCCGCAACCCGCGTCACAGGGCGCATGGCCCAGTCGAAAGACGGCACAATACGGTCGATCAGGTCCGTGCGCACCTGTTCCACCCTTGGGCTGTCAATGCGCCAGACCAGAAAAACAAGTGTCAGGAACAGAACCATAGCCCCGATCAGGATACGCCTGACAGGGCGGATATAATCTTGGTCTGTCTGACGTTCGGATGCCAAAGTTCAAGCCCGGCCTGTTGCGGCGTCAGCTCTCGTAATCGATGGCGTGACGCAGTTGCTTTTCATATTCCAGCGCCTTGCCCGTGCCAATGGCGACACAGTTCAACGCCTCGTCCGCGACAGAAATCGACAGACCGGTTTGCTCGCGCAAGGCAAGGTCCAACTCGCCCAGCAGCGCGCCGCCCCCTGTCAGTATAACGCCGCGATCCACGATATCGGCGGCCAGATCGGGCGGGGTCGTTTCCAGCGCGATCATCACTGCCTCGCAGATGGTGGTGACAGTTTCCGACAAGGCTTCGGCCACCTGTGCCTGTGTGATCTCGATTTCTTTGGGCACGCCGTTCAGCAGGTCGCGCCCGCGGATCATCATGCACTGGCCGCGCCCGTCATCGGGCATGCGGGCCGTGCCGATGGTGCATTTGATTTTTTCAGCCGTGGCTTCACCGATCAGAAGGTTCTGGTTGCGGCGCAGGAAGCTGACAATCGCTTCATCCATACGGTCGCCGCCCACACGCACCGAACGTGCATAGACGATATCGCCCAGCGACAGAACCGCAACTTCGGTTGTGCCACCGCCGATATCGACCACCATGCTGCCTGTCGGGTCGGTGATGGGCATGCCCGCACCAATGGCCGCAGCAATCGGTTCGGAAATCAGCCCCGCGCGCCGCGCGCCCGCGGACAGCACCGACTGACGGATCGCGCGCTTTTCGACCGGCGTTGCGCCATAAGGCACACAGACAATGACTTTCGGTTTTGAAAACATGGTGTTGCGGTGCACCTTGCGGATGAAATGCTTGATCATTTCTTCGGCAACATCGAAATCCGCGATCACGCCGTCGCGCATGGGGCGGATTGCCTCGATCGAGCCGGGGGTGCGGCCCAGCATCAGCTTCGCATCCTCGCCCACAGCCAGAACCGCCTTGCGGCCGTCCTTGGTGTGATAAGCCACCACCGATGGCTCATTGAGGATGATCCCCCGCCCTTTGACGTAGACCAGCGTGTTGGCTGTGCCAAGGTCGATGGCCATATCCGATGAAAACAGGCTGGGAAACAGGGGCATATGGGTATTTCCGTCCTTCTCGTGGAATCGGCCCCAGATATTGGGGTCATAAGCAGTCTGACGCCCTTATAGGGCGGGGCAGGGCACGCGGTAAAGGGGGTGAGATCGCAAGATAAGCGGGAATTGGCCGCGATTTCAGCACAAAGCCGCGATTTCAGGGCGGGCCGGGTGCTTTGTGCCCCGATGCCCGCCCTTATGTTCCGGTGGTGCAGCCTAGCTTGCGCTGCTCATCAAGGCGGACAGATTGCCGCGATGGCGGTGCAACACCATGCGATTAAGTGCATTTACATAGGCTTTCGCGGACGCCACGACCGTATCAGTGTCAGATGACTGTCCCGTAAACACGATACCGTCCTGCGCCAGCCGAACGCTGACCGTGGCCTGTGCATCGGTGCCTTCGGTGACGGCATGCACCTGATACAATTCCAGACGGGCCTCATGTTCAAACAGCATCTTGACCGCATTGAAGGTCGCGTCCACCGGGCCGTCGCCGGTGGCGTCGATGAATTTTTCAACCCCGCCGATGGACAGTGTCAGTTCCGCTTCCTGCGGTCCGTCGGTGCCGCAGACCACGCGCAGTTTGCGCACTTGCAGATAGGCATCTTCGTCATTCAGGCTGGCTTCTGCCATCAGCGCGATCAGGTCGTCGTCATAGACTTCCTTCTTGCGGTCGGCCAGCGCCTTGAAGCGCACAAACACGTCCTTCAACTGGTTGTCGCCCAATTCATAACCCAGTTCCGACAGTTTTGCGCGCAGTGCCGCGCGGCCCGAATGCTTGCCCATCACCAGATTGGTGGCCGCCAATCCGATATCTTCGGGGCGCATGATCTCGAACGTTTCTTTGTTCTTCAGCATGCCATCCTGATGAATGCCCGATTCATGCGCAAACGCGTTCTTGCCGACCACAGCCTTGTTAAACTGCACCGGAAAGCCAGACACGGCCGCGACCATGCGCGAAATACCCATGATCTTGGTTGTGTCAATGCCGGTGCGGTAGGGCAGAATGTCGTTGCGCACGCGCAGCGCCATGACAACCTCTTCCAGTGCCGTGTTACCCGCGCGTTCACCAAGCCCGTTGATCGTGCATTCGATCTGGCGCGCGCCCGCTTCGACGGCGGCCAGCGAATTGGCGGTCGCCATGCCAAGGTCGTTGTGGCAATGCGTGGCAAAGATAATTTCATCCGCGCCGGGCACGCGTTCCAGCAACATGGCGATCAGTTCGGCACTTTCGCGCGGATAGGTATAGCCCACTGTGTCGGGAATGTTGATGGTCGTGGCCCCTGCCTTGATGGCAGCTTCAACCACGCGGCACAGATAATCGCGTTCGGTGCGCGTGGCGTCCATGGGCGACCATTGCACATCTTCGCACAGATTGCGCGCATGGCTGACCGTGTCATGAATGCGCGCAACCATTGCGTCCTGATCCAGCGCGGTGATGTCACGGTGCAGCGGTGATGTGCCGATGAAGGTGTGAATGCGCGGGCGGGCGGCGTGTTTCACGGCCTCCCAGCAGCGGTCGATATCATTCAGATTGGCGCGTGACAGGCCACAGATGACCGAATTGCGCGAATTCTTCGCGATTTCGCTGACGGCCTGAAAATCCCCTTCGGATGCGATGGGAAAGCCTGCTTCGATAATATCGACACCCATTTCATCCAGCAGGGCAGCAATTTCCAGCTTTTCGCCATGGCTCATGGTGGCGCCGGGGGATTGCTCGCCATCGCGCAATGTTGTGTCGAAAATCAGGACATGGTCCTGCTTGGGGGCGGCTTGTGTCATCTGTATAGTCCTGTAACCGGAGAGATGTTGTATCTGATGCGTTTTCCGGGCGCTTGCAACCTCTGAGCGGCGCGCCCGTTCAGGACACGCTCAGAGGCCCCTAAGAAGAAGCAGGCCCGTTTGCAGGGGCAATGTCGGCAATGCCGCGATATGCTCGTTCAATGACATGGTGGTGTTATACGCAGGATATATGCGGTTGAAAACCCCGAAACTGGCGTCACTTTCGTGTAGGGGGCTTGCCCCAACAGCTTGACTTCATGCCCGCGCCCGCCCATGAAGCCTGCAACATATCAGGTAAATGACAATAATCGGATTGGACGAATGGCAGCAAGTGACGGCAAGAAAGACGGCCTTTGGGAAAACGTGAAAACAATCGTTTACGCGTTGGTGATTGCAGGCCTGTTTCGCACATTGTTTTTCCAACCGTTCTGGATTCCGTCAGGGTCCATGAAGGAAACATTGCTGATCGGGGATTTTCTGTTCGTCAATAAGATGGCCTATGGCTATTCGCGCTATTCCTGCCCGTTTGGCGCATGCCCCATCACGGGGCGGCTGTTTGCGAATGATCCCGAACGCGGCGATATCGTTGTCTTTCGCCACCCCGGCACGGGCGCGGATTACATCAAACGCCTGATCGGTTTGCCGGGCGACCGCGTGCAGATGCGTGATGGCATTCTGTATCTGAATGATGAAGCAGCGCCCCAGGAACCCGATGGTGATTTTGCAGAAACCTATGAACGCCAGGGCAGCGCGGGCCAGTATCCGCGCTGCGCGAATGCGCCAGTGGGGCAGGGTGGCCAATGCCTGAAACCGCGTGCAATTGAAACCTTGCCAAACGGTGTCAGCTATCCGGTGCTGAACATCTCGGACGGGGGGGCTGCGGACAATACGCCGGTGTTCACCGTGCCAGAAGGGCATTTCTTCTTCATGGGCGACAACCGCGACAATTCGCTGGACAGCCGCATGCCGCGCAGCGTGGGTGGTGTTGGCATGGTGCCGTTTGATCACCTGATCGGACGCGCGCGCCATGTCGTGTTTTCCGCCGAAGGACGTTCGCTGTTTTTCGTGTGGACATGGCGCAGTGATCGTTTCTTTGCGAGGTTGCAGTGACACTGTCGAAAGAACTGCGCGCATTCAGTGCGCGCATCGGTCATGAGTTTTCCCGCCCCGAACTGCTGCGCCGCGCACTGACGCACCCGTCCATTTCATCGCCCTCGCGCCCTGACAACCAGCGGCTGGAATTTCTGGGCGACCGCGTGCTGGGCCTTGTGATGGCCGAAGCGCTGTTGCACGCAGATAAAGCGGCCAGCGAAGGGCAGCTTGCGCCGCGCTTCAATGCACTTGTGCGCAAGGAAGCCTGCGCAGACATCGCCCGCGACGTGGATCTGGGCGAGGTGCTGAAGCTGGGGCGGTCTGAAATGCTGTCGGGGGGGCGGCGCAAGGAAGCGCTGCTGGCCGATGCCATGGAAGCCGTGATTGCCGCCGTCTATCTGGATGCGGGGTTTGACGCGGCGCGCGACATGGTGCTGCGCTTGTGGGGGGCGCGGATTGCCACTGTCAAGGACGACGCCCGCGATGCAAAGACCGCGTTGCAGGAATGGGCGCAGGCGCGCGGGCAGACCCCGCCCGCCTATACCGAACGCGACCGCAGCGGCCCGCCCCATGCGCCGGTTTTCACCATTGAAGTGCAGCTGTCCGATGGCGTGGTTGCGCAAGCCAGCGCCGGTTCCAAACGACACGCAGAACAAAAAGCCGCGCAACTGCTTCTTGACCGGCTGGAGGGCCAGACATGACCGATACATCTGATACTGCCACCACGCCGACCGACACACAGCCAACCCGCGCGGGGTTCATTGCCCTGATCGGTGAACCCAATGCAGGCAAATCCACCCTGACAAACCGCATGGTGGGCGCGAAGGTCAGCATTGTGACCCATAAGGTGCAGACCACCCGCACACGCATTCGCGGTGTGGCCATGGAAGGGGCGGCGCAACTGGTGTTTGTCGACACGCCCGGCCTGTTTCGTCCGCGCCGCAGGCTGGACCGCGCCATGGTGGCCGCTGCATGGGGCGGGGCCGCCGATGCCGATATCGTGGTGCTGCTGGTCGAGGCGCATCGCGGCATAACCGACGGCACACAGGCCATTCTTGATGCGCTGAAAGAGCGTATTTCGCCCAATCAGACGGTTGCACTTGCCATCAACAAGATTGACCGCGTCAAGGCAGAAGCCTTGCTTGCGCTGTCGGAAAAACTGAATGCGGCCTATCCCTTTGTCAAAACCTTCATGATCTCCGCCGAACGCGGGCATGGCGTGGATGATCTGCGCCAATGGCTGGCCGAAACCCTGCCCGAAGGTCCGTGGCTTTACCCCGAAGACCAGATCGCGGATTTGCCGCTGCGCATGATCGCCGCCGAAATGACGCGCGAGAAGCTGACCCTGCGCCTGCATGAAGAACTGCCCTATCAACTGACGGTCGAGACGGAAATGTGGACAGAGCGCAAGGATGGCTCGGTCCGGATTGACCAGATAATCTATGTCATCCGCGACGGACATAAGGGCATTGTGCTGGGCAACAAGGGCGAAACCATCAAATCCATTTCACAAGCCGCCCGTGTCGAGATTACGGAATTTCTGGGCCGTCCCGTGCATTTGTTCCTGCAAGTAAAAGTGCGTGAAAACTGGCTGGAAGAGGCCGCGCGCTATTCCGAAATGGGGCTGGATTTCCGCGACGGCAATACATGAGTGCGCGGCTGGCATCCGGCATCTGGGTGTCTGCATATTTACGCCGCCTTCAGATTGACGGAATACCGGCCTATGTGATCACCCGTGGCGACGACACCGCAGGCGCGGTGCTTGTCAAACTGGCATTGATGGACGGGACTGCGCGCGCCTATCAGCGCGGCTTCGACCTTAGCAGCGGGGCGCGTGTCTGGCAGGTGCTGGTTGAAGGACCGGAAGCCAGCGTTGACGAGGCGATATCGCGCCAGCGCAGTTTCGACCCTGACCTGTGGGTGATCGAGGTTGAGGACGCGCGCGGGCGCATCCTGCTGGAAGAAATGGAGTGACGCACCTAGAGCATGTTGCTCAAAAGTGGGAACCGGTTTTAAGCTTCTCGAACACGCGAAATCAATAAGTTAGAGCATGTCTCGTGAATGCGAATGAACGTGATATGCTCTAAATTTTGCGATCTTTGATTTATAGAATTTAAAGCGCTTGCAATTTTATTTAATGCGCTTTAAATCACCTCTCATCGGAGGGAAGCGTGACCAAAACCCGCACATTATCAGATCTTGCACGCCATTTGGGGCTGTCACCTGCGACCGTGTCGCGGGCCTTGGCGCAGCATGAACAGATCGCGCTGAAAACCCGCGAGCGTGTGGCGAAGGCCGCGCTGGAATTGGGCTATGTCCCCAATCGCACAGCGCAGGCACTGGCATCCGGCCGCACCGGGTTTGCGGGTTTTTTGCTGCCCATGCGCGGGCGCGGGCTGGCCGATCCTTTCCTTGGTGAATTTGTCAGTGCCCTGACCGAAGGGTTTAGTGCAAAAGGGGTTGAATTGCTGCTGTCTGCGGTTCCGCGCGACGGGTCCGAACAGCGCCATCTGGAAAGCCTGATTACATCTGGGCGTGTCGATGGCGTGGTTGTCAGCCGGATCGAATGCGCTGACACACGCATTGCGCTGCTGCAAGACCATGGCGTGCCATTCGTGGCGCATGGCCGGTTGGAGCATGATGAATCAGGCTATAGCTGGCTGGATACCGACGGCGAGTCTGCCTTTATGGAAGCGTTTGATCTGCTGTATCAGGCAGGCCATCGCCGGTTTGGCCTGTTAAGTCTTGATGACCCGCTGACCTTCCGCCAGAAGCGCGAGGCCGGCTTGCGCAACGCTTATGCGGCCAATGGTGACCCCGCGCTGACATTGCGGCATGTGTCATGTTCGCGCTACGATATGGACACGCGCGCGCAGGCCATTGCGGGCATCCTGTCCGGTGCCGACCGACCCACCGCCGTGCTTGCCATTGCCGACGGGCTGGCGTTGGAGTTGATGGCCGAAGCCCAGAAACAAGGGTTAAGCGTGCCTGATGACCTGTCGATCATCGGTTTCGACAATATCCCTGCCGCGGCGCATGTCACGCCCGCGCTGACCACATTTGACGCCTGTATTGCCGACAGCGCCACGCAACTTGCCGAAATGTTGCTGGTGCGGATAGGCGCACCGAATGCGCCGCATGAGCAACGGCTGCTGCGCCCGCAGCTTATTTTGCGGGGCACACACGGGACTGCACCCGTAATTGCGGGCTGACCGCGAAACCAACTACCACAGACCAAAAAATGGGAGGAAAGACCATGAAATCCAGACTGAAACTTACCTTACTTGCCACTGCAAGCGCTTTAATTTCTACAAATGCCATCGCCGAGACCTTGTTCTGGTCCAGTCAGGCCACACCGATTGAGGAAACCCAGGCCATGCGCGAGCAGGTTTTGTCAGGGTTCGACGGGGGCGTGTCCTTCCAGCCCGCCGACCCCGGCCCATGGCTGACGCGCATTCAGGCCGAACTGGGGGCAGGAAGTGGCAGCATCGGGGTTCTGGGCGCATTGCACGGCGATTTCACGCCCCTTGCGGGCAATCTGGCCGACCTGTCGGGGATTGATGCAAGTGCTGTGTCACCGGGCTTCATGGAACTTGGCCTGCTGGGCACGGATGAGCAGAAATATATTCCATGGATGCAGGCCACCTATGTCATGGCCGCGCATACCAATGCACTGGAATACCTGCCCGACGGCGCGGATCTGATGGCGCTAAGCTATGACGAGCTGATTGCATGGGCCGCCAATATGCACGAAGCGACTGGCGAGCCGCGCTTCGGGTTCCCCGCAGGCCCGCAAGGGCTGAAGCACCGCTTCTTTCAGGGCTATCTGCTGCCCGCCTATACAGGGTCCATGGTGACAGAATTCCGGTCCGATTCGGCAGAAGAAGCCTGGACCGCCTTTCTGGAATTGTGGGAGCATACAAACCCTGCATCCACCAATTACAGCTTCATGCAGGAACAACTGATTTCCGGCGATGCATGGCTGGTGTTCGACCACACCGCGCGGCTTGCCGATGCGTTCAACCAGCAGCCTGATGATTTTGTGGCCTTTCCTGCGCCGGCCGGTCCGGCGGGTCGGGGGTTCATGCCGGTTCTGGCGGGTATGGCTGTGCCGGAAACCGCGCAGGACAAGGATGCGGCGATGGATCTGATCAGTTATATGCTGGCCCCCGAAACCCAGATCGCGACCTTGCGCGCCACCAATTTCTTTCCGGTGATCGATGTGGATTTCCCCGATGACATGCCGCCATCGGTGCAGGCGGCGGGCGCGGCCATTGCGGCTATGTCTGGCGCGGATGATGCCTTGCCCGCGCTGTTGCCTGTGGGTCTGGGCGATCTGGGTGGCCAGTTCAATCAGGTCTATAACGACACGTTTGAACGCATTGTTCTGGCCCGCCAGCCGGTGCGTGCGGTTCTGGATGATCAGGCAGATGCATTGCGCCGCATTCTTGACGAAGCAGGTGCGCCGTGCTGGGCACCTGATGCGGCATCAGATGGTCCTTGCCCTGTGAACTGATCGGCAGTCCATCCTTAAAAGGGGGCTGTCGCCCCCACCCGGCCCCCGCAGGGCCGGGTTCCCCCCCGAGTATTTCTGGCAAGATGAAGATAAAGCGGGGGCATAGCTTACCCGCCGAAACAAGGAGGCGAAAATGCCACGAGCCTTGCCCTATCTGTTGCTGCTTCCGGCATCGCTGTTTCTGCTGGTGTTCTTCTTCTATCCGTTCGGGCTGGTCGTGGTTGAAAGCCTGACGCGCGGCGGGGAATGGACGACCGAGAATTTTACCCGCATGACAGGGCACTGGAAGTTTGCACCTGCTTTCTGGAACACCATCTGGCTGACCGCGATTGTGGTGCCGGTGCAGCTGATCATGGCGCTGACCATGGCATCTGTGGTGCAAAAGCTGAAAACGGGGCGTTCTGGGCTGCTGTATATCTTTGCGATCCCGCTGGGTATTTCCGATCTGGCAGCGGGGTTGATCTGGCTTGCGATATTCGAGCAATCGGGGTTCCTGAATTCCATATTTCACGCCTTCGGTATTATCGACCGCCCGACCCTGTATCTGGGCTATCAGAACATGTGGGTCATCTTTCTGGCGGTGGTTCTGGCCGAAATCTGGCGCGCAACGGCCATCATGATGGTGATTATCGTGGCAGGTATGGGGCTGATCCCCAAAGAATATTCGGAGGCCGCGGAAGTGTTTGGCGCATCGCGCTGGCAGCGGTTCACCCGTGTTACCCTGCCGCTGTTGCGTCCCAGCCTGCAAACCGCGCTGATCCTGCGCATTCTTATGGCGTTCGAGGTGTTCGCCGTTGTCATGGCGCTGGGGGGCACAACCCTGCCCGTGCTGATGGGCGAGACCTTCCAGTGGCAGTTCCAGCTACAGGACCGCGGTGTGGCGGCCGCCTATGCGATGGTCATTCTGGGCCTGTCGGTCGCCTTTTCGCTGGTGGTGCTGCGGCTGTTGCACGTCCCTAAAGGAGCGCGGATATGACCGACACATCCCCACCACCCGCGCCACAGCTAGAGGCGCGGCGCGCAGGCCGGTTCCTGTTTTATGCAGGTGTTGCGCTGCTGGTCTTATGGGTGCTGGTGCCCATCTGGTTTTTGTTCGTCAATGCACTGTCCGCGCCCTCTGAGGTGACAGGGTTTCCAAAACGCATATGGCCAAGTTTCGATCTGGCCTCGGTGCAGTTTTTCTTGCAGTTTCAGGGCGTAACGCAGGCGCTGTGGAATTCGGTCAAGGTGGCGGTGCTGACAATGATCCTGTCCATCGCGATGGGGGCACCGGCGGGCTATGCGTTGTCGCGGTTTGACTTTCCCGGCAAGGAATTCTTTCGCGTGCTGGTCATCATGACGCGCGCGTTTCCGCTGCCGCTGCTGGCGCTGCCCTTGGCCGTGATGTTCATTCGCACAGGGCTGGATGACACTGTGCTGGGGCTGGCGCTGGTGCATGCGATGCTGGCGCTGCCATTCGCGGTGTTGATTACCTTTTCGCTGTTTTCCGGCATTCCGGTAGAGTTGGAAGAGGCCGCATGGACATTGGGGTGCAACAGGTTGCAGGCCTTCATCAAGGTTGTGCTGCCATTGGCGCTGCCGGGCATCATGGCCAGCGCTGTCTTTGCCTTCGTTATTTCATGGAACGAGGTGTTTGCCGCAGCCGTCCTGACAATCGAGAACCGCACATTGACGGCGTTTTTGCTGCAATCGCTGAATGTATCGCCATTGCCGCTGAAATTTGCAGGCGGGGCGGCGCTTGTCATGCCTGCGCTGATCTTCATCTTCGCAGTGCGCAAATATCTGTTCGCGATGTGGGGCATCGCCAATCGCTAGAGCATGTCGCGCGAAACCGGAAACCGGTTTTGCGCAATCAAGGACATGCGACCAAAAACAGGAAGGGGCCAATATGGCTGAAATTGTCATCAAGGGTGTCGCCAAGGATTTCGGGGCCTTCACGGCGCTGCATTCGGTGGACCTGACCATTGCCGATCAGGAATTCATGGTGCTGCTGGGCGCGTCCGGCTGCGGCAAGACCACGCTTTTGCGCATCATCGCAGGGCTGGAAACCCCAAGTCAGGGCGAGGTCTGGATCGGCGGGCGGCGGGTGGACCATCTGCCACCCCGCGCGCGCGGTATTTCCATGGTGTTCCAGAATTATGCGGTGTTCCCGCATCTGACGGTGTTTGAGAATATCGCGTTTGGTCTGCGCATGGCGAAAGTGACCGGCACGGAAGTGGACCGCCGCGTTCGCCGCACCGCCGAGTTGATGCATATCGAGCAGTTGCTGAAGCGCTATTCTGGTGAATTGTCGGGCGGGCAGCGCCAGCGTGTGGCTGTTGCGCGGGCTTTGGCGATGGAGCCTGATGTCATCTTGATGGATGAACCGCTGTCCAATCTGGACGCGCTGCTGCGGCTGGAAATGCGCGCCGAATTGAAGGGCGTTCTGGCTGAATCGAAAACCACCACCATCTATGTCACCCATGATCAGGTCGAGGCCATGTCGCTGGCCGACCGGATTAGCGTGATGAATGGCGGCTATATCGTTCAGGCCGACCGCCCGACCGAAGTATACCGCAACCCCGCCGCGCGGTTTGTGGGCAGTTTCATCGGCAACCCGCCGATGAATTTCCTGCCTGCCAAATCCGAAGGGGCAGGGCGCTGGCATGTGGCGGGGCAAAGTTTCGCGGGGCCGCAAGGGTCTGCTGCCGAATTTGCCATCCGCCCCGAAGACCTGCACCCGTCCGACACGGGCCTGAGCGCCGAAGTGCGCGTGGTCGAACCGCTTGGCCCGCATACGCTTGTCACCGCGCAGGTGGCTGGCCAGCCCTTTCGCGCCGTGCTGGACAGCGACCGCCATATCACCCCGGGCGAGGTGATCACCCTTGCGCCCGTCCCCGACCGTATCCGCTGGTTTGATCCTGAAACACAAAAGGCCATCGCATGACAGACGCGCTGCGCAATGCTGCAATCGACATTCTGAAAATCAACGACAGGGGCCAGTATACGGTGCCCACCAAGGGGCTGTATCCGTTCCAGTGGAACTGGGACAGCTGCCTGACAGCGCTTGGCCAGTGCCATTTCGACGAAGCCCGCGCATGGACCGAGATTGAAACGCTGTTTGCCCATCAATGGCCCTGCGGGATGGTGCCGCATATTATTTTCCATCAAATGGATGACGGCTATTTTCCCGGCCCCGCAATCTGGGGCACGGACCGGCCTGTGCCCACGTCGGGGATTACGCAGCCCGCAGTTGCGGGGTTCGCGCTGAAGCGGTTGTTTGATCGTTCGCAGGACCGTGCAGCGGCGATGCAGCGTGTGCGCGCATTGTTGCCCAAAGTGGCCGCATGGCACCGCTGGTTCTATGCAACCCGCGACCCGCATGCAGAAGGGCTGGCCGCGATCCTGCATCCATGGGAAGCAGGGCGCGACAATTCCGTGGACTGGGACGATCCGTTCGACCGTGTGCCCACTGACGGGATTGCAGCCTATACGCGGCGCGATACCCTGCATGCCGACCCGTCACACCGGCCCACCAAGGCGCAATATGACCGCTATCTATGGCTGGTCGAGCATTTTCGCGCGCTGCACTGGGACACATCGAAATTGCATAATGCGTCGCCCTTTCAGGTGGTTGATCCCGGTTTCAATGCGATTTTGATCCGCGCATGTGCCGACCTGGCCGATCTGGCAGGTCACGTTGGCGAACCCGAACTTGCCGCCGAAAACCGCGCTTTCGCGGCGCGCGGGCTGGCGGCGATGGAAAGCCTGTGGTCGGATGCGCATGGCCAGTATCTGTGCAAGGACCGCATCACCGGCCAGTTGATCGACAGCGCGTCGGTGGGCGGGCTTCTGGCTGCGTTCTGTGCAATTCCACCCGACAGGGCCGCACGCATCGCCAACACGATAGAGGGGCACGGAACCCGCTACTGTGTCGCCAGTCACCCCCCGCAAGACCCGCGATTTGATGCCAAGCGCTATTGGCGCGGCCCTGTGTGGCTGGTGGTGAACTATATGATTGCGGATGGTCTGGCGCGCGCCGGACAGGGCCGCACCGCCGCACGCATTTCCGCCGACAGTCTGGAGTTGATCCACAAAGGCGGCTTTGCGGAATATTATGACCCCCTGACCGGCGAGGCATTGGGAGGCGGGCAGTTCACATGGACCGCTGCGATGGTGCTGGAATTTCTGGCGCTGGATGGATGATGCCGCCGCGTCCAAAGCCAAAGCGGTATCATGAAAAAGACCCGGTCATTTCTGACCGGGTCTTTATGCTGGCTGGAACGTGCCGTCACATCACGGCAGTTGTTCCGAAAGCTCGGTAAAGGCAGCGGTGAAGCCGATCAATGACATGGTCAGGTCAATGGGCTGGTCGGGGGCGGCAACAGGCACGACCTGCCAGACAGCTTCCGCGCCGCGGCGGAATGCATCAATCTCTTCTGCGGTGAAGCCCACGCGTGCGATGCAGCCCACCGCCGTGCAAAAGGTGAACGGGTAGCGCTTGGCGGCACCTTCATCGACCTGCATGATCAACTGTGCGGTCAGAAGCGTTTCCAGTGGCGTCAAAATGGTGGCACCCGCCGCGGCCTCCTGACCGGGTGGCAAGGGGAACATGGTGATTTCGGCAGTTGCATTGCCTTCGCCGTCACGCAGCAGCTGATACATCTGGCAGGGGTCTTCGCCCTCGGGGTTTTCCACACAGACCAGTTCCCAGTCCCCGTGCGTGTTGCCGATATAGCTGCCATCACCCATTTCTTCGCCAAGCACCTCTCCGGTGGACAGGGCAGTGATGGGGGAATCCGTTTCTGTGCTTGTCTGCGCGAAAGCCGCCGATGTGCCCATAAGGGCCGCAAATGCGGCAACGGATGCAATGTTGAAAAATGCGGTATGTGTTCGTGACATGCCTTGTCCCTTGATATGCTCGTTTTCCTTGCATGTCGTATCACGGCACGCATCAGGTGTCAGTCGAAAAAAAATGACGCCACGCAGTGTTGAACAGGGTTGATTTTGTCCATCACGCGGGTGGTAAATCAAAAATTAAAATAAGGGCCCGAAGGCCCCTATTCATATTGATTTTTGCTTTGCTCCCTGTCGGACTGGCCGACGATTGAGCACACCGTATGGTGAAAGCATCACTGCGTCAACAGGAAATAGTAACCTGATTGTTATGGAAATTGTTGAAAGCCCGCCCCGCGCACGCGGGCATTTTCATCCACCTTGCCGAAACCCGGATTGCCGGAAAAAGGCCGCACCCGAAGGCGCGGCCAGTCTGACAGGGAGGACGCGCATCCACAGATCACAAAACCGGATGCGCACCCCTATAAATAGTCTGAAATGGTTAAGATTTGCTTTTCCCGCCCACCGCTTCCAGCATAACCTGAGGGCAGGATTTATGTCAGGCGGAGTATGAGTGATGAATGAAGGTATCGGGCCGGTTCTGGTTGGTGGCGGTGGGGCGGATCAACGCGCCCCGCAGGTTTTGAAACTGGCCTATGGCAACCGTCACGGGCTGATTGCGGGCGCGACGGGCACCGGCAAAACCATCACCATGCAAATTCTGGCCGAAGAATTTTCCAATGCAGGTGTTCCCGTCTTTCTGACCGATATCAAGGGCGATGTGGGCGGCATGGCAGTGCCGGGCACAGAGCGCGGCGGCGTGCCCCGCCGCGCAGTTCCACGCCCTCGGCGCGGTAGCGCTCGGCCAGCGGCGGCAGCAGCTGCTCGGCGATGCCGGCGGCCACGAGCAGCGTTTCCATGGTATTGCAGGTACCGTAGCGCTGGGTCTTGGCATTGAAGGCCACCTTCATGGCCTTATCCAGATCCGCCCGATCATCCACGTAGACGTGGCAGACGCCGTCCAGATGCTTGATCACCGGCACCCGCGCCTCGCGGCTGATGCGCTCGATCAGCCCCTTGCCACCCCGCGGCACAATCACGTCGACGAATTCCGCCATCGTGATCAGCTCACCCACGGCGGCACGGTCGGTGGTTTCCACCACCTGCACCGCGTCGCCCGGCAGACCGGCGGACTCCAGCCCGGCGCGGATGCAGGCGGCGATCGCGCTATTGGAATGGAGCGCCTCGGAACCCCCGCGCAGGATGGCCGCATTACCGGATTTCAGGCACAGACCGGCAGCATCGGCGGTAACGTTGGGACGGGACTCGTAGATGATGCCCACCACGCCCAGCGGCACGCGCATGCGGCCCACCTGGATCCCGCTGGGCCGATAGTTCAGGTCGGTGATGCCGCCCACCGGGTCCGGCAGCGCGGCAATCTGGCGCAGCCCCTCGGCCATGCCGGTGATCCGGGCTGGCGTCAGCTCCAGCCGATCGAGCAGCGCCGGCTCCAGCTCATTGGCGCGGCCGGCGTCCATGTCACGGGCATTGGCCGTGGCCAGTTTGTCGGCCTGCGCCTCCAGCAAGTCGGCGATGGCGTTCAGAGCCTGGTCCTTGGCACCGCTCTCGGCACGCGCCATCAGGCGTCCGGCGGCTCGGGCCTGACGGCCCAGGGCCTGCATGTAATCGGTAATGTTTCTGGTGTCGGACATTGCTACCTTCACTCCGGGATTACTCCAATGATACACGCGCGGAGACGGTATCGGCGCCTGCGATGGCAAGGCTCAATTGTAACAGCTCATCCCAGGGCCTCCCCGGCGCTGCACCCTTGATCGTGCGGTCCACCCTGGCGCCGCGCGCCAGCAGTGACTGCCAGCGGGCGCTGCTGGCCCTCCGCGCCGCCTGCTGCAATGGTCCACGGCGCGGCCCGAACACGCCGTGCCGGCGCATGACCTCGTCCCCTCGACCACCGGCCTCGCGCAACTGGCAGACCACCCGCAACTCACGGGACAGCGCCCACAGCACCAGCACGGGTTCGACACCCTCTTCCTCCAGCCCCCGCAATACCCGCACCACCCGGCGGGCATCGCCCTGCAACGCAGCCGAAACCAAGTCGAAGACATCGTAGCGGGCGCTGTCGGCGACTGCGCCGCGCACCGTCTCCAGATCCACCTGGCCCTCGCCAACCAGCAGGCGCAGCTTCTCCACCTCCTGCACCGCGGCCATCAGGTTGCCCTCGTTGCGCTCGGCCAGCAGCCGCACCGCATCCGGCGTCGGTTGCAGACCGGCTGCCTGCATGCGTGCCGCCAGCCAGCGTGGCAATTCGCCGGGCTCCACCGGCCAGACTTCGACCACCACCCCGACCTGATCCAGCGCCTTGATCCAGGCGGATTTCCGGCTACGCGCCTCCAGCTTTCCGCTGGTCACCAGCAACACCGTATCCTCGGCTGGTCTTTCGGCGTAGGCGGCGAACGCCTTGCCGCCATCCTGCCCCGGCTTGCCGCTGGGCATGCGTAGCTCGACCACACGGCGATCACCGAACAGGGACAGGTTGGCACCCACTTCGGCCAGCCGCCCCCAGTCGAAGCCAGGCACGACATCCAGTACCTCTCGCTCGGTATACCCCTGGACCCGCGCCGCGGCCCGCACAGCATCCTGCGCCTCGCGGAGTTGGAATGGCTCGTCGCCGGCAATGAAATACACCGGTGCCAGGCCGCGATCGAGCGTTTCGGGCAGTTGCTCCGGTCGTACTTTCATGATGCCAACCTTCTCATGCCGGGGTCCGGCGGCTATTCGCCCAACAACGCCTGGGCGCGATCGGTGAGCAGGAACGCGATGTCACGTTGGAACTCGCGCACGATGGCGTCCTCCTGCCCCTCGCCCCCGAGCACCTGCTGCTGATCGCGCCGGTACTCGCGGATCTGCTCCAGCGTCTCCGGCCCCTGCACGGTTTCTCCGGCCTCGTCGCGGATGCGCCAGGTGACGAAGTAGCGCAGCTCGTACTCGCGCACGTCGTCATCGCGGGTACCGGAGATCTGCCGCCGGTCACGACGCTCGCTCTCCAGCACCAGCGAAGGAATGCCACCGCCGGATTCCACCACGTCGGCGCCGGCTGCCTGGAGCGCGGCGTAGACTTCACGGAACAGCTCGCCGCGGCCCACCTGGCTGTCCAGCCTGACCGTGACCCCTTCCAGGGACGCAGCGCCGGGCGCCGAGCCGCGGAAGTGCCAGCCGCAGGCGGACAGCGCCAGCGCCAGGACGGCCAGCAGGAGGTAGCTTGCGTAGTGCCTGATCATTGTCCGGACTCCCCGGTGGATACCGCCTTCGACTCCATCCACGCTACGTTCTGAGCACGCCAGGTTCCGCGTGCCCGGCAAAGGGCTCGCGGCACTCGCAGCATCAGTTGGCCACCACGTTCACCAGCCGGCCCGGCACCACGATCACCTTGCGCACCGTCTTGCCGTCGATGAAGCGCTGCACGTTGGACTCCGCCAGCGCCGCCGACTCCACCACGTCCTTGGCGGCATCCGCAGCCACCTCGATGTGTCCGCGCAGCTTGCCGTTCACCTGCACCACCAGGCGCAGGCTGTCCTGCACCAGGGCAGCCTCGTCAACATCGGGCCAGGCGGCGTCGACCACCGGTTGCGTGTGGCCCAGCGCCTGCCAGAGCACGTGTGATACGTGAGGCACCATCGGCGCCAGGATCAGCACGGCCGCCTCAAGGCCTTCCTGCAGCACCGCGCGACCCTGATCGCTGGTGTCGCCTTCAGCCTTGTACAGCGTATTCACCAGTTCCATCACCGCAGCGATGGCAGTGTTGAATGTAAACCTCCGGCCGACGTCGTCGGACGCCTTCTGGATGGTCTCGTGGATCTTGCGCCGCACGGCCTTTTGGTCGTCGCTGAACGACCGGGGCTCCAGCGCCGGGGCGTCGCCACGCTCCAGATGGGTGCGGGCAAGCTGCCACAGGCGTTTCAGGAACCGATAAGCGCCCTCCACACCGGAATCCGACCATTCCAGCGACTGGTCCGGCGGCGCCGCAAACATGGTGAACAGCCTCACCGTATCAGCGCCGTAACGCTCCACCAGGGCCTGCGGATCCACGGTATTGCCCTTGGACTTCGACATCTTGGCGCCGTCCTTCAGCACCATGCCCTGAGTCAGCAGGTTCCGGAACGGCTCGTCGGAGTCCACCAGCCCTTCATCACGCATCACGCGATGATAGAAGCGGGCATACAGCAGATGCAGGATGGCGTGCTCGATGCCGCCGATGTACTGGTCCACCGGTAGCCAGTAGTTGGCACGCTGATCCAGCATGGCGCTGTCGCTGTCCGGACAGGCAAAGCGGGCGAAATACCAGGAGGACTCCATGAAGGTGTCGAAGGTGTCGGTTTCCCGCTCCGCATCGGCGCCACAGCTCGGACACTTGGTGCGATACCACTCCGGCATCTTCTTCAGGGGCGAGCCGGCGCCGTCGAAATCAACGTCCTCCGGCAACACCACGGGCAGGTCCTCGTCGGGCACCGCCACCTCGCCGCAATGGGGGCAATTGATGATGGGAATCGGCGCGCCCCAGTAACGCTGGCGCGACACGCCCCAGTCCCGCAGGCGGAAATTCACCTGGCGGCGACCCAACCCGCCGGCTTCCAGGCGTTCGGCGATGGCAGTGAAAGCCTGGCCGGAGGTCATGCCGTCGTATTGCCCGGAATTGATCAGCACGCCCTTCTCGGTGAATGCCGCCTCGCTCACGTCCGGCGCCTGACCGTCGGAATGGGCAATCACGGGCAGGATCGGCAATGCGTACTTGGTGGCGAACTCCCAGTCGCGCTGGTCATGGGCGGGAACCGCCATCACCGCGCCGGAGCCGTACTCCATCAGCACGAAGTTCGCCACCCAGATCGGAATGGTCTCTCCGGTCAGCGGATGCACTGCGCGCAAACCGGTATCCATCCCCTGCTTTTCCATCGTCGCAACGGTGGCCTCGGCCACCCCTGCGCGGCTGCACTGCTCTACGAAAGCCGCCAGCTCAGGCCGGCTGGAGGCCAGTTCGCGGGTCAGCGGATGCTCCGGTGCCAGACCCATGTAGCTGACCCCGAACAGCGTGTCCGGCCGGGTGGTGTAGACGGTCAATCGCTCCTCGCGACCTTCCACCTGGAATTCCAGCTCCACCCCCTCGGAACGGCCTATCCAGTTGCCCTGCATGGCGCGAACCTGTTCCGGCCAACCATCCATCTGCTCCAGCGCCTGCAGCAGTTCGTCGCCGTAGGCGGTGATCTTGAGGAACCACTGGGGAATCTCGCGGCGCTCCACCGGCACACCAGACCGCCAGCCCTTGCCGTCCACCACCTGCTCGTTGGCGAGCACGGTCTGGTCCACCGGATCCCAGTTCACGGTGGCGGTCTTGCGGTAGACCAGCCCCTTCCGGTACATGCGCGTGAACATCCACTGTTCCCAGCGGTAGTACTCCGGATCGCAGGTGGCGAGTTCGCGGGACCAGTCATAGCCGAAGCCCAGCTGTTTCAACTGGCCGCGCATGTAGGCGATGTTCTCCCGGGTCCACTTCGCCGGCGGCACCTTGTTCTGCATGGCGGCATTCTCCGCCGGCAGGCCAAAGGCGTCCCAGCCCATGGGTTGCAGCACGTTGCGCCCCTTCATGCGCTGGTAACGGCTGATGACATCGCCGATGGTGTAGTTGCGCACATGCCCCATGTGCAGCTTGCCGCTGGGGTAGGGGAACATGGACAGGCAGTAGTAGGTATCCCGGTCCGGCTGTTCGGTGACGCGGAAAGTGCCGTGCTCGTCCCAGTAGCGCTGTACCTGGCTCTCGATTGCTTGCGGGGTGTACGTTTCGTCCATAGTGGTCAGAAGCCTGAGTCTGGATTCCCGCCGGCTGTCGCTGGCGGCGTGGCGAAATCCCTGCGACGCTCCTGGCTGGCACGCCCGGACGCTCCGCGGATTTCCGAAAACGCGGATTATACGGCAATGACGGCCTGCTGTGGTGGGCTGCGGT
The DNA here is from genome assembly GCA_020832445.1 of Paracoccaceae bacterium. Classification (GTDB taxonomy): domain Bacteria; phylum Pseudomonadota; class Alphaproteobacteria; order Rhodobacterales; family Rhodobacteraceae; genus Roseinatronobacter. The sequence goes on from JAFIEO010000039.1 coordinate 236,914, forward strand.
CTGTCCTGGTGAGCGCCCCGAGACGGGGCAGGAATGGCTGTGCATAATGGAAGCAAAGCTGATCGAGCTTTCATGATGCAAACCGCCAACATGGAGCATGACCATGGCCGATGATCGGGACAAGCGCCAGACCGATGCCTACGAAAAGATGCTGGAGCGCGTCACTCACGCGATGGAACGTGCGGAGGAAGAAGCCAGGCCGCGGCTGCGCGAAGCCCTGGAGCGGGCGCGCAAACGGGCGGTGGAACTGGGGGAGCTGACCACGGAGGAGGCGCAGCGGATCTCCGATTATGTGCGCCGGGACGTCGAGGACGCAGCCCAGTACCTGAGCAGAAACCAGGAGGATCTGGCCGGCTGGTTCCGCATGGATATGCAGCTGATCGAGTCATGGCTGCTGGACCGGTTTGCCAGCATCGCCGACCGCACACGCCTGGAACTGCTCAAGTTCAACGCCAACCTGGAACGCGCCGCACACTGGCACACGGGTGAGATTACCGGCCCGGGGGAGCTGCGCTGCGAGAGCTGCGGGAAGATAATGCGCTTCGAGAAGGCCGGGCATATCCCCCCCTGCCCCAAGTGCAGCCACACCAGTTTCGAGCGCATCACGCGGGAAACAGAGGACGATGCGGAGTAACGGGTGGCTCACTGCAAGCCACACATGAACGGGGACGGTGGCCCCGGGAGAAAGCCGAAGCCACCCTGTCTAGTTCCGCATTCCGGGCAACCAACGGACACCGGCGGTGACCAACAGGCCGGCCAGGACAAGCAGCAACGCCGGCCAGTCCCCCCAGCGTGCATACGGTGTCAACCCGGCATGCGGCGTCACCTCCACCAGCAGGGCATCCAGGGCGAACTGGGGCACCCGGGCGATGACCTCACCGCGATGGTCCACCGCGGCCGTGATGCCGGTGTTGGTGGAACGTAGCAACGGCCGCCCCATTTCCAGGGCGCGCATCCGGGCCTTCTGGAAATGCTGGTGCGGCCCGACCGAGCCGCCGAACCAGGCATCGTTGGACACATTCACCAACACCTCGGCCCGGGGCAGGTATTCCCGCACCTGGTTGGGGAACGTGATCTCGTAGCAGATGAACACGGCCATGTCGTGCCCCCCCAGCCGCAACGTGTTCGCCTCCCATCCCGGTGAGAAATCCGACATCGGGGCACCGAACACATCCAGCATGCCGCCCAGCGCCGATCGAAACGGCACGTACTCGCCGAACGGCACCAGGTGACGCTTGTGGTAGAAATCCACCTCGCTGCCCACTGACACCACGGAGTTGAACACCCGGCCGGTCTCCCGGTCCCAGGACGGCACGCCCACCAGCACGTCGGTACCGCGCTCCTCAGCTTCCAGCGCCAGCGGCGCCAGGTAGTCCGTGGTGACCTGGTGGAAGAAGGCGGGAATGGCGGTCTCGGGCCAGATGATGACGTCCACGCCCCAGAATCGGCTGGTCAGGCGCTGGTAGCGATCCATGATGGGCTTCCGGTTTTCCGGCACCCACTTCTCGTCCTGCGGGACGTTGCCCTGCAACAGGGCGACCTGGATAGCCTCCCCGGCGGGCTGGGTCCAGTCACGCGCCAGCAACGCCCCGGTCAGGAGGGAGACAACCACCGCGGCAACCGCAATGCCGCCCGTGCGCCGGGCGGGTGCCAGCGCCGCCCATGCCAGTACCCCGGCAAGCACGGCAAGCAACACGCTCAGGCCAAAGGCGCCGAGCACCGGCGCCAACCCGGCCAACCAGGTATCAGTCTGGCTGTAGCCCAGTTGTAGCCAGGTGGTGCCGGTGAACAACCAGCTCCGCACCCATTCCACCACCATCCAGCAGGCAGGCAGGGTCACCATCAGCCCAAGCGCATCGCTACCCGGCCGCAGCCAGTACCAGAGCCGCCCGACAGCCCAGATCAACAGGCCGAAGGCCAATGCCAGTATCACGCAGAAGACAACTGCCACGACGGGCCCGCCGCCGAACTCCCCGACGCTGACGTAGATCCAGTGTCCGCCAGCCCCGAAATACGCCACGCCGTACATGTAGGCGGCCCACAACCCCAGCCGACGCGGCGCGCGCGCCAGTACCGCGAACAGGACGGCGGGCGACGCCACGGCCACCCAGGAATGGCCGATGGGCGCGAAGGCCAGCGGAATCAGTGCGCCGGCGAAAACCGCGGCCAGCAGCACCCAGGCGCTGCCAAACCACCCTTGCGTCCGCTGGACGCCGAATACACGGGATAAAGAATTGGACATCAGGTTCTGCCGGCTTCCTCTGCCTCGACAGGCACATCGCTGACCAGCAGCAGATGGATGCGGCGATTGTCGGCGCGTATCACCTCGAAACGGTGCTGGCCAATGGTGACATATTCCCCGCGACGGGGCATGTGGCCGAACTGTTTCGCAACCAGGCCACCGATGGTATCGAACTCCTCGTCGCTGTAGGCGGTCTGGAAATAGGCATTGAAATCCTCGATGGGCGTCAGCGCCTTGACGATGCTGCTGCCCTCGCGTTGGCTGAGTATGTAGGTGTCATCATCGAAATCGTGCTCGTCGTCGATCTCGCCGACGATCTGCTCCAGTACATCCTCGATGGTCACCATGCCGGCAACACCGCCATACTCGTCCACCACCACGGCGAGATGATTCCGGCTGGAGCGGAATTCCTTCAGCATCACGTCCAGCCGCTTGCTCTCGGGCACGAACAGCGCCGGCCTCATGAGTTCCCGCATGTTGAAGCGGCTTTGCTCGTTCTCGCCGAAATAACGCAGCAGATCCTTGGCAATGAGTATGCCGATGACATCGTCACGATTATCGCCGATGACGGGAAAACGCGAATGGCCGGACTCATTGACAGGGGCCAGCAGTTCCTTCAGGTCGGAATCCCGGCGCAACACCACCATCTGCGAGCGCGGGATCATGATATCCCGCACCTGCATCTCGGAGACATGCAGCGCGCCCTCGATCATTGCCAACTGGTCGGCATCCAGCAACGCGCGACGCTGGGCGTCCCGAAGCACCTCCACCAGGTCGTCCTTGTCCCGGGGCTCTCCGGCCAGTGCCTGGCTGATACGTTCCAGCCAGGTGCGTTGCTGCGTGTTACTAGATCGGTCCTCGCTCATCAGTCGTAATTACCATGGCACCAAGAAATCAGGGGTGAAGCGTCGAATCCACCGGAGCCCTGGACTCCCGCCAAACGACCGCCCCACGCTTCACGCTTGATCTCTCGTGACCACCGTCTCACGCCGTCAGGTACGGATCAGGGAAACCCAGGCCGGACAATATGTCCCACTCCAGCGACTCCATGATTTCTGCGTCGGCGTCATCTTCATGATCATAGCCCAGCAAATGCAAAGTACCGTGAACGATCATGTGCGCGAAATGCGCGTCCGCCGACTTGCCCTGTTCGCCAGCCTCACGGACGACGACGGGCGCACAGACTACCAGATCACCGAGAATCGGCAATTCCAGGCCAGGTGGAGCCTCGAACGGAAAGGACAACACATTGGTGGCGTAATCGCGGCCGCGGTAATCGCGGTTCAAGGCAAGCCCTTCCTCCTGATCCACGAGGCGCACCACCAGTTCCGCCTCGTCCCGCCGGCCTGCGAGTGCGGCCCGCACCCAGCCACCAATACGCTCCTCGTCCGGGAGACCCGGCGCCTGGCTGGCGTACTGGACGTCAATGTCGATTGTCATGGCTGTTTCGGCGCTTTTCTGATGGTGGGGCTCGCTGCACCCCCACCCGGAAGACCACGTTACTGGCCGTCCGGAGAGAACTTCTCGTAGGCCTGAACGATCCGCTGGACCAGTGGATGGCGCACGACATCGCCGGCGGTGAAGAACGTGAAGCTCACACCCTCCACGTCCTTGAGAATCTCGATGGCCTGGCGCAGGCCGGAGGGCGTGCCCTTGGGCAAATCCACCTGGGTGACGTCGCCTGTGACCACGGCCGTGGAACCGAAGCCGATACGAGTCAGGAACATCTTCATCTGCTCCACGGTGGTGTTCTGCGCTTCATCCAGGATGATGAACGAGCTGTTCAGCGTGCGTCCCCGCATGTAGGCCAGCGGCGCCACTTCGATCACGTTGCGCTCTATCAGCTTGCCCACGCGCTCGAAGCCCAGCATTTCGAACAGCGCGTCGTACAGCGGCCGCAGGTACGGGTCCACTTTCTGCGCCAGGTCACCGGGCAGGAAACCAAGCCGCTCGCCGGCCTCCACGGCCGGGCGCACCAGCACTAGCCGGCGCACGTCCTCCCGCTCCAACGCGTTCACCGCTGCCGCCACGGCCAGGTAGGTCTTGCCGGTGCCGGCCGGGCCGATGCCGAAGTTGAGATCATTGGAGATCACGTTCTGCAGGTAGCGTTGCTGGTTCGGGCCGCGCCCGCGTATCTCCATCTTCCGGGTGCGAATCACCACATCCTGCGGTTCCGCCTGCTGTTCCTGCACCCGTGCCTCCACGCGCGACTGCTGCAGGAACAGATGCACCGCTTCGGGAGACAGTTGCTGGGAGGCGGAGGCGCGGTAGAGATCCTTCAGAACCTGTTCCGCGGCATTGGCCGCGGCGCTCTCGCCGATTACGCGGAAACGATGGGCCCGGTTGGAGATCTCCACCCCCAGGCGGCGCTCCACCTGGCGGAGATTCTCGTCGAACTGGCCGCAGAGATTGGCCAGCCTGTGGTTGTCGGTGGGTTCCAGGACAAAGTCCAGAGCATCGGGGTGTACTGTGTTCAAATCGACTCCCGAGACCTCAGGCACTGGCTGCGGAGACGGGATGATTGTCGACGGCGACAATTTCCCCACGAAGCGAATGCGACAGGGCCTCTGTTATACGCACCTGAACGAACTGCCCGATCAGACGACGATGACCCGGGAAGTTCACTACCCGATTATTGCCTGTCCGGCCGGCAATTTCATGTTCGCTCTTGCGCGACACCCCATCCACCAGCACCGACTGCACAGTACCGACCATGGATTCGCTGATGCGCCGGGCATTTGCCTCCAGCGCGGATTGCAGTCGCTGCAACCGGGCCTTTTTGACCTCGGGTGGGGTACTGTCCGTCAGCGAAGCCGCCGGCGTTCCGGGCCGTGGGCTGTAGACGAAGCTGAAGGAGTGGTCGAAACCGATCTCCTCCACCAGTTGCATGGTTTCCTCGAAACTGTCCTCGTCCTCACCGGGAAAACCGACGATGAAGTCCGAACCCACGCTGATCTCCGGACGGATCTCGCGTAGACGGCGGATCTTGTCCTTGAATTCGGCGATGGTGTGACCGCGCTTCATCAGCTTGAGCACGAAGTCCGATCCGCTCTGCACCGGCAGGTGCAGGTGGTCGACCAACTCGGGCACTTCGCGGTAGGCCTCGATCAGGCTGTCGGAGAACTCCACAGGATGCGACGTGGTATAGCGGATGCGGTCGATGCCGTCGATGGCGGCGATGAAGTTCACCAGCAGCGCCAGGTCGGCCACGGTGCCGTCGGCCATCTCGCCCTGGTAGGCGTTGACATTCTGTCCCAGTAGCGTGACCTCGCGCACGCCCTGCCCTGCCAGTCCGGCCACTTCGGCGATCACGTCGTCGAACGGGCGACTGATCTCTTCGCCGCGGGTATACGGCACCACACAGAAACTGCAGTACTTGCTGCAGCCCTCCATGATGGAAACGAAGGCCGTGGGGCCATCGGCACGAGGCTCCGGCAGGCGGTCGAATTTCTCGATCTCCGGAAAGGAGACGTCCACCACAGGCTTGCGGTCGCGCACCGCCGAATCGTAGAGCTCCGGCAGGCGGTGCAGCGTCTGCGGACCGAACACCAGATCCACGTACGGCGCGCGCTGCTGCAGTGCCGCACCTTCCTGGCTGGCGACACAGCCGCCGACGCCGATGACCAGATCCGGGTTGCGATCCTTCAACGGCTTCCAGTGGCCAAGCTGGGAAAACACCTTCTCCTGAGCCTTCTCGCGTATGGAGCAGGTATTCAGCAGAATCAGATCGGCCTCTTCCGGCGTCTCCACGCGCACGAAACCGCGCTCGGCGGAGAGTACGTCCGCCATCTTGGCGGAGTCGTACTCATTCATCTGGCAGCCGTGTGTCTTGACGTAAACCCTGCGCAATGTAGCGTCCCCGCAAACCGCGTAATTGAACCAGCACTCGCCCCGTTTCCGCGGCCCCCCCGAACCGGGCGCCCTGGATGCCGGGAACCGAGCCGGCGAAGGGTAACGCCAGCCGCCACGATCTGCAACCGTGGCAAGCAGTTACGCCTTGGCTCGGGATTTGGAACAGTTTACTCTTCGGAAGACGGAATCAACAAAGCCCGGGGTGGGGATCCGCGGTGCCCGGGCATAACGAAAAGAACACTAGGGCAGTCACAATCAGATGGCGACGCATCGTTTTCGGGCCATCCTGGCGCTCGGGCTCTGGCTCGTGCTGCCGGGCCTCTTCCAGCCAGTGCTGGCACAGACACCACCTCCACCAGGCAGTTTCACCGATCCGGGTGCCAGACAGCAGGAAGAACGCCGCCAGTTGGAGCGCGAGCAGGAGCGTCGCGAGGCGGAACGGCCCGAGACGGAAGTGCTTATCGACGGCCTCCGCCGCGAGGACGACTTCAGGCTGCCGGACGAGGGGCCGAGCTTCCACCTGCAGGGTGTCCGTTTCTCCCGAACGGAGTTGCTGGAGGAACAGGATCTGCGCGAGGTCACCAGCCGCTACGTGGGCCGCGAGGTGGATTTCGGGGAACTGAACGCGCTGGTGGACGAGATCAACGTGCTCTACGACACCAAGGGTGCGGTCACCGCCCGCGCCCTGATCCCGCCACAGGAAATCCAGGCGGGCGTCGTGCACATCCTGCTGGTGGAAGGTCGGCTCGGCGAGTTGATCATCGGCGAACTGCGGTATACCCGCCCGGAATTCATTCTTGATCGCGTCACCCTGCCGGAACCCGGCGAGATCATGGACCTTCTGGCGCTGCAGGAAACGCTGTCGCGTTTCAACACCATCTACGAGCTTGACCTGGTCGCCGGCCTGGAACCGGGCGAGGAATTCGGCCACAGCAACATCCTGCTGCTGCCCCAGGAGCGGCCCCGATGGCAAGTGACCGGATTTGCCGACAACGCCGGCACCGAGACCACCGGCCGCGAACGCGCCGGCCTCACCGGCACCTACCGCGGCCTGCTGGGCCGGGACGACCGGCTGTTCGCCTACGCCGCCGGAGCACGCAGTTCCCTCAGCGGCTTCACCAGCTACAGTGTGCCGGTGAACCGGCAGGGCGGGCGCATTGAAGCCAGCCTGTCGGCGAACGATATCGAGGTGACCCGGGGTCCGTTCCGGGATCTGGATATCGAGGGCCGCTCATACACCGGAGAACTGAGCTACCGCCATCCGCTCCTGCGGCGCGACCGCTGGATGATCGACGGCACTACCCGCGGCTCCTACACCGAATCCCGCACCGATTACCTGGGCGGGCTGGCGCTCAGCCGCTATGCGCTGAGCAAGGGCGGCGTTGGCGCCCGCGTCACCCATACCGGCAGGCTGCACCAGGCGAGCCTGGGCCAGAACGTGACCTACGTGGAAGCCGAGGAACGGCGCTCCGACGTGCGCGAACGCTATGTGCTCTGGAACGGTTCGGCCACCTGGGTGCAGTACTATCCGATACCGATCTACACGGTACTCTCCGGCAACTGGCAGATCACTTCCGAGCGGGAGCTGCCCTCGGCCGACCTGTACCAGGCCGGCGGCCTCTACAGCGTGCGCGGCTACGAACAGAACGTGATCACCGGCGCCCGGGGGTACAGCACCTCGCTGGAACTGCACTGGCCGGTCCACCACCGCCTGGCCCCTTACCTGTTCGTCGACCACGGCGCAATTCAGGCGATCAGCCCGCGCAACGAGGAGATAACCGGCGCCGGGGTCGGCGTGAACTGGCGATTGAACCGTTACTTGAGCGGGCAACTGGACTACGCGCGCGGCCTGACCCGTATCGAGCCCGACCAGGACCGCATGCAACTGCACTTCCGTGTCACGCTCGCCTTCGACGGCGGCTGACCGAGCCACATCAAACGGAGCAACACCCATGTCGACCCTGCTGTTCTACGAAAACGTCGTTCCCCTCAACCGTGACCAGCACCGCAGCCTGCGGCTGAAACCCGCGCCGGGCGATTTCACCTTTGCCCGCGACACGCCGTTCGTGCCGATGGCCGGCAGCGAGTTCTTCCCGGCCGCCAAGCACTACCCGGTCCTGTTTTCCGGTCCGGACGACGACACCGGGGCGGTCGCCCTGCTTGGCCTCACCCAGGGCAGCAACCTGTTCGTCGGCAAGGACGGCAACTGGACCGAGGACACCTATGTCCCGGCTTTTGTACGCCGTTACCCGTTCGTGCTGGCCGGCTCGAAGGAGTCGGACGAGTACACCGTCTGCGTGGATGACCGCTGGAAAGGCTTCGGCGAGGACGAAGGCGAGGCGCTGTTCAGCGAGGACGGCGAACAGACCGATTACCTGAAGCGCGTGCTGGATTTCATCCAGCGCTACCACGCCGAGATGCAGCGCACGCAAGCCTTCATCGCGCGGCTGCGCGAGCTGGAACTGCTGGTACGTCGCGATCTGCAGATCACCGACCCGCAGGGCGGCTCGCTGTTGCTGAAGGATTTCCGCGTGGTGGACGAGCAGCGCTTCGCAGGGCTGGACGATGCGGTGATTGTGGAGTTCCACAAGGCCGGCTGGCTGCCGTGGGTGTACGCCCACCTGCTGTCACTCAGCAATCTGCAGGGGCTGCAGAAACGCTTGCAGGTGGCCAGAAAAGCGGCGGCACATTGATCGACCTGGGGAATTCGGGCTCGCGCCCGACGGTAGCAACCGCTGCGCGGTTACTCCCCTACGGCGAGACGGCTTCCCGGAGAGACGCTATGGCGTTGCGGGGGTAATCGCCGCCAGGCGATTGCCACCAATCCGGCCAACGGCCGGAAACACCCCGCCCTGACGGATGATTCCCTCGGGCTCACGCCCGACGGTAGCAACCGCTGCGCGGTTACTCCCCTGCGGCGGGATGGCTTCCCGGAGGGGGGCTGGGACGTAGGGGGGTAATCGCCGCAAGGCGATTGCCACCGATCCGGCCGCAGGCCGGAAACACCCTGCCCTGACGGTTGCTACCCTGCGGCGGGATGGCTGCCCGGAGGGGCGATGACCCGCCTACGGCAGCAGCGAGATCTCCACCCGCCGGTTAAGCTGGCGCCCTTCCTCGGTGTCATTGCTGGCCACTGCATTCTCCGGGCCGACACCGATGATCTCCATCTGCTTCGCTGCAACCCCGCGCGTTTCCAGGTAGGCACGCACCGCCGCGGCCCGCGCCTGCGAGAGCTGACGGTTGTACGTCATCTCGCCCAGCGCGTCCGTGTAGCCCTCGATACGCACCCGGCGATCCGGTTGATCCGCCAGCACCTCGGCCACGTAGTCCAGGAAAGCCTCGTCGTCTTCGTTCAGCGCCGCGGAATCAAAGCCGAACAGGACATTGTGACTCTCCAGCATCTCCGCCAACTGACGGATGGCCTGGGCACGACGCTCACGCAGCTCAATGGCCTGCCGGTCACGCAACGGCTCGCCGAAGGCCGCGCGCACGATACCGCTGTCCTCCAGCTCTGCCAGGTCCTGCGGCGCCTGGAACGACCAGCCGTCGGGCGCGTCCAGCAGCGCGGCGAAGTCGACCAGCGTCCCACCGCTCTCCGCCCGCCAACGTTCGCCGTCGGAGTGGTCAGTTGACCAGGCGCTGGACTGTCGCTCGCCGGACCGGCCGTCCACATCGCGCTGCGTATCCCGATGGTTAGGCACGTAATTGGGGACACGTACCTCGTAGCCCGGCCCGTAGTACACCACGTAGCTGTTGGTGTAGGTGAAGCGGCCGTCCTGAATCAGGAAGAAATCGAAGTCAGGCTGATACAGGTGCACATTGGCGCTGGGGTGGCGGGCGGCGCCGACGTTGTTCATGTACACATGCGCCCGCGGGGTTCGATACTCGAACCAGTCCAGCACCCGCCCGTCAGGCACTTCCATCCGCCGCGCAGTGGTTTCCAGCAGGATCTCGCGGCCGTGAAGACGACCGATGGCCAGGCCATTGGGCGCATCCACCCACAGCTCCGCCGTGTTCAACGCACCGCCATCGATGCGCTGCAGGTCCATGGGCAGCATGGCCGGATTCGCCGTGTGATGCACATTGGCCCGCACGTCGTTGGCACGCAGATCCAGCCGGTCGCGCACGTACAGTTCCATACGCTCGCCCATGCCCAGGCCGTCGCGACCGTACAGGGCCATGCGGCCGTTGCTCGCATCCACCGTGCCGGCCAGCACTGTCTCCAGCGCCGTGATCCAGATGCTGCCGTTGCCACTGAAAGCATCCAGCACCGGCGCCACCAGGGTCAGGTGCTGTGCCTGGCTGCCAATGTCCCCACCGGCCAGCAGGCGCACCTCCGCCATTTCACCCCGCGCGGCCAGGTGATAATGCAGCTCGTCCAGATTCATCAGCGAGAGGTCCGCAGGCCCGATCACGCCCGTGGGGTTCAAGCCCTGGATCTCGTCGGCCGCGATCACGGTGACCGCGTTCCCGCCGCCGGCCCGTGCCTGCACCAGGTCCAGCAGCACGCTATCCGTCAGGCTCTCCAGGCGCAGGCTGCCGCCAGCATCCACGGAATCGGCGGTGAGCAGGTCACGGGCCAGCACGCTGACCTCGCCACCGGTTTCCACGTCCCGCAGCAGCACGTCGCCATCCAGGTTGGCTACCCGGAACACGCCACCTGCGGCGCCCCCCACCTGGCCGTTGTCGCCGTGCTGGATGTTGATGCCGTTGAAGCCGCTGTCGCCCGCCCCACCTGTCACATCACCGCTGGCTTCCAGCCGGATGTCGTCGGCCAGGAGGTCCAGCAGGTCATCGTCGCGGGCGATGATGGAGCCATCTTCCGCAGCCAGGTACAGCGTCCCGGCCAGCGTGTTCATGCGATCGATGCGCAGGTCGCCGGACTGCTCCACCAGGTGGATGCCCTCGGCGGCCCGCGCCGTGATCAGCGGGGCGTCCAGGTTCATGTAGATGGCGCGGTCGGCGGAGCCGATGCTGCCGCCCTCGGCCTCCAGCAGCAGTCCACCGGCCGCCCCGGTGATCACCGGCTGGCCGTGGTCGGCAGACAGGATGTCGCCGCGGACCTGGATGCGCACATCGCCCGGCGCGTTGATGCCGTCCAGCCGCAGTTGCTGGAACGGCGACACGATGAAGGCATTATCGCCGGCGTCCACGGTGATTCCGCCGCCATCCTCGTCGCCGATGTTCACACCTATGACCAGGGTGCGGTTGATGATGATGGCGGTGATGTTGCCTTCGAACTCGCCCGTCTCGGCGTTGAACGTGCCGCCCTCGAAGGTGATGTCGCCCGGCTGCGCGGCCAGCAGGGCCGCGATCTCCCGCTCGGTCAGCGCCGGGTAGGCGTCCGGATCGGTATCGTCGGCCGGCAGCTCGATACGGATCGGCTCGTCGAAGCTGCCCGCGCTATCGGCCACATCAATGGTGACATTGTTGCCGATGATGTTGGGCTGCACCCGCTCGTACAGCGTGCTGTCGATATCGATCAGTGCCTCGGCGTTGATGCTGTTCAGCAGTTCCTGCTCGGTCCAGGTCGCCCCCTCGACGATGGCGGCGTAGCGGGCGTCGTTTTCGTCCAGCACGAAGGTCCAGTTGTCGTCGCGCTGATCGAAACCGGCCGCGTCGGCAAGATCGTCCACGCCCAGTTCGTTGGCGAGCACACCCTCCAGCCGATCCAACTCGTGGGCGGCGCGCAGCATCACTGTTTCCAGCGTGGTGTCGCCGGTCAGGCTGTCCAGCAGCGCCGCGGCCTCGGCGGCATCACCGACACGGATTGCCAGCACGTCGGCGTAGCCGGCATCCAGGTAACGGCCGCTGAACACGTTCCCACGGTCAGCCTGGGCCTCCGGATCAGCTTCCAGGAAGTCCCGTAGCTGCCAGTATTCGTAGTACTGCGTGATGATCGCTTTCTGATAGCCCTCCACGGACTCCAGCGCCGCCGCCTCGGCATCGTCGCCCAGCAGCCGCATATCTTCCCAGATGTCCACCAGTCGCTCGAGGCGGTCCAGATCCAGGTCGCCGCGGCCCAGCGCGTTGATCAAGCTGCCTTCGCGGACCTTCACCACCACGTCGCCGTCGCGGACGTTGATGACATTGACGTGCAGATCGCCGGCGACTTCCTCGATGTAGGCGCCGGTTTCGGCGGCCGCTGTCAGCGTGGCCTCCAGCGGTGCGGGTTCCACCACCTCGGGAAGGGTTATCACCGGCAGCTTGATGCCCAGGAAGGAATAGCCGCCCAGGAACCAGCTCAGGTCGAACCACTGCGTCAGGTTCTGCAGTGGCTCCTCGGCAACATGGCCAGTCTGGATGCGCAACAGCTGATCGGCGCTGCCGATGCTGCCGTCCAGCGACTCCAGCGTGATGCTGCGACCCTTCACCGCCGCATCCGCATGCAGCCCCGAGTCCAGGATGTCGTAGCGCGAGTAGATGTACAGATCACCGCGATTGCTGCGCACGTGATCCAGCAACAGGTCGGACCCCCTGCCGCGCAAGTGGACATCGCCGCGCTCGGTGACCACGTGGGCTGCACCCTCCCCCACATGGAGCTGCAGCGGCGCCACGTCGGAGCCGATGCCAGTGCGGGCGGAAACCTCTATGCGCTCGGCCACGATGCCGCCCAGCAGACCGGGGTTGCGAACTGCGCCCTGGGTGATCACGGTGACCAGCCCGTCCAGGTTGCGCAACTCGCCCACCAGCCGCACGTCCCCGGTGGATGTCACAGACAGCCGGCCCTCGCTGCCGCCGAGGAAGTTGATATCGATGGCGTGATCCGCCGCCATGGAACGGGCGGCGCCGGTCGGGTCGCTGGTGAGGATTTCCGCGCCTTCGACCACCGGAATGGGCACCGAGATGCCCCAGAAGCGGAACAACTCGGCCAAGGGCGCCAGCTGATTCTCCACCACCCAGTACCGACCTTCCACCGGCTGGTAGCTGGTGCTGCGACCGTTCAGGTAGTCCGGGTCGCCGATGACGCGTTCCACCACATCCAGCGGGCGATTCGGCTCGCCCTCCTCTCCGCCGAGCGATACCGTCAGGAAAGACGTATCGATCTGGATCCGGTCCTGCTCCCACAGGTGCGTGTAGACCGTGCGGCGGGGGGATGGAATGGCCACCACCTCGCCTTCCTGCGGCGGCCCGCTGGCATCCGCAGGAAGGTTATCCGGCAGGTCCGCATAGCCCATGTCGATAATCTCGATCATGCCATTGCCGCCGGTGCCCACATCCAGGCCTTCCAGCACCAGGGCCTTGCCGGTCTGGTTGTCCAGCGTGATGTCACCGTAGCCGCTAACCGCTTCCAGGCGGCCACCCCCCGTGCTCACCACGTCGCCGAAGATGAAGATGTAGCCTGGGCGCACCTCGGCGCGGCGCACAACGATCTTGTCCTCGTCGAGATCGTAGTAGGCACGCAGCTCGTTCAGGTTGGGCATGCCGTCGTCGAACTGGCCGGACAGGTAGATCTGTGTTTCGCCCTCGGCGGCATCCGCCAGCGCCGCGTCCAGGTCGTCCTGAGTGATGGTCAGCGCGTACTCGGCCACGCCGCTGCGTACCAGGCCGTTGATATTCACATACTCGCCGTTGATGTAGATGGCGCCGCCGGCGACGATCTGGCTTTCCGAGTCCGGCGTGTCGTCCGCGTCCGGCGTTCCGGCCACATGGCTGAAGCCGGTGGTGAAGTTCTGGATGAAGCGGTCGCCGGCCGTGATCTGGATGGTACCCGCCTCGATGTTGCCCGACACGATGATCGAGCCCAACGCATTGCCAACCCGCACCACACCATTGGGGTTGCTGATGTTGCCGACCAGATGGATCTCCGGACGCAGGAACTCACCGCTGGGCACGCTTTCGTCGTCCAGCGGAGGATTATTCCAGGTGTTGACGATGCGCACCTCGGGAACCAGCGAATCACCCGTGCCGCCGCCTATCTCCAGCGCACCGAACCGATCGACCACGGTGAGATCCTGGGTGAACTGGTACCGCGGCCCAAACCCGAAGGCTCCTGCGGTACGAGTCTGCAGTACGATACTGCCCACGGTGCTGCCCATCGTCACATCGCCGACATACAGATAGACGTCGCTTTCATTGACCAGATTCACGCTGAGCGCGCTGCTCGGATTCAGCGCTCCGGCGGGGGCACCCGGCACATCGGACCAGTTGGGCACATCGCCCAGGGACACCCGGCCGCTGCCTCCGAGCACACCGGTGTGCAGCGTCACGTTCCCGCCCCTGGTTTCGATCTCCTTCAGTTCCACGGCCTGCACGGTGGGGTCCCCCACCAGGTTGCCATCCGCATCCTCAAGCACGTTCGCCAGTGCATCCAACTGGCCCTTGATGGTGTAGGCCTGGGCGTAGGCTCGCCAGAACAGCGCGCTCTCCTCCTCGGCGTACTGCTGCATCAGCGTCTCGTAGTACAGCAGTTGCGCTTCCAGGTCATCGAGGACATTGCGCTCGGTGATCTCGTAATTGACGCCCAGGCTGCTCTCGATGATCAGGTTGCCGTCGGCATCCCGTTGATCGCGGATCCACAGGTACTGGTAGGCCGAGGCGCCGCCGATCACCGCGCCGTTGACGGTGATGGAATCCTGATCCTGGACCACGCTGGTGCCCTTCCGGATCTCCAGCGACACCGCTTCCTTCACCTGGCCGAAGGTGAGCACTTTCACGACGGTATTGGTGACCTTCTCGGCCACCTCGCGCCACAGGTCCTTGCCAATGCCCACACCCCGTGCCCGGTATTCCTGCCAGGTGGTCATCATGTCCACATCGCGCCCGGCGATGATGCTGCCGTCCCCGTGCACGGTGATGTGGTTATGGCCCTGCAGCAACGCATCGGCGGTGGGATCGGTCTGCACCGGGAACGCGGTCTTGTTCCAGATGTAGGTATCGGCGACCGCCGACAGTTCCGGCACATTGCCGACGGCGTCAAGGCCGGCGGCAACGAACACGTCGCGGCTGGCCGCCAGCACTGCATCCTTGTGCACGTGCACATTGTTCCTGGAGATCAGTGTGGCCGCGGTGGTGCCGGCTGCCGCGCCGGCCAGCCCGTGGGTGCGGATGTTGGCCCGCGCCTCCATGCTGCCGGTGTTGTAGGCCGCCGCAGTCAGATCCCGCGCCGCGCCCACGTCGGCCCCTTCACCGATATGGATCTCGCCGTTCAGGGTCGCTCTTGACGAGATATCCACGCGGGGAATGTCGATCACACCGCCGGTGTCCAGCTTGCCGTACTGGTAGGCACTGACCTGGTTCCGCGCCCGCATGCGGATATCGCCTTCCCCGGCCGTGTCGCTGAGGCGGAAGGTCCGGACGCGGGCACCGTCGGCCACATCCACCAGCGCCGTGCCGGTGACCACGGTGCTGCCCTGCCCGGCGGAGGCGTTCAGCGCACCACCGGCACCCACGCTGATGTTCGCGTTGTTGATGCCCGGAAACACCTGTGTGGTGAACGTGGCGGCGTCCAGATCGAGATACAGCAGATCCAGGTTGGCGTGCTTGCCGACCCGGACGGTGGCGGTGGCATCGGCAGTGTGCAGCGCCTTCGCACCGCTGTAGCCCGCCAGATGCGCCGAGCGGCTGTTCACCGTGCCCTGGAAGGTATTCGTGTGGCGCGCATCCACCGTGACCCGGCCGGCCCGTAGCACCGGCATATCCGCCGGTTCCGGACAACCCGGCCCGCACTCGGCGATGGCGGCAAGCGCGGTCCCGTTCGAGGTGGTCCGCGCCTCCGCGGCCGAGCCGGCGATCACCCCGCCGGTCCCCGAGACGGCATGGGCCTGATCGACGTTCTCCCCGCGGGCGCGGATGGTGATATCTCCCGCCCTGCCCTCGTCGGCCTGTGCGGAATACCCCATCAGCGCCGTGGTGGTGGTATTGGACTGGGCCCGGACATCCACCAGGCCGGCGGCGATGGCCGCACCCGCGAAGCCGCGCCCGCGCGCGTACTGGCTGGTAAGGTTGCCCGCCTCGATGACGGTACTGCCGCCCGGCAGGCGCAGACCGGAACCGGTGACCGATTCCGCCGTGGTGGTGGTGTTCGCCGTGGCGCGGGCGCCCACAAGACCAACCAGGCCCGCGCCTGCACCCGTCGTGGCTTCGGCACGAGCGGAGTACAGTCCGCCCCAGCGCCGGACCCGTGCATCCAGCGTGAGCACCGCGTCCTCGCCAGCCACCAGCACGCCATCCCCCAGCAGGCTTCCGGCGTAGGCGGCGGACCGCGCATCGGCCCAGGCGCCGCCGAAGGCCGCCACGCCGGCACCTGAATAGCCGTGCGCATCAGCCCGGGCAGCGGGCCGCGCATCGGCATTGACGGTCACGTTGCCGTCGGTTTCGAAACGGACATTGTCACCCACCTCGGCACGCGCCGTGGTGTTGTCGCGGGCACGCGCGATCGCCCCGTTGGCGGCCAGCAACTGGCCGCCGCCGGCGGCCCAGGCCTCGGACTGGGCGGCATAGACGCCCGATGAGCGCGGCGCGGTGCTCGCGCTCAGGCTCACGGGAGCAGCCGCGCCGGAGAAGACAACGCCATTGCCGATCAGCGTCTCGGCCGTGGCATTGGCCAGTGCTTCCGCGTAGGACACGCCGATTGCCACGGAACCCAGGTTGCCCGCATAGGCCTTGACGTCAGTCCGCGGGCGGGCATCGGCGGTCAAGGTGACCGCACTGGCATCCTGCACACGCACACCATTGCCGATGCGGCTGCGCGCGGTGACGTTATCTTCGGCGATGATGATGGACCCGGAACCGGCAATCGCCAACCCGCCGGCCGCTGCAGCGCCACGCGCAGTCACCAGGCCACCGGCCTCGGCATCCAGCGTCAATGCTCCGGCGCCGATGATCTCGACGCCATCCAGCACCGCGGCCTCCACCACCGATGTCTTCTCCGCAAAGCCCACCACCAGGCCGACCGCGGCGGCGCCGACGCCGGCACCAATACCGTAGGAACCGATGCTGTTGGCGTCCTCGGCGCTCAGGTTCACCGGCGCGGAGGCAGCCGCCTCGCGATGCACCTGCCCGCCCAGATGCGCGGTCACCGTGCTCCTCGCCTGCCCATCGGCATAGGCCGCGCCCATGCCGGCGATACCCGCGCCACCGGCCGCGGCGAGAACAAGAATGGTGCGGTCGCCGGTGATGTCGCCGCCCAGCGAACCGGCGTTGTTGATGTAATGGTTCAGGTTGAAGGCACTGCCGATCAGCGCCCCGGTGGCGCCGGAGCCGGCATTCACCTGCAGGCCGCCGGAACCGGTCAGCGTCACGTCGCTGTCCACGGTGGCGCGGACCACGCTGGCCACATGCGTCACCGCGGCCGCACCGCCGACGCCGGCTGAACCCGCCGCCAGCGCACCGCCGGCATTGATGGTGCGATTGCCTTCGGAGGCGGTCACTTCCAGCGAATCGGCGGTGATCGAGCCACCGGAGACGGTGGCGCGGGTTTCGTGCTCACCGCCGTCGCGTACGGTGCTTCCGACCTGGTAGCTGGTGGCGCTGGTGAGGCGGTTCTGGCGCTCGCCGTCGACGCCGATCTCGCCGTACTGGTTGGTGTCGTCGCCGCTGTCCTGCTGCAACTGACCGCTGCCGAAATCGTCGAGCCCGGCCAGCGTGCTGCCGTTGTTGTTGTCCAGTTCGTCCATCAAGCCCTGCTGGCTGTTCGCCTCAGGGTCATCGACGGTATCCACCCCGGCGGCACCGCTGCCGCCCAGCAGGATCACGCCCACGCCGGCGCCGATGCTGACGCCGCCGCCCAGCGCCGCGGTGATGGTGTAGGCCTCCACGTCGGCCTTGCGCTCGGCGCTGACCTCCATGGTGTCGGCATGAACGTGGCTGTCGCGGCTGGCCGCCGCAACCGTCGCCTTGCCGATCACCACCGTGGCCGAGGCGCCCAGCGCCATGCCGCTTTGGCCTACGGACAGGCCGCCGCCATAGGAGCGCGTCGCCAGCGAGTCGGAGGCGCTGATGCGCACCAGATCGGTGAAGGCGGTATCGCCGCCCGTGACGCCACCGTTGACGGTGGAATCGTCCAGGTAGGCATAGGTTTCGGAACCGATGATGGACACCGAGGCCATGCCGGCCACCGAACCACCGGCGGATGCGGCGCCGGAGGCGGCGATGGTATGCAGTTCGTTCCAGGTATCCGCCTGGATGCGGAGCGCGTCATCCAGCGTCAGCTCGGCATCGTTGACGCGGGCCGTGTTGCTGCTTTCCACCACGCCCACGGCGAAGGAACCGGCGCCCGCACCGCCGCCGCTGATGGCCAGATTGGCGGTGGTCAGGTTCAGCACATTGCTGTAGCCGGCATTCACCAGCAGGCTGTCGGCGGCGATGCTGCCGCCGCTGACCCGGGCGTTGTTCTCGCCTTCCATCAGCATCAGCACCCCGCCACCGGCCACGCCTGCCCAGGTGCCCGCAGCCGCACCGAAGGCCATGGCGTTGGCGGTCTGGGTCGTGACGGCGTCCACCGTCACGTCACCGGCCACGGTGACATCGGCGTTGACGATTTCGGCAGTGGTGCTGCGATCGAACACGTCGCTGGCAACCGCCCCGGCGGCCCCCACACTGCTCAGCGCCGCGCCGATGACCAGCGACCGGCTCTCGGCGTGGGCGGTGCCCCGCACCAGCAGGTCGGCATCGGTGGTGACGAGGGTGGCGTCCCGCACGGCGGCGGTGGTTTGCCGTTCCAGCAGATTCACGCTCACGGCGCCGGCCAGGGCGGCGCCGGATTTCACGTTCGGGTTGATGCCGGCGGTCGCGATATAGGTTCCCACGGACTGCAGCGAGCTGGCATTGACCGCCACGCCGCGCACGGTTTCCGTGCTCTCCGCCAGCCGGCCGGCAACGTAATCATTGCTCATGGCCGCTTCGTCCACCTGCGACTGGCCGGGCTCGTCGCCAGGCGCGTCATAGTCGATCAGGTTCCGCTGGCCGTCGAGGCTGCCCGAGCCCACGCCGACACCGCTGCCTCCCTGCGCCGACACATGGGTATCGGCGCCCTCGATCAGGGCCTGCGTGGAGCCGTCCAGCATATTCACAGCCACGGTGGCCGCCGCACCCAGCGCCTTCACGCCGATACCCAGGCTACCGGCGATGAGCTGGATCTGGTCATTGCTGGCAGCGCGAACGGCCACGTCCCCGGCCGCCTCGACCCGGGCGCCGCCGGCGATGCGGGCCAGCACGTCCGTGTCCACCAGATTGCTGGCCGCGGAACCGGCCAGCCCCACCTTGGCACTGGCGCCGATACCGGCGGCGACGGTGAAGATATCGGTCTGCGAGAGCGCGTCCACCAGCAAGGTATCCACGCCCAGCGTGCGGTTGCCATTGCCGCCCAGCACTTCGGCGGTGACGCCGTTCTGCATCTCGTTGACGGCGATGGCGCCGGCACCGGCGGCACTGCTGGTGGTCACCGCCAGCGACGCGGCGATGGAGGCGATGTCGGCATCGTCCGTGGCAAGCACCTGCACCAGCGCGCTGTCGCCGCTGATGCCGCTGTTTTCCAGGACGGCACTGGTCTCGGCGCTGATTACCGAGTAGGACCCGGCGCCGGTCACCGCCAGCGAGCCCTGGGAGAAGGCGCCGGCGGCGGTGAGCGTGCGGATCTTGCCGGAGGATTCGGCACTGATATTCAGCGTCTCGAGCTGGTCGAAATCGGTGTCCGAGACCCGGGCGCTGTACGCGTTTCCGATTTCGTTCCAGGCAAAGGAAGCGCCCACGGCCGCCTTGCCGCCCACCGTCACGTTGCCGGTCAGCGCCCAGATCTCGGCGGTCGAGCCCAGCCCGCGGTTGCCGGCGCTCACATCCACGTCGGCCACGGTCAGGCTGCTGCCGTCCAGCAGCGCGGAAACGTTCTGGTTCAGCCGGTTGATGTTCCCGGAGCCGGCCAACGCCACCTGCTGCGAGGCGCTGCCCGCCACGGCGATGGCGTAGATGTCACCGGTGGCCAGCGCCGCCACGCGCAGGGTATCGGCCGCCGTGCCATCGCCGTCACGGCCGCGCAGCGTGCTGTCTTCCACGGTCGCCAGCGTGCTGGTGGCGATCTCGTTGTAGCCGATGGCGGCGCCGAAGGACGCCTTGCTGGAGTAGGCCACGTTGCCGGCGGCTGCATCGATGCGCGACTGGTTCAGCCCGCGCACGTTGATGCTGTCGGCATTGATGGTGGCGTTACTGATGCCGGCGTGCACCCGACCGGCGTCGTCGTCCAGGCCGATGATGTTGGCGACGCCGGAGCCCAGTCCTGCGAACTTCCCGGTGGTGATCGCCGCGCCGGCGGCGATGCCCAGAATGCGCGCCGACTGGATGGCATCCACGGTGACCGTGTCGGCGGTCACCGTGGCGTTGTCGATGCGGGCCTCGTAGATGTTGTCGATGAAATTGCCGTTGAACGACAGGCCGATGCTGTTCTGGTTCTTGCCGGCCTGGATGTTGCCGGCGATGCCGAGGATCGCCTCGCCGTCCAGCACGCCGCCCACCGAGGCGTCGTCGACGAAATCGGCGTACTGGTCGTCGATCTCGCCCTGGTCCTCGTGACTGCCGCCGGGAGCCCCGGTGTCCTCGGATTCGATGCTGCCGTCGGCGGCCACCTCGGAGTCGTCGCCGCTCCAGTTCACATCGTGCCGGCCGCTACTGCCGGCGGCGCTGTCCAGATCCGCCAGCAGGCTGTCGAAGCTGCTGCCGGAGACGCTGACGGCCTGCACGGTGACATCGCCGTCCACCGCAACCGTGGAACCGGCCTCGCCTCCCAGTTCGGCAATCACATGGTTGCGGATGCGGTTCACCGCCACCGAGCCGGCGATATTCACTCCCTGGTTGCCGTCTGTGGAGAGCTGCAGGCCGGCTGCCGCGCTGATAATGCGGGAGGCCGAGAAAGCGCCGATATCCAGCGCGCCGAATTCGCTGATGCTGCTGTCGGTGACCGCGGCCCGCGTCTGGTTGGCGATATCGGCATAAGTGACCGCCACGCCCAGACCCACGCGGCCACCGTAGGTCAGCGCGCCGCCGCCGCTGGCGATCCGGGAACGGTCGTAGGCCACCAGTCGCACGGCGGCGTCTCCACCCTCGCCGGTCAGCGTACTATCGTCCACCTCGGCCGTGGTCTGGTTGCGCAACATGCCCAGCGACACGGAGCCGGCCACGGTCAAGCTGCTGTCACCGGAGTCGGTGTCCACCGCCAGCCCCAGGCCGACGCCGATCAGTTCACCGGCGGTCATGGCCTGGACGTCGACGCCCGGCCGTCCGTCACCCGTGCCCACCTGAGTGATGCTGCTGTCCAGGACCCGCGCGCGGGTGATGTTCTCAAGCTGGTTCACCGCCACGGCACCGGCAATGGCGGCAGTGAACCCGCCGCCGCCGCCACCGCTGCTGCCACCGCCGTCGCCGGAATCGCGCACCAGCGCGCCGGCGCCGGCCAGCGCCAACTGGTCGGTGGTGTTCAGCGCCTGCACCCGCACGGTGACCGTGTCAGCATCGCGGCCGGAAATGTCGGCGCCGTCCACGACGGCATCCGTGTTCAGTTCGGTGAGGTTGACCGCCGCGGAGCCGGAGACCGCAATGTTGAAACTGGCGCCCGAATCGGTGGAACCGCTGCCGCCCAGGCTCTGGTCGCCATCGGTCTGGCCGGATACAAGGCTGTCGGCCGGGCCTTCCAGCGCATCGTCGGCGGAGGCGCCCGCGGCGCCGTCCTGAACGTCGGAGGTGCGGCTGTCGAAGCCGCCGCGCGCAGAGTCGCTGGCGCCGTCCTGCGATTGCTGGCCACCGGCCTGCGCCCCGGCGACCGCGGCAGTGCCGATCAGGCCCCGGGTGGCGGCATCCACGTTCACTGCATCGGCGCGGATCAGCCCCTGATCGCCGGACTCCCCGGCACCGGCGGTATCCGCCAGGCCATCCGGCCGATAGTCGCTGTTGTCGCCGATCAGCGCAATGGTGTGCGTGGACAGATCGTTGACCGCGCTGCCCAGGCCAACACCCAGATTCTGGCCCAGGGAAACCGCACCAGCGACGGACCAGATGGTGAGATCCTGCCCGGCCAGCAGACTGATGCCGGCGGCGGTGACGTTGGCGCTGTTGTGCATGCTGGCGACGGTGAGATGGTCGGTGCGGGTCACCGCCACCGTGCCGTTCACCGCGTAATCGGCGCCCCGGCCGGAAGTGGGCGCCAGGGTAATGGCCCGGTCGCTGGCATCGGCTTCCACCAGCAGTGCGCCGTCAGGCACGTTGACGGTGACCCCGGCACCAAGGCCGGCCACCGTGGTGTTGCTGCGCTCGGCCCAGGCGAAGGCGCCGCCGATAGCAGCGGTGGTGCCGTCGGCATCCACGCCGAAACCGGTGAGCCCGGCCAGATTGCCCGCCAGGTCGATGGTGGAAACATCGGAACGGGCGATGACGGTGATCACTTCCTGGAAGGCCCAGGCGTCCTCGTCGATGCCCTCGTCCTCGTCCGCCTCGGTGATCACGTACTCCCAGTCACCGTCCGCACCCGCCGCGTCCAGCACGGTGCCGTCGTCCACCCAGGCTTCGCTCAGGCTCTGAAGCCCCAGGTAGTTCACCGCACCGGCCACATCCACCGTGCTGTTCTCGCTGCTGGCGGTGGCGCTGGCATAGGTGGTGAACCAGCTCTCCACCAACTCCTCGCCGTTCTCCACAGCCTGCTTGCGGAAGGAATCCAGGCTTTCGTGTTCCTGCCAGTCGGGAACGTCATCAAGGCTGGGTGGCTGGAAATGGTCCGGCAACGCCACCAGCGAGCCGATACCGATGCGCTCGCCGACGATGACCACGTCGGCGCCCACCAGCGCCGATGCCTGGTTGTACAACTCCACGAAGCTGACCGCGGCACTGACCGCCACACCGGTACCGTTGTCGTCCACCTTCGCCTCGGTGGCACTCTTCACACGGGTGGTGAGGCCGTTTTCCTGGCGGCGCGCCAGGATGACCACATCACCGGCGCGGTCCGTGATGCTGCCGATCGTGGCGCCATCGGCCACGGTGGCGCGGGCCGCCTCCTCGCTCAGCAGAATGGCCGCTGCGCCGCTCAGCCGCAGATCGAAATTGCTGTCACCGGACCCGGTTGCGCCACCGGCGGCAGGACTGCCGCTCTCGCTCGCGGCGACGGAGTCGCTGGTGGTGCTGTCGGCATTGTCGCTGCGTCGCTGGGCAAAATCGGTGGCCGAGGTGCCGTCCTTGGCGACCTCGCCCTGCACCTCGCCGTCATCATCGTCGTCATCGCCGGAGGGAGCTGCTGCACTGGTTTCCGCACCGAGCGATTTGGTGCCGGTGAGGGAATCCGCCAGCACCACCACCGGCCCGTCGGTTTCCACCGCGCCGGCAAGGCCGGCATGGGTGTCGCTGAAGATATCGGCCACGGCCGCAGCCAGCCCGACCGCCACCCGGCTCTCGGCCTTGGCGGTGGCGGAAACGCTGTAGCTGGCTTCCTGGGTTGCGGCGAGGGTGACCGCGCCGGCGCTGATACGGCTCTCCGCGCCCGGCAGTGGCACGTAGCCGGCGGCATAATCCGTCCCCTGGCGGGCGACGGTGTACTGGGAGAAATCGGCATAGGCAACCGTGCCGGACAACGCGAACGTACCGCCGTCCTCCAGCGTGGAAACAGTGGCCACCTCGGCCGTGAACGCGGTATCCGCCAGCAGGCTGAAAGCGCCATCGGCTTCCACCCTGGCGCCATGACCCAGTTCCGCCAGCGTGGTGCCGCGGAAGCGACCATAGGCGACGGCGGCATTCAGGCTGACCGTGGAATCCTCGCCGGCGCCCTTGCCGGAGACCGGCGCCAGCACAATGAAATCGTCCCGCCGCTGGGCCGACAGACGCACGTCCCCCTGGGACAGAAGCCGGCTGTCGTGCCCCACCAGGGCCTCCGCGGTGGTGCTGCGATCGATCCACGCCACCGCTCCGCCAATGCCGACCTTGCCGCTCTCCGAGGCCCCGCCGGCCAGGTCCACGGTGCGCACATCGGCACCGGCCCGAATGGACAGGGAGCCGTCCCAGGCAATCTCCGGCGCATCATCGCCGTCGCCCAGCGCTGTGCTCCAGTCACCGTCGGCATCGCCAGTGCGCAACCTTACCTGGTCGCCCACCCGGGCGCTGGCGCGGCTGTCGAGGTTCAGATAGGCCACCGCACCGGAGATGGTCACGGTATCGGACCCACCCTCCAGGCTGGCGCTGGCATAGGAATTCAGGTTGTCGGTATCGGCATCGTCGCCGCCGAAATCGTCGATGCTGCCGAAGCCGTCGTCCTCGCCCCACTCGGCATGGGGATGAACCAGCACATCGGCGGCCACGCCCAGGCGCCCCGCGGCAATGTCGGCACCGTCGCCGATACGCGCAGTCGCGGAATGCTCGACAAAGGCCAGCGCCACGGCGGCGCTGATGGACACGCTGCTGCCGTTGTCCTTGCCCTCGCTCACGGTGCCGCTGGTGGCGTGGTTGCTGAAGCCGCCCAGTTCGCGGCGGGCGATGATGGTGACATCGCCGGCCGCGGGCACGGGATCGGTATCCGGCAGTGGGTTGATACTGCTGCCCTCGGTGATCTCCGCGGTCGCGGTTTCCTCGGCCTCCAGGAAGGCCACGGCGGATCCGATCTTCAGCGGCAGGCCGCCGTCGCTGCCGGCCGCCGGGGTGTCCTCGCCGTTGTCGCCTCCGTTCGCGGCCACATCATCGGAGGCGCTCTCCAGTTTCGGCGCGATCCACTCACCGAGCTGATCTTCACCGTCCTCATTGCCGTCATCGCCGTTGTCGTCACCGGACGCCTCGCCGGCCTCGGTGGCGGCCACGTTGTTCAGCGTGCTGGTGCTGGAATGCGCCAGCATGGCCAGCCCATCGCCGAGCTCTAGCGAACCGGACAGCGTTGCGCGGGTTTCCGACTCGATCAGCGAAACAGCCACGGCCAGGCCGATGGCAAGACCGGCTTCGGCGCTGGCCTTGGCCTCGGTGCTGTAGCTGTTATCGCTGATCGCGCTGATTTCCACGCGATCGACGTTGATGCGGTTGTCGCTGCCGTTGCGGCCCGCATTCAGCTCCGCGATGGTTTTCACGTCCACTTCCGATACCGCAACGGTGCCGGAGAGACTCACCGACTCGCTCTGGTTGGCGCTGGAGCTGGCGGAGACGGCGAGTTCGTTCAGACTGGTGGCGAGCAGCGAAAGCGTGCCGTCCGGCGCAGCGATGTCCGCGCCCTCCTCCACCAGCACCCGTGTTTCCCCGGACAGGCGACCATAGGCCGCCGCGGCACCCAGCCATTTACCGTCCTCCGCGCTGGCTTCGGCCGTAGCGGAGCGATGGGCGTGGGCTTCCAGCGTCACATCGCCGCCGCTTTCGATCACGGCGCCGTCCTGGATGGTGACCTTGGCGTCGGCGTTGGCGATGGCCACCGCGCCGTCCAGCGCCGGCAATTCCTGCTGCAGGCTGTCCCTGGCGCCGCTCAGTTCCTGGTAGAGTTCCGGCGAAAGGTCCTCGATGCTCTCCAGTTGCGGTGTCTGCCACTCGGTGACCGCCTCCGCGGCGGCAACGATGGTCACGTCACCCCCACGCAAGGTACCGCCGATGGTGACCTCGGCAGTGGCGGTGCGGGAAGGCTTGAACCAGTCGCTGATCTCGTCCAGTGGCGTGTCGCCGCCGCTGGGGCGCTGGAAGTCGGCGGCGGTAATCAGCAGCCCGCCGTCGCCGGCGTCCAGCGTGGCGCCCGGCCCGATGGTCACGCCCTGGTCCCGACCGACGATCACCAACGCGCCGCCTTCGGTTTCCGCGATGGCCGAACCGGCCAGGAAGCCATCGGTATTCACCAGGCTTTCGAACAGCGCCTGGCCACGGTTCTCGGCATCACCGGTGATGGTAATGCCGGCATCCTCGGAAGCACCTTCGGCGCGGGAGACAGTGACACGCCGGCTGTGCAGCAGCACCGAGCGTTCCGCCCGGAGATGGCCGTGGATTTCGATCACGCCGGCGTTGCTGAGCGGCACGTCGCCGCTGAGCATGCGCTCCACCGCACCACTGGTGATGCCGCTATCGAAATCGGAGCGGAATTCGTCGAGAAACCCATCCGTGGGGGTGCTGATGGTCAGGCTGCCCGCCTCGATGACACCCCCGGCGCCCACCAGGAAACCGGCCGAACTGGCGAAATACAGATTGCCGCCGACGCTGCCGTCCTGGATGCCCTGCACCAGGCCATGCACCTCCGCACGACTGCCGCCCTCGACCAGGTTGACCAGGGAGTGCGAGCCATTCGGGAGGTGAAGACGGACGTGGGTATCGGAGCTGACGTTGAAGCGGTCGAAACGGTTCAGGCCGACGTTATTCCGCACCTGGGAGGTGTTGACGTCGTAACCGGTGCTGTAACTGCCTGAAGGATCGAAGGTATCGACGGTGGTTGGACCGCCGCCCACGGCAGTCACATCGGCGAAGGCCGGCAGCGGGATACCGAACGCCATGGAGATGGCGACGGCAACGGAGCTGGGTTTCCACCTTGGAGGAGCGGCTACACGTTGTGCGGCCGGAGAGTTTCCACGCACGCATGCCCGCCGCGCACGCGACTTCGCGCCACCACCCTTAGCCCCCATGGCCAATCTCCCTGCCAGGTCCGCCCTTCCGATCAATGGAAGGCGCCCGACGTCCAGCTTTATTGTTGGTTATTCGTCTTATGCGCGTTTAATCGTTCCGGGCATCGGCAAGGCAGTCGACACGTCGGCCGTTGTCAGGCGCATGGAGTAGAGTGTCGCCTGATTCTGCGACGCAGTTCAAGTTTTTGGGAATTATTGGGTTGACATTTCCGGAAACTGGCGTGCGCCGAAATGATGCAAAGCGCAGGCGCAAGCACCGAATAGGTGCGGGGAGCTGGCTGGCATGAGCTTTCCGGCCTCGCGGCCGGATCGGTGGCAATCGCCTGCGGCGATTACCCCCCTACGCCACACCGCCCGTCCCCGGGCCTGTCCCGCCGTAGGGGAGTAACCGCGCAGCGGTTGCTACCGTCGGGCGCAAGCCCGAACTGCCTTGGGAGGTTTCCGGCCTCGCGGCCGGATCGGTGGCAATCGCCTGCGGCGATTACCCCCCTACGTCACGCCGCTCGTCCCCGGGCCCGTCCCGCCGTAGGGGAGTAACCGCGCAGCGGTTGCTACCGGCGGGCGCTCGCCCGACCCGCCTTGGGAGGTGTGGGGGGGCGGGCGCCCGAAGCGCCTTGGGTGGTGGCCGGCCGCGCGGCCGGATCGGTGGCAATCGCCTGACGGCTATTACCCCCCTACGCGATGACGCGAATAGAAGTGGAGCAAGCCGCGTGGTGCGCAGAACCAACGGCTCTGCGCACCCTGCACGTTCGGTCAAGGCCTACCCTGATCAGGTTGCGTGTAGTCACATACCCCCTGCGGGAAGATCTGCTCCAGCGTCTGGCGCTGTTCGGTCGTCGGCGTCCACGTCCCGTACACGCCGGCCGCAATGGCATCCTCCACGGACTGCAACGCGCACTTGAACACGTAGCCCTCGATCGGCCCACCGGCCACGATGCGCGAGGTGGAATAGATGGGGAACGCGCTGGTGCAGGCGCCCTCGGCATTGTCATCCAGAATACCGTTCCAGACGTCATCCCCGGCATCCATCAGCGTGCCATCGGTGTCGAAACAGCTGTCCACCGCCAGCGCCGGCTTGTTGTCGGCCACGCTCAGGTCCGGATTCTCGCGGATGTTCGCCATCCACTCGTCGATCACCTCCAGCGCCATCCAGGTCTGGTTGAAATCGTCGGACGGACGTCCCCGGCCATCGGGATCTCGCTCCTCATCGAAGGTGGTGGGGCGCGCGTCGGTGAACCAGATCACCTGGTTGTCGGCGTGGCCCATGCGATTGATGATGCGCTGCCTGGCGGCGAAGGACTGATGCGTGTTGTGCATGTCCAGCACTTCTTCCAGATAGTGACGCCAGTCGATGAACGGGATGTCCAGCTGCCCATCGAACACCATGCCGGACTCGTAGGCCGCCTGCATGGCCAGAACGTCGCCCTCGGTGCGGGGCGCCGGCGTGTCGGCGTCCGGAGCGAGATTCATGTTGCGGCTGCTCCACGGATCGAACAGCGTCGGGTCCGCCATGACATCCCCCAGACTGCCCAGGAAGGGGAAGCCCTCCTGCACCATGTCCTTCGGATGCTTCCAGCCGCCGACGTGCCAGTTCAGGTCGAGGAATTCCTCCGGCGTGATGTTCCCGTCCTTCATGGCCTGCAGGCCGTACTGCACGCCGACGTTGTCCCACAGCACCCGCGGCTCGCCGTCGTCGTCCAGGCCGTAGATGTTGCGCAGGTCGTCGTAGTGGGTCCAACGTACATCCTCCATGATGCCGGGCGGGTGCATCTTGTCCTGCTCGCGTACCTGGCCGAAGTGGGGATTCATCGCCAGCGGCGTAAGGCCCCGCCAGGCCGGCACGCACTCGGTGGAACCTTCCGCGCCGCCGTAGCCCAGCATGGCGCGCCCCTCGGCCAGCGGATCCGGCCTGGCATCGGTGGCGTTGAACCCCACCAGCCAGCTGCGGTTCTCCTCCTGCTGCCACTTGACGTTATCCCGGTCGGTGGCGTCCATGTAGTATTCCAGAAGTTCGCAGTCACCCACGTGGATGGTCTGGGTCACCATGTCGGGATAGGTGTACTGCGGCACGCCCGCATCGAGCAGACCCGGGTGATTCTGCGCATACACGTACTGCTGGATGCCCCCGCCGGAGCCGCCGATGGCCACCGTGTACAGCGGCACACCGTACCGCTTGATGAAGTGCTCCTTCACCATCAGCGCGGTTTCGCCGCCCACCTGCAGGTTGTAGTGCTCGCCGGTGCGATTACCGGTGGAATAGATCACGGCGTAGCCCTGGCCCAGCACCTCGCGCAACTTGGCGCGGTTGGAATCCATCCGCCCCTGGAAATGGCCGATGCCCACGCCGCCCTGGAAGTGGTAGAGCAGGCGGCCGTTCCAGTTCGCCGTACTCGGCTGCTCCGGCACATCGTCCAGTTCCGCGAGGGTCGCGAAGCTGTACAGGAAGCGGTTGATGGTGCCACGCTCCCAGCGCACGATGAAGTCCACCTGGCGGCCGTCCAGGAGTTCGGTAGTGGCGATGTCATCCGGCCTTGAGCCGTCCTCCGGCATGGGCTTGTAGCCGCCATCGGTGCTCAGGTAATGGAACTCGACGAACGGCTCCACCGAACAATCCTTGCTGTAGCCGATCAGATCGTCGGCCTCGTCGTGAACGGGGAAACCCCACTCCTCGTCATGATCGACCAGCGGCTGCACGCCCCACTCCAGCACCGAGCTGCAGACGAAGGGGTATTGCTGTGGCCCGGAAAACATAGGACCCGTGATCGGATGATTGGTCAGCGTCACGGAATCCAGGCGGCCATGCTCGGTATGGTGGAGTTCCAGCACGTTATCGCCCAGGACCAGTCCGTCCACCAGGCCCTCGAGACGGCCATCGCGCATGGCGAGCCCGGCCTGGCCGATGTTCTGGTCGTTCAGCCACAGCTCCAGGCTGCCGCCGCTGCCGCGCATGCCCTCCAGCGCAATGCGCACGTCGCCACCGCTGACCTGGTCCTCCGCGCTGGACAGGACGCTGATGGAAACATCGGGTCTGTTGTTTGAATCCGAACTGCTGCTGAAACATCCCGCAAGCGCCAACGCGCTCGCGGCGACCAGCAGGCCGCTGCATACACGTGCAGACATGAGTCACTCCTCCATCGATGCCCCGGTGATCCGGGTTCTCTTATGCGCTGGCCGCATGCATGCGGCCAGCATCTGCGATGACATTAGGCAGAGGAGCCGGAGCAATAACAGATACAGATGTGCGAAAACGACTGGAACAGCCGGGACCGTAGGCAACACGGACATATGGGGGAAAAGCATTCGGGAGGTGTCCGGCCTGACGGCCGGATTGGTGGCAATCGCCTGGCGGCGATTACCCCCCTACGCCACACCGCCGCTCCCGGAACCCGTCCCGCCGTAGGGGAGTAACCGCGCAGCGGTTGCTACCGTCGGGCGAATGCCCGAACTGCCTTGGACGGTGTCCGGCCTCACGGCCGGATCGGTGGCAATCGCCTGCGGCGATTACCCCCCTACGCCACATCGGCCGTCCCGGAACCCGTCCCGCCGTAGGGTAGTAACCGCGCAGCGGTTGCTACCGTCGGGCGCTCGCCCGAACTGTCTCAGCCGGAACGCCTGAACTGTACCTGTTTGCTGCGGTGCGCCGGGCGCTACCTTGTGGAGACCCTGGGCCGATGCCCGGCATTACCGAGAGAACCGCTTACGGTTCCAGCAAGGAGGAGACGTCGATATGCGCCCGCTATGGCCCATTGCATTCCTTTCAGTCACGGCATTCGCGTTGCAGGGATGCTTCAGCAGTTCCAGCTCGTCCAGCTCGGACGATGACTTCGAATTCGCCGGCGAGATCGATCTGTCGGAAGAACTGGACAGCAGCACCGCCGGGGTGTGTGATCACCTGGTCAGCAGCAGTTGCCTGTACCCGTTTCCCAGCAATCACCACACGCGTTCGGACGACGACACCGAGACCGGAATACGCATCGCGTTCGACCCGGATGCCATGCCGGTCGCCCAGCCGCTGGATATCCCCCCCGATCCACCGCGGCATTTCATTCACGTGCTGACGGAGGAGCCCACCCCGGTGGATCCCACCGAGTGGAATCGCAACGACGGCTTCTCCCCGGGCGCGATGCTGCTGGCCCATTTCCCCGAACTGGATCTGGACCAAACCGGTGCGGTGCGCATAACCGACATCGAGCGCTCGCTGGATGCCGATGCGCCGATCCTCGTCATCAACGCCGACAGCGGCGAACGACACCTGATATGGAGCGAACTGGATGTCAATGCATCCAACCCGGCCGGCCGCGCGCTGATCATCCGCCCGGCAAGGAACTTCACCGAGGGCGAACGCTATATCGTGGCCATGCGCAACCTGCGCGACGCGGCGGGCGAGCCCATCGAGGCCGGCCCGTTGTTCCGTGCCTATCGCGACCGACTGAACACCAACGAAGACGTATACGAGGCCCGCCGGCAGAACATGGAGGACATTTTCGGGCGCCTGGAAAGCCACGGCGTGGATCGCGACGAACTGGTGCTGGCCTGGGATTTCACGGTGGCCAGCCAGAAGAGCTTGACCGAACGGCTGCTGCACATCCGCGACACGGCATTTGCCCACCTGGGCGGCGGCGCCCCGCAGTTCAGCGTGGACGAAGTCGGCCTGGAAATAGATGGCAGCGCACGCGATGGCCTCAGCCGCGGCATCACCGGCACCTTCGAAGTACCCAACTTCCTCAACCAGATCGGCGGCACCACCGGCTCCAGTTTCAACTACACCGAGGACGACCCGGATGCGCTTCCGCAGCAACTGCACGACGATACCGTGACCGCCCGCTTCCGCTGCCAGATCGCCGACTCCACCGTGGCCGACTTCGACGACGACACGGCAGCAGTGACGCCCGCCCGCGCCGCCCTCTATGGTCATGGCCTGTTCGGCGAGGGGCCAGCCGGCGAAACCCGCTCCGGCAACGTGCGGGCCATGCAGAACGAACACAACATCATGTTCTGCGCCACCGACTGGATCGGCATGGCCCAGGAGGATTTCATCGCCGGCACGATACAGACCATCCTGGCCGACATCAGCAACCTGCCGAAACAGCTGGATCGCAGCCAGCAGGGAATGCTGAATTTCATGTTCCTGGCCGAACTGCTGACCCACGAGGACGGCTTCCAGTCCGACCCGGCATTCCGTCACGGCCCTGACAACACATTGGTGTACGAACCGGACCACGTCTTCTTCGACGGCAACAGCCAGGGCGGCATCAAGGGTGGCGCGCTGGTGGCGACCGCGCCCAACATCCACCGCGGGGTACTGGGCGTGCCCGGCAGCAACTACAGCCTGCTGCTGCGGCGCTACGGCCCGTTCAATGAGCGCTTCGGCTACATCCTGTACCAGGCCTACCAGGATGAGCTGGACCGCTCGCTGGTGTTCGGCCTGATGCAGATGCTGTGGGACCGCGCGGAGAACAACGGCTACCTGAGCCACCTGGCCGGCAACCACCTGCCCAACACGCCCACCGACAAGGCGGTGCTGCTGCACGTGGCACTGGGCGACTACCAGGTCAACCACTGGAGCGCGGAGATCATGGCACGCACCATTGGCGCGGCCATTCATGAACCCACGGCGCGACTGGGTGAGCACCCGGACGACAATCCCTATTTCGCCATACCGCAGATCGGCCAGTATCCGCACCAGGGCCATGCGATCATGATCTGGGATTCCGGCGATGTGGATCCGAACACCGGCGATGGAAATCCGCACCCGCCGACCACCAACACCGGCCCGGATGTGAATGTGGGCAACGATCCGCACAGCTCCCCGCGCAGCACAGCGGCTGCCAGAGAGCAAAAATCCGCATTCATGGAAGCCGATGGCGCGGTGATCGACGTCTGCGGGGCCACGCCCTGCTTCAGCGACGACTACACAGGCATTTCGCGGGACTAGACGAATGGGCCGGGCGACGCGTCAACGCGATCGCCCGGCCCGTTTTCTGGCCGGTGCTTCTGACGCCATCCCACAGGCCAGTTCCCCGAGACGGTCAAGCGCCCGTTCCACCCTTGCCGTGACCGGATTGCCCGCATTGATGCGCAGATAATTCACGTGTTTGCCGGCAGCGGAGAATACGTCACCCGGGAAAACGTGAATTCCGGCGGCTATTGCCCGGTTGAACAGCTCCGTGGCATCCACCTGTTCCGGCAACTCCACCCAGAGCACGCAGCCCCCGGACGGCTGGTTCACCCGGGTTCCATCAGGGAAGGTCTCGCGTACCCGTGCGGCGGTACTGCTCACCTGCCGCCGCAGCACCTGCCGCAGATCCCTCAGGTGCTGGGCATAGAAACCGTTTTCCAGCAGTCGGCCCATCACCATCTGCGGCGCCGAGCCCGAAGTGATCGTGCTGAGTTGCTTCAATTCCAGAAAGCGGTGGTGGAACCGCCCCGGCGCCGCCCAGCCCAGGCGGAACCCCGGAATCAGCGTCTTCGAGAAGGAATTGCAGTAGATCACTAGGCCCTCCTCGTCGAAGGCCTTCGCCGGCAGCGCTGTTTCCTCGCCGTAGACGGTGTCGCCCCAGATGTCGTTCTCGATCAGCGGCACCTGGTAGCGCGCGGATAGCTCCACCAGTGCCCGCTTGCGATCCACGGACATGGTGAAACCCAGCGGGTTCTGCGCGTTCGTTGAGACCATGCACGCCGCCACCTCCCCCTGGGAGAACACCTGCTCCAGGGTGGACAGGCAGATACCGTCACGATGGTGCGCGGGCACTTCCACCACCCGGCGCTCATGGGCCTCCAGCAACAACAGGGTGCCGTAGTACGTGGGGGACTCCACCGCCACCGCATCCCCGGGGCGGCTGACACTGCGCAGCGCCAGCGTCAGCGCCTCCATGCAGCCGCTGGTAACGATGATGTCCTGCTGGGCAACCGGCACTTCGTAGGGCAGGCTGCGACGGGCCAGCTGGTGGGTGAACGTGTCATTGCCATGCGGATGCATGTAGTCCCAGGCTTCCAGCGGTTGCAGGCGGGTCACGTCGCGCAACGTCTGCAGCACTCGGCTGACCGGCTGGACGTCCGGCCCCGGCAGCGCTATCCCCAGCCGGACCAGATCAGGGTCGGCATGGAACTCCATGTAATGCAGCACCTGTTCGCTGAGGGACACCTCCACCGGCAGCAAAGGAAACCGTTGCTGGATGGGGGGCGGCAGTTCGCTGACATCATCGGAACAGACGAAAACCCCGGACTGCGGGCGGACCTCGAGAAAGCCTTCCGCCTCCAGGTGGCGGTAACACTGCATGACGGTGTTCACGCTGACGCCGAACAGTTGGCTCATGCGCCGCACCGAGGGCAGCCGCTCGCCGACCCGGTAGCTGCCCTGACGGATCTGATCCAGTAGACGCCGGCTGATCCGCTCGTAGAGAAAAAGCTCCTGCGCCACCAACCTCCTCCGTACATCCTCGCGGGTCTGCCCGAAATACTCAGGCAACCTCATTGGCCCTGCACCATTGGCGGCACGGGCTCTACTTTTAAGTTCTACGTTTGTAACACGAGAGTTGGAATAACGGTAGGAAGCGACATGCCGGCCGACATGCCGCAGATCCCAGACATAAACACGGCTATCACGACGGAGTATCGGCGCGCGCCTCCTCCAGCGCCCAGACCAGCAGGCAGCGCAGTTCATGTTCCGGGCGGCGCTTCGGCTGCACGGCAATGACCGCACCCCGCAGCATGGCAACCAGCGCGGCAGCGATCACCACCCAGTACAGCAGGGTGCCGGGCACGCCCCAGCCGACGAGCCACGGCGCGCCTGCGGCGAGGCCGGCTGCAATCAGGGAGAGGAGCACCACACCGCCCCATCCTCGGGGCCTGTCCATCTGCCGGGCCAGTTCCACTTCGGCGTCGCAGCAACGCAAGGCCGCCTCCAGCGCCTGGACCTGGAACCGACCGATGGTGCGCAACCGCGACACAAGCTCCACGTAACGCAGGCCCAGGAAACCGCGGCGGTATGTCGACAGCAGCTCGGGATACTGGTGAAAATGATCCGGATAGACCACATGCGCCCGCTCCTCCAGAACCAGGCTGCCCACCAGCGAGAACACGGCCACCAAGGCAATCAGCAACGGGGCGGCCCACCAGCCCGGCAGCAGCGTCATCACCATCATCAGCCCTACCACTGCCAGCAGCAGGTACACCCCCAGAACCAGGCCGGAGAGATTCAGCAGATTGGAGAAGAAGAGCTGCCGCAAGATGCGTTCCCTGCTGCATTCGGCGTAAAGCTGCCGAACCATCATCCAGTCATTCACACGCCACCCATTGATCGGTTGCCCAGCACATCGCGCATTCTGCCAGAATCCACGCGCGACACAGCGGTAACCTGTCACACGCCGCGACAGCGCTATTGAGTCAGGACACCAAAACCGGTAACTTTTCCGGACAAATCACTGCAGGGCGGGTGGCGAGCATGCCACCGACGGACGGCCCGGGCAGACCAAAGGACACGCGCAAAAGGACTTCGCGCCATGGATGAACTTCTCGAGTTCCCGGCATCCCGCTATCCCGGCAATCCGGTTGCCTTCCGCATCTGGAACGACCTCTGGGTGTTCGCATCCGAGCATTACCAGGCGTCACCGTGGCTGGTGCTGCGTCGCCGCTCGCCGTCCGGACTGGACAGCGAGATCGTGGACCAACTGCCCGAACATGTACGCCGGGAACTGCTGGTGCGGCTCGGCGATATGGAAGCCGCGGACCTGCCCCGCTTCAACTTCCGCGTTCGGCGCCAACTCCAGCGCGTCGTCAACAGCGGCGAGATCAAGGTCTACCAGCTATCCCACGATGAACGGGAGCGCCTCTTCGACGAGGACGACGCGCTGGTCTACTGGCCCGACGACATCAGCCACCCCTCCGCGGGCGCGAGCACTGCCGCCATGCTGCGCCACCGGCGGCTGGAACTGGCCGAGGAACTGGGGCAGTCCCTGCTGGTGCGCTGGCAACACGCAGACATCGGCAACCGCATACTCTGGAACGAGCCGGCCTACCAACGCGCGCTGATTCGCGTCGGCGCGGCCATGACGGCCGTCGGCGAAGGCGTCATGGGCGTGTGGCAGAGCCTGGTGGCGCTGGCACGGCTGGGCGTGGGCGTGGTGAACGTGGTGGGCGACACCATCCAGTTCACCTACCGCATGGCCGCCAACGTACTCAGCGGCGACATCCAGGCCGCGGCGGCTGAACTCCGCGGCATCGGGGTGCAGATCGGGGATACCCTGGAGGCAATCCGGGAGAAGATCGATCAAGGCCTGGAGTTCC
This sequence comes from Paracoccaceae bacterium, assembly GCA_020832445.1. Lineage (GTDB taxonomy): Bacteria > Pseudomonadota > Alphaproteobacteria > Rhodobacterales > Rhodobacteraceae > Roseinatronobacter. Next base: position 272,830 of record JAFIEO010000039.1, read on the forward strand.
TTAACCAGCTGATGGAGGACGCCAAGGCTCGGCGCATGCTGCGGAGCTATTTCATCGGCATGTGGCAGTCCGTTTCCGACGTGGACCGCATCCGCCGCGGCGTGCGCTTCACCGTGGAAATCGGCCTGGAAGTGCTGATTGCCATCGCCACCGCCGGCGCCGGTGCCGCGCTGGCCGCCAGCAGCGCCGTGCGCCGCATCGGGCCCTTCACGGTGGAGGCGGTGAACCGCATTGCCAACATGGCGCGCGCCGTGCGCGCCCACCGCCAGGACAGCCAGCGCGTGGCCCGCAGCGCGGAACAACCCTCCGCCGCGCGCCGCAATGATCGTGATGCCGACAACCAGGATGGGCCGGACAACCAGTCCCCGCCCAATGACGCCCCGGAAGCGGCGGCCTCGTCCTCGTCAAACCAGACAGCCGAAGCAGGCTCCGTGGCCAATGGCCGCGCATCGGCCAGCGAGGCCAACACCCCCACCCGGGGCTGCCCCATCAGCATGGTCACCGGCGAGGAACTGCTGGGCCAGGTGGATTTCGAGGTTCCCGGCCCGCTTCCCCTGGTATGGCGCCGCTTCTATCGCAGCGGCGACAACCGCGACCGTGGCCTGGGCCACGGCTGGAGCTACCCGGGCAGCGAGCGGCTGCACATCGGCGGGGAGCACATCCTGTTCGAGGACGGCGAAGGCCGCCAGATCCCGCTGCCCGCCCCCGTGCCGGGAGAAAGCAGCACCAACCTGCTGGAAGGCTGCACCCTGCAGTCGCTGGCGGACGGCGAATACCTGCTCCGCCAGGCAGGCATGCCGGACCGCCGCTTCGAGCCCTCCCCGGATCTCCATGTCTGCCGGCTGGCGACGCTGGAAGACGAACGCGGCCACCGCTGGGCGTTCCACTACGACGGCAACCGCCTCTACCGCCTGAGCAGCAGTTGGGGCAGACAGCTGACGCTGCGCTACAGCGACGAAGGCCATCTACAAAGCATTGTCGAACGCGAGACCAGGTCGAGGGCCGCCAACCATCCCGCCCTGGTCCGCTACGGTCACAGCCCCGAGGGCGACCTGATTGCGGCCACCGACCGCGCCGGCGGCAGCGAGCAGTACGCCTACCGCAATCACGTCCTCGTCAAGCGGACCCTGAAGTCCGGCTTCGCCTACCACTTCGAATGGGACCGTTACGACATCCACGCGCGCTGCCTGCGCCAGACCGGCAACGACGGCATCTACGACACCCGCTTCGAGTGGGAGCCGGAGCACCGGCGTAGCCGCACCATCGACAGCCGCGGCGGCGTGGAGAACTTCGAGTACAACGCCCTGGGCCTGATCGTCCGGGAAACCAACCCGGCTGGCGGCACCACCCGTTACGAATACAACGAAGCCGGGCAGTTGATCTCCCGCACCGATGCCGACGGCGCACGCTGGCAATTCGCCTACGATAGCCAGGGCCGGCTCATACGCAACACCGATCCGCTGGGCGCCACACACCGCCTGGCCTACGATACCGCCGGCCGCCTCAGCGCCATTACCGATCCGCTCGGCAACAGCTGGCAGCGCCGCTACACACCCGACGGTCTGCTGGCCACCACGATCGCCCCCCAGGGCCATGAAACCCGTTTCCGTTATGACCGCAACCTGCGCCTGGTGGAAATCATCCCCGCCCTGGGCCAGTCCCACCGCCTGGAATGGGATTCGCGGGGCAGGCTGGCGGCGGAAATCGACACCGCCGGCCGCCGCACAACCTATCGCCACGACAGCGAAGACCGCATCACCACCGTGGTCACTGCGGATGGCGGCTTCACCCGCTACGGCTACGACCCCATGGGCCGGGTCACCGAAGTCCACCGTCCGGGCGAGCAGGCGCAACGCTTCCACTACGATCAGGCGGGGCGGCTGACCCGCTTCACCGACGCCGCCGGCCGGGAAACACGCTACCGCTACGGCGGGCTCTCGCAGGTGGAGGAGCGCATCGGCCCGGACGGCCGCTCCCTGCGTTATGAATACGACAGCGAGCGCAACCTCACCGCACTGGTCAACGAAAAGGGCGAACGCACCACCTTCCGCTACGACGCCGCGGAGCGGCTGATCGAGGAAACCGGCTTCGACGGCCGCCGCCAGACCTACGGCTACAGCGCAGCCGGCCACCTGGTCGCGCTACGCGACGCGGACATCACCACCACGTTCGAGCGCGACGCACTGGGCCGGCTGCTCAGCCGCACCGCCTCGGACGGCAGCTACGCGCAGTACCATTACGACGCCGCCGGGCGCATGATCCGCGCCGACAACGCTACCTGCTTTCTGCGCTTCGAACATGACGCCGCAGGCCGCGTCACCCTCGAACGGCAGGATGCACACTCACTGCGTTTCGAGCACGACGCCCTCGGTCGGCGCACGGCGAGCCACGGCAGCGCCGGGGAACTGCGCTACGCCCATGACGAAACCGGCGCGTTGCGCACTGTCTCCCGCAACGGCGAATTGCTGTCGGAATTCCTCTACGACGCCCACGGCCGGGAAAGCCTCCGCCGCCTGGGCGGCGTGGAAAGCCAGTTCGACTACGACCCAGCGGGGCGCCTGCAGCGCCAGCACACCCGGCATACCGACTCCGGTACCACGCTGAGCCGGCGCGACTACCGCTACGACGCCGCCGGCCGCCTGGCCACGCTGGTGGACATGCACCACGGCGCCACCCGCTACCACTACGATGCGCTGGACCGCCTGCACCGGGTGGACGGCCTGGTGGACGAACCCTTCGCCTTCGACCCGGCCGGCAACCTGCTGCATGACGCCCACGGCGAAGCCGGCACCGACACCGGCAACCGCCTCGCCTTCCACGGTGACCGCCATTTCCGCTACGACGCCCGAGGCAACCGCATCGAAGAACGCCGCGGCCGCGGCGGGCTGCTGGTCACCCGGTTCGCCTACAACGGCTTCAACCAACTGGTCACCGTCGAACACGACGGCGAACAAAGCCACTACGCCTACGACGCCCTGGGCCGCCGCGTACGCAAAAGCACGCCCACCGGCGACACCGACTACACCTGGGACGGCGACACCCTCTACAGCGAGCACGGCCCGGACGGCAAACGCCACTTCGTCTTCGAGCCCGGCACCTTCAAACCGCTGTGTCTGATCCAGGACGAACAGACCTACTACTACCACCTGGACCACCTCGGCACGCCACGGGAACTCACCGACACCCACGGCCGCATCGTCTGGCGTACCGCCTACCGCGCCTACGGCGCCACCGAAGGGCTCACCGGCAGCGTCAGCAACCCGATCCGCTTCCAGGGCCAGTACTTCGACGAAGACACCGGGCTGCACTACAACCGCCACCGCTACTACGATCCACTAAGCGGACGCTTCATCCACCAGGACCCCATCGGCCTGCAGGGCGGCATCAACCTCTACGAATACGCCCCCAATCCCATACACTGGGTGGACCCGATGGGGTTAAGTTGTAAAGAAGCGGGAGGCGGGCAACAGTACTTGTACCGCGGCGTACATGCAAAGCACCCTGCGTTAGAAGATGCACAACAGGGGGTCGCCCAACCCGCTGTTTCATGCGGCGGCGTCTCAGCCATTGAGCACAACGCCGGAGGCTATTCTGGACAAAGCGAGTTCACATCTTGGACAAGATCTGAGGAAATTGCGCGATGGCACGCCACAAAGGAAGGTCCCGGGGGCGTTATGCTTCGCGCACCTGTCGGTGCACCAGGTCCTACTGAACGATGGTCGTGGGAATGGTCTGAGGACATTTTCGGCGAGCAGGAAGTACTATTGAGGGGCCGAAGATCAGGGTTGGAGGTTCTTGAACCATGAAACTAGGAAGCTTGTTGCGCAAAGAGTTCTACGTATCCCCTCAAGATCACCAATCTATTTCATTTATATGCGGACACGTTGGTGACGATGATTTTTCGATAAATTTAGATCCACATTCAAAAGATCGGGCATCAACAATACTAGAAACAGCAAGGATCCAAAAAAGAACATCAATCCTAAGCGACCGAGACAGTATCGGTTTTGACGCTCTCATTGAGAAACTTTCTTCGATCAATAAAGATGATGATATCTGGACTGCAGTTCTGTTAGGGAATAGCTGGGCAGGACGAGTGCACTACATGCGGGAAGGGTCAAGACACCTGTACATGGGCGCTGTGCTCGCGAGGAGGCAGCCTATGCCGTATAGGTAGACGTCAGCAAAGCGAACCTCAACAACATAGCTATCGCCATGATCGCTCTTTAACAATTGGTCTCCATTTGGGGTAATCATAGCCGGCCCCTAAGACTGCTGCGCCCTCGGCACGCCGCGGGAACTCACCGACACCCACGGCCGCATCGTCTAGCGCACCGCCTACGGCGCCACCGAAGGGCTCAGCGGCAGCATCAGCAACCCGATCCGCTTCCAGGGCCAGTACTTCGACGAAGACACCGGACTGCACTACAACCGCCACCGCTACTACGACCCGCAAAGCGGACGCTTCATCCACCAGGACCCCATCGGCCTGCAGGGCGGCATCAACCTCTACGAATACGCCCCCAATCCCATACACTGGGTGGACCCGCTGGGGTTGACGTGCAAGCCGGGGGATTGTGGGCCGCCAAGGGGAAACCCTCTTGAGGGCACTACTTATACCGACAAGGTTCGTCGCCAAATGGAAGGGCGAGACTTGGACCATAACTTCCCTAGCATAATAGATAACCATGCAGACGCCGCTAACATTAGAACAATAGTAGGTGGCGACGGGATCGAAAGAATAAAAATTGAACTTCCCGGAGCCATCAATGGAAAGCCAGGGAATTTTAGTTGGATAATTGAACCGGATAACACCGTAAATCACAGACAGTTTGAAAGAATCAGGGCAAAGTGAGATGAGCTATAGGGATTACCAAGCCTACTTGCAGAAGAAAGGCTCACCTCGAACAGACGCTGATGGAGGTGAGATTGCTCTTAGAGTCGAAGATGCCATAGCCGCAGTAAAGCTTCTTCATGAAACAGATGTAGGCATTCTAGGCGGTGATATTTATCACATAGAAGAGGACGGATATTTCCGCCCAACCTACGAGAACTGGCACACCAACAAAACGGATGAAGAACTTGATCTTTTTCCAGAGATTAGTCGCAAAAGAGCCGAAGATTACCTTTCGCGGCATACGGGTCGGGATGCTTGGTGCGTGCTGGTATTGGATACATAAGGCTTGCGAGCCCCAACTATGAGCACTTCGAACATCGAATATCTCAGGCGGCTTATCGCAGAATCAAAATTCGAACAGGGAGTCGACGCTGGTGAGCTAAGATTCATCCTTGAAACGCCAGAAGCAGAAGAGGGAGCGGGCAGCCCGGAAAGGTTTTTAGCACGCTTTGCGGGCGAGCGCGCCAAGACCAGGCTAAAATCAGCGAGAGAAAAAGGAAAGAGAACGAAAGGATCAGAACAACTCATTGACGCAATAGAAAGAATCGACAAAAACAAAAAAATAGATTGCTACAACATAGAAAACAACACCTTTATTGGGAGCTGCTTTGTTATAGATAAAAAAATTGTAGGATATGAGTTTGTTGAAAAAAAAGGAACAAGCTCTTTCCCAGGATTACGCATGAACCTATTGAACTAGCACGTAGATACTCCGTTCCCCGTCAAGCATCTTGAGGGTGGGGCGGGAAGAGTTTGTCGGCATCGAAGGGGGTCTGGTGCTTCAGGCAGACCCAGATGCCGGTGAGGTACTTACGCATGACAGCGCATAGGGCCTGGATCTTTTTCTTTCCACGGGCGAGCAGTCGTTCGTAGAAGGCGCTGGCCCGGGGCTCGTAGCGCACGGCGGCCATGGCGGGCATGTAGAGCGCGGCGCGCAGATAGGCGTTGCCGGCCTTGCTCAGCCGTCCTGGTCGCTGGACGCTGGTGCCGGATTGGTTGAGTCGGACATCGAGTCCGGCATGTCGGCTGACCTGCGCGGCCTTGAGATCGGCGGGCAGCACGCTGAGCTCGGCGAGGATGGCCAGGGCGCTGATCTCCCCGAGCCCTTTGGCCGCCATGAGGTGTTCGAAGTCATTGCTCAGGCGCGGGCTTTGGGCGATGAGCTCCCGGGCGGCGGCACGCAAGCGTTCGATCCGCTCTTGAAGCTGGGCGATGCCCTGGTGTTCGTCGTCGATGAGCAATGGCGGCGTGGCGTGCTTGGCCTGCAGGGCATGCAGGCGGTTTTTTGCCTGCGTGCAGGCGTGGGTCAGGCGATTGATCTGCCGGCCGATATCGCGCAGCGCCAGCGCCCGTTCCTCGGGCGGCGTCCACAGCGGCGGGGTGAGTCGCTCGGCGTACTCGGCGAGCAGCGCACTGTCGAGCGCATCGGTCTTGCTGGTGCGCAGCTTGAGCTCGGCGAAGTGCTTGAAGCTGCGCGGGTTGATCACGCACACCGGCAGTTCGGCGGCGTGCAGGGCGAGCGCGGCATCGAGATAATAGACACCGGTGGCCTCCATGACCACGCGCTCGGGCCGCAGGGCGCGCAGGTGGCGTACCAGCGCCGCGTGGCCCGTCGCGGTCTGCGCGAAGGTCTTCACCGGCGTGTGGTGGCCGGCTTCACGGCTGACCACGTCGAGGGTTTTTGCG